>CAZZBZ010000045.1:0-25421 GCA_964653025.1 uncultured Verrucomicrobiota bacterium
TCGGCGGAAAGGTCGCGGGAGTCGCGCAGGGGCACGAGCGGCCCGTACTCCCCCTCGGGGATCACCGGGGGATTTTTCATCTCGGCGATTTCCTGCGGGGTCGGGGGTTTCGGGCTGGGGACCACGGTGAGCGAGCGGATGCGGCAATATTCCGAGGGGTTGTCGCGTCCCCAGAAGGTGACCTTGTCGCCGGGCTTGAGTTCGACATTCTCGATCACCTCGTCGCGCCAGCAGTCGCCGAAGGTCCCGTCGAAGTTCCAGATATCGACGGGCTTTCCGTTCACCAGCAACTTCCCCTTGCTGACCCCGTCGTTCTCGTCGAGGTAGCTCACGGTGACGCGGTACCATCCTTCGGGTCCCTGGAAGGTGGTGGTGGCCTCCCCGGTGAAGGAGGATTTGTCCTTGCGCGGGATCTTCATGCTGAGGCAGCGGGTCCCCTTGAACTTCTCGAGGACGTAGGTCTTGAGCTCCCACCCGTCGGGTTTCCCGTCGCCGCGGGAATCCTCGAAGGTCGGGTTCGCGATGAGGGGGGCGGCTGCGGGGGCGTGGGGGAGAAATCCGAGGATCCCGAGAGAGAGGAGCCAGCACCACGGAAGGGAGGAGGGGGAGTTCATGGGAGGGAAGGTTTCTGGGCGGTCTTGAAAGGTTCGGCGTAGCGCACGCCGATGTGGCGACCCCACTTGCGCGCGCGGGCGACGACCATCTCCCAGCGCATGCGGACCATCTGGCTGCGGTGGGCGGCGCAGAGGCGGAGCTTGGTCTCGAAGTGGTCGCTGATGTCCTCGATCACGTCGTAGCCCGGGTCGAAGATGCCGTCGACGCAGCTCGATCCAGGTGACCAGAAATGCAGCGGGACGCGCCCGAGTTTCTTCGGGTTCGCGGCGAAGGCCTGCCAGACGAGGCAGGCGGTGGCGTGGTGCTCGGGATCGAGGTCGGTCGGGATCTGCGTGATCACGCGCGCGGGCTTGAGCGTGACGAGGAGGTTGCCCATGCGCTTGACGGCGGGGGGCTGGCGGAAGGCGATCACGAGCGGGGTCTTCTCGATCCCCGCCGGCGGCTTGCTTCGCGTTCCATGGTCGAGGCTCACGACTTTTTGGCCGTTCCAGTAGTGGCGCTGCGGCCAACCAAGGTGGTAAATCTTTGTCCCGAGCAGCTTCGCGGCGGCGGCCTGCTCGCGGTGGCGGAGGGCGGTCGTCGCGGCCGGCAGGCGCCGCTCCAAGCGGGTCTCGTCGCCATTGGCGGGGAGGATTTCCCCGGAGCAGTTGTTGGTGACCATCACGAGGGCGACGCGTCCGCCGCGGGCGACCCACTTGGCCATGAGGCCGCCGGCGTTGAGCTCGGCGTCGTCCGCGTGGGCGGCGACGGCGACGAGGAGGCCCGGTTTCTTTTGTGGGGTGATCATTTGAAGGGAAACTCGTCGCGAAGCACGGTTTTGAGGGCCTTGGACGGCTTGGATTCCTTCCCGTCCTTGTCCGTGTAAGACGCGAAGAGGTACATCGGGATGGAAGGCTGGAGTCCCCGGACGAAGAGGAGGGAGGCATCCTGCTCCACCTTGGCGGGGGCGGCCCGGGCCCCGGTGCCGTCCGGGTACGCGGAGACATACACGGTGTATTTCTGCGCGCCCTCGACCGGCTTGACCTTGACGTAGAGCTGGTCGCCGCTGTCCATGACTTCCGGCGGGAAGATCTTCTCGATCAACGGCGCGGGGCCGGCCCCGTCTTCCAGCAACCTCTTGATGGGGTTGGGCAGGATCGACGCCGCGAGGGACGGTCGCCAGGCATCGCGCGTCGCCGCCTGCAGCTTGATGGGCTTGTCCGTCAGGTTCTCCGGGTCGTCGTAGACCGCCACCAGGTCATCGAGTTCGATGGACAAATCCTTCACCGGCATCATCTCGTTGACGTAGATGATGTCGGTGCGCATTTCCACGATGACGCGGGTCAGGGTGAGCGGGAGGTCCACGATGCCATCGCCCGAGCTTCCCCAGGAGTAGCAGCTCTTCTCCCGGTAGTTGTCGCCCGGGGAGCTGGCGGGGAGGGGGAACTCCATGTAGCGCCAGCCGTCGTGGTTGAAGTACGACCAGGAATGGATGTCGTCCGAGTTCCATGCGTTCTTCTGGCCGCAACTCAGCCAGACCTCCCCCTTGGCATCCACCACCTCATAGACCACCCGGAACCATTGGGATTGGCCGTTGCCATGCACGCCGAGGGCGCGGGCCTTGCCGGGGATGGGGATGGGCTTGGAGGGCGTGAAGACCCCGTAGAACCCGACGCAGGGCTTGCCGGCCGGCCGCTCGGCCATGCTCACCCGCCAAACGGTGGAGTTGCGCTCCGGGGACCGGACGAACTCCTGGGTCAACCGGGCCGTCTCGCGCACCATGTCCCAGTTGTTGCTCGCGTAGCGGGGGTAGGGCTTTGGGTCGTAGGTCCAACGACCTTGCTCAAAATTGTCGAGGGCGACCTGCCGTTCGCCGGGCGCGTCGCGATAGGTCGGTTTGCCGGCAAGCGCGCCCTTGATTTCGCCATCCTTGGCCACGATCCAGAGAACGGTCGGGGTGAGCGGCACCGTGGCCTTGCCCTGGTCGAGGGGGAGCGGGGACTCGTTCCCGCTCTCGTCGATCTTCACGAGCCTGGCCCGGGGGGAATCCGCCGTGATTTCGAGCGGGCGCGAGCCGTGGTAGGTCCAGGCCGCGTAGATCCACCGATCCGCATCCTTGAAGCGGAGGCAAAAGGTGCTCCGGCTCCCGGTCTCCAACCAGCCATCGTACTTGGCCAGGTCCAGGACGCGCGCCATGGTGGCGAACGCGGCGGCGGCCGGCTTGGGATGGCCCTCGGGTTCGCGTCCGATGAGGCCGGAGCCGCTGTAGTGCGAGCTGCCCCAGCGGTTCGCGGGGTCCTGCAGGCACCAGGTATGCATGAACTTGGTGGTGCCCAGGGCCATGGAAAGTACCGCGGTGCGGACCAGGCTGTTCGCCTGCCCGCGCAAGCCGAGCGCCAACTCGTGGCTGGGGGGATAGTAGGACTCCAGGTGGACGACCTCCTTCTTCTCCATGCCCCGCTCCTTCAGTTCTTTCTGGAGGAAGTAGAGAAGGCTCGGCTCGGTGGCTCGCGGCTGCCGTTCGGGCATGCGCTCGAACTGGGGCAGATCCATCCCGAAGCCCGCGAAGAGGTCCGGGTTCCAGTTCTTCTCCTTGAAAAACGGGGGCGCGAAGTTCGCCGCCCCATGACCGAAGAGGAACTTCACGCCGGGCGCGTATTTCTTCACGCCCTCGGCGGCGGCATTGGCCGCGTTCAGCATCTGGCGGAGCCGCGACGTCTCCTTCGCGTCGTACTCGAACGGAGGCTGCCCCAGCGCCCAGGCCGGGATGCCATGCGTCAGGCGCAACGAGACGGCGTTCTCGGCGAAGCAGTTGACGTACTGGAAGTCGGGATGCGCCTCGACCAACGCCCGCGCCTTTTGCCCCTTTTCCTCCTTGTACGCCTCGTAGTCCGACGGTTCCAGGGGGCTCTTCGCGGCCCAGTCCGGCGCGATTCTCGGGATGAGCCGGTAGTGCGTGGGACCCAGGCCCCAACGGGTGCGAAGATCGTTCAGGCTTCTCGTCGTCTTGTTCCTGCGATCGATCACTTCTTCCAGGTCAAAATGGTTGATGGCCCCGAGCGCCTGGAGTTGGCGGGCGCAGTCCTCCAGGTTGGGATTGGTGTCGTGGGTTCCATTCCAGGTCCAGACGCCCCAGGGGCTGTTCAGCGGGGTGGCCTTGCGGGAGTGGGCGGGCAGCGCGAGGAAGGTGCCTTCGCGGGATTGGCGCCACTCGCCGGCGGAGAGCGTGGTCCGCACCGTGTGCAGCCCGTAGACGGTGGGCTTGAGCGGGAAGGAGGGGGTCTGCTCCTCGCCTGGCTTCAGCGTGAGCTTCTTCTCCAGCGGCATCGTCTTGCCATACGGGTCGCTGACCGCCAGTTGCACGACGACCGGGAGATCGCGGGCGGACTGGTTCCTGACCGTGACCTGCCAGATCGGGGTCGCCGGGGCCGTGTACACTCCGCCCTTCACGTCGCTCGTCCCCACCGCCCAGGCTGGCGCTTCCTCGAGCGTGAGGCCATAGAGCTGGACGCTGCTTGGCAGGCCGGCCGGTTGGTAGGAGTAGTTGGAGGGATCGGGATAGCCGACGTTCGGCTTGACCTCCTTCGTCAACTCGATGCTCAGGGTTGGGGCCCGATAACCGGCCACCAGTTCCGCCGTGTTCAGCTCGATCGGAATGAGCCAGAGGTTGGCGGTCTTGCCGTCCTTGGTCCTGACCTGGACCGGACGGGCGTTCGTTCCGCCCGCTTCCGCCGTGAAGGACGGCACCGTGACCGCGGCATCCGTGGTCCAATCGGTCATGGGTTTGTAGAAGCGCAACGTGAGGATCGGCGCGCGCTTCGAGTCGTCGTTTGCCCCCGCCAGGATCCATGCCCGCGCATACGCCCTCTGCGGAACCGACAGGCGGATGCGGGCCGGCTCGAAGAGATTTGGCGATTGGGTGTGGTTCTCGGGGTCGATCTCCGCGGCATAGCTGGTGCCGAACCGATGGCGGAACACGCTCGCACCAACATCCACGTGGTCGTTGGTTGAAGTCCCGCCGGCGAGACGGAACGGGATGCCGTGGACCTGGAATCCCTCGCCCGTCCGATGCAGCGCGGGGACGTCCACCGGGCCGGAGGCGTTCAGGCGGAAGTCCAGCGGAACCGGGACGAAGGGGCTCGCGACCGTTTCCGCCGGCCGCACCTCCAGCCGCGCCACGCGCACATCGCCCTGGAGGAAGGCCAGTTCGACCGGCCCTGCGGGCAGCCCTGTCGCCGGTTGTTCCGTCACGAGCATGCCCTGGTAGTACGTGCGCACCCGCTGCGGCCCGACCTCGATGCGCAGCGGGATCCAGGTCGTTTGCGGCGACGGCATGGCCGCGATCCCCGCCTCGGTTTCCAGCCGAAACGACTCGGGGGAAAAGGGCGTGATGTCCGCGAGCTTCAGGAAGGGGACAAGGCCGCCACGCGCGATCACGTTGGTGCCCCACCTGCCCGACCACGAGAACTGGCCCGGCCCTGTCCCGGCCTCAAGGACATAGGCCGGCGCATTGCTGGACGAGAGGGTTCCGCACGAGAGCGTCGCCTTGATCGAGGGCTTTGTGATCTCCACGCCTTTCGCGTCCACGGACACCTGCGGGAAGCGAACCCAGGCCTCGACGACATACGCGCCGTCCACGGGGGCCTTCGACTTCAGGGAGCACGACCGGATCTTCAGCTTCCGGTCCGGGGTTCCCTTGATTTCAAGCACCTTGCGGCCCAGGACCTCGTCGTCCACCAGGGCGAGGCTGAAGGCGTTGGTGGCCCCGGTGAACTCCCACTTCTCCAGCGCCGCCGACGGATCCATGGGGAGAGACGCGAGGGGAGGGATGTCGGCCGCCGGGGCCAGGACCGCTGCCGCCAGAAGCAGGAGGAAGGAGAGGATCATTTTCGATGTGGGGGAAGGGGATGGTTGAGGATGGCGAGGAACCCAAGATGCCGCCCGAGTTCCTCCTCGTCGCGTGCGAGGACCTCGGCACGGAGCGCGGAGGCCGCGCGCGCGGTCGTCCGGGCGCGGGCGGTGGGATCGGAAAGGTGCGCGTAGGCCGCGCCCGCGAGGTCCTCGTCGTTCATGGCGGCGATTTCCCGCATCCTTCGGGAGTAGGCCGTGCCGACGTGCATGCGGTTCTCGGGGAGAAGGCACTCCGCGCTGGAGAGGAGGCGGCCGCCCGGTCCCGTCACGACCAGGAACCAACTCGGGTCGGCGAGGGCCCAGCCGCCGTCGGCGTGGAACTCTGCGGCCGTGTGGCCGGTCTTCTGGTCGGAGTAGAAAAGGAAGGCGAAACGGGCCGGGATGCCGGAGACCTGGCAGAGGCGGATGAAGAGGCGGGCCTGCTCGTTGCAGTAGCCGATCCCGCTCCTGAGGATGGCGTCGTCATCGAGCCCGCGGTTGGTCGGGCACATCGGCCCGATCGGGGGGACGGTCGGGTGGCGGCAGAGCCCCGGCAGGGCGCGGGTGAGGAAGGTAACGGCCTTCTCCCGAGGGGAGGAAAGCCCCGCGCCGAAACGCGCGGCCAACTCTTCAAACATCGGCAGGGTCCCCGTCACATAAACGGGACGGAGCGGGGTGTACTCCTTCTCGATCCAGCCCCGGGTTTCCTCGCGCCAGACGAGGAGATGGTTGGCCTGCCAACGGTCCCATCCCCGCGAGCGCAGGCCGAGCGGGCCCGGGCGGGAATGGTAGGGTTCTGGAAGCCCGCGGCGCCCCACGAAGGGATGCCACCTCGCTGGGATTTCCTCCTTCAGCCAGGCCGGGCAAAGGCGCGCGTGAAACGGGTCCGCCTCCTCGCCCGCAAGAGGGGGAAGGAGGACGTCCGTGACCTCCTGCTCCCGTTCCGCACGCCAGCGGACGGCCTCCGGGGGCAGAGTGAAAGATGGCGAGGTCATAACGTTATGAAAGCTTGGCACTTCTCAAGCCGCCCTGTCAAATGATATCTAGCCTCCCCCCAGCAGTCGCTTCTTCAGGACCTGGCCGTCCATGCTGCGGACGATCTTCCCGCGGCGAATCGCGAGTGCCGCCGCCAGGCCCGCCGCCTCGCCCATCTGGGCGCAGCAGGCCGTGGTCCGCAGGGAGCCGAGGGCTTCCCGCGTGGAACTGACGCAACGGCCGGCCACGAGCAACTGGTCGATCTTTTTCGGCACCAGGCAGCGATAGGGGACCTCGTAGTGGGTTCCCGGCGGCGGCACGCGGGCCTGCCCCGCCTCGCCCTCGCTCCCGTCCCCGTCCGGGCTGTGCATGTCGATGTAATATCGATGGCGGGCGATGCCATCGGGAAAATGGCGCGCGGCCATGATGTCCTCCCCAGTCATGGTGTACTCCCCGACGATGCGGCGGCTTTCGCGGAGGCCGAGGGAACTGGAAGTGGCGAGGAGGCGGCACTTCTCGAAGCCCGGCACATATTTCCGGTAGAAGGCGACCACCTCGCGGACCTGCTTGCGTCCCTCGATCTCCCCCCGGGTGAGGTCCTCGGCACGGGTCGCATCCACGCCGAGGATGCGGGTGATGTTGTGATACGAGACCCGAGGGAGGCACGAATAGGTGCCGAGGCGGAGGCGCGTGGGGAGCGTCAACTCGCCGCGAGCCCGCGCCTTCTTCTCGCAGGCTGCCAGGTAACCCGGGTGCTGCTTGAGCCAGGCACCGCCCTTGTAGAGGTTTGCATCCAGAAGAAGGAATGTGGTGGTGGGCGGCTGGCATTTTCCGTCGTGCGCCCGTCCCCGCACGGTCGGGGCCCCCGCGAAAAAGGCAACATCGGCGTCGCCGCTGCAATCAACCGTTACCTTGGCGCGGATCGCCTGCCGTCCGGACTTGTTCTCAACGATCACCCCTTGAAGGAGGTTTTTCTGGACCATGGCGCCGACGCAGCGGGTGTGCAGCAGCATCCGGACCCCGGCTTCCGTGGCCATGTCATCGAGCATTCCCTTCAGCATCTCGTGGTTGAAGTTGACCCAGTAGGAACGGAGCTTCTCCGAAAAATAGGCCGGGCGAAACTTGCGCGTGGGATCCTCCGCTCCCCCCGCGCGGGCAAGGCGCTTCATGATTTCCAGGACGATTCCCTTCACGATCACCCGCCGCCCGTCGTGGAAGGAGGTGACATGGGTCTGCATGCCGGCCGTCCAGGTCCCGCCCAGAAAACCCTCGGTATCCACCAGCAGGGTGCGGGCGCCTTCCCGCGCCGCCCGGATCGCGGCGCAAACGCCGGCGGAGCCGGCTCCCACCACCATCACATCCACCTCGTGGGTGACGGGAACCCGTCGTGCGGGTTCCAGAAAGGACGCTCTTTTCTTCGTATCGGTCATGGCGTGAGACATCTTTCGTGACATTCGCGCCACCAGTATGTCAAACCATTCCCCTGATGGCTTCCTCCGCAATCGACGAAGCGCAGGTGAAGTTTGTCTTTCCCTCAGGGGACGACGCGGCGGATGGAAGTCGGAAGGCCCCATGGCGTACGCTGGCTCGGGCCCTCGAGCGGGTGCGGCCGGGCATGGAAATCGTCCTCTGCCCGGGGGCGTATCCTGTCGCCAAGTTTTCTGGAGTTTGCGGTGAGGAAGGTCGTCCGATTCGGATTCGGGGGGAGGGGGCAATGCCGATCGACTGGACGACCATCCGGGAGGTGGATCGGGAGTTGTTCTCGATTCCGATTCGCGAAGCCCTCGACGCGGGAAGACTGTCGCTGAAGGGGGGGGAGGGCATCGCATCGATCGACGGTAGGGGGCATTCTGTCGGCCTGCGTCTCGACCGCTGCGAACACCTGGTGATCGAGAACCTCGCATTGCGCGACGCGGCCACCAACCTGGAGTTCCACGGGTGCCGCCACGTGACGGTCCGCGATTGCGTGGTGACCGGGGATCCGTCCCTCAGTCTCGAGGGGGTGGTCCTTCGGATCGCGGAGGAGGAAACCGAGCCGAGCCGGTTCCTCCGTTTCGAGCGGGTGCTCGCCTACGGGATGAAGGAGAACGGTTTTTCCGTGAATCGCGGGGCGGCCTACGAGGTGGATTGGGACTGCTGCCTCGCGCACGGGATGCGGAGCGAGGGGGGCGACGGATTCAGTTTTCAGCACGTGAGGGCTGTGAAAGGCACGGAGCCCTTGTCGCGCCACGTCTTTCCGGATGGGGTGGATTATCGGATGCGCCTCGTCCGATGCGTCGCGATGAGGAACCGCCTCGATGGCTTTGACCTCGGGAACGGGGTGGGGGGCGTGACCCTCGAGAAGTGCTTTGGGGACGGCAACGGTTGGGCCGAGTACTACGCGCGGGACCTCAAGGTCTGGTCCGGGGGGAATGTTTTTCGACGGTGCCGGATGACGGGACGGGCCCAGTTCATCAGCGGCAGCTCGACGCTCGAGGACTTTCGCGCGGGCACGAAACCGGGCAGTCCCGAGGCCCCCTGATGCGACGGGGCAAGTACGTGAATGGGGGGTAAGGCTTCGACCTGCCCGAGAACTTCTCCTCGGGGTTCTGTCCCATTCATCCCTACCCCTTTGCGGCCCGGGCGAGGGAGGTGTCCATGAGGACGGTGGCGAGGCGCTGCGTGGCGTCGTCAAGCGCGGTGTTTGCCGCCTTGAGGCGCTGGGCGTTACCGATCTTCGACTTTGGGTCCTCTGTTTCGAGGGCGGCCTCGACCTCGCGGAGGACCAACTCGATTTTTGCGCGCTCGGCAGCCTCAAGCTTCGCACCGACCTCGGCGAGGGCGTGGCGGGTGGCCTTGAGCATCTCGCCGGCCTTGATCTTCGCATCGATCCACTGGCGCTGGGCGAGGTCGTCGAAGGCATGGTCCACCGACTCGGAGATCATCTTCTCGACCGCCTCGTCGGAGACGTCCACGGCCGACTTCATCTCCATGATCTTCTCGGTCCCGGTCTTCACGTCGCGGGCAAGGACATGGAGGATGCCGTTGGCGTCGATCTCAAACTGGACGCCAACACGTGGCACACCCTTCGGTGCACGTTCGAAGGCGAGTTCGAACCGTCCCAGCGACCAGTTGTCCCTCGCGAGCTCGCGCTCACCCTGGAGGACGTGAATGAGCATCGAGCGCTGGTGGTCCACCGCGGTGGTGAACATCTCGCCCGCCTTGATCGGGATTGTCGAGTTGCGGGGGATGATCACATTCATCAGCCCACCGAAGGTCTCGATCCCAAGAGAGAGCGGGGTGACATCGAGGAGAAGCATCTCCTTGAAACCGCCTGAGAGGATCTCGGCCTGGATCGCCGCGCCGAGGGCGACGGCCTCGTCGGGGTTGACGGAGGTGTTGGGCTCCCGTCCGAAGACCTCCCGGACGAGGTGCTGGACGAGGGGCATGCGGGTTTGGCCCCCTACGAGGACGACCTCGGCAAGGTCGGCGGGCTGGAGCTTCGCGTCGGCAAGCGCGCGGAGGCAGTGGGCACGCGTGCGCGCGACGAGGTCGCGGGTGAGATCCTCGAGCTTCGTGCGAGTGAGGGATTCGGCAAAGTTGAAGCCGGGGGAGAGGAAGGGGAGCGAGATTGAGGTTTCCTCCTTCTCAGAAAGCTCGCACTTGGCCTTCTCGGCGGCCTCGCGGACGCGCGCGACAAGGACCGGGTCGGAGGAAGGCTTCGCGGGAGCACCGGGAGTGGCGGCGACAAGGGCGAGGAGATGGTCGGTGACGCGGCGGTCGAGATCGTCTCCGCCGAGGCGGGTGTTCCCGTGGGTGGCGAGGACCTGGAAGGATCCCTCATTGAGTTCGAGAATGGAGACATCGAACGTCCCCCCACCAAGGTCGTAGACCGCGATCTTCGAGCGGGTCTTGAGCTTATCGAGGCCGTAGGCGAGCGCGGCGGCGGTGGGCTCGTTGATGATGCGCTCGACGGAAAGGCCGGCGAGCTCTCCCGCCTTCTTGGTGGCGTTGCGCTGGGCGTCGTTAAAGTAGGCGGGGACGGTGATCACCGCGCGGGTGACCTCGCCGCCGAGGGCGCGCTCGGCGTCGCGCTTGAGCTTGGCAAGGACGTGGGCGGAGATCTCCTCGGGGCGGAAGGTCCGTCCGTGGATCGGGATCTCGACGGGGCCGGCACCGATCCCGCGGATGGGATAGGAAAGGACCATCTCCTCGGCGGGAATCTCGGCGCCGCGGCGACCCATGAAGCGCTTCACGGAATAGACCGTCTCGCGCGGGTGGATGCCGCGGACGCGGCTCGCCTCGATGCCGACGAGAGGCTCGGTATCGCCCGCGGGGAAGTGGACCACGGAGGGGGTGAGATGGCGGCCCTCGGCGTCGGCGATCACGTAGGGCATCCCCATCTCCACGGTGGCGACGAGGGAGTTGGTGGTGCCGAGATCGATGCCAACGATGGGAGACATGGAAACGGGGATAGATTTCGAAGTGCATGCCCCGTAATAGGGGCTGACTTTGGAAGAGGGTTTTGGTAAATGACTACCCTATCCGAGAATCAGGCTTTCGCAACCCTGACATCGCCTCTCATGGCCTCAAAACCCGCCCTATCTTCCACGCACCGAGACTCCGAAGAGGGGAGCCTGAAGATCTACTTGCGGGAGATTGTCCAAACAGCCCTGCTCACACGGAAGGAAGAGATTGCCCTTGCGAAACGCGTCCGCAAGGGCGACGCCGCGGCGCGGACACACATGATTCAGGCCAACCTGCGCTTCGTCGTGAAGATCGCCCATGACTACGCGAACTACGGCCTGCCGATCGAGGACCTGATCTCCGAGGGGAATATCGGCCTGATGAAGGCCGTGGAGCGATTCGACCCGAACCGTGGGGTGAAGCTTTCCACCTACGCGGCATGGTGGATCAAGCAGTCCATCAAGCGTGCCCTCGCCAACCAGTCCAAGACCATTCGCCTGCCCGTCCACGTGGTGGACAAACTTTCGCGCATCCGCAAGGCGGCAACGAAGCTGGCGGACGTGCTGGGACGGGAACCCTCCGATGAAGAACTTGCCGAGGATATGGGAATCCCGCAGCACAAGATCTCGCACCTCAGGACCGTCTCGCTCCGCCCCTCGTCGCTCGATGCGCCGGTGGGCGACGACGACCGCGCCGCCTTCGGTGACATCGTCGCTGACGAGGCGGCGCTGGACCCCTCCGAGATGTTCCGCGACAAGGCGCTGCGGCGGGACGTGTTGGAGATGATCGATGAACTGGACGAGCGCGAACGCTCGATTCTTGTTGCCCGTTTCGGGCTCGACGGTGCGAAGCCGCTTACGCTCGAGGTGATTGGCCGCAAGCTCAAGGTTACCCGGGAGCGCATTCGCCAGATCCAGAACCTCGCCCTTCGGAAGATTCGCGCGATGCTCCAGCAGCAAGACATCCCGACGCGCCCTGAGGAGGGGGATGAGGAGTTTTCCGAAGATAAGGCCGACAAGCGTGGCTCGGGTCCTTCCCAGTAGCTTTTCCATGAATGATCCCACTGCACGATTGAAGGCGGCCGTCCGAGACGTGCCGGATTTCCCCATCAAAGGAATCCTTTTCAAGGACATCACCCCCATCCTCGTCGATGCGAGCCTTCTCGCCACGGCGGTGGATTGGTTTGTCGAGCAGGCACGTGGGCAGGACGTGGGCGTTGTGGTCGGCATTGACGCGCGCGGCTTCATCTTCTCCGGCGCGGTCGCACACGCCCTGGGGGTCGGCCTCGTGCCGGTGCGAAAAAAGGGGAAGCTGCCGTACGAGACGATCTCCGTGCGCTACGCGCTTGAATATGGTGAGAGCGAACTCCAGATCCATTCCGATGCCTTTAAGAAGGGTCAGCGTGCTTTCATTGTGGATGACCTGCTCGCGACCGGGGGGACTGCCCTCGCGACTTCCCAGCTTGTCGAGAAGACGGGAGCCACCGTCGCCGGCATTTCGTTCCTGATCGAACTGGGGTTCCTCAAGGGTCGCGACAAGCTCGCCGGCTACCGGGTGACCTCGGCGGTCCAGTTTTGATGCCGCCGACCCTCCTGTCGCTTTTGACGGCAGGGATCCTCGCCGTGACGGAGTTCCCCCATGTCTTCCTCGCCCGCCTCGCCGAGATCGGCGTGGCCCCCACGCCGCGCATCCTCGTGGTGAATGTCGCGGAGCAGAAAATGACCCTTTTCGAGGACGGAAAGGCACGCGGGACGTGGAGCGTCTCGACGGCGGCGAAGGGGCTTGGTGAGAAGGCGGACACCCACCAGACCCCGCGCGGCCTGCACCGCATCAAGGAGAAGATCGGGGGGGGCGCTCCCAAGGGGGCGATTTTCGACAGTCGCGAATTCAAGGGCCAGATCTGGGTGCCGCCCACCTCGACCAACGAATCCGCAACCGCCTCCGCCTCGTCCGACCTTGTCACGAGCCGGATTCTCTGGCTCGAGGGGCTTGAGCCTGGGAAGAACGCCGGTATCGATCGCGAGGGCGCGCTCGTGGACTCCCACCAGCGATTCATCTACATCCACGGCACGAACTCCGAGCAGTTCATCGGGAAGCCCGCCTCGCGCGGATGCATCCGCATGCTCAACGACGAGGTGATCGCCCTTTTTGAAATCGTCGAGCCCGGCGACCTCGTCTGGATCGAGGGGTGAAGAAAACGATGAATGATGAGCGATGAACGAAAAACGGTGTGAACGGTGAGCGGGGGATTCGAGGTGAGGATTGGTTTTGGGGGAGAGACGTTGGGTTTTCACACATCGCGGCACGGTTTTCACAAGGGCTGCAATTTTTCCTTCATCCTTCATCCTTCATCGTTCATCCTCTCCGCCATGCCTTCCTTTGACATCATTTCCGAGGCGAACCTCATGGAGGTGGACAACGCGGTGAGCCAGACCCGCAAGGAACTGGGGAACCGCTTCGACTTCAAGGGCGTCCGCTGGGAGATCGGTTGGGATCGGGAGAAGCTCTCGCTGTCCGGCGAGGACGAATATCGCCTCGGCGCGCTCCGCGACGTGCTCATCGACAAAATGGCGCGGCGCGGGGTCAGCCTGAAGAGCCTCGATCAGAAGACCGTGGAGGTCGCCCCGATGGGGGGCGCGCGGCAGGAGATCGCCCTCGTGATGGGGATCGAGACGGAGAAGGCCAAGCCGATCACCCTTGCGATCCGCGACATGAAACTCAAGGTCCAGACCCAGATCATGGAGGGCAAGGTGCGCGTGACCGGCAAGAGTCGCGACGACCTGCAAGCGGTGATGGCCGCCGTCCGCGCGAAGGACTTCGGCCTCGCGCTCTCCTTCGGCAACTTCCGGGATTGAAAGGGAAAGTGGAGGGGCACGCTCCGCCGTGCCCGTCTGAGGGTGGGGGCGGAAGCCCCATCGGAACTTCTTTCCCCGTTTAGTGGTGGCGGTGTTTCGCGGCGCCGGTGGCGTAGGCGGCCTGCACGATGGCATGGGCGACCCGGCGAACCACCTGCTTGTCGAAAATGCTGGGGACGATGAGTTCCTCGCTGAGTTCGGCGTCGGTGATGCAGCCGGCGAGGGCCCGGGCCGCCGCCAACTGCATGGTCTCGTTGATCTCGGTGGCACGCGCATCGAGGGTTCCGCGAAAGATCCCGGGAAAGGCCAGCGCGTTGTTGATCTGGTTGGGGTAGTCGCTGCGCCCCGTGGCCACGATGCGGGCGTAACGGGCGGCGTCTTCCGGCATGATTTCCGGGGTGGGGTTGGAGAGCGCGAAAACGATCGGGTGACGGGCCATCGTGCGAAGCGCACGCGGGGTGAGCACGCCGGGCCCGCTGACCCCAACGAACAGGTTCGCTCCCCGCACCGCATCTTCCAGCGAGCCCTTGATCCCGAGGGGATTCGTGTTTTCCGCAAGCCATGCCTTGTTCGGGTCGAGCCCGGGGAGGCGCGACCTCCCAATGATTCCCTTGCGATCGCAGCAGACGATGCGGCGTGCCCCCGCCGCCAGGAACATCTTCGCCACCGCGGTGCCCGCCGCCCCCGCGCCGGCCACGACGATTCGGATGTCGCGCAGTTTCTTGCCCACCAGCTTCAGGGCATTCAGGGCGGCCGCCAGCACCACGATGGCGGTGCCGTGCTGGTCATCGTGAAAGACGGGAATGTCGAGTTCCTGCTTGAGGCGACGCTCGATCTCAAAGCATCTCGGGGCGCTGATATCCTCCAGGTTGATCGCCCCGAAACCGGTCGAGATCCACTTGACGGCAAGCACGATCTCGTCGGGATCCTGCGTGCGCAGGCAGATGGGATAGGCGTCGATGTCGGCAAACTCCTTGAACAGCATCGCCTTGCCCTCCATCACGGGCATGGCGGCCTCGGGGCCGATGTTGCCCAACCCCAGCACGGCCGAGCCATCACTGACCACGGCGACCGAGTTGTGCTTGATCGTGAGCGTGCGAACCTTGGCCTTGTCCTCGGCGATGGCCTGGCACACCCGCGCCACCCCCGGGGTGTACGCCATGGAGAGGGCGTCGCGCGTCGTGACCGGCACCTTGTTCTGGATGCGGATCTTTCCCCCCAGATGCATCAGGAAGACTCGGTCGGAGGTGTGGACGACCTCGATCCCCCGGAGCTTCTTCACGGCCTTCAGGATGATCCTCGCGTGTGCGTCATCGCGGGCGCTCACGGTGAGGTCGCGCACCTTGAACTGGCGGTCCGCGCTCACGATGTCCACCGCGCCCGGGTCACCACGCTGACGGGCGATGGCGGTCATCACCTTGGCCAGCATCCCCGCCGTGTTGCGGATCCGCAGCCGCATCGTGAAACTGTAACTGACGCTCGGGGAGATTTTTGCCATAAGAATTTCTTAAGAGGAATCCTGCATGAAACAGAACTCCTTGTCAGCAGAAAAATACCTCAGGCCGCGTCCGTTTTGTTGCGGGCTTGCGGGGTAAATCGGGGCAGAACGAGGGCGGCGATCTCGCGGGGGTGGCGAACGAGGAAGTCGGGCTGGAGGCGGCGGAGTTCCTCCTCGGGGATCTGGCCCCAGGTGACCGCGCAGGAGGGCCAGCCGGCGGCGCGCGCGGCACCGAGGTCGTTCGCGGTGTCCCCCACGAAGAGGATGCGCTTGCCGGTGATCCCGAGAATCCCCGCCGCGTGGCGGAGTGGCGACGGGTCGGGCTTGCGTTGCGGGGTGGTGTCGCCCCCGACGACGGCCCCGAAGAGGGACTTCCATCCGAGGCCGTTCACCGTGGCAACGGTAAGGCTTTCAAGCTTGTTGCTGACGACCCCCAACTTCACCCCCGCCGCGGCAAGGTCCTGCAGAAGGGGGACAACGCCCCCGTAAGGAAGGGTGCGGTCGAGGCAGTGGGCCTCGTAGTGCGGCCGCCACGCGGCCACGGCCCGCTCGATGAGTTCGGGGTCGTCGGTGCCGAGCGCGCGGCGCATGAGGACGTGGATCCCCTCGCCGACGTAGCTCTTGATGAGGGGAACCGGGAGCGCGGTGCGGCCGACCGTGACGAGGGCGTGGTTTGCCGACGCGGCAATGTCGTCGAACGAATCCACGAGGGTGCCGTCCAGGTCGAAAAGGACGGCATCAAAGGCGGGCGCGCTCATGACGGGAGGTTGACCACAAAACCACGAAGGCGGATGAGGAAGAGAAGCCACGGATGAACCACGGATGGAAGATGCGCCGATTCCGCCACACGGAATCGGTGTGTTTTCGCGGAGGAGTCGGAAACCATTCTGCCGTACAGACGCGC
This sequence comes from uncultured Verrucomicrobiota bacterium, assembly GCA_964653025.1. GTDB lineage: Bacteria > Verrucomicrobiota > Verrucomicrobiia > JABWAM01 > JABWAM01 > JABWAM01. The sequence continues at coordinate 16,163 of CAZZBZ010000045.1, forward strand.
AAAGTCCGTGTCAGCGGACTTTGCGCATCTTGTCTGCCATCCGTGTTTCATCCGTGGCTGATGGCTCAGCGCAGATGCTTGGGAAGCAGCTTCACAAGTTCCTTCACGCGCTGGGCGGCTTCGCGGGTGCAGACGAGGGTGGCGTCGTCGGTTTGCACGACGATGAGGTCGCGGACCCCGATCAGCCCGATCGTGCGATTTTTTCCAAGGACGATGCAGCCCCGGCTATCCACTGAAAGAACCTGGCCCTGATGGCAGTTGGCCGCCTTGTCGGAGGGAAAATGGTTGGCGAGGGCGGTCCAGGAACCGACGTCGTCCCAGTCGAAGCGGCCCTCGGCCACAGCGAGGTTCCGCGACTTCTCCATGATCGAGTAATCGATCGAGATCTTCGGGAGGGCGAGCCATCCGCGGCGGAGGTAGGCGGCGGCTTCGCGCGGCCCGGCGGCGACGGCCTCCCAGCCCGCGGCGTGGACGGGGCTATGGGCGCGGAAGGCGGCGCGGATCGTCTTCGCGGACCAGAGGAACATGCCGGCGTTCCAGACGTAGCGGCCCGAGCGAACGAAGCGCACGGCCGCGGCCACGTTCGGCTTCTCGAGGAAGCGGCGTCCGTGGAAGAGGCGGGTGGTCGTGCCGGGCACACGCATCGGACCGGCGCGCTCGATGTAGCCGTAGGCGGTGCTCGGGGAGGCGGGCTTGATTCCGAGGGTCACGATGAGCGGTGCGCGCTGGGCGACACGGAAGCAGTCGGTGAGGGCGCGCGCGTAGGCGCGGGTGTCGTGGATGATGTGGTCGGCGGGGAGGAGGGCCATCACCGCCTCAGGGTCGCGGCGGGCGACCGTCGCGCACCCGAGCATCACGGCGCCCGTGGAATCGCGGCCGACGGGTTCCACGATGAAGTTCTTTTTCGGGAAGCGCGGCATGAGGCGAGCCATGGCGCGTGCCTGGGGGGGGTTGGTGACGATCCAGATGCGCTCGCGCGGCATGATCGGGAGCAGGCGCTCAACGGTCATCTCGATGAGCGTCTTTTTCCCGAAGAGGGGGAGGAGTTGCTTGGGACGGTTCTCGCGGCTCCAGGGCCAGAAGCGTTCGCCCTTGCCGCCGGCCATGATGAGTGCGTGCCAGTGGGAAGACATGATGGGAAGCAGTGAGCAGGAAGAGGGGACGGGGAGAAAAGGGGAAGCAGAAATCAGCGGAGGGGACGTGTCAGGGATCGGACGAAGCGACCGATGGTGGGGACGAGCGTGGGCTTGTTGCCGATCTCGGCGATGCGGCGAACGATCGCGCTGCCGACAACACAGCCATCGGCGAGGGTGGCGGAGGCGCGGACCTGGGCGGGAGTGGAGATCCCGAAGCCGATCACCACCGGCGTGCGACCCGCGGAGCGGCGGATCAGGGCGATGCGGCGATCGAGCCCCGAGGCCAGGCTGCGGCGCTCGCCGGTGACGCCCTCGCGCGAGACGTAGTAGATGAAGCCGCGTGCGGCGCGGGCGATCGCGCGGACGCGCGCGGGCGGGGTCGTGGGCGCAATGAGGGAGATGGCGCAGAGCCCGGCGCGGTCCATGAGCTTTCGCCATGCGGCGGACTCCTCGACGGGGAGATCGAGGGTGAGCACGCCATCGACCCCGGCTGTGGCGGCGTCGCGGACGAAACGTGCGGCACCGTAGCGGTGGATCGGGTTGAAGTAGGTGAAGAAAACGATCGGGAGGCTGAGTCCGCGGCGGCGCATCGCGCGTACCGAGAGGAGGAGGCCGCGGAGCGTCGTTCCCGCCCGGAGGGCGCGTTCGGCGGCGAGCTGGTTGACCACACCGTCAGCGAGCGGGTCGGAGAAGGGGATGCCGAGTTCGAGGACATCTACCCCGCTGCGCTCAAGCTCGAGGGCGAGCTTCTCCGTCGCGCGGAGGTGGGGGTCGCCGGCGGTGATGTAGGCGACGAAAGCCTTGCGCTTCGCGGCACGGAGCCGGGCGAAGGTGGCGTCGAGGCGGTTGAGTTGACGGACAGGCGCAGGCATCAAGGCTCCTGATTAGCGGTTTGGACGAAGAGCTGCAAGAGCGAGAGCGAGAGCGAGAGCGGGAGCAGGAGCGGGAGTGGTGGGCGATGAGGGATTCGAACCCCCGACCACCTGCGTGTAAAGCAGGCGCTCTACCACTGAGCTAATCGCCCGAAAATCAGGTGAGCGCGTTGTTGCCTGTCCCGCGTGCGAAATCCTTCAACGCTTGGACCCGGATTGCGCAAGGCGAGGGTGTGCTCAGGGGGATGCGCCCGTGCGCGGACGGTCGCTTCTTGGTTTTGTGTGGTGTACCGCATCCGTCGGGAATCAGGCGGGAGATGGGGCAGGGGCGGGCGCGGGGCGGGCCTCCGTGGAGCCCACCTTGATCTCGGCGGGGGCGCCGACGGGCTCGGGCTGCGGCTGCGGGACGGGCGGCGGGCGGCGCGTGGGCGGGTTGGCCAGCTTTCCGGTATTGAGAATTTCCTTCACGTGGGCGCCGTCGAGGGTCTCGCATTCCAGGAGGGTCTTCGCGAGCACCTCGAGCTTGTCGCGCTTCTCCTCGAGGATCCGCTTCGCGCGTGCGTAGCACTCGTCCACGATCCGTCGAACCTCGGCGTCGATTGCCTGGGCGGTCGCCTCGCTGAACTCCCGGCCGTGGGACATGTCGCGCCCGACGAAGACCTGTTGCTCCTTCTCGCCGTACTCGATGAAGCCCATCTTGTCGCTCATTCCCCACTCGCAGACCATCTTGCGCGCGAGGCGGGTGGCCCCGCGGATGTCCCCGTAGGCACCGGAGGTGATGTCGCTGAAAATCATCTCCTCGGCAATGCGTCCGCCCATATAGACCGTGAGCTCGTCGAGCACCTTCTTGCGCCCGTAGGTGTAGTGGTCCTTCTCGGGGAGCTGCATCGTCGCGCCGAGGTAGGCGTTCCCGCGCGGGATGATGGTCACCTTGTGGATCGGCTCCGTGTTCTCCAGCGAGGCGGCGACGACGGCATGGCCGGCCTCGTGGTAGGCGGTGATCTCCTTGTCCTTGTCGTCCATCACGCGGCTGCGGCGCTCGCGCCCGAAACGGACCTTGTCGCGCGCCTCCTCGAGTTCGATCATGCCGATGGCCTTCTTCTGGTCGCGCGCGGCGAGGAGCGCCGCTTCGTTCAGGAGGTTGGCGAGGTCGGCTCCCGCGAACCCGGGCGTGCCCCGCGCGATCACGGAGAGGTCCACGGCATCGGAGAGCTTCACCTTCCTGGCGTGGACACGGAGGATCTCCTCGCGCCCCTTGACGTCGGGGAGGTCGATCGCGATCTGACGGTCGAAGCGCCCGGGGCGCAGGAGCGCCGGGTCGAGGACATCGGGGCGGTTCGTCGCCGCGATGAGGATGACCCCCTCCTGGGTGTCGAAACCGTCCATCTCGACGAGGAGGGCGTTGAGCGTCTGCTCACGCTCGTCGTGCCCGCCCCCGATGCCTGTGAAGCGGGAGCGTCCCACGGCATCGATCTCGTCCACGAAAATGAGGCATGGGGCGGCCTTCCGCCCCTGCTCGAACATGTCGCGGACGCGGGAGGCGCCGACGCCGACGAACATCTCCACGAAATCGGAGCCGCTGATCGAGAAGAAGGGGACGTCCGCCTCGCCGGCGATCGCCTTGGCGAGAAGGGTCTTGCCCGTGCCTGGCGGCCCGATCATGAGCACGCCCTTCGGAATGCGCCCCCCGAGTCGCTGAAAGCGCTTCGGATCCTTGAGGAACTCAACAATCTCCTGCACCTCCTCCTTCGCCTCCTCGATTCCCGCAACGTCCTTGAAGGTCATGCGGTTCTTGTCGCGGCTCAGGAGGCGCGCGCGACTCTTTCCAAAGGAAAAGGCGCCCTTCCCCATCGAGCGCATCTGGCGAGAGAAGAGGAACCAGAGGAACACCAGCGGAAGCAGGAAGGGCAGGGAGGACATCAGGAAGGTGCTCCAGAATCCGGCCGCCGGCTCGATTTTAACCGGGATCCCCTTCTCCTTGAGCTCCTTGGAAAGGTCGCGGTCGAAGGAAAGATTAATGTAGGCCTTGTACTCCTTCGCCTCTTTCGCCTCCTTCTCCCCCTTTTTTAAGACCAGGGCACCGCGGACCACTTCATTCCCCGTGGCTTCCGAGGCGATCATGACATCCTTGATCTGGCCATCCTGCACAGCCTTGAGAAACTCGGAGTAGGTGAACTGCTTGATCCCCGCATCCTGCCGCTTGCTCATCCAGGAAAAGAGGGGGATGGCACCGAAAATCAGCGCCCAGATCAGGACGACACGCAGGATGCCATTCCAGTCCGGGCCCTCGTCGGGCCGCCGTTTTTCGGACGGGTTCTGGCGGGAGGGAAGCATGGAGTTTCGCTTTCGCGGCCGGCGCGCCGGCGGACCGGCCTGTTTTCGGAAAATCATTGAGACGGTACTTCTAGCACACGCCAGCGGCAGCCTCAATGATAACCCCACGACCCCCCCCACGCTCTCAGGCCTCCGCCGCGGCGAGGATGTTCTTGGCAGCCTTGAGGTCGGGCGCCGTGATGCCAAGGACGAAGCGGTTGAGCTTCGGCCCGAACTCCCGACGGAGGACACGAAACTCCGCGGCCAGGTCCTCGCCATTCCTGTGGTATGGGAGGCTGATGAATATCGCCTTCCCGGCCTCGAAGGTCTTGTGGTAGAGGGGCCACCATCGCGGGTGTGTCGCCGGCTCGGCCCCCGCCCCGGCCGTCCACTGGATCATATCCAGTTTCGGGAGCGAAAGGAGGTGGTCGTGATGGGGGATCGCCCCCGGCCCATCCCAATGATAGAAGGCGTATGAGAGGCGCTCGGTCATCTCCCGCAGGACGGGGACCATGAACTCGCCGAACATCGATGGAGAGATCATCGCCGAGAAGTCGCATTGGAGCTTCGCGAGGCGCCCCGGCGCCCAGAGCCAGAAGACGCTCCCGCCGATCTCGTCCCGGAGCATGTCGTAGAGGAGGTCATAGTGGCGGAAGTAGAGCGGGGTGATCTGCCGCAGGCAGGCGTGCACCCACTCGGGGCGCTCGATGAGGTCGGTGAGGAGGTTCATCCCCCCGCGCATCGCCTCGAGGGTATCCAGCCCTTCGATGAGATCGGGAAACTGCTGGAGGATCTTTCCTCGTCCCTCTTCCGCCATCCGTACGAAGGTGGCGAGGCTGTATCGCCACGCCTTGTTTTCGGGGTCGAACGCGAACCGCGCCTCCTCCGGCTCGCGGATGCAGGATTCGAACCATGTTGTATCGGGTCGCTCGATTGTGTTGCAGCCGAGGTAGGCCGCCAGCGAGTTCGCCCCGATATCCCCGACCGAAGGGGAGGGAACCGCCTCCCCGAGCCAGGCCGTCGTCGCCGACCGCCAGAGCGCGATTTCGATCCGTCGTGCCGGGTCATTCGTGGCATAGGGCGCCATCTCGCCACTCTGCGGCGGTGGGAAGGGAAACTTCCTCCGCAGTTTCTGGCGCGGGACGGTGAGGAGCAGGACCGGTCGTCCGAGATCTTCCCCGTGCCACCAGCGGGAGAGCCGCTCGCGCGCCTCCAACCAGCCCGGTCGAAACCGCAGGCGACCGTCCGTCGAGAGCGGCCGCGGGGAAACGTGTGTCCTCATGGCGCGCGATGAAAGGCCCCCGCCCCCATGGAGTCAACCGCGGAAGCCGCTTGAAAGGCCTCGCACCCCGCTCATTGCGCCTTTCTCGCGAGGCTGCTAAGCTTGCCTCCTGTATTTTATGAACTCCGACGCACCCCCGCCCATTCCTCCCGTGCCCGCCTCGACCCCGATGTCGTCGGTTCCACTCCGCCCACTCTCCGCCAACCCCCCGCCGGTCCAGACGAAGCGCCGCTCCTCGGGATGGCTGCGCTTCTTTCTCGTCCTCAGCCTCCTCGCGAATGTCGGACTCTTTTTCTACCTGCGCGCGACGCGCGGCGAGGGGGGCGTCGATGGCACCCCGTTCAACGAGCGTTATCTCAGTGGCGAGCATAACGGGAAGCACCGCCTCGCCGTGATCCGTCTCGAGGGCCTGATCGCCACGGAGATCGAGGGCCGCGTCGGCTACGATGGCATGGTCGGCGATCTCCGCGAGCAACTTCGCCTCGCCCTCGAGGACGACACCGTCAAGGGCATCCTCCTGCGCATTGACTCGCCGGGCGGGGAGGTCCTCGCCTCCGACGAGATCTACCGCGCCGTGCGTGATGCTCGGAAGAAGAAGCCCGTTGTCTGCAGCATGGGCTCGGTCGCCGCGAGTGGGGGGTTCTACGCCGCGATGGGTTCGAGTTGGATCGTCGCCGACAACCTCACGATCACCGGCTCCATCGGCGTCGTCCTCGAAACAATCAACTATAAGGGACTGTTCGAGAAAATCGGGCTCAAGTCGGTGACCATCAAGAGCGGGAAGTTCAAGGACATGCTCAACGGGGGTCGCGACTCCACCCCGGAGGAAATCGAGCTCGTCCAGTCGTTGATCATGGAATCGTACGACCAGTTCCTGAAAATCGTGGCGTCGGAGCGCAAGCTCGACCCCGAGGCCCTTCGCAACGGGATCGCCGATGGCCGCATCCTCTCGGGCAAGCAGGCCCTCTCCGCGAAGCTCGTGGACCAGATCGGCACCTTCCAGGACGCCGTGAAGAAGGCGGAGGACATGGCAAAGATTCAGAACGCCGAGGTCTTCGACTACGTGGTCCCCTTCTCCCTGCACAATCTCCTCTCGCTCTTCGCGCAGGCCCGGGCTCCGAAACTCGAACTCGATCTCGCCCCTCCCACCCTCCGCCTCAAACCCGGCAAGCTCTACTACCTCTCGCTGCATTTGTACTGATATCGCGATTCATAAGCGTCCCTCCCCTCATGTTTCCGTGAAAGGACGGGCGGGGTGCCCGTCCTCACCACTCGCTGGTGCGCGACAGGAGGTCGGCGACGAGTTCCTCCACGCGGCGAAGGTCTTTGCGGCGTCCTTTCGCGGGTTTCAGGCAAAGGTCGGCGAGAAGAACCTGCATGTCGCGAAGATCGCGGCGAGCCCGTCCCGAAATCTCCCCGCCTCGGGTGCGCCGTCCCTCGGGGCCGGTCGCGAGCCTCACGGCCTTCAGGACGGAGGAGAGATCGCCCTCGACCCGTGCGGCATAGGCATCCGCGGATTCCCGGAAGGCCCCGCGGAGGTGGCCAAGTGCCGCGGCGACCGTCGCCGCATCCACGCCCTTGTCCCGCGCCTTCATCCTTCCGCTCCCATCCCGAGGACCTCGCCGATCTTGCGCTGGAGCTCCAGGTGGGTGGCCCAGATGGAGCGATTGCCGTTTACGATCTGGAAGCCGTGTTGCGCCTGCATGCGGCAGAACTCGGCGTGGATCAGCTTCTGGTAGCGCATGAAGCTGTCGAAAAGGCTCTCGGCGAGGCCGATGTCCATCCCGCTCTCCCAGTAGTCGAGCGTCGCCTCCTTCTGGAAGGTGCGCTCCACGAGGATCCTCGGGGAGACCTGGAGATAGAAAACCGCGCAGGGGACGATCGCGAAGCTGTAGAGCGCCTCCGTCCACTCGCGGTCCGCCCCGCGCGCGATGTCGCGGGCCATGAGGGTGTAGATGTAGCGGTCGGCCAGCACGATGAAGCCCGCGCGCAATGCGGGGATCACATTGTTCTCAATCTGGTCGGCAAAATCGGTGGCATAGAAGAGGCTCATCGTGCGGCGACCGAGAACGTTCCCCTTCTTTGCGCGGTCGAGGTCGGCGCTCACGAGTGTCGAGCGCTTCAGGCCGAAGGAGGTCACCGGATAGCCCTTCCCCTCGAGCCAGGCGGTGAGCTTGTCGATCTGGGTGGAGCGGCCGGAGCCGTCCGCGCCCTCGATGACGATGAGCTTACCGGGAAGCTGGTCGAGCTTCACTCCGGGCAGGCCCGCTCCGAAGAATCGTTTCGGGCTCATCGTGCGCCGAGCCTCAGGCGGTATTCCGACAGGTCGATCTTCTCCGAGATGATCCGCCGCATCTCGGCCTGCTGCGTCGCCACCGGCTGGCTCGCGTCCATGACGACCAGCCCGAACTCCTGTTCCATGGCGATATACTGCTCGTTGATCCGCCCCTGGAAAATCTTAAAGCTCTCGTAGGGATCGGTCGAGAGGTTCAGGTCCATCCCTGCCTCGTGGTACTTGAGGGTCGGGCGCCCCTCGAGGATGCGGCTGAGGGCGATCTCGAGTGGGAGCTTGAAGAAGAAGGTGAGGTCCGGGAGCACCGCCACGCTGTAGTTGTTCCGCAACCAGGCCGGGTCGCATCCCCTCACCGCGTCGCGCGCGAAGGCGGTGAACATGTAGCGGTCGCAGAGAACGATGTAGCCCGCGCGAAGAAGCGGGAGGATCTGGCGCTCCCAGCGATCCATGAAGTCGGTCGCGTGGATCAGGCTGAAAGTCGTCGAGGTCAGGAGGTTCCGCTTTTTTCCCCGCCGCGTCGCGTTCTTCACAAGGTCCGAAGAGTTCCATTCGGAAAAAAACACCTTCGCGTTCTGGAGCTCCAGCCAGCGCTTCGCGAGGTAGATCTGGGTGGACTTCCCCGACCCGTCGAGGCCCTCAACGGCAATCAGCTTGCCTGGATAACTGTGATGCTGGGGGATCCTCGACATGAAGCGGTGAGTGTGATTCAACCCGCCGGCCCCGGTCAAGTGACAACCCTGTGACACCCGGCGATCCAAAACGCTGGATTTGCGCCTCCCGCGCCGATAGCGTGCCGCCCATGGGCCACGCAACGAACGCCAATTTTCTCAAGGGGCTCGACTACTCCGTCGTCCAGCAGTGCATGCACTGCGGGCTCTGCCTGCCCACCTGCCCCACCTACGACGCCACGAAGCGTGAGTCGGCGAGCCCCCGCGGTCGCATTGCCCTCATGCGCGCGATCGCCGACGATCGCCTCGAGGTCACCCGTGCCTTCGGCGAGGAGATGTACTTCTGCCTCGGCTGCCTCGCCTGCACCACCGCGTGTCCCGCGGGCGTGGACTACGCCCACCTTTTCGAGATGGCTCGCGCCGAGGTCGAGCGCCGCCACATTCTTTCGGCCCCGAAGCGGAACCTTGTCCGCTGGGCCCTCATCCGCTGGCTCTTCGCGAAGCGGGCCCGCCTCCGTTTTGCCGGGCGCCTCCTCTGGATCTACCAGAAAGTCGGGATGCAGGCCCTCGTGCGCGCCTCCGGCCTCATGCGCCTCGCGCCAAAGCAGATCCGCGAACTCGAGCCCCTCACCCCCGCCGTCCTCGACGAGTTCACCGAGATGGGATACCGCACCAAGAAATTGCCAATTGCCAAT
>CAZZBZ010000045.1:25521-28214 GCA_964653025.1 uncultured Verrucomicrobiota bacterium
CCTCGACGAGTTCACCGAGATGGGATACCGCACCAAGAAATTGCCAATTGCCAATCGCCAATCGCCAACTGGGCAAAGACAGACGACGGACGCATATTTCGAAATCGGGATTAGCCCCGCACCAACGGCAAAGTCAGCTCGGCCATCCGCGGATCCGAATTTGGAAATCGGCAATCAGAAATCGGCAGTTCTCAAGGTCGGCATCATCGCCGGCTGCGTGCAGGACCTCACCTTTGCCGACGTCAACCGCGACACGGTCTTTGTCCTCGAACAGAACGGCTGCGAGGTGGTCATCCCGAAGGGCCAGGAGTGCTGCGGCTCGCTCCACGGCCACAACGGCGAGTGGGAACTCGCCAAAAAGTTCGCTCGGACGAACCTCGATGCCTTCGACGTCGACGGGCTCGATGCGATCATCATCAACGCCGCGGGCTGCGGCTCCCACCTCCGCCACTACGACCGCCTTCTCGCCGACGACCCCGCCTACGCGGAGAAGGCGAAGACCTGGTCCCGCAAGGCGCGCGACATCCAGGAGTACCTGATCGAGATCGGCTTCCGCCCCCCGCACGGCAACGGAGTGTCGTCGAAGGTCCGCCTCACTTACCACGAGGCCTGCCACCTTGTTCACGGACAGAAGATCACCGTGCAGCCTCGGGCCATCCTGAAGTCCCTTCCCGAGTATGAGTTTGTGGAGCTTCCCGAGTCCACCTGGTGCTGTGGGAGCGCCGGCGTCTACAACATCACCCAGCCGGAAATGGCGATGGAACTCCAGCGCCGCAAGGTCGGGCACATCGCTTCCACGAATGCCGCGGTCGTCGCCACCTCCAACCCCGGCTGCATGATCCAGGTCGCCGTCGGCCTCCGCGAGCGTGGACTGGAAGTCCGCGTCGCCCATCCCGTCACCCTCCTTGCCGAAGCCTACCGCGCGGAAACGAAACGGGGGGCTTTGGGGTCGTGGTGATGGCGATCGCGGCCGGCGACTTCGATCCGCAAAAGGTGGTGCAGATCCCTCTCCCTTTCCTGGAGGGCTACGCGCAGTCCCTTTGCCTCGCATGGAACCCGCGCCTGATGGACATGCGCCCCGTCTTGGAGCGGGCGCGCGAGGCCCTCGAAACGATTCTTCGGTGGACTGCCGACTGCGGCTGACGAGGGGTATGGTTGCCCTGTGGGGCGCAGAGCTCGTGGAGTTGAGCGGAGTCGATTCTCCGCAGCGCTCCTGAACTGCTATGGCTCAGGGGCCCAGGGCTGCCTCTGGGTGGTGACCCGCTCACCGCTGCGGGCTGCCTGAGAGATCATCTGGCCAAGGTAGTGGTCCTGGCAGGCCTCGGGCAGGCTGTAGAAGTCGGGGCCGCCCCCCGCGTACTTCGCCATCTTCTCGAGGCAGGAGGCGATGGCGATCTCGTCGTCGCTGAGACGGGCCGGGATGAACGGGTTGGTGTACGCCCACTGGTCGCCGGCGAGGATGCCCCGGAGATGGAAGCCCTCGAGGTTGTCCCCTTCGCCCGCGACCTCCCGCTGGAGACTGAAGTGCACCGGCGTGCGGAAGTCCTTGAGGTAGCGCACCTCATCGTTGTGGATTTCCCCCCGGTCGCCCAGGACGAGCGTGCGGACCGAGCGGACCCACGAGAAATACTGGGAGCCCGCGAAGTCATAGATTCCGAGGCGGTCGCCGAAATCCAGCCAGGCGATCTCCTGCATGACGTCCTCGGTCTTATCCTCCATCGGGGGGCCTTCGCGCCCGGGGCCGGCGACGATTTTCGAGAAAACGCGCCGCGCCGTGATCGTGGCATCCTCGAAGTTGATGCCAAGGAGGCGGCGGATGAGGCTGACCCCGTGGTAGCCGTGGGCGACGGCGACCTGAGCCTCGTGGACGTGGCCCAGCAGGCCCGACCGCGCGAGCGCAATGCGCGCCGCGTGGTGGGGGCGAAGGTGGAGCTGCTCGGCGACCTGGATGCGCGCCCCGCGGCGGGTCAGTTCGTGCAGGGCGGTCATCTCGGGAACGCCGCGCGCGGGCGGGGTCTCGCAGAGGGCTGGCATGCGGCGGTCGGCCAGCGCCGCCAGCAGTTCCGGATTGGAGGCGGCCTGCGCGGAGAGGACCACGAAGGTCATCTTTGCGTCGCGGAGCAGTTCGTCGATCGTGGTGCACGTCGGCAGGGGCCACCGCTTCAGGAACTCCTGGGCCTTGGGCTTGGCGGGGTCGCGGATCAGGACGCGCTCGACCTCGAAGCGGTCCGGAAGCGCCTGGGCGACCCGCGTGAAGAACTCCGCCCGCCAGCCGCAGCCGATAAGTCCGAACCGTGTAATGCTCATGTCTTTTATAAGGTTGATGGGTTCATTGGTTCACGGTTCAACGGTTTTTGGAGCCGGGACGCCCTCGTCCCGCCTTCCCCTGGTCCCGCGGCCCGGGGGCCGACCCCCAGAGCAGACGGCGGCGACGGAGCACCGCCCTCCCAAGGAAATCGGAGACGAGGAAGGTCCCCGCAAAACCGTGGCCTGGGGACGGGTCGTCTCCAAAGCTTCGTTCCCAACCGTGAACCGTTGAACCTCTGAACCGTGAACCTGAATGGTTAACATTTTCTCACAGGGTTCGCCCGTCGCGTCCGCCGCCGGTCCCGCTGTAGGGCTGCCCGGGGTCCCATACGGGTCGGGGCGAGGGGACGAAGGCGTCCACCGGGAAAGTCACCTTGCATCCATGG
>CAZZBZ010000046.1:0-26960 GCA_964653025.1 uncultured Verrucomicrobiota bacterium
ATCGCCTTGACGAGGTTGATCTCCCCGAGGGCATTGAGCGAGCGCCCCTGCCACTGCGCCGCCGCGAGCGCCGCGGCATCCGCCCCATTTTGCGCGCGGATGCGTGAGACGATCGCGGTGTTCGAGTCGAGCAGCCACAGCGCCGTCAGCCCCAATACCCCCAGCACCCCCACAAGGTAGAGCAGGACCTGGCCGCGACGGCGGCGGAGGGGGTCAAGGGTCGAGGGTCGAGGGTCTCCCATAATCCTGGGGTGAGGATCGGCACGACATCTGTTTTTTTGGGGAGCACACGCGGCTCGCGTGTCCTGGCCGCCGGCCCGGCGGCCAGATCCCGAGGGAAAAATCGACGGGCCGCCGATTTCAACACGCGAGCCGCGTGTGCTCCCCTCAGAAACGGACATCCCGAAAATCCTATCGTCTGGATTTGGGTCTACCCTCGACCCTCGACCCTCGACCCTCGACCCTTCCTTTGCGCTCAGTTCCATTGGAGGTAGTAGGGAAAGTGGTTTTCCATGGTGACCGCGCTCCGAATCGTCGCGTTCGTACCGCCCATGGAACCGGCGAGGATCGGGAGCGCCTGGGCGATGACAAGGGGAAATGCGTACTCCGAGTTCGCCGTGTAGGTGTCAAACGGTCCTGCTGACGACACGCCGGGAAAGCTCTCCCAGAACTCGTAGTTGAGCTGCGGCTGAAGTTCCCATGCCGTGTAGGAAGACTGCAGAAAATCGGAGATTGCCCAATACTCCACCGCAACCTGGGCCACGGCCGTCAACCCCTCCTCAGGCGCGAGCATCTCGCCCGAGTTGAGAATGTTCCCGATCAGCCACGCCTTCTGTACCACCCCGTCGTTGAAACCCACGATCCGCGACCGCGCCGCCACGTAGGATCCGAAGTTCTGGACCTGCTCGGCATTCAGCTTCAACGCCACCTGAAGCATCCCGAAGAGAACAAAGGAGAGCAGAACGAGCACCAGCGCCGACTCCACCATGGATTGGCCGGAAATGGATTGGCGATTGAGCGACCTGCCTCGCTCCTGGCGGGGTTGCCCGTTGAGGAAGTCGGCATGAGCCACCCCGAACGACGACACGGACGGCCATCGCGTCTTCCCCCGCAAGAGCGACTCAAGGGACGCGTTCATGGCACGGCGCGCCGCGCCAGAAACCCGGCGCGAGCACGGCACAGTGGAACCACCCGGCGTCAGGGCGCGCCCGTGCCGTCCTGGTTCAGGTTCTTTAGGCCATCCTTGGACGAGCCTGCGGTCACATCTTCGCCCTGCGTGCCGGTGGTCGCGCCACCGAACGCCGCGATGATGCCGTTCATCTTCGCGCGAATCGTGTCGCCGAAGAGGCCGAACACCGTCAACGCCGCGAGGGCGATGACTGCGACGATGATGATGTACTCCGTCATGGCCTGGCCGGACTTGCGTTTTTTCATGAATTTCATGGGGTCTCCGTGTGGGCCTGCGCGGATAGGCTTTTTCTCAAGGGTACTCGCTCGAGATGAGAACCAGCCCGCGGTAGGCGTTGTCGAGGAATGCGCTGACGAGGAAACCGAGCCCGACCAGCACGGTAAGCAGGACCCCCGCCACGACCATGGCCTCAACCATGGCCTGCCCCCGCCGTCGTCCGTTGCCCAGCCAGCGCGTCATCCGTTCCTTGAACACCACGCTAGGGCGCAAGTTACGGGGGGTCAAGGGTTTCAGCGGCGAAACAAAACGCAGGTGCGCGACAAAAATATTGGACTCGCGGGCAGCTTCTCTCTCCCGTGCTGGGGACAGCACGGGCTACCGACGGTAGCCCGCCGTGTCCCTACGGCGGGAAACACCAACAAACTTGCCCATCTCCCCCAAAACGTCCTCATCCCCTCGCGAGGGTAAGCACCAGCGAAGGCTCCGCGCCTGCCCGGCGCAAGGTGGTGGCGCACTCACCCAGCGTGGAGCCGGTGGTGAGCACGTCGTCCACGAGGAGGACGCGCCGTCCGGCAACCGCATGCGAATGGCGCACGCGAAACGCGCCGCGAAGGTTCTTCTGGCGCTCTTCGCGGTCGAGGTGGGTCTGTGTCTCGGTGGCGCGAATCCGCTCCAGGGCGCGCGGCTCATACGGGAGGCCTCGTGTGCGGGCGAGCACGCGGGCGAGAAGGGCGGCTTGGTTCAGGCCGCGCTCCCGCTCCCGCACGGCGTGAAGGGGGACGGGGACGACCATATCCACCCTTTCCCCTTCGAGATGGTGGGCGGTGCCCGCGAGGAACCACGCCTCGAGGGCGGGGATCCAGAAGCGTTCGCCGAGGTACTTCAGGCCGTGGATGGCGCGTCGCACGACGCCACGGAAGCGCACGGCGCTCCGCGCGCGCTCAAAATCCAGATCGGCACCCCGGCAGTTCGGACACTCGAAGTTCTCGCCCGCAAGGCCGGTAAAGGGGAGTCCGCAACGATCACACCACGGGGGCTCGATGGGTGGGGCGGAAGCAAAGCAATCGTCGCAGAGGAAGGCGAATCGCTCGCAGAAGCGGGTCTCCCCGCAGGCCTGGCACTGGCGCGGATAGACAAGGTCGAGGGCAGAACGCAGGACCCCGCGAAGACTGATCAGGTTCACGGCTTTCGCGATTTCCCGAACAGGCCGAGAAGGGCCGCTTGAGCGGCCAGGGGCACGAGGGCAAGTACGCCGTGGGAGAGGTTCCCTCCCCCGAGGACCCAGCCCGGCCAGGAGGAGGCCGCCTCGCCCTGCTGAAGAAACTCCGAGGAAAGCTGGAGCACGACAATCCATCCGGCGTGCATCCCGATGGGCATCCAGAGGTTTCCCCGGCACACGAGGGCGCGGCAAAGCATCCAGGCAATCGCAGCGAGGACGATCAGGCCCCCAACGATCCCGGAGGGGTGGGCGAACTGGCCGAGGGAGGCCCCGAGCATGTGAAATCCACTCCATGCGTCCACGGGACCGAGGGCGGCGGCATTCGGAGGCTTCACGAAGTGGAGCACAGGAAAAATGAGGATCTGCAATGCATAGGCAAAAAAGCCCCCCCCTTCCCTGCGACACATCTGGAAGAGGTAGCCGCGGAGGAACACTTCCTCGAGGAAGGCCACGAGAACCGCGGTGAGGGCGACGCCGGCGAGAATCCCGCCCAGACGTTCCACAGGGGGAGTATCGCGCACCCGCTCCCAGCCGAGCGCGAGAAGAAGGCCCGTATAGAGGGCGAGCACACCGAGGCTCGTCGCAAGCCCGAGGAATAAGTCGCGGGCCGCGCCCGGCCCCCGCAGGCCGAGGGCGCGCAGGGAGGCGAAGCCCGAGGCGCGCAGGAGCGGCCAGATGCCGAGGAGGAGCGCCCCTTGCAGGCAGCGGTTGAAATAGCGATGGAACGGATGACGCCCCAGATAGTCCGCAAACTCCCACGTGGTGTGGTCGGCCAGCCAGCGAGCCCCAAGGCAAAGCCCGGGCGAGGCGACCGCCGCGAAAAGTACGCAGCCGGCAAAGAAAAGGACGAATCGCGCGAGGGGGCGCATGGTGCCGGGTGAGCCGCCTGCCTAGGCGTCGCCCATTTCTCCGGTGGGGATGCGGAGGTGGCGGCTGGCCTCGACGACGTCCTTGTCGCCGCGGCCCGAGAGGTTGGCGATGATGATCTGGGACTTCTTCATTCGAGGGGCGTGCCGAATCACCCACGCGAGGGCATGGGAGGATTCCAGCGCAGGAATGATCCCCTCGACCCGGCTGAGCGTCTGGAAGGCACGCAGCGCGTCCTTGTCGCGAGCGAAGGGGTACTCCGCACGCCCGAGGTCCCGCAGGAGGGCGTGCTCGGGACCCACCGCCGCGTAGTCCAGCCCCGCGGAAACCGAGTGGGTCGAGGCAATCTGGCCGTCGCGGTCCTGAAGGACAAAGGTGCGGGTGCCCTGGAGCACGCCGAGGCTGCCGCCGTTGAAGCGTGCGGCGTGCTCGCCGAGTTTCGCGCCACGACCGCCGGCCTCCACGCCGACCATGCGGACGCGACGGTCGCGGAGGAAGGGATGAAAGAGCCCGATGGCATTCGAACCGCCGCCGACGCAGGCGACAAGGACGTCCGGCAGGCGCTTCTCGGCGCGCAGGATCTGGGCGCGGGCTTCACGGCCGATCACCTCCTGGAAGGTGCGAACCATCACCGGGTACGGGTGCGGCCCGTAGGCGGTACCGAGAACGTAGTGGGTAGTGCGAACGTTGCTCACCCAGTCGCGCATCGCCTCATTGATCGCCTCCTTGAGGGTCTGCTGGCCGACGGAGACCTGGCGGACCTCGGCGCCGAGGAGACGCATACGGTAGACATTGAGGGCCTGGCGGCGGGCGTCCACGGTACCCATGTAGATCACACACTTGAGGCCGAAGCGGGCGGCGGCGGCGGCGGTGGCCACGCCGTGCTGGCCGGCACCGGTCTCGGCGATCACGCGCGTCTTGCCCATGCGGCAGGCAAGGAGCATCTGCCCAAGGGCGTTATTGATCTTGTGGGCGCCGGTGTGAAGAAGGTCCTCGCGCTTGAGATACACCTTCGCGCCGCCGAGGGCGCGAGTGAGGCGCTCGGCGAAGTAGAGGGGAGTCGGGCGGCCGGCGAAGGTCGCGAGAAGAGAGTCCAACTCCCGCCGGAAGGCGGGGTCTCGGCGGGCTCGGCGGAACTCGGCCTCAAGCTCGCGGAGGGGCTGGATGAGGGTCTCGGGGGCGTAAATCCCCCCGTAGGGCCCGAAGTGCCCCCCCGAATCAGGTTCACCCCGATAGGAAACGCGCGCACGCATGGTTGAGAGCGGATAGAACACGACCCCAGCATCAAAGCCAAGCCGGGAGCAGCGGGAGACGGGGCGTATGACAGTTCTGCCAAAATTGATGACGACTCCGCTTCGCACGAGCACGACAAAGCTCACTGAATGGCGGCAGCACGGAGTTCGAGAATTTCATTTAATGAAATAGCCGGACACGCGCCATGGGCCATCGGCGTCCTTCATCGGGGTGATCGTCTCGATCGAGTTTTTCTTCTTGGAAAAGGTCGTCTGGAACTGAATCACGACGTATTCGCCATCCGGAGCCCCCGGTAGCGAGGGGGTATACGAGACATTCAGCAGCTTCCGTTCCACGACCTCGCCGAAGGGCTTTCGCGCGAGTTCAATCATCTTGACCCAATCATCCTCCTTCACCCTCTCCTTGAAGAAGCTGGCCGCTTCCGACCAACTCTCCTTGTATTGCGCACCGTCCACGAGCTTGAGCCAGGCCTGGGCGATCTTGACCGCCTCCTCCTCCTTGGGACCAGCCCACGCGGTGGCCGCAAGGACGGTCAGGACAAGGAGGGAACTGACAATGAGGGACGGGAGGGGTTTCATATTGAGACGCCGTTTTCGTTTTGCCGCCTTCTCGGCGACCGTAAGTTTTCTTTTCATCTGACTGGCAAAGAAGTAGCAGCTCCCGACAATGCGACGGGGCCACCGTTCGCGGTCGAAAGACGGAGCAGGACCTCCCGCGCTCATACCGAGAGCATGCGGAAACCCTTGCGGGAGGCAAGTCCGGAGGGAGGTGCGGCAACTCCTTCGCCAGATGCTCGATCAGCCCACCCCTTCCTCCCACGGGCGCGTTTGACGGACCAGGCAACCTGGTCTAGTCTGCCCTCTCACCGGTGCTACGGGAGGCCGGGTTTTCGCGCAAACGCGCGGAGGCGTTCCCGGGACCGGCTCAACCCAGTCGAAAGCATGATCCCCATGAAGAACCTCCTGGTCCTCCCCCTCGCCGCTGCCACGCTCCTCCTCGCCGGTTGTGGGAAGAAGGAATCCTCCCCTGCCCCCACGGCAGACGAGAAGAGCGACCTCCAGAAGATGGTCGGCACCGTCCAGTCCATGGCCCAATCGGTTTCGCAATCCGTGAACAAGGCTACCGCCAACCTTGAACAGGTCCTGCCCGAGGCCACCAAGACTGTCACCCAAACTGTGAACGCGGTTGCCAGCGGCGACGTGAACACCATTCTCGAACAGGCGAAGAAGCTCGTCGGCGACCAGAAGATCAAGGAAGCCACGGAGCTCGTCCAGAAACTCTCGGCAATCGAGCTCACCACGGAGCAGAAACAGCTCCTCGAAGAGATCAAGACCCTCATCCAGAAGGCGACCGCCGCCGGCCCCCTTGGAAATGCTCCCGCCGGGCTGAAGTAACCTCCTCCCCGGAAGCTTTTCATGAAAGGTATGCTCAAGGAGTTCCGCGACTTCGCGGTCCGCGGCAACGCCGTGGACCTCGCGGTCGGTGTGATCATCGGCGCCGCATTCGGAAAAATCGTCACCTCGGTGGTGAACGACCTCCTCATGCCGCCGATCGGGCGGCTGATGGGTGGCGTGAACTTTGCCGACCTGTTCATCAATCTCGACAACTCGAAGCCGGTCGCCTCGCTCGTGGAGGCGAAGGCCAAGGGCGTACCCGTCCTCGCCTATGGGCAGTTCATCAACGTGGCGCTGGACTTCGTGATCGTGGCGTTCTGTGTCTTCCTCCTCGTAAAGGGGATCAACACCCTCCAGCGGAAGATGGATGCCGCCTCCGCGGCACCCGCCGAGCCCCCGCCCCAGGAAAAGCTCCTCGCCGAGATCCGCGACCTGCTCAAAAAGTAATGCGACGGCTCAGGTTGTCGGGTTCAACGGTTCACGGTTCAGCAGTTGCCGATTATTGTTCCTCATGACCAGAGGCTTGAGGCCCCCGGGCCTCGAAGGTAGCCTCCGCCCATGCCACTCCCGATCGTGCTCTATGGGGACCCGGTCCTCCGCAAGAAGGGGGCCGAGATCGCCCGCGTGGACGCCGCGGTTCGCCACCTCGCCGCCGAGATGATCGAGGCGATGCGCGCCCACCGGGGCGTCGGACTCGCCGCCCAGCAGGTTGGCCGCGCCCTCATGCTCTGCGTGGTGGATGTCCGCGAGGTCGAGCGCCCCTCCCAAATCTTTCTCGGTGGTCGCGAGGTTTCCGTCGAGAAACACATGCCCATTGTCCTCGTCAATCCACGCCTTCTCGAATCGCCGGGCACCGAGGAGGGGGTCGAGGGCTGCCTCAGCTTCCCCGGGCTCTCCGCGGCGGTTCCGCGCAGTCCCTCGGTGCAGGTGAGCGCCCTCGGACTCGACGGACACCCACTCGCGCTCATGGCGACCGGCTTCCTCGCCCGCGCCATCCAGCACGAGGTGGACCACCTCAACGGGGTGCTTTTCATCGACCGCATGTCCCCCGGGGCACGCGAGCCGATCGAACCGGACATCAAGCGCATCGAGCGCGCCACGAAGGCCGAACTGAAGAAGCGCAAGCGCCGGTAGGAGAAAGATTAGCCACGGATTCACACGGACCAGCACGGACACAGAATTCTCACGCAAAGCCCGCCAAAAGCGCAAAGTCGGAGACTGAAGAGAAATCGCCGAATACGCGTCCCGAACTGCGCACCGCGCGCCAGTCCGTGCCTCGCCGTATTCGGCTCTGTCGATTGGCTGATGAGAGGACCGAGTACGGTGAGCCACGACTCCTGTCGGGGCGCGTACTCGGTCCTTCCCCTTGGCGTCCTTTGCGTTCTTTGCGCGAGATTCCTGTTCCGCAGTCAATCTCTGCTGCTCATCCGTGAAAATCCGTGTCCATCCGTGGCTTCTGCTCCGGTCGTCAGTTAGGCCGGATCGACTTCCGCAGCCATGCAACGGGCCCAGGAAGCGATCGTCGCCACCCAATCGGGTGCGTCGTTGAGGCAGGGAACGAGCGTGAACTCCTCGCCCCCCGACTCGCGAAAGCTCTCAGCACCCCGCATCCCAAGTTCTTCGATCGTCTCCAGGCAGTCCGCCACAAACGTCGGGCTGAGAACGACGAGGCGCTTCACCCCACGCGCGGGCAGTTCGTGCAGGACCTCGTCCGTATAGGGCTTCAGCCACGGATCTCGACCCAGACGGGATTGCCACGAGATCGACCACTTCCCCTCGGGAAGCCCGACCGCCGCGGCCACCTCACGCGCCGTACGGCGTGCCTGGGCCCGGTAGCAGGTGGCGTGGGCGAGGTGCGGTTGCTCGCAGCAGTCGGGCGAGGCGAGGCAGTGCCTCCCGCTCGGATCGCTCTTCCGCATGTGGCGCTCCGGTACCCCGTGAAAACTAAAGAGGACGTGGTCGTAGGGCTTCGCCAGGTGTGGCCGTAGCGAGGCCGCCAGCGCGGAGAGGTAGCCCGGCTCCGCGAAAAATGGGGGCAGGACGCGCAACCGCATCCCTCCGCCCTCCTTCCGCGCGGCTTCGCACGCCCGCTCGACGGCCGTCTCGTAGCTCGACATCGCGTAGTGGGGAAACATCGGCATGAGGAGCGCGGTGTCCACTCCCGCCGCGCGGAGACGGGTGACCGCGGACGGGATCGAGGGGTTCCCGTAGCGCATCCCGAGTTCGACCGGCATCGGAAGCAACTCACGGAGCCGCGCCTCTACCTTGCGACTGGTGGCGACAAGGGGCGAGCCCTCGGGAGTCCATATCTTTGCGTAGGCGTGCGCGGACTCGGGAGGACGCCGCGGCAGGATGAAGGCGTGGAGCACGAACATCCGCACAAACCAGGGCGTGTCGATCACCCGCGGGTCGGAAAGAAACTCGCGCAGGTAGCGGCGCACGTCCGACACCGAAGGCGAGTCGGGCGAACCAAGATTGACGAGAAGAACGCCGAGGCGGCTCATGGCACGAGGGACCTCAAACCGTGCGCGAGAAGCGATGACCCGGTTTTTCGGCGAGGCGTGCATCGAACGCCATGCAGATGTTGCGGATGAGAAAGCGGCCTGTTGGCGTGATCGTGAGGATGTCACCCCGGAAGGAGAGCAGGTCGTCGCGCTCCATCGGGACGAGCGCCTGGAGGGCGTCGGCGAAGTGCTCGCCAAAGGAGATCCCGTGCTTCTTCCCGAAATCGGCGGTATCGAGGCGAAAGTCGCACATCAGGCGCATGATCACCTCGCGGCGTAGCTCGTCCTCGGGGGTCAGGAGAAGTCCCCGCCAGGTCGCGAGCCCGCCCTTCCGCGCCATCTCCTCGTAGAGGTGGACATTCTTCTGGTTCTGCGCGTAGGCGCGACCGACCTGGCTGATCGCCGAGACGCCGAATGCGTAGAGGTCGCAGCCGCCGTGGGTCGAGTAGCCCTGGAAGTTGCGGGTGAGGCGGCCGGCGTCCTGCGCGCGACAGAGCTCATCGCCCGGCTTTGCGAAGTGGTCCATCCCCACGTAGCGGTGGCCGGCGGCGGCAAAGGCCTCAGAAGCTCGGCGAAGGATCGCCAGCTTCTCCGCGGGGGACGGAAGCGCCTCGACGGGGATCGCCTTCTGGTGGCGCACCATCTCGGGCAGGTAAGCGAAGTTGAAAACCGCCACACGATCGGGATCGAGCGCAAGCACCTTGTCGATCGTCGCGGCAAAGCTTGCCTCCGTCTGGTAGGGCAGCCCGTAAATGAGGTCCACCGAGATGCTCGCAAAACCCGCGGCGCGCGCCTGCTCGATCACGCGCCGCGTGAGGTCCTCGGGCTGGATCCGGTTCACCGCCTTCTGGACGCGCGGATCAAAATCCTGGATGCCCATGGAAAGGCGGTTGAAGCCGAGTGCTGCGAGGGTTTTCACGTGCTCGTCGGTGGTCTCGCGGGGGTCCACCTCGAGACCGATCTCGGCGTCGGGGGAAAAGTTGAAGCGCGCACACGTCGCCTCGTGGAGCGCGCGCATCTGCTCGGGGCGGAAGAAGGTGGGGGTCCCCCCGCCCCAGTGAAGCTGCTCGACGGGGCGCTTGCGGTCCACGAGCGCGGCCACGGCATCCATCTCCCTCACGACCGACTCTGTGTATGCCCCCGGGCGCTTGCGGTCGCTCGTGAAGGTGACGTTGCAGCCGCAGAAAAAGCAGACCGACTCGCAGAACGGCAGGTGGAAGTAGAGGGAGAGCGGTGGGGCGCACGGCACGGCATTGGTGCGGCGGATCTCCTCGCGGAACGAATCGGCAGCAAACTCCTCGGTGAAGTGCGGAGCCGTCGGGTAGCTCGTGTAGCGCGGGCCCGAGCGGTCGTATTTCGCGACAAGGGAGAAATCGATCATCGGAGTCAATGAGGGGTGAGAAGGGAGAACAGGGCTGATGCGCGGCTCGTCCAAGTTCCGACAACACGCGGAGAACTCAAATGCATGCCAACATTCGCTCTTTTTCCCATTTCCAACTACTCATTTTAAACTTCTCACTGCCTCAATGAAGGCGCGAGCCGACTCGACGGGGGTGGTCGGTAGGATTCCATGGCCGAGGTTGGCGATGAGACCGGGACCGGGGTGCGCCGCAAGCATCTTTCGCGTCGCCTCGCGCACCTCCCCGACCGGCGCGAACAGGCGGGTCGGGTCGAGGTTCCCCTGCAGGGCCACGCCCGAACCCACACGTCGGCGAACCTCGTCGAGCGGCAGGCGCCAGTCCACGGAGAGGACGTCCGCCCCCGACTCAACCATCGCTTCGAGGTGCGGGGAGGAACCCCCAACGTAGAGGATGACGGGCACGCCCGACGCACGCACCGCGGCGATGATTCGGCGCAGCGACGGAAGGATGGCGCGGCGGTAGTCGTCGCGCCCGAGAAGCCCTCCCCATGAGTCGAAGATCTGCACGGCGGAGGCGCCTGCCTTCACCTGCATGAGAAGGTGCGCGGCCACGGCGTCCGCGAGGCGATCGAGGAGTGCGGAGAAAAAGACGGGGTCGGCGGCGAGG
This sequence comes from uncultured Verrucomicrobiota bacterium, assembly GCA_964653025.1. GTDB lineage: Bacteria > Verrucomicrobiota > Verrucomicrobiia > JABWAM01 > JABWAM01 > JABWAM01. The sequence continues at coordinate 10,674 of CAZZBZ010000046.1, forward strand.
GCCTGCCGCGCCGGGTTGAAGTCGCGGCTCGTCTCGCCCTCGATCGCGTAGCAGGCAAGCGTGAAGGGCGCCCCCGCAAAACCGAGCACGGGCAACCCGCGCGGCGCGAGTGCCGCGGAAACCCGACGGATCGCCTCGCCAACGTAGCCAAGGTCGCGCTCAGGATCTGGGTCGCGGAGCGCCTTCGCGTCCGCCGCCGTGCGCACGGTCCGCGCGAGGCGCGGGCCCTCGCCTGCCTCAAAACTCACCCCGATCCCCATCGCCTCGATGAGAACGAGGATGTCCGAGAAGATCACGGCGGCATCCACACCAAACTCGTCCACGGGTTGGAGCGTGACCTTCGTGGCGAGGTCGGGGTCGCGACAAAGAGCCTGGAAGCTCACGGTCTTCCTCACCTCGCGGTAGGCGGGTAGGTAACGCCCCGCCTGGCGCATCATCCAAACAGGCGGGCGCGGCGTCGCCTCGCGCCGACAGGCACGGAGAAAAAGGCAATCGTGGGTCGGAGGGTTGGACACGGGTGGACACCCTAGCCGGAGAGGCTCGAAAATCGAAACCCGAAATATGGCGTGAGGAAGGTGCCGATGAAACCCCACTCTTCGAAAGAGACCACGCCTTCGGCCCGCGAAACGCGGGCCCTCCAGCATACCATCTCTTGGAGGGTCGCCGTGTCGGCGACCGTCCCCCTCATCCCGCAGCGTTACCGCCGCGGGCGAAGCCGTTGCGGCGCGGGGGACGGGTGGGCTCGGGCAAGGCGAAGCGTACGTGGGCGGTGCGATCCCCCAACTCACGGCACAACTCGTGGAGAAGTTCCACGCTTACCGCCACGGACATCTCCCCACCGGCCTGGACGTAAACCTCCCCTTCCTCCCCCCGGTCGAGGCGCACGTAAACGGGGGTTTCCCCGCGATGCTTTACGAGCACCTCCTTCGCACGCTCCAACTCACGGAGACCGGTATCGTTGGCGGGGGCGTGGATATGCAACCCGCGCGCGAAACGCCGCACGGCATCCTCGAGCGGAAAAATATCTGAAACGATGTAGCGCGGCTGCTCGTCGCGCTTGTCCAGGCGGAGGAGGACCAGCACGGCCTTCTCGGTAACCAGGTGGCGCCCGACACGCTCCAGGGCCTCGCTATAGATGGAGATCTCGGCGGTGCCCTCGAGATCCTCGAGGACCACGGCCGCCCAGGGTTTTCCGCTCTGCTTGCTCACCTTCTTCTCGAAGGAGGAGATGATCCCACCAACCCGCACCTCGGAGCGGTCCTCCATCGCACCGAGTTGGGAAAGCGGCACGAGTTCCATGAGCTTGAGTACCTCGGCGTGCCGGCTCAGGGGATGGCCGGAGACATAGAAACCGAGAAGCTCCTTCTCAAAGCGGAGGAGCTCATTCTGATGCCATTCGGGCACCGGCGCGCCAACCTCGTCTCCCCCGGCCGCACCACCGGGGTCGTCGCCGAAGAGCCCGCCCTGCCCGGCTTCGCGATCACGCTGGATCGAAGCGCCGAGGGAAAGTGCGCGGTCAATCAGGGCGAAGTTGTGCTTGCGGGAGAGTTTTGCGAAGTCGAAGGCGCCGCATTTCACAAGGCTCTCGAGGACCCGCTTGTTCACGAGACGGGGATCGAGGCGACGGCAAAAGTCGAAGATCCCCTTGAATGGGCCGCTCTTCTTGCGCTCGGCGATGATCTGTTCAACCGCACCCTCGCCGACGTTCTTCACGGCGGTGAGGCCGAAGCGGATCTCCTTGTCGCTCACGACGGAGAAGAGCGGGGCGGACTCGTTCACGTCCGGCGGAAGCACCTCGATCCCCATCTCGCGGCAGTTGGCGATGTAGGTATTCGCCTTGTCCTTGTCCCCAAGTTCATTCGAGAGCGCGGCGGCCATGAACTCCACCGTGTGGTTGGCCTTCAGCCAGGCAGTCTGGTAGCAGAGGATCGCGTAAGCGGCGGAGTGGGACTTATTGAAGCCATAGCCGGCGAACTTTTCGAGCAGGTCGAAGATGCGGTCCGCCTGGTCCTGCTTCATCCTGTGTCTCTTATGGCAGCCCTCGACAAACTGCTTTCGCTGGGCGGCCATCTCCTCTTTTTTCTTGTCCCCCATCGCCTTGCGGAGAATGTCGGCCTGGCCGAGCGAGTAGCCGGCCAGTGCGCTCGCCGCCTGCATCACCTGCTCCTGGTAGATCATCATCCCAAAAGTTTCCTTGCAGAAGGGCTCCAGCGCGGGGTGGTCGTACTCAACCTTCGCCTGCCCGTTCTTGCGCTTGATGTAGGTGGGAATGAGCGCCATCGGCCCGGGGCGATAGAGGGCGATCAGCGCGATGATGTCGTCCACCGAGGAGATCGCGAACTGGCGCGCCATCCCGCGCATGCCGGGGCTTTCCAACTGGAAGATCGCTGTCGTGTCCGCACGGTTGAGGAGGTCGAAGGTCTTGGCGTCATCGAGCGGGAGGGCGTCCAGGTCCACCTTGATCTTGTGCCGCCGCTCGATCTCCGCCACGGCATCCTGAATCACCGTGAGCGTCTTCAGCCCCAGAAAATCCATCTTGAGAAGATTGAGCTTCTTGAGCGCATCCATGGCGTACTGGCTGACGGCGGTGCCTCCCTTCTCATCGCGCGTGAGCGGCACGACGTGGTCGAGCGGTTCGTTGGCGATGAGGACGCCCGCGGCGTGGATGCCACGGTGGCGCACGAGGCCCTCGAGTTGGCGGGCCATGCGGTAGAGATCGGACATGTCGTCGCTCGCCTCCACCGCCGCCTTGAAGTCGGCGTGCTCCTGGTAGGCCTTCTCGAGGGTCATCTCCAGGACCTGCGGAATGAGTTTCGCGAGACGGTCGCCATCCGCGTAGGAAAGCCCCATCACCCGCGCCACGTCACGGACCACCGCCTTGGCGCCGAGCGTCCCGAAGGTGCTGATCTGCGCCACGCTTGACTCTCCATACTTCTTGCGGACGTAGGCAATCACCTCATCCCGTCGATTGTCGGAAAAATCCACATCGATGTCGGGCGGTGACACGCGCTCGGGGTTGAGGAACCGCTCGAAGAGCAGCCCGTAGCGGATCGGGTCGAGGCTCGTGATCCCCAGCGCGTAGGAGACGATACTTCCCGCCGCGGAGCCACGCCCGGGACCAACGGGAATTCCCTTTCCACGCGCGTGGTGGATGAAATCACTGACAATGAGGAAGTAGCTCACGTACCCCTGCTTCTCGATCACATGCAACTCGTGCTCGACACGCTTCGCGAGCGCTACCCGATCCTTGTCGAGATCCTTCCCCTGCAGGTCGAACGAGTACCGCCTTTGGACTCCCTCACGCACGAGGTGACGCAGGTGGGTCTCGGCGCGCACCTCGCCCGGCGGGGTAAAGGCCGGGTAGCGGTTCGTTTTGAAGTCGATGTGCAGGTTGCAACGCTCCGCGATCGCAAGCGTGTTCTTCAGCGCCTCGGGAAATTCCCCGAGCGCCGCCTCCATCTCCTGCGGCGACTTGTAGTAGAACTCGGAGCCGGCGTAGCGCTTGCGCTTCTCGTCGCTCACCATCGAGGCGGTGCCGATGCAAATGAAGAAGTCGTGCGCCCGCGCCTCCTCCTTTTCGAGGTAGTGGACATCGTTCGTGGCCACCAGCGGGATCCCCTCCTTGCGGGACCACTCGGCGAAGACGCGGTTGACCACGCGCTGCTCCTCGATGCCGTGATTCTGCACCTCAAGGTAAAAGCGATCCCCGAAGATCTCCTTGCACCAGCGGACGAACTCCAGCCCCTTCTCAGGCTTCCGATCGAGGATATTCTGTGCCGCCTCCCCCTTGAGGCAGGCCGAGGTCGCGATGAGCCCATGGTGATGCGCCGCGAGCAGCTCACGGTCGATCCGCGGCTTGTAGTAGAAACCCGTCAGGTGTGCCTCGGTGACCAGCTTGATGAGATTCCTCCAGCCATGGTCGTTTTCAGCGAGGAGAAGGAAGTGGTAGGCGGCATCCCGCGCGCTCGCGGCGTCCTTGTCCGTCCGCTTGCCCGGAGCCATGTACACCTCGCAACCGAGGACCGGCTTGATCCCCGCATCCTTCGCCGCGCGGTAGAACTCAATTGCCCCGAAAAGATTCCCGTGGTCCGTCAGCGCCACTGCTGGGGCCCCACACTTCTTCGCCTTCTCCATGAGCGACGAGATGCGCACCGTCGCATCCAGGAGCGAGTACTCCGTGTGCTGGTGGAGATGGACGAAGGAGGACATCACAGGCATTCAAAATGAAAAACGGCCCATGCAAAATGAAAAAGGAGGAGATCGGGTAGAAAATACGGCTCCTCCTTAAATTCGGCGAGTGAATCCCCCAGCCGTGAACCGACAGCCCGTCGAAAATCCCGCAAACGTTCCAAATAGAAAATGCTGCAGGTGCGCGGCTCGGGCTTTCAGCGGTTGATGTGGACGACCTTCGCCGGCGGGAAGCCGTTGAACCAGGTGGACGAGGCGTGACTGTAGGCGCCGATGTTCTCGCTGTAGACGAAGTCGCCGAGTTCGAGTTCGGGCAGGTTTTCGGCCACGGAAATCGTATCGAGGGCGTCGCAGGTCGGGCCGAAGACGGCGCAGATCTCCTCCTTCCCCTTGCGAAAGGACTTCAGGTGATACGGGATGTGGTCGAAGAGCACCCCCGAAAAGGTCCCGTAGATTCCGTCGTTGATGTAATAGCAACGCTTGCCGCCGCGCACCGCCTTACCAATCACCTCGGCCACAAGCGTTCCCGCGGTCGCCACGAGGAAGCGCCCCGGCTCGGCGAGAATTTCCACGTCGGGTGGAAAAAGACGCTCGAACTCGGCGTTGAGCATCCGCGCAAGGTCCTCGAACGGCTTCACGTGCGCATCGTACGGTGCCGGGAACCCGCCCCCGATGTCGAGGATCCGCACCTGCGGATGACCGCGCGAGCGGGCCTCCTTGAAGAGGCTGTCCGCCACCTCGAGCGCCTGGACGTAGTTTTGGAAGTTCGTGCACTGGCTCCCCACGTGAAAGCTGATCCCCTCGACCACCAACCCCGCCTTGAAGGCAGCCTCGATCAGGTCCACCGCCTCGCCGGGCGACGCGCCGAACTTCGAGGAGAGTTCCACGACCGAACCCGTGTTCGGCACGCTCACGCGGAGGATCAGCCCGGCGTGCGGGGCGTGGCGCTTGATCTTCCCCACCTCGGCGAGGTTGTCGTAGGTCACCAGCGGCTTGTAGCGATCGAGCTTCTCGAGGGTGCGCTTGTCCTTGACCGGGTTGGCGTAGATGATCTTGTCCCAGATCCACTGCTGCCGTTTCCTGGCAGACATGCGGCGGATGTTGTCGTGAACGATCATGAACTCCGGGAAGGAGGCCACGTCGAAGCTCGCCCCCGCGCCATAGAGCGTCTTGACAATTGCGGGGTCGGGGTTCGCCTTCACCGCATAGTAGGCCTGCACCCGCGGCAGGCAGCGGCGGAAGAGCGCGTAGCGACGGCGGAGCTCGTCGTGATCCACGACGAACAGCGGCGTGCCATGTTTCGCGGCCAGCCGTTTCAGTTCCGTTGGGGAGGGCATCCTTCTGGCTGTCAGGTGGGAGAAGCCACGGATGAAACACGGATGGGAGATTCGCCGATTCCGCCACACGGAATCGGCGCCATCTTACGGAGGAACCTGATCGGAGTCTGGTCCGAGCACGACGTCAGGTCCGTGTCAGCGGACCTGACGCTCTGCGTCTGAAATCCGTGTTTCATCCGTGGCTTCCAAATCAGGCCCGTCTCGCGGGACGCGGGGCCAGGAACTAGTTGTTCTTGAGGTACTCGCGGCGGACGAGCTCAAGGAGTTGGCCACGGCGATCGTAGAGACGCTTGAGCTTGCGCGGCTTGCGGCGCGCGAGCACGTAATGGGCCACCAGCGGAAGGTAGACCGTCGAGTCGCCATAGCAAACCACCGCGTCCGGGAGCTTGAGCGGGTCCACCTTACCCCAACTCACCGCCTCGGAGGGCGTCGCCCCCGAGAGACCGCCCGTGTCGGGGCGAGCATCGGTGAACTGGATGAAGAAGTCGTGGCCCGCATCCTTGATGCGGAGCACCTCCTGGATCTGCGGCTCGGTCTGGAGAAGGAAGTTCTTCGGGGAACCCCCGCCCACCATGATCGCGCCCGTCTTGCGCCCGAGGCGCTGGGCGTCGAGAACGATTGCCGTGCTCTCGTTCACGTCGATGCTCGGGTTCACGCGGAGCTTGTTCCCGCCAAGCTCGATCCCCGCGATGTTCATCCCGATGGTCGAGTCGCCGGGAGACGAGGTGAAACAGGGCACGCCGGCGCGGTAGGCGGCGGCGAGAAGCGAGGCATCCTTCAGGCCCGCCTGTTTCTCAAACTCGGCGCAGTACTTGCCGATCTTGTAATGAAGCTCGGTGGTCCCCATCTCCTTCTGGAACTCCGGCTGCTTGAGAATCTTGCGCAGCGTTTCATCCGTGCGCATGAGCACATCGTTGTAATCGAGGAGAATGTCGTAGATGCGGACCACGCCAAACTTGCGAAGCGCCACGTCGCGCAGGTGCGGCGTCCCCTTCCAGAGCGGCAGGTTCATCGCGTGGTGCATGTCGTGGTAGAGGTTCGCTCCGGTGGCAACGATCCAGTCCACGAACCCGGCCTTAACGAGCGGGATGAGCGCCGAAGAACCAAGGCCCGCGGGAGTGAGCGCGCCGGCAAGGCTCATGCCGATCGTGGTGGTCTGGCTCGCGAGCATGCGATTGGCATAAAGCTGACATGCCTCGTGGAGGCGCGCCGCGTTGTAGGCAAGAAACGCGCTGTCGATCAGGTCCGGCAGCTTCTCCTTGCCGGTGATCGGCTTCGGAAGGATCCGCTTGCCACGGAGGTACTGGGCCTTGCCGCCCTTGGCAAACTTGTGGGGGTACTTGCTAACGAAACTCTTGGGAAGCTTGATCGTGCTCATAAAAATATCGGTGTGTTCCGTCGTTGCGACGGCGGCGAAACCTGTCGTATCCCGGTCGCGTGCGCAAGCGCGAAACACCTCACGACCTGGCTTCTTGCCTCGAACCGCACCGTTCCCTATAAGCGTGCGAATGCGCTCCTCCCTCGCCCTTGTCGCCGTCGTGGCGTTCGCCACCTCGGGTTGCCATTGCCAGCCGGTCGCCCCACCGCCCTCCAAGGCGGCCCCCAGGACCCCGATGGTCGCGACCAGGACCTCCGTGCCGATCAAGTTGGACGGCCGCCTCAACGAAGAGGCGTGGAAGTCCGCAGGCCCGGTACCCTTGAAGATGCCGTTATCCACAGCTGCGGAAGGTAGGACGCTCGAAGAGCCCGGCACGGTGCGCCTGCTCCACGATGGGGAGACGCTTTGGTTGGGTTTCGAGTTCGAGGACTCGGACGTGGTGGGCAACGCGAAGGCCGACGACGAGGAACTGTACACCCTGGGAGACGTGGCGGAGATCTTCCTGCGCCCGGTCGGCCAGACAGGGTACTGGGAGATCCATGTGGCACCAAACCAGCGGCGCTCGACCTACTGGTACCCGGGGCGCGGACGCCTCGGCCTCCGAGGCGAGGATTCTCACCTTCGCCCCCCGTTCTGGAGCGGGGCGGCGGTCGTGGAGGGGACGCTCAACGACTGGCGGGATCGCGATCGCCGCTGGACGGCGGAGGTGGCGTTGCCGATCGCAAAGTTACGCCGCCCCGGCGATCCGAACCCCATCGAGGGAGGCTGGACGATTCTCGTCGCGCGCTACAACTACACGCGTTACCGCCAGCAGGCGACGGGGCCGGAGTTGAGTTCTTCACCCGCGCTGACCAAGCCGAACTACCACCTCCTCGAGGACTACGCCCCGCTCAAGTTTGCCCCCTGATCCAGGGAAAAGGCGTCATACAACATCCCGCGATCCCGCCGTGGGCTTGCCACGCGTGGCTCCTGGCAAGCCTGCCTCTGCGGGGAAATCGAGAATAGCAGAGTGCTTTGCTTTTCTAGAATGGTGAGAAATGCGGGTTAGCGCCCGAGCCGCCTGGAGAGGCGGGAAACCACGTCGATCTCGAAGCGATGGATCAACTCGCGGGTGTACTCGACGAGGTCGAGTCCGTCGTCCTTGATGAGCGGGGTGAGGTCGATCCCGAACTCGAGCATCGTGGCCTTGTCGGTGGAATGCGAGGCGAGCATCGTGGCGTTGGCGCGCTTGCGTCCGAGGCAGCCGAGGTCGTAGCGCTTCCCGCCGCTGATCTGGGAATCCCAGACGCCGGCGAGCACCCCGTAGAGGTGTTCCCGCGCGCTGATGTCAAAGATCACCTTTTCGTCGTCCTGCACCCAGTCGAGAGAACGCCAGGCCTCCATCCCGTAGACCGCCTTCGGGCGCTGGTCCTTCGGGAGTTCGCGAATCGCCTGGATCACAGGGACCACCACGGCGACGTGGGTGTCATGCTTGTCGGCGGGGTTGTGGGTGTGGACGACCTCCGGCTGCGCGGCGAGGAGGAGGGACTTGAGATCCTCGACGAGAGGGCGATTCGCGGGGTCCTTTGCCTCTTTGCTGGAGTAGTCGAGTTGGACCATGGCCGCGTAGTCGCCAAGGACGGCGGCATTGCGCTGCTCCTTTCGCCGCACCTCGCGCATCTGCTCATCGGTGCAGTGGGCGTAGGGACCCGTGCGAGAACTCCCGCGCCCATCGGTGATGGTCACTCCCGTGAACCACTTCTCCTTCTCCTGGAAGCAGGCGAGGATGGGGTGGTACATCATCAGCTCAAGGTCATCCTGGTGCGCCCCGATCCCCATGTGCGTGGTGCGAGCAAGGGCCTTTTCGGCGGGAAGCTGGTCGGGGATGAAGAGGTCGGCGTGGGGTTGGTGGAGTTTCATGGGATGACTGATGAGGTTGCAGGGTTCAAGGGTTCACGGTTCAACGACTGCCGACTCTACCTACGAGTTCCATGCCCATGCATCGATCAATCCGTAAATCCAAATGACTGCGAAGTAAAAAGGCGAACGATCCATGTCTCGCGTCTCGTATCACGGCGCTCCTAGCGCCGCTTGGGGAGGCTCGCGGCAGCCACGGCCTGGCCGACGCGCTTGCTCTTCTCGTCGGGGAGGCTGACCTGCACACGATCCTTGGTCTCGGGATAGTCCGCGGCGAGCGCCTTGCGCGCGTTCTCGAGAATGAGGTCGCCGCCCCGCCCTGAAGTCACGCGGCCAAGCGTGAGGAGATGGCGGTAGTCGTACATGTCGGCGTAGAGGGCCATCGCGTGGCCAAGGTAGACCCCGATTGTCTCGAAGATCCCTGCGGCGCGGACATCACCCTTCGCATGGAGGTCCTGGACGAACTTGAGCTGTTCGGCCAGGTGGCCCTTGGGCAACTCGATTCGTGCGGCGGGTGCCAGCTTCACCACGGCCTGCTGGGAGAAGTAGAGCGCGCCACAACCCCGGTCGGAAGACCACGGGTCGATTGGCGCCTGCGGATTGTAGTCCACGGGGCAGAAGGCCAGCTCGTTAAGCCAGCCGGTAATGCGTCCCTGCGGGTCGAGATAACCTCCCGCCTCGCTGGAGCCCATCGCGACGCCGAGCACCGCGTTCTCGCGGAGTGAGAGGCCTCCCGCGAGCGCCGTCACGTCCCCGTCGTTGGCAACCTCGAAGGGCACGCCCCATGCCCTCGCGAGATTGAGAAAGATGGGCCGCCCCTTCGCAAGAAAGAGGTCCGTCGGGACCGCGCGAAAAAGCGAGGCCACCTTGATTTCGTTGCCCACGACGATACCGGCGGTGCTCCCACCGATGGCATCCAATCGGGGGAGCTTCGAGGCGGCGAGTTTCAGACCCTCGTCAATCTTCGCGTAATGGTAATCGGGGTCCTTCTGCACCGAGGGGTCCCACGGAAGCTCGGTGGTAAAGATGACCTCGCCCTCCTTCACCGCTGAAAGCTTGTAGTCGCTTGCGCCGAGGTCGAACCCGATGCGGCAGCCGTCGAGGTGCCCGCCGATCGGCGCGGCGGTCTCCCGCTCCGCGGGGAGACAATCGGCCGCCACATGTTCCACGGTAAACTCCTTGTCGTACACCTTCCGTACAATATCCGCATCAAAGGCACGCGTCCCGCCGGGGCGATAGGCCTCGCGAAGTTGGTTGGCGATCGCCTTCGGCCCGGCGACAGAGAGCTTCCAGCCTCCCTTCTGCCAAAGGATGAACTTCAGCAGCCGCTCGGCGTAGGCACGCGTGGCGTCGTCGAATCCCGAGCCATCGGGAAGGACCTCCGTCTGGAAAACGGAGACGAGCCCGTGGTCGCGCTCGAGGGCGAGGGCGAGTGGTTGACCTTTCCCCGAACGGCGAACCTTCGCGAGGTAGCGGCGGTTGCCGAGGGCCATGGGGCAAAAGCCGGGGTCCAGCGGGGCGGCGACTAAAGGTTTCGCGAAGAGAAGGTCTAAACTCATAAGGCGGGATGATTCCTCCGCATCGCCGACCCCTCAATGCTTTTTTGCAGCTCTCCCAACATTAACGATTGCCGTGAGGCCAAGCTTCTTCGCGTCATCCATCGAGGCAATCCCGTGCAACACGGTTCCCGATGGGTGGGGGCATGGGCCAATCGCGAGGGACCGTTCAGCAGTGGGCTCGGCGTTCGGAGGGAGTCAGCGACCTCGGGAAAGGCGACGTCCGAGGAGAGTGAGGGCAGCGAGGGCGGCGAGGGTGATCGGGACAAAACCCACCCCCACTTCGGGGGCAGGCCGCCACTGCATGTTGTAGAGACTAATGCCCTGCCGTGACGGGTCGGCTTGGGCGCCGGTGCTGCTCCCGTAAGTGAAGGTGAACCCCGTGATCGGCTGGTTCGTGAAAAGCAGGATCGCGTTGCCCGCACCCGAACTGGAGCCCGAGTCCGGCACGTTGGCGGTTCCCGTCAGGACCTGGTTGGTTCCCGATCCCGTCCGTGTCACCGCGTTGGAGACGATGATGCTGGGGCCGAAGTTGGTTCCCCCCAGGCCGGTGCCCCAGATACGGCGAACCTGGTCCTGATAGCCGTAAGGGGCGGCCCCCGTGAGGTCGATGTCGAAGATCGTCGCGGAATCGAGGGAGATGCCCTGCGTGTAGTTGAAAGAAATAGTGAAGGTGATCGAAGAGGTGCGGTTCGGGTAGTCCACCTCGAAAAGCAGGGAGAGCGTTCCAACCGGGTAACCGCCCTGTTTCTCCGTGCTGATGTCGGGCGTCTGCGGATTGGGAGGGACATTGTCTGTCATCAGGTACTGGGTGTTCCCGCTCACAGCGATGGTGATGTCGTTACCGGGGTTGGAGGCATCGATGTCGTAGGAGTTGGTGAGCGAGCCCGGCGTCCAGGAGAGTGCGGACCAGTCGAGGACCACGGACGGGGCGCGCGTCGCGAAGAGGAAGAGCCCCGTCGCGAGCGTGATCGCGATACGCAAGTTGACCGGACGAGCAGTAGGAAGACAAGGTGGCATGGAAATCCTAGTCGAAACTGCGGTTGAAACCTATACCTCAGGGAAACCCAAAAAACAAGTCGCCTGGCAGGTCCCTCGCCATCGTGACGATCCGAGGACGCGTCCCACTCAGGCAGGGAAGCTCATCTCATCCACGTAGATTTCCTGGAAGGCCGGGTCCTCACTGAGGGAGACGTGGCGAATCTTTTTCCGCAGTTCCGCGTAGGAACCGTCTTCGGCCTCTGTGAGGAACAGGGCCTTCTTCGCGCCGAGAAGCGCCGTGTTTCCCGAGGGGTGAACGATTTCTCGGGGAAACGGAATCAGCCCGATTCGTCGGGCGCTCGCGCGGTTAATGTAGTTTCCAAAAGCGCCCGCGAGGTAGAGAGCCGTGAGGTCGCCCATCCCGGCGCCCCACTGCTGGAGCAGGATGCGTACACCGGCCGAGATGGCCCCCTTCGCGAGTTGAAGCTCGCGAATATCGGTCTGGGTCAGCTTCACGGGGAGGCAAAGCGGCATCTCCCCACCGCCGCCGGCAAGGCGTCCCGTCGGAAGGATCTTCCCGAGGTCGAGCGCCCCGGCCACCGCATCCACGAGGCCGCTCCCGCAGATGCCGCGTGGCTTCCCCTCGCCGATCACATGGCAATCGAGGTGCCCCTCCTTTACGATCACCGACGAGATCGCCCCCGTCGCGGCGCGCATCCCCTGCGAGATCCGCGCGCCCTCGAAGGCCGGCCCCGCCGCCGTCGAGGCGCAGAGCATCCGGTCTCGGTTACCCACCACCATTTCCCCGTTCGTGCCGAGATCCACGAGGGCAACGAGGGCATTCGTCTCGTAGAGCGGGGTGGCGAGGATGCCCGCGAGGATGTCGCTCCCGACGAAACCCCCGAGGCATGGAAGAAAGCGGACACGGGCGTTCGAGAGGTCCCAGCCAAGATCGGCTGCGAGAAAACTTTTAGCACCATCATCCTTCGGTTCAAAGGGAACGTGCGAGAGCGGCTCAAGATCCACCCCGCAGAAGAGGTGGTGCATCACGGTATTGCCCACGATCGTCACGTCGCGCACCGCGGAAGGATCGGCCTTCGCGGCCTTGAGGAGTTCGCGGGCCAGCTTCCCGATCTCCTTGCGGATAAGCGTTTCGAGTTTTGTCTGCCCCTTCTCCGTCACCGCATAACTGATGCGGCTCATGATATCCGCCCCATGGCGCGCCTGGGGGTTGAGCGCCGTGCGCACGGCCAGGACATTGGCCGTCGCCAGGTCGAGCAACTGCGCGGCGAGGGTCGTCGTCCCGAGGTCCACGGCAATCCCGAGGCCCTCGCGAGGGATGAAGGTGAACTCGCGGTCGTCCGCGAGAATCCTGGCCTCCCATTGGGCCAGCTCGAGGGTGAGGTTCCCCTCGGCGCGTCCGCAACACGAGAGCCGCCAGCCCGCCTCAAGGTCGGCGCGGGACAGGAGCTGCTCCTGCTCGGGGGTGAGGGGCAACTCGCCTTCGATCACGCGAACGCGGCAACCCTTGCAGCGCGCGCGACCGCCGCAAGGAAACTCCACGCCGTGCGCGAAGAGGATGTCCTGGAGCGGGGAACCCTTCGAAATCTCAAACTCCTCGCCCATCGGCTGGAGCCGTATTTTCACCTTCGGATGCTTGCTCATGAAAAAACGGAACTTCTCCCTCCTTATCGCGCCCCGCCTCCCTCGGCCTGGCGTGCCATCAGCCAGAGCAGGTCGCTCAAACGATTGAGATAGCGAACGACCTCCGAGTTCGCCCGTCGGGCTTTCTCGCCAAGGGCAACCACACACCGCTCGGCGCGGCGGCAGACGGTACGCGCTACGTCGAGCGCCGCGGCGGCAGGGTTTGCCCCGGGGGTCGCCCATCCGTCGTAGCGCACCCCGCGCTTCTCGATCGCGTGGACCTCCCGCGTGAGCCGCTCGACATCGGTCGCGACAATGAAACGGTGCCCCGCTTTGAGATAGCGCGCACGGTCGGTGTGAAGGGTGGCCACCTCGCCCATGAGGACGATGAGGTCCCTTTGCGCAGACTCCAGAAAGCGGGCCATTCCGCGCCCGCGGGGTGAGGCGCGGCCCGTGCGGAGCAGGGCCTTCGCAAGGCCGAGCGCGGCGTTCAACTCATCGCAGGCGCCATAGGCCTCCACTCGCGGGTGTGACTTGGGCACCCGGCGGTTAAAGAGCAACCCCGTGGAGCCGAGGTCACCGGTTTTTGTGGCAATGGACATGCGGGAGAGGGACCAACTTCACGCCGCCGCCTCCTAAAATCAAGAGACAACCCGGATGCAACCCACGCTCGACATCGCGCGGCCAGCCCCTTAGGTTCAGTCAATCTGACTCATCCCCCCCAAAACCCCACCTGCGACTGAACCCTAGGATGGAGCCCGACAATCCCATCGCCCCCGCGTCTGAGAACGGCTTTCCCCGCCGCCGCGTGCGCGCCGAGAACCTCGAATTCAACTTCGAAAAGACGGCATCCCCCCCCGAGATGTCATCCGCTCCGGGGGCAACCGACCTGTCCGAGGAAACCGTAGTACAGCCGGATCCCCCGGCCCCCTCGCCCGCACTCAAGGAATCCGCCCCGCTCCCCTCCGTCCCCGTGCGCATGATTATCACCGACGATGAGGAGGAACCACCCAAGGAGGTGACCTCCTCCCCGAAGCGCGAAGCGCGAACCCATCGCTCCGAGCCCAGAACCGATTCAAAATCCGAACCCAAACCCGAACCTCGAGCCCCTCGCGCCGAGGAGCGCCCAAAAGAGAATTCCAAGGAACGAACCAAGGACCCCAATATGAGCACCTCGTCATTCAGCCAGTACCAGCAGAACGTCCAGCGCCAGGCACGTGAGCAACGCATCTTCGGTTCGTTTCTCAACATCGTTGCGATCGCACTTGTCGGGGCCATCCTCCTCGTGGCCGTCCTCGCCGCCTACGGAGGCTACATCCTCTCCCACCAGATCAAGCAGCAGAGCGCCACGATCACCCAGATGGAGAGCCGCTTCCGCGCCGACATCGCCGCGCTCAACGACTCCCTCAAGCAGACCCGCGACACCGTGGACACACTCGATGGAGTCACCCAGGCCCAGAAGCAGCAAATCACCTGGCTCAATGCCCAACTCACCGACGTTCGCGGCCAGACCAAGAAGGAACGCGAGATCCTCCAGTCCCGCCTCCAGCGCATCGAGAGCCGCCTTTTCGAGGCGGAACGCCGCTCGGGCGGCAGCTGGTCCCGGTGATCTCGCCCCTCGAACTGCGCCGCATTCTCACCGAGTGGCGAACGCGGCTGCAGCGCGTTCAGGCCATCCTCTCCCCGCCCGTCTGGGATGAGTCGGAATGGAGCCGCTTCGGGCGTGCCCTCGTCGCCCTGCTCCAGCAACACGGCGCCTCGTGGACCGCCGAGAGCCAGACCTACTGGGACCTGCGCTGGAACTTGCGCGACGGCGGGGAACTCATCTGCCAGGCCGAGGCCTCCGGTGGCGAGAAGCTCTCCCTTGTCGTCGCCCAGACTGGAGGCTGGGTCCAGGAATCTGAAAGCTACACCTGGTTCTGGATGGAGTTCCATCCGAACGGAGACCTTCTCCGCGAGCCCTACTGGGTGGAGGGCACCTGGCGCGAGGCGCTGATGACCCTGCTCATTCCCTACCAGCACCAGGCCGGCTACTTTCTTGCCGGAACCGCGCCCACCCCCCCCTCCCTCATGCTCGGCAACGCCACCCCCCCTCCCGAGAACCCCAAGCCGCAAGACCCGAAGTGATGGTTGATTGCCGCTCTCTGATTGAGCATTCCCAAACTCCAACACCCCCGAGGTTCTTGAAAATGTAGTCGCAGGCTTTAGCCTGCGCGGTGCGCCATTCGGCAGGAAAAGGCACAGGCGATAAGTTTTGCGAGAGGCTCACCTCTTCCATAATCTCCAATCAGCAATCGCCAATGCCCATCCTTCCCTCCCACGCCAAGATCAACCTCTGGCTGCGCATCCTCGGCAAGCGGGCCGACGGCTTCCACGAGGTGGACACGCTCATGCTCCCGATCGGGCTCGCCGACGATCTCGATCTCGAGGAGTTGCCCGACGGCCGCATCAATCTGGAGTGTTCCGATCCCGCGCTCCCGACCGATTCAAGGAACCTTGCCCGCCGGGCTGCGGAGTTGCTCCAAAAACGGCACGCCCCGTCGTGCGGGGCGCGAATCTCCCTCGTGAAGCGCATCCCCCTCGGTGCCGGGCTTGGTGGCGGCTCAGCCAACGCCGCGACCGTCCTCGTCGGCCTCTCGCGCCTTTGGAACCTCAACCTGCCCAGCGCCGAGATCGAGAAACTTGCCGCCGAGATCGGTTCCGATGTGGCCTTCTTTGTGAGGAACCGTCCCGCTCTCTGCACCGGTCGCGGCGAGCGCCTCGTCCCCGTAACTTTCTCCCGAGAACTCCCGGTTCTACTCCTCCACTTCGGCTTCGGGAGCGCCACCTCCTGGGCCTACAAGAACCTCGACGCGGGCCCCGTCGGTTCATCCGCCCAAGCAACGCCCGCGGGCTTCGAGGCTGCCCGCCGCACGTTTCTCTCGGGGAGCCCGGTCGGTCGGTCCGCCGACTTGCTGCTCAACGACCTCGAAAAACCCGTCTTTCGAAAGTTCCCCATCCTCGCAATCGCAAAGGAGTTTCTTGCTGCCCGCTCCGAGGTTCAAGGAGCGATGATGAGCGGGAGCGGCTCCACGCTTTTCGCCCTGATCAAGTCACCCGAGGCCGCCACCCACCTCGCATCCGCCCTCCGCGCCCGCTTCGGCGACCACATCTGGATCTGGAACGGATTCACCCTTCCCTCTCTCTCATGACAGTCCGCTCGCAGCGTGTGGCAAGCCCACGGCGGGTCCCTTCCGACGGATCCCGTGCTGGGGACAGCACGGGCTACCAAGGATATCGTGTTTTCCCCGGTAGCCCGCCGTGTCCC
>CAZZBZ010000047.1:0-3171 GCA_964653025.1 uncultured Verrucomicrobiota bacterium
CAAGGGAGGCTTCGTCGCCCTCGTCACCCAAAATGGTGGGTCTGCCCCACTGCGCTCGTCGTCCCCCGAGGAATGAACTACTTCTCCACCATGGCCTGCCACTACCTCGTTCGCCCTGCACCCGCAAAACCCTCGCTGACGGACCCCCTGGACCCCGCATGGCAGGCCGCCGAGATCCTCGAAGTCGCTTCCTTCCGTGAACGGACCGGGACGCACCGCCCCGCCACCCGCGCACGACTCCTCCACGACGCCGACGGCATCTTCGTCCGCTTCGACGTGGCCGACCGCTTCGTGCGCAGCGTCCACGTGAACTACCAGGACCCCGTGAGCCGCGACAGTTGCGTCGAGTGGTTCGTCCAGCCGTCCCCTGAAAAAGGCTACTTCAACTTCGAGACGAACTGCGGTGGCACCCTCCTGCTCCACTACTGCGAGCCTGCCCTCCAACCGAAGCGCGTCACCCCCGTGGACCCGTTGTGGGCGGCGAAGGTCCCGGTGTGCTCCTCGATGCCACGCACGGTGGAACCCGAAGTCGCAGGCCCCGTCGACTGGACCCTTGCCTACTTCGTGCCGTTCGCGCTCCTCGAGCACTACGCCGGCCCGCTCGGCGAGGTCCGCGGCGCGACCTGGCGCGCCAACTTCTACAAGATCGGCAGCGGCACCTCCCACCCCCACTGGGCGAGTTGGTCCCCCATCGCTTCCGGCACGAGTTTTCATCAACCCGAGTTTTTCGGGGAGATCATGTTTCTCTAAACGACAAAGAAAAACAGCACGGCAACCTTTTCCCTCTTCCGCTCTTTTGCCGTTGCCAAGGCCGGGGGATTCCCCGCATTTTCCTCCATCGACATGAGCGACCCCTACCTCCAACAGCTTTTTTCCGAACGCATCGGCGGCGCCCGCTACGGCAAGGACACCCCCATCTACAAGTTCGAACGAATCAAGCGCGCCAAGCGCGCCGCCCAGGTCGCCAACCCCGGTGTCGAACTCATCGACATGGGCGTCGGTGAGCCCGACGAGATGGCCTTCCCCGAGGTAATCGCCCGCCTCACCGAGGAGGCGCGCAAGTCCGAAAACCGCGGTTATGCCGACAACGGCGACGAAACGCTCAAGCAGGCCGCCGCCCGCTACCTCGACCGCGTCTGCGGCGTGAAGGGAATCGACCCCGACAAGGAGGTCCTCCACTCCATCGGCAGCAAGGCCGCCCTCTCCATCCTTCCCGCATGCCTCGTCAACCCCGGCGACGTCGTCCTCATGACCACCCCGGGTTATCCCGTCTTCGGCACCCACGCCCGCTACTACGGCGGAGTGGTCCACCACATGCCGCTTCGCCCGGAAAATGGCTTCCTACCCGACCTCGGCGCGGTCCCCTCCGACATCCTCCGCCGTGCGAAGGCGATGGTGCTCAACTACCCGAATAACCCCACGGGCGCGAGCGCGACCCCCGCATTCTTCCGTGCCGTCGTGGAGTTCGCCCTCAAGCACCGCCTCGCGGTAATTTCCGACGCCGCCTACGCCGCCCTCGTTTTCGAGGGAAAACCCCTCAGCTTCCTCGCGACCCAGGGCGCGAAAGAGGTCGGCGTGGAACTCCACTCCACGAGCAAGAGCTTCAACATGACCGGTTGGCGCTGCGGCTTTGTCGCGGGCAACCCCCTCCTCGTCCGCGCTTACGGGGACGTGAAGGACAACACCGATTCCGGCCAGTTCCTCGCGATCCAACATGCCGCCGCCTACGGATTCGACCACCCGGAGATCACGGAGAGCATCGCGGCGAAGTACTCCCGCCGCATGGACCTCCTCGTCGAGAGCCTCAACCGCTTCGGCTTCGAGGCGAGAAAACCCGCGGGTTCCTTCTTTCTCTACGTTCGCTCCCCGCGCCGGGCAGGGACCACGGTCTTCGCCACCGCCGAGGAGGCCAGCCAGTGGCTCATCACCCAGAAGCTCATCTCCACCGTGCCGTGGGATGAAGCGGGTGCCTTCCTCCGCTTCTCCGTCACCTTTTCCGCTCGCGGCTCCGAGGAGGAGAAGCGGGTGGTCGCCGAGGTGGGTCGCCGCCTCGCCGATGCGCGGTTCGAGTTCTGACCCTGCCGTTTTAGTTTGCATCGAGGCCGAGGGGATGACACGAAAATAGGGGATGAGCGCCGCACCCAAGCATCCGGAAGGGCATCGTGTTGTTCGCGCGGCAAAGAAGATCCCTCTCCTCGCGATGATCTTCCGCCATCTTGCCCCAAGGCAGCAGGAGATCCTCTCGCTCCTCAAGAGCACCCCGCTCTTCGGCAACCTCAGCATCCGCGAACTCATCGAGGTCCTCCAACTCGTCCACGAGCGCACCTACGGCCCCGGCGAGGCCGTCGTCACCCAGGGTGAGCCCGGGCTCGGACTCTATGTGCTCATGCGTGGCGAGGTCGAAGTTCGCCAGGAGGGCGGATCCCGCGGCAGCCAGATCGCCCGACTTGGACCGGGTGAGGTCTTCGGTGATGTCAGCTTCGTGGACGGCAGCCCGCGCTCCGCCACGATTATCGCTTGCCAGCGAACCGAACTTATCGGCCTCTACCGCACCGAACTCCTCGATCTCATGGAGCGCAAGCCCTTGCTCGCCTCGAAGATCCTCTTCTCCCTCGCGCGCCAGCTCAGCGCCCGCCTCCGCGCCATGCTCCAGCAGTCCACCGCCCGATGAGCGAGGCAAACGCCCATTCCCCGCCCGCCCCCCGCTCGCGCCCGTGGGCTCCGCTGTTCATTGCTGGAATCGGCCTCGTCCTCCTTTGGCTCCTGTACCGGAGCACCACGCTGCTCTTCACTTCGCTCGTGGTATCGGTGGCTCTCCACTACGCCCTCGGGCCGGTCGTGGACTTCCTTGAGGCCCGCTCGATCAACCGAACCGCAGGCAGCGCGCTCGTCCTCGGCCTCATCATCATCGCGATCTGGCTGGCATGGTCTCGCTTGATCGGGGTTGGACTCGATATCCAACGCAAGATCGATGTGCAGGTCTTCCAGAAGAATCTTGTCCATCAGGCTGAAAATGCCACCGCATGGATCGAGCGCGAACTGCCAATCATCGAGCGTCTTTTCGACCCGAAGGTTCCGATCGCCCTCCAACCACGCAAGGAATCCACAGCGAAACTCCCCAACCTCGGTACGGCCCCCAACCTCGGTACGGCCCCCACCCTCGCCGAACGG
>CAZZBZ010000047.1:3271-26482 GCA_964653025.1 uncultured Verrucomicrobiota bacterium
CCCCAACCTCGGTACGGCCCCCAACCTCGGTACGGCCCCCACCCTCGCCGAACGGAGCGCCCTTCTGCTCGAAAAGGAGATTGTCGGTCAGATCCCCGGGGCCATCCGCACGCTGGCCACCGCGCTTCCCAACCTGATCCTCATCCCGTACATGACCTTCTTCCTGCTGCGGGACGCAAAACAGCTCCGCCGCGCCATCATCGTCTGGGCCCCCAACCACTACTTCGAGACTTCGATGATGTTTCTCTACGAACTCGACCGTCGGATGCGGAGCTACCTCCAGGCCCTCTTCCTCGACTGCCTCCTCGTCGGTCTGCTTGTCGGCATCGGCAGCGCGATCGTCGGCGCGCCCTATCCCATCGCCTTCGGCCTCATCGCTTTTGTGCTCAACAGCATCCCGCTTCTTGGCCCCTTGCTCTACGGCACCATCTGCACCTTCATCACCATCGGCGCAGGTAAACCTCCCGAAGTCGTCTTCGCCTTTCTCGGGCTTTTCGTTCTCAGCCGGCTCTGCGACGACCTCATCATCGTCCCGACCATCTACGGCCGCAGCCACCACCTTCACCCGCTTGCCGTCGTCGCCGGCGTCCTCCTCGGCGAGTCCTTCGCCGGCGCATGGGGCATGTTCCTCGCCATTCCGATCACCTCGATCCTCCTCCTCGGCGTGGACATCTTCCGCGAGCTCTCCACCGCCGACACCGGCGCCGACCTCCCCCCCTGGGCCTTCAAGCCCTTCGTGTAGCACCCCGCCCTCCGTGGACGTTTCTTGTGGGGGGGCTCTCCGCATCCACGTTCCCTAGTTGCCGTCTGCAATGGGAAGCTGGCGATTTTTCGTCTCCTCTGTTCCTCGTCCTTCGACACCCGCCACTTCTTCTCCTCCGTCCCTCGTCCCCTCTTCCTGCCACCTCCGCTCCTCCCAACTGGCGTTTGGCAATTGGAATTTGGCAATTCCTCCTTTCTTCCTCATCATCCATTCTTATGCCTCCCTCCTCCCTCTCCGCCAATGGAATGACGCATGCCCCGAAGGGCAAGCCGAGCGCCGTCTGTAAGAAAGGCGACTTCCCCATCGCCGCCGTCCACCTCGACCACGGCCACATCTACGGCCAGTGCAACGGCCTCGTTGAGGCCGGCGCCGAACTTCGCTGGGTCTACGACCCCGATCCCGCGAAGGTCGCGGCATTTCGCAAGTCCTTTCCCCAGGCGCAGCCCGCCGACTCGCTCGATCGCGTCCTGGGCGACCCATCGATCAAGCTGGTCGCCGCCGCGGCCGTGCCTTGCGACCGGGGCCCACTCGGCTGCCGCGTCCTCAGGGCCGGCAAGGACTACTTCACCGACAAGACGCCCTTCACCTCCCTCGACCAGCTCGCGGAGGCGCGACGTGCCGTGAAGGAGACCGGGCGCAGGTACGCCGTCTACTACGGCGAACGCCTCCACAGCGAGAGCGGGATGTTCGCCGGCCAACTCATCCAGGAAGACGCCATCGGGCGGGTCATCCAGGTCCTCGGCCTCGGCCCCCACCGCCTCAGCGCCCCCTCGCGACCGAAATGGTTCTTCGAGCGTGCGAAGTACGGCGGCATCCTCTGCGACATCGGGAGCCACCAGCTCGAGCAGTTCCTCTTTTACGCCGGTGCGAAGGATGCGAAGGTGGTTCACAGCGCCGTCGCCAACTTCGGCAACCCATCGTACCCCGAACTCGAGGACTTCGGGGAAGCCTCACTCGTCGCCGACAACGGGTGCTCCAACTACTTCCGCGTGGACTGGTTCACCCCCAACGGCCTGCGCACCTGGGGCGACGGCCGCACGGTCATCCTCGGCACCAAGGGCTACATCGAGTTGAGGAAATACGTGAACATCGCCGGCGGCGAGGGCGGCGACCACGTGTTTCTCGTCAACGACAAGGGCGAGCAGCACCTCCAGGTTGCTGGCAAGGTGGGCTACCCCTACTTCGGCGAGCTGGTCCTCGACTGCCTGCAGGGCACCGAGAAAGCGATGACCCAGGAACACACCTTCAAGGCCGCCGAACTCTGCCTCAGGGCCCAGGCACAAGCGATCCAACTCACCTGACCCGCGCCCCGCAGGGGTTTTCGAATCAAGTCTCCCCGAAAGGCTCAGACCGCAGTGGGTTGCTCGCGGCGCATGCGCCGCAAGCCCCAGGCGCCGAGAAGGCTGAAGACCGCGCAGGCGGCCACGGTCCCGGCCTCGGGAACGGGGGAGATGTCGAAGTCGAAGTTGAGGTCCCCGAGCGCGATCCCGTTGGCGGGGCTGATCGGGTTGTCGTAGTGAAAGACAAACGAGCGAATGGCATCGTTTCCGTAGGTCGTGGTGACCGTCCCTTGGGCGGAGTTGTCGTTTGCGATAAGCAAACCCGAAGCGGAGCCGGGACCCGTGAGCGTGTTAAATGGAGCCGTGGGAGTCATCGTTGCGGGTCCCGCAGTTCCACCGGCCACGAGGTTTGCCTGGCTGCCGGAGATGATGTCTGTGCCACTCAAGGCCAGGCCATCCCCGTCCACGTCGAAGAGGGAGTAGTTCAGGTTTCGGGCACCGTTTTCATACAGACCGCCCGGGAGGAAGGTGACCGTCACGTCCATGCCTCCCGGCGTATCGAAGCTGGTAAACAGTTGGACTGCGGTGTGTCCAGTGAATCCGCCCGTGTAGGGAGAGCCGATCTTCAAAGGATACGAGGTCTGCACCGAACCGGTGGCCTCGATCTTAAGATCGCTGACGGTATCCCCATTGATGTCGATCAAGCCCGGACTGCCGAGTAGCCATGTAATGGCTGGGCTGTCCCAGTCAACGACTTCCGCACGCACCGCGGGAGCGGAGGCGACGAGGGCCAGAACCGTCACAAGGGCGAGGGAGAGGAAAGATTTATTTTCCATGATGGATCGTATTCTAGCTGGTTTTTCCATTAAATCAAACCGGAAAAGCCAGAATTTTGTGGACGCTTAGGACGCGCCTACGAGGTCCTGATAATGCCTGGGGAAGATGTTTTCTCCTTGACGTTTCCCCACTCCGGGAATGCTTAATGGGTCCCGCATGCCACCATCCCCCCACGATCCCAAGAGGTCGGGTGCCAAGTGGGAGGCGCAACGGATTTCGGGGTGGCAGTGGGCGCGCCAACGGATGCGCCTGGGAGATGTCCGCGAGGGTTTTCGCTGGTTCATGCGCACCTTCTTCGGGTACGTCGGCTCCAGGCCTCGCGACCCGCTTATGGCGCCGCGTGGTGAACGGCCCACGGACGTGCGTCCGACCCTCCGATTCCTCAGGCGCGTCTTCTTCGGGGTGAAACCCGGCGCCGCATTCGGGGAGGATTTTCGCCACGGGAGATGGCGGTGGGTCACCCTCATTCTCCTCGCGGTGGTAGCGCTCGGCCTCGTCGCGTGGCAGGGGCCGAAGGTCTATCGCATCTGGCACCGGGATCACCTGATCCTGCAGGCGCGCGAGGCGCTCGCGCGCAAGGACTACCGCTCGGCCTCGTTCGCCGCCCGCAACGTGCTCGTGTCCGACGGAGCCAATCTCGAGGCCTGCCGGGTCATGGCCGACATCGCGGAGCGGGCCGGCAGCCGCGACGCGCTCTGGTGGCGGTCGCGCGTGGCGACCCTCGATCCTTTGGTTGCGACCAACTTTTTTGAGTGGGCGGGGACGGCTCTTCGCTTTCGCGATCCCGAGACGGCGGGGCGTGCGCTCGCGGGGATCCCTCGGGACGCCCGCGGGTCGGAGGCGTTCCACGCACTGGCCGCGTCGCTGGCCGCGTCCGTGGGCGAACTCGGTGTCGCCGATCGCCACCTCGCCGAGGCGATCCGCCTCAATCCCTCCAACTCGGTCCACCGCTTTAACCTCGCCTGCGTCCAACTCGAGTCCACCAACACAACCATGCTTGTCGCCGGGCGGCAAACCATGGTCGCGCTGCGGGGCGAGAAAAGGTTTCGCCTCTCCGCCACCCGCGCGCTCCTTGCAGAGGCGATGCGCACGAAGGACCGCGATCGGGCCGTCGCGCTGGTGGGAGACCTGAAGGCCGACCCGTCGGCGATTCTGGCGGATCGCCTCGTTTGTCTCGACGCCCTGCGGCACATGCGCTCACGGGAGGCGCCGGCGCTCCTCGACGAAATCAAGAAGGCTGCGGTCGCGCGTGCGGCGAATGTCGCCGCAGTCATTTCCTGGATGAACTCGCGCGGCCTGGCCGGCGAGGCAATCTCCTGGGCCGCCACCCTCCCGCCCACCCTCGCTTCGCAGGCGCCGGTCCCGCTCACCCTCGCGGAATCCCGGGAGAGCCTCCGCGACTGGGACGGGTTGGTCCGATTCCTCAACGCTTCCAAATGGGAGGAGATGGAGTACGCACGCCTGGCGATGCTCGCACGGGCGCAGCGCCAGCAGGGCAATGCCGCCGCGTCCAAGACCCACTGGCAACTCGCCCTCACGATGGCCCGAGGTCGGCTCGAGCCCATGGAGATGCTCTCGCGCCTCGCCGAACTCTGGGGATGGTCCGCCGAACACGAGGAGACTCTTTGGTTGCTGGCCGCCACCCCGGGCACGCCCCGCTGGCCCTTCCAAGCCCTCTACCGCCACTACCGCCTCAAGGGCGATTCCCGGGGCCTCCTGCGAGTGTTCGGCCACATTCTCGAAAGGGATCCCACGGATCTTGTGGCGCAGAACAACGAGGCCATGCTCCGCCTGCTCCTGGGCGTCGAGACCGAAAAGGCCAGCCAGCGTTCCCGGGAGCTCTGGGAAAAGACTCCCCGCAGTGCCTCCGTGGTTTCCACCCAGGCCTTCGCCCTTCACCTCGCGGGCCGCACAAGGGAGGCCGTCAAGCTCATGGAGACCCTGCCCGAGGCCGAACTCCGACGTCCCGGTTCAGCCGTCTACTACGGCCTCCTGCTCGCCGAGCAGGGCTCGCTCGAAAAGTCCCGAACCTTCCTGGAACTGGCGAAGGACGCCAGCCTGCTGCCCGAAGAGAAAGTCCTCGTGGCTCGTGCCCGCCGCAAGGCGGGCCTGCCGTAAGTCACTCCTGATTCTCATCTCTCAGCGGGCATACGCATTTCGCAAAGACTCGCTATGGGGTATGTTTTGCTAACCCCTCCGGATGTACCACGCCCCCCCCCTTTCCTCTCTCGACAGTCTCGACGGGCCACAGGCCAGCCAGTGCACAGGCAGGGGCATTTTCGGAGGGCTTCGGACTGTCCGCCGTTCGCAGTTCGCCTTTGCAAACGCGCCCTGCTTGCGGTAGATCACCGGCATGGGAACCGTGCAGGAGATTGAAGCCGCCATCCAGACTCTTCCGCTCGACGAGGTGAAAACCTTGCAGGAGTGGTTTGCGGATTTTGTCGAAGACCGTCTTGAGCTTTCCGACGGGGTGAAAGCGAAGCTGGAGCAATCCCACCGGGACCTGGCGGAAGGCCGCTACACGACCCGTCAACCTTCCTGAGTTTCCGTGTCTGCCGCGCTCCAGGTTTGGACAAAAACCTACGCGACGTCTTTCGACCGACTGCCTGCCTCGGTTCAGGAGGCGATCCAGAACAAAGTTGACCGGATGGGGGAGAACCTCGCTCGGTTTTCCCATGAGCGACTGCAAGGCCGACCCGAGTTTCGCCTCCGCGTGGGAGACTACCGCGTCCTGTACGAATTCGATGCAAGGCAGGGGCGGATCATTTTGCATTACGTGGGCCATCGCCGTGAGGTTTACCGGTAGCCGTCTCTGTCCGCGCTTGTCCTCGCGCCCGTAGAAAAAGACGACCGGGGCCAGCGTTCCCCGAAGCTCTGGCGCCCGGCTCTTTACCCAACCGGCCTGCCAGTCCTGCCGGCACTTCTCCAACCGCAGCGCCAAGCGCCAGAGGTCATCGAACCGAACTGGATGGGGCTGATTCAGGCCTGCCGCGACCAGGTCAACCGCGCACCGAAGGACACACCACAAGCCTCGGCCTGAAGGCCAAGGATCGGTTTTTGTTTACGCATGGGGCCTTTGGGGGTATGCGTCATCGGCGCGATGGAAATGAAACTTCACTGGAGGCCGTGCAGGGGGTTGCATGGGATTACAGGCAATCTCGTGCCGCAACAGTGGCACAAAAAGTGGCACAACAGCCACTATTTTTGTGGCCGATTTACAAAATCAACACCACAAGTTCTCTCATTTTCATAGCGGAAATGCACGTTTGAGTGATTGGGCGCCCGGGTGGCGGAATGGCAGACGCAGGGGACTTAAAATCCCCAGGCCCGTTTTGGGCCGTGCGGGTTCGAGTCCCGCCCCGGGTACCAACGCCGTGGGCCTGCGCCTAGGTTGTACCTGCGCATTCGATCCCCAATGGCTATATTCCCAGTTTCCATGGCCGCCCTTCTTCCCATCCACGAGGTTGCCGATGAAATCACGCGCGCGTTCACGGAAAATGTGCGGGTGCTCGTCACCGCCCCGACCGGCTCAGGGAAGTCCACCCAGGTGCCGCAGATTCTTCTCGACCGGGGCCTGCTGGAAAACGGCCAGGTCGTGGTTCTCCAGCCCCGCCGCATCGCCGCGCGCCTCCTCGCCGCCCGGGTGGCCTCCGAGCGGCGCGTGAAGCTGGGCGACGAGATCGGCTACCAGGTCCGGTTCGACAACGTCACGGGTCCCTCGACCCGCATCCGCTTCGTCACCGAGGGGGTCCTCCTCCGCCAGATGCTCGGGAGCGAACGGGAACTCCGTGGGGTGTCCGCGATCCTCTTCGACGAGTTCCACGAGCGGCACCTCGAGGGCGATCTCGCCCTCGCCCTCGCGATGCAACTCCAGCGGGAGAGGCGCCCCGATCTCCGCATCGGCGTGATGTCCGCCACCCTCCCGGTCGCGACGCTGCGGGGATTCCTTGAGCCGTGCGCAACCATCGAGGCCAAGGGCCGCATGTTTCCCATCGAGATTTCATACCTCCCGCGCCCCGTGGACTTCGTGAAGGACCCCCCCTGGGAACTCGCAGCCCGTGAGTTCGAGCGCGTGGTCGCCACCGGATTCGAGGGGGACGCCCTAATCTTCATGCCGGGCGCCTATGAGATCGCGCGAACGATCTCGGCGTTGCGCGCCTCCGGTGCGGGCGACGGGCGAACCCTTCTCCCTCTCCACGGGGAACTCGCCCCCGCGGACCAGGACGCCGCCGTGGCTCCCCACGAACGACCGAAGGTCATCGTCGCGACCAATGTCGCGGAGACCTCCCTCACGATCGAGGGGGTCCGCCTTGTGATCGACAGCGGGCTCGCGCGCGTGGCGCGGCACGACCCCCGTCGCGGGATCAACACCCTCCTCGTCGAGAAGATCAGCCGCGCGTCGTCGGATCAGCGGGCGGGCCGCGCCGGGCGCACCGCCCCCGGCCGCGTGATCCGTCTCTGGACGCAGGCCGAGCACGCCCTTCGCCCCGCCCATGAGACCCCCGAGATCCGGCGGGTCGAGCTTTCCCAAGAGGTGCTGGGCCTCAAAGCTGCGGGGATTGGCGACCTGCGTGCGTTCCGTTGGCTCGAGGCGCCCGAACCCACCTCACTCGAACGAGCCGAATCTCTCTTGGAGGATCTCGGCGCGCTCGACCACCGCCGCGAGCCCACCCCGGTCGGGAAGCGGATGGCCGCATTTCCCCTCCACCCCCGCTACGCACGGATGCTCCTCGAGGCGGACCTTCTCGGCTGCGCGCGCGCCGCCGCCCTCATGGCCGCCCTCACCCAGGGGCGCGGGATCCTCGCCCGCTCCGGAGGGAAGGAGGCCCGCGAAGAACGCGAGGACACCCTCGGTGCCGGGGCGCACTCGGATTTCGCCGTGCTCGCCCGCGCATGGCGGCACGCGGAGCGAGCCAACTTCGACATCGAGCGTTGCCGCCGCCTTGGCATCCACGCGGGCGCGGCACGCCAGGTGCGCCCCGTCTTCGAAGCCTTCCTCCGCGTGGCAAAATCGGCGGGCCTGGACATTACCGAGAAACCCGCGAACGAGGAGGCGATCGCCCGCTGCGTGCTTGCAGGATTCGCCGATCACCTCGCACGCCGCCTCGACTCGGGCACGCTCCGCTTCGCTCTCGTCCACGGGCGGAGGGGCCACCTCTCCCGGGACAGCGTGGTCCGCGACCGCGACCTCCTCGTCGCCGCCGAGGTGGACGAGATCCAGCGAGGGCGCGGCGAGGTCGAGGTAATCCTCTCGCTGGCCACGGGGATCCGCGAGGAGTGGCTCCGCGAGATGTTCCCGGACGACTTTTCCGAGCGTCGGGAGATCTCCCTTGATCCGGTCACGCGACGGGTCGTGGCGCGCGTGGAAAAGCTTTTCCGTGACCTTGTCATCGAGGCGAAAGCCTCGGGGGAACCGACCGAGTCCGAGGCCGCCACGGTCCTCGCACGGGAGATTCACGCGGGCCGAATTCATCTCACGGGTTGGGACGAATCCGTGAACCAGTGGATCCTCCGCCTGAACCGTCTCCGTGAATGGTGCCCCGAGTTCGAGCTTCCCGGGATCACGGAGGAGGATCGGCCCGCGCTGCTGGAGCAGGTCTGCCTCGGGGCGATGAGCGTCCGCGACTTGAAGGATCGCTCCGCCCTGCCCGCGGTGCGCGGCTGGATCAGCCCTGCGCAGCAGGCCCTCGTCGAGAAGCACGCCCCCGACCGCATCGCCCTCCCCTGCGGGAAGCGGGCGAAGGTAAACTACCGCGCCGAGGGGCCGCCGGTCCTTTCCGCGCGCATCCAGGACCTCTTCGACGCGCCGCGCGCCTTCAAGGTCGCGATGGGCCGCATCCCCCTCGCCGTGGAAATCCTCGCCCCGAACCAGCGCCCCGTGCAGGTCACCGAGGACCTCGCGGGCTTCTGGCGCGACACCTATCCGAAAGTAAAACAGGAACTTCGCCGCAAGTACCCGAAGCACGAGTGGCGGTGAGCGACAACCCCTTCCGTACGACATGATGACCTCAAAAAGCGGGTCGCACGAACCTCCCATCACTACCTCATCCCACAAATTGCAGAACTTGACGCACACAACTACGAGTTCCATCAATTCTCGCCGCCTGCCCGACCCCACCATGCCACGCTTACACCCGCCCTGCCCCGTCATCAGAATCCCCTTCCTCGTATCCGCCCCACGGAACCCATGGCCACCGATCACCACAAAACCGCGATGAAGGCTTCCGTCTACCTTGAGACGACCATCCTCAGCTACCTCGTCGCCCGACCGAGCCGGGACCTCGTTGTCGCCGCCCACCAGCAGATCACCCGCGAATGGTGGGACAAGCACGTGCCCCACTTCCGCTGTTACGTCTCCCAAATCGTGGTGGATGAAATTTCCAAGGGCGATCCCGTTGAATCCAAAAAACGCCAGGAGGTCGCCGGCAAGATACCTCTCCTTGACGTGACCGACGACGCTGCGATCTTCGCGGAGGAACTGCTTGGCGAAAAGATTCTGCCACTTAAGGCGACCCAGGATGCCACCCACATCGCGGTGGCCGCGGTCAACGGTCTGGATTTTCTATTGACCTGGAACTGCGTTCACATCGCCAATGCGAAGATCGAGGGACGGATTGCCACGCTTTGCCGGTCAAAAGGGTTCCAGCCACCCGTGATTTGCACCCCCGAACAGCTCATGATAGGATGACCCCATGAACAAGGACCCCATCGTTGAAGAAGTGCATCGCATCCGCGAGGAGAGCGCTGCCAAATTCAACTACAACGTCCGTGCTCTGGTCCGCTCCTTCCAGGAGGCCCAGAAGCATTCTGGTCGGAAGGTGGTTCGCCTTTCTCCCAAACGCATTCCCGTCGTAAGCTCTGCGCGTTCCTGAGTCCGAAACGGACGCAAGGACAGTCTGGAAATCACGATTTCCCCCGACCCCGTGAAAGACCCGATTGTCCAGGAAGTCCGCCGTGTGCGCGACCAGATCGCCGCAGAGGCCGGCTACGACCTCCGCACGCTTTTTCTCCAGTTGAAGAAGGCGGAGGCTAAGTCCCCCTGCAAGCAGGTCCGCCTTGCCCCCAAGCGCATTCCGGTCGCCGTCCCGGCTCGTTGAACGGGCACACGCCCGACTCCTCACTCACACCCCTGGATCATCCCGACGGAGACCCGACGGCTCGCAGGGGCTGGCGATTTCCACGGCACTGTGGCAATCTCCGAAGGTCGCGCCCGTAGCTCAGCTGGATAGAGCACCGGTTTTCTAAACCGGAAGTCGGGTGTTCGAGCCACCCCGGGCGCGCCACTTCATTTTCATAGGAGAAATGTCCCGGCGATGGGGTCAAAATCGTTGCCGATAGGGGTTGATCATAGGCAATCAACGCACAAGGCGTTCTCGACAACCGCCTACGCAGGCTTCTGGAGAACCGAGAGGCGCCAGGGGCGGACGGGATCTTCGAAGAAGCGGGTTTCTCCCCGAACAAGTCCGCCGGCCCTCTCCATCTCCCCCTCCCAGTCTTGACCAACTCCCCCGCCTCCGAACACCAAGACCAGCCACCCCCCCGGCCGAAGTAGTTTGGCAACCCGGCGGCAGGCTGCACTGCGATCGGAACGAAGCTCCCAGAGATAGTAGAGCATCTCGGCACACACCACGAGGTCGAAGCCCCTGGCATCGGAAAAGCGACTGAGGTCAGCCCTCTCGATGCGCACGTGGCGCTGCTCGCGACAGCGGGCGCGGGCGCGACGGCACGCGCGCGCAGAAATATCGATACCAACCACCTCGTCCGCCCGCGCCGAGAGTCGCTGCGTGAAGACCCCGATGCTGGATCCCACCTCAAGCGCTCGCAGAAAGCGGGGTTGCGGAAGGAGTTCGAGCGTCTGCGCGTACTTAGCCTGCTCGTAGGAGCTGGTTTCGTAGAGCCAGGGGTCCCCCTCGCGGTAGATGTTCTCGAAGTAAAGCCTCCCTTGAGCACGCCGCCCGAGACGTGCGTTGGCCGCCTCCGCCAACCGCAGGAGGGCACGACGCAGGGTGAGTTCTCCTCGAAATAGCCGACCCCAGCGTTTCATCGGCCCGCTCCCCTCCCGTCGAAAGGCGCCTTTGCAGCGGGACGCAGCAGCGAGACCACCATGGAAACCCCGAGGATCAGGGCGATCACAAGCAAGGAAACCAGCGCGGGGATCTTCCAGAAGTCCACGATGAGCATCTTGATCCCAACAAAGACCAGGATCACCGCGAGGCCGACCTTGAGGTAGCGGAAGAGGCCCAGCACCCCCGCAAGTGCGAAATAGAGCGCCCGCAGGCCAAGGATCGCAAAGGTATTCGAGGTGTAGACAATGAACGAGTCATCCGTGATCGCAAAAATTGCGGGGATCGAATCCACGGCGAAAATGAGGTCGGTTGCCTCGACGACGAGGAGGACGAGCATGAGCGGGGTGGCGAGCAGCCTCCCGTTCTCGCGGACGAGGAAGCGCCCCTCACGGTAACCCTCGGTGGCCGGGATAAACCGACGAAAAAGTCGCACGACCGGGTGCTTTGCCACGTCCATGGTCTGGTCGTGGTGCACGCCCATCCTGATCCCCGTCGCAACCAGCGCCGCACCGAAAAGATAGATCAACCAGTGAAACTCACGGAGGAGTGCCGCACCGATGGCGATCATGATCGCTCGCATCACGAGCGCCCCGAGAATCCCCCAGAAGAGGACGCGGTGCTGGTATTGCTCCGGCACGCGGAAGGTGGTGAAGATGAGAGCGAAGACGAAGACGTTGTCTACGCTCAGCGACTTCTCGACAAGATACCCTGTGAGAAACTCGAGTCCCTTCTCGGGGCCTCGCGCATGCCAGATCCAGACGTTGTAGAGGAGGGCCAGACCGATCCATATCCCGCTCCAAGCCAGCGCCTCCCTGAGCCCAACCACGTGTGCCTTTCGGTGAAATACCCCGAGGTCCAGGGCCAGCATGCCCAAGACCAACACGTTGAACACGATCCAGGGAAGAAACGCATCCATGAGGGACCCAGTTTCGTCTCCTTCCACGGCCTGTCAAGCCAACAGGGCTACCTGGGTGTCGTCCTCGGCTTGAATCGCTCGCTGCGCTCTGGCAGCCTGCTTGCCATGCCTGCCCCCCACTCCGCTCCCCTGGGCCGCCCCCTCAAGCCCAAGAAAATCAAACTCGCCGTCCGAGAGATCGTTGCACGCACCCCCGTCTACGACATCCACACCCACGTTTACGATCCCGCGTTCGGCCCGCTTCTCCTCTGGGGCATTGACGAACTCCTCGTCTACCACTATCTCGTCGCCGAGGGCTTCCGCCACCACCACCTCCCCCCCGATCGCTTCTGGGCGCTCTCCAAGACAGAGCAGGCCAATCTCATTTGGGAGAACCTTTTCCTCGCGCATTCCCCGATCTCGGAGAGTTGCCGTGGCGTGCTTACCTGCCTCCACGCCCTCGGCCTCGATGTCCAGAAACGCGACCTTCCCTCCCTCCGCAAGCACTTCTCCAAGTGGAAAATTGAGCGCTTCCTCGATCAAGTCCTCGATCTTTCCGGCGTCGAGCGGGTGGTCATGACGAACAACCCTTTCGACGACCTCGAACGCCCGCTCTGGCTGAAGGGCTGGAAGCGCGACGAGCGTTTTGAAGCCGCCCTCCGCCTCGACGACATCCTCATGACCTGGGAGAAGGCCGTCCCCCGCCTGCGCGGGTGGGGCTTTGACGTCGGCCTCGACTGCAGCCGCCGCACCCTCGACGAGACGCGCCGCTTCCTCCATGAGTGGATCGAGCGGACCCATCCGCTCTACCTCGCCGTCTCCCTTCCCCCGAGTTTTGCCTTCCCCGACCTGAAGATCGCCGGCCCCGAGGCCATCCGCAACCACCTCCTCGCCGAGGCCGTCCTCCCCGAGTGCGAGGAGCATCACCTTCCCTTCGCGATGATGATCGGGGTGAAGAAACTCGTGAACCCCAACCTCCGCCTCGCCGGCGACTCCGTCGGCCGCGCCGACCCCGGGGTCGTCGAGCGCCTCTGCGCCGCGTACCCGAAAAACAAGTTCCTCGTCACGATGCTCTCCCGAGAGAACCAGCACGAGATCTGCATCGTCGCGCGCAAGTTTGCCAACCTCCATGTCTTCGGTTGCTGGTGGTTCCTCAATAACCCCAGCATCATCGAGGAGATGACCCGGGAGCGCATCGAACTGCTTGGACTCAGCGTCACCCCGCAGCATTCCGACGCTCGCGTCCTCGACCAGCTCATCTATAAGTGGATCCACTTCCGCGGCATCCTCGCGGACGTCCTCGTGGACAAATACACCGACCTCGCCCGCACCGGCTGGGGCGTGACCGAGGACGACATCCGCCGCGACGTGCAGGACCTCCTCGGGGGATCCTTCCGTCGCTTCCTCAAGCAAGAGAGTGTTTGAAAATTAAACTGCCATCTGCGAGAGGCCACTTTGGCCAAAGCCAAGGCGCCGAAGCGGGAGAATCCCCGCAGTGGGCTTTGACCGCTGAGGCAACGCTGGATTTGGCCAAAATGGCCCGCGCCCGAGGGGTTGCGGCGGCAACGGACTTTGGGCGGCGTTGTGTCGGCTGGCCAAGCCCGCTGGGGGATTGGCCAGCCTCCACGCCTTGCCCATAAGCCCGTCCCGCCAGCAACAGATGGCAGGTTAATTTTCAAACACTCTCTAAGCCGATGCCATTCCTCCTCGACGCGGTGGTAATCGCCGCCTACGTCGGCGCGGTCCTCGCGATCGGCCTGACCCTCGGCCGCCGCGACCGCACCCTCGAGGGGTTCGCCGTGGGCGACCGCCGCATCCCCTGGTGGGCAGTCCTCGCCTCGATCCTCGCCGCAGAAATCAGCGCCGCCACCTTTCTCGGCGCGCCCGGCGAGGGGTACGCCCTGCGCAACTTCACCTACGCCCAGCTCGCCATCGGGACCGTCCTTGCGCGCGTGGTCGTCGCCTTCGTCTTCATCAAGCCTTTCTACGACTTCCGCGTCGTTTCGATTTACGAGTTTCTGGAGATTCGATTCGGGCCGACCACCCGCAACGCCGCCTCTGCCCTCTTCCTCGCCACCCGGGCCCTCGCCAGCGGTACGCGGCTCTACGTGGCCGCCGTGATTCTCGTCCTCGCCTACGAGTCGGTCACGGGTGCCCGCCCCACCCCTAGCCAGGAACTCGCCATCTACGCCGCCGCCCTTGTCGCCATCACCGTCCTCACCGCCGCCTACACGACCGCGGGCGGCATCAAGGCCGTCGTCTGGACCGATGTCATCCAGGCCTGCGTCATGCTCACCGCAATGGCCACCGCGATCGGCCTCCTCCTCTCCCGCATTCCCGGGGGATGGGGCGGTGCCATGCAGATGCTCCAGCGCCCCACCGACCTCGCCTTTCTCGATGTCGGGCACGCCACCGGCAACGCATGGCAAACCGTCAAGGGAGTTCTCGAAAGCGAGTATACGATCTGGGCTGCGATCTTCGGCTCGACTTTCATCACCATGGCCACCCACGGGACCGACCAGGACATGGTCCAGCGCATGCTCACCGCGAAGAACCACCGCCGCAGCCGCCTCGCCCTCATCCTCTCGGGCCTCGCCGACCTGCCCATCGTCTTCGCCTTCCTCCTCATCGGGATCCTCCTCTGGGTCTTCTACCAGGCCAACCCCGACCCGAACCTCCCCACCAAAAACCCCCACGTTTTCGCCTGGTTCATCCTCCACGAGATCCCAGCCGGCCTCCGGGGACTCCTCGTCGCCGGCATCCTCGCCACCGCGATGGGCTCCCTCAGCACCGCGCTCAACGCCCTCGCCACCAGCTTCGTCAAGGATTGGTACCTCCCCTACCTGCGCCCCGGCGCCGACGATGCCCGCGCCATCCGCGCCGTGCGCTGGAGCACGGTCGGCTTCGCCGCCGCCCTCGTCGCGATCGGGATCGCCACCGCCTGGGCCGTCATCATCATCCCGGGGTCCCGCATCATCCCAATCGTCCTCGGCATCTTCGGCTACACCTACGGCTCGCTCCTCGGCGTTTTTCTTGCGGGGATGCTCACCCGCTCGCGCGGAAGCGAGCGGGGCAACCTCCTCGCGATGGCCTGCGGCCTCCTCGTCGTCGCCATCCTCTCCGATCTGCCCGGCGACCTCATCCTCCTCGCCGGCTCCTCCCGTCCCCCACGACCGGACTGGCTCCCCACGATCGAGTTCCCCTGGCGAATCATGTTTGGCACCCTCGTCACCTTCGGGGTCGCCCTTCTCTTCCGCACGCCCGACACCCAGGTCGAGTCCGCTCGCGCGCGCCGGGAGAAGACCCTGTAGACGGGGTTGCTGACCCCGTCGCCCTGCCGCGGTCGACGACCGCGGCGACAACCCATCCGTACCGCGACTGCGGGATCCGTGGCTTCCCCTCTTCCTTTCTTCGTGGATTCGCGGGATGCCGCGTGGCAGGGTTCCGTTCTCATGATGCTTTACCTCATGCGACACGCCGACGCCATGGAAGGCGCCGACGACGAGGCGCGCCCTCTTTCCCCGAGGGGACGCACCCAGGCCCGCGCAATGGGTCGTTTCTTTAAGAGATCGGGAATCCGCTTCACCTCGGCCTTCTCCAGCCCACTGGTTCGTACCCGCCAGACCGCCGAGCTCATGCTCGAAAGCTGCCAGCATGGCGCCGCCAAGCTCGTGCGCGATGTCGAGGAGCTCCGCAACGAAGCTTCCCGCGAACAGTTTCATCGCTGGCTCGCCCACCTTCCCAAGGAGGGCGTGGTCCTCATGGTCGGCCACATGCCCAGCATGTCGAGCCACCTCGCCGAGTTGCTCGAAGGCAAGCGCGCCGGCCCGTTCGACCTCGCCAAGGGCGCCATCGCCGGGATCGAGCATCGGGGCCACGGCTGGTGCCTCCGCTTCTTCATCGAGCCCGCCACCGTCTCCCCGCGGCACGACTGAGGAATGGCCTGCCGGCCATTCCTGTTGGGGCATTTCCTGATTTTCGCGTAAACGTGTCTTGTGGCATCCCTTTTTCGGGGAGCACACGCGGCCCGCGTGTTCTGGCCGACGGCCCGTCGGCCAGTCTCCGAAGAAGAAATCGGCGAGCCGCCGATTTCGACACGCGAGACGCGTGTGCTCCCCAGACCGTTCTCGAAGGGGGTGGTTATCTCCAAAATGGCGGAAACGGTTTCGCTCTAGAAAAACCGCTTACACGTGGATTTTAGACCTCAATCCCTCTTGACACCTTCGTCTGTTTGATTCACACAGAAACGCTCATAAACGAACAATCTGAATGAGCGCCTCACGCCAAGCTCGAATTGCCGAGACCGTCGGCACCCTCGGGGAATGCTCCGTTGAGCAGCTCGCGCGCAAGTTCGGTGTCAGCGAGATGACGATCCGCCGCGATCTCCAGGCCCTCGCCGAGGCGGGCCGTGTCCTCCGCACCCACGGCGGCGCCGCCGCCTCGGAGCGCGTCAGCTTCGAGTTCAAGTTCCTCGAGCGTGTCCGCGAGCGCCAGCATGCCAAACAGGAAATTGCCCGCGCAGCCGCCGCCCTTGTCCGCGACGGCCAGTCCGTGCTCGTTGACTCGGGCACGACCACTCTCGCCCTCGCCCATGAGCTCAAGGTCCGCCGCAATCTCACGCTGATTACCTCCTCGCTTCCCATTGCCTCCGAACTCCAATTCTGCGACGCGATCAACGTCTATCTCCTCGGCGGCCAACTCCGCCGCCAGTCCCCCGACCTCATCGGCGCCATCGCGGAATCCACCCTCGAGAACGTACGCACCGACCTCGCCTTCCTCGGCGCCGACGGCGTGGACGAGCGCGGCTTCGTCTACAACAAATCCCCCGAGGTCGCCCGCATGCTCGTTCACATGGCCAAGGCCGCCCGCAAGGTCTACGTCGTCACCGACAGCTCCAAAGTCGGTCGCACGGAGCTCATGCGCTTCGGCAGCCTCCGCCAATGGGACGGTCTCGTCACCGACCGCGATCTCTCCCGCCGCCACGCCGCCGCCCTTGCCCGTGCGGGCGTGAAAATCATCCAACCCTCACCCAACCCATCCAAACCATGAGCAATCATCCCCCCGCCGCGCCCGCATGGGCGAAGACCGACCTCACCCGCGTCCCCAGCGTCAAGGTGCCTCCCCCCGGCCCGAAGTCGAAGGCCGTCCACGCCCGCTGCACGAAGTACTTCAAGG
Source organism: uncultured Verrucomicrobiota bacterium (assembly GCA_964653025.1). Taxonomy (GTDB): domain Bacteria; phylum Verrucomicrobiota; class Verrucomicrobiia; order JABWAM01; family JABWAM01; genus JABWAM01. Next base: position 20,288 of record CAZZBZ010000047.1, read on the forward strand.
GCCTCAGCGAGCAGGTAAAACTTTTCCCCGTCGCTTTCGAGTCCGGGCACGCCTGCACCCTCGTGGACGTCGACGGCAACAAGTACATCGACTTCTCCTCGGGCATCTACGTGACCACCCTCGGCCACTGCCATCCGAAGGTCACCGAGGCCGTCCGAAAGTACGCCGGTCTCTGCATGAACTGCCATGACTTCACCACGGAGATCAAGACGCGCCTCATGGAAAAGCTCGCCTCCGTCCTCCCTGGCGACCTCAAGGGCTTCCAACTCTACGACTGCGGCACCGCCGCCGTCGAGGCCGGCATCCGCGTCTGCCGCGCCGCATCGAAGAAGCACGAGATGCTTTCCTGCTTCTACGACTACCACGGGAAGACCTACGGCGCCGTCTCGCTCGGCCACATCCGCTCCCACGTCTACGGCGCCGTGCGCGCCCCCGGCAATCACATGCTCCCCCGCCCCGACGCCTACCGCCCATGGTGGACGAAGCCGGACGGGACGATCGACACCGACAAGTACATCGAGTTCTACGCCGCGTATGTCGACAAGGGCACGGTTGGCAGCGTCGCTGCCTTCTGCCTTGAACCGATCCAGGGCTGGGGCGGCTCGGTGATGCCACCGGACGACTTCTTCCCCAAGGTCCGCAAGTTCTGCGACGAGAAGGGCATCCTCCTCATGGCCGATGAGGTCCTCACCAGTTGGGGCCGCACCGGCAAATGGCTTTGCATGGAGCACTGGGGCGTCGTGCCCGACGTGGTCACCCTCGGCAAGGGCTTCGGCAACGGTTTCCCGGTCACCTGCGTCGCCGTCCGCGAGCCCTACAAGGAGTCGTTTGAGACAATCTCCGCCTCAAGCAGCTACGGCGGAAACCCGATGGCCTGCGCCGCCGCCCTCGCCAGCACCGAGGTGATCGAGGAGGAACAGCTCCTCGCCCGCGCGCAGCATCTCGGCGAGATCGCGCTCAAGCACCTGAACCGCATGAAGGAGCGCCACCCCATCATCGGCGACGTCCGCGCCAAGGGCTGCCTCATGGGCATCGAGCTCGTCAAGGACCGCACGACCAAGGAGCCCTTCAACGAGGCCGGCAAGCTCGTTTACCAGAAGGCCTTCCGGAAGGGCCTCGCATGGATCCCCGCCGGCCACATCCTCCGAATGAGCCCCCCGATCGTCATGGACGACGAGACGCTCATCAAGGGCCTCGACCTCATCGAGGAGTCCATCGCCGAGACCGCGAAGGAACTCGGCCACACCCGCTGAGTTTCAACGAGACCAAACCGAGTTTATGAATCATCGCACACCCCTCGCCGGCAGGGCACGACGAAGCGTGCCCCTCCAACCCGGATTCCTGAATGGAGGGGCACGCTCTGTCGTGCCCTGATTCCCAGCCAATCCAACACCCACCTCCCCATCATCCACACATCCAGACTCCTGAATGGAGGGGCACGCTTCGTCGTGCCCCCGGATGTGCGCCAACCAATCAACCCGCCTCACCCCACAGAATCCTCATGAAAGAAGTCCGCTTCGGAATCATCGGCCTCGGCCTCATGGGCCGGGAACTCGCCAGCGCCGTCGCACGCTGGTGCCACCTCACCGACATCACCGTCCGCCCCGTGATCACGGCGATCTGCGACAAGGCGCCGCCCCCGGGCCGAGTCGAGTGGTTCACCTCGAACTTCCCGACCATCAAGCAGGTCTGTGCCGACTACCGCGAGCTTCTCGCCAACCCGGATGTGGACGCCGTCTACTGTGCCGTGCCGCACAGCCTCCACAAGGAGATGTACTGCGCGATCATCGAGTCGGGGAAACACTTCCTCGGCGAAAAACCCTTCGGGATGGACAAGGCCGCCAACGACGCGATCCTCGCCAGCATCCGCAAGACGCCGGGCAGGGTCGTCCGCTGCTCCTCGCAGATGCCCTTCCATCCCGCCGTCCAGAAGATCTTCGGGATGATCGAGAAGGGCGCCTTCGGGCGCATCTTCGAGGTGAACACCGGGTTCCTCCACTCGAGCGACATGAACCCCACCAAGGCGATCAACTGGAAGCGCATGGTGAAGGTCAACGGCGAGTACGGAGTGATGGGCGACCTCGGCATGCACGCCTGCCACGTCCCCTTCCGCGCCGGGTGGCAGCCCCGCCGCGTCCGCGCCGTCCTCTCCAAGATCGTGAAGGAGCGCCCCGACGGCAAGGGCGGCATGGCCCCCTGCGAGACCTGGGACAACGCCACGCTCCTCGTGGACGCCGTGGACCCGCGCACCGGCGAACCCTTCCCCTGGACGCTGCGCACCCAGCGCATCGCCCCCGGCGAGAAGAACACCTGGTACGTCGAGGTCTACGGGACGAAGGGCGCCGTCCGCTTCTCCACCAAGAACCCGAAGCGCCTCGAGATCCTCGAGTACGCCGGCGGCGAGCAGAACTGGCAGCAGCACGACGTCGGTTTCGAACCCGCGTTCAAGACGATCACCGGCGACATCTTCGAATTCGGGTTCCCGGACGCGATCCAGCAAATGCTCGCCGCGTTCTTCCACGAGATCGCCCACGGCAAGCCACTGAGTCCTGCCGCCGGTTGCGCCACCCCCGACGAAGCCGCCCTCAGCCATCGCCTCTTCACCGCCGCCCTCCTCTCCCAAAAGAACGGCACCACCGAGCCGGTTTGAGCAAACAGCCACGGATGAAACACGGATGGGCAGAGGCTCGACGGGGCCGCCACACGGCCCCGGCGCTTCTCATGGCCGCAGAAATGAATTCTGTTCTGGTGGCGGATCGCGCCGACCCCGATGTCCTCGGGGTCGGCGCATTCTCATCCCATCCGTGTCAATCCGTGTTCATCCGTGGCTCTCCCCCTCTTCCCAGTCCATCCCAATCCCCATTCCCATGAACCTCCTCATCGGCGCCGCGCGGCGCGACATCAGTCCCAAGAAGCCCCTCTTCCTCTGGGGCTACCCCCACGTCCCCCGCATCTCCACCGGCATTCACGACCCCCTCTGGGCCTCCGCGATCGCCTTCCGCCAGGGCAAGGATGCCCTGCTGCTCATCGCCTGCGACGCACTCTTCATCTGCCCCGAAGGCACCCGCGCCTGCCGCGAGGCGATCCACGCAAAAACCGGTGTCCCGCCCGAGCGCGTCCTCATCAGCTGCACCCACGGCCATTCCGCACCGGTGAGCGTGGAATACCTCACGAGCCGCGCCGACCCCACCGTTCCCCCGCCCGATCCCGAGTACGTCGCGCAGTATCACCAGGCCATCGTGAATGCCGCGATCGACGCCTTTGCGAAGGCCGAGCCTGCCGAGTTGGCCGTCACCTCCACGCCGGTGAGTGGTGTCGGCACGAACCGCCTCTCCCCTGACGCCCCTCGCGATCCCGAGGTTGGCCTCCTCTTCGCCCGCCGCGTGAAGGACGCCTCCCCGCTCGCCCTCGCCCTCGTTTACGCGATGCACCCGACGGTGATGCACGAGGACTCGAAACTCGTCTCCTCGGACTTTCCCGGTTTCGCGCGCAACGAGATCGAGGCCGCTTTCCCCGGCATCCAGGTCAACTACCACAACGGTGCCGCCGGCAACCTCAGCCCCCGCTACTCGGTCAAGGGCCAGACCTTCGCCGAGGCCGAGCGCCTCGGCCGCATCCTCGGTCACGCCGTGACGGTCGCCCTCGCGGGCCTCGAGGAGAAGGACTTCGCCCGCTCCGCTCTTCTCGACGGTCGCATCGCGAAGGTCGGTCCCATCCCACGCAAGGTCCCCTCGGTGGAGCAGGCGGAGGCGACCCACCAGGCGGCCCTCGCCAACTACGAGCGCCTCAAGCGCGAGGGGGCCCCTCACGGCCCCGTCCGCACCGCCGAATGCACCACCTTCGGCACCGAGGAGGCCCTCCTCCTCGCGAAGCTCGCATCGACCGGCGAGTTGGACGCCCTCGTCAAGCGCTACACCCCCGCCGAAGTCCAGACCCTCCGCATCGGGAACGCGGCCCTCGTCGCACTACCGGGCGAGTTCTTCGTGGAGTACGGCATCGAGATCAAGAAGCGCGCCCCGATGAAGACCTTCGTCGTCGGCTACGCGAACGGCGAGTTGCAGGGCTACATCGTCACCCCCGAGGCCGCCGCGGCCGGCGGCTACGAGGCCCAGAACTCGGTCTTCGACTGCCGCTCCGGCGCCCTTTTCGTCGACGCCGCCCTCGGCCTCCTCAAGGACCTCGCCAAAGCGGGCTGACCGCCTCCCCCACACATCAGGCAGGCCCCTGTCTCCTTCTCCTGTCAGCGAGGAACCGACGGGACCACGATCACCCGGCAGTCTCACGGGCAGACGGTCGCATTTTGGATCGACAGTCTCGATGTATTACGCCAAAGGTATCGATATGAACACCGTTACCCTTTCGCCTAAGTATCAGGTGGTGATCCCGCAGGTCGTTCGCGAATCACTGAAACTTTCCCCCGGCGAGAAGTTCCGCGTCATGGAATACGAAGGGCGGGTAGAGCTCATTCCGGTGCGACCCATGCGACAAATGCGCGGCTTCGCCCGCGGAATCAACACACGGATCGAGCGGGAAGATAACCGCATATGAAGACACCGAACGTGGTGGATTCTTCCGCCTGGCTCGATTATTTCGCCAATACTGGGAATGCGCCGTCGTTTGCGGCGGCCATTGAAGACACCGACCGCTTGATTGTGCCGGTGGTGTGTATCTACGAGGTCTTTAAGAAATTTCTTCGGGAACGCGGTGCCTCGCAGGCCCTGCAGGCCGCTGCCCAGATGCAATCCGGCCGGGTGGTGGAACTCGATCTTGCGCTCGCGCTGGAGGCAGCCCGCCTCAAACTCCCACTGGCCGACAGCCTCGTCTACGCCACGGCGCAACGGCATGGCGCCACGCTATGGACCCAGGACGAACATTTCAAGGATCTGCCCGGCGTGCGTTACTTCGCCAACGTCGTTTAGACCCTGATTTTGAGCGTTTTTCGGCTCCCCGAGTTGGATTCGAACCTGCCGCCCGTCAGCGATAGACTTCGCCGCGATGGCCGATGACCACCACCAGGATCCGCAGGTGGTTGTCGTGGATCTCGTAAATCACGCGAATGGACCCGACGCGGATGCGCCACGCCTCGCGACCGCTGAGCTTCTTACAGCCGTGTGGGCGCGGCTCCGCGGCAAGTCCACGGATGGCGACAAGAACCCGGTCCTGATCCCGTCTGTCCAAACGTGCCAACTGCTTTTGCGCCGGCCGAAGAATCTCGATCGCGTAGGTCACGAGGGACGATCTTCGCGAAGCATGCGGACGGCCAAATCCAGGGGAAGGGCCTCCTGCGGCTTAGCCTTCGCCTCGTCGTAGGCGCGGAGATCGTCGAGTTCATCGAGTTCCTCGACGATGCGTTCCCATTCGGCAGCCGAAACCAGCACCGCCTTGCGCTGCTGGTGCTCGTCCACCAGGAACTGCGGATGGATTGGAATCATGGTGCGTCTCTCCGACGGCAGCTTGCCGCACCTCAGACAGAAGTTCAACCCTCGCCTTCCACCCTCGCCTTCCGCCTGAAATCCCGCTCCGGCGAACCCGCCGCGCGGTCATCCCACCCCTCCTACGCCTTCTTCCGCCGCGCCTGCCAGTAGATTGCCCCGCGGCGGGCCACCACAAATCCCGCGAGAGCCGAGGGGATCGAGAGGACGATCGCCCCGACGACAAGGGAAAGGAAGGTCCCCTGGTGACTCTTCAGGAACATCAGGAACTGCCCGTGCTCGAAGGTCAGGGGCGCAGGCGGCACGTTCAGGATCGTCCGCCCGATGAGGTACTCCAATCCAAGAACGAACGGGATGATCGGAAAGAGCATCAACCCCAGCGTATTCCCGAAGAGGCACGCCGCGCGGTTGCCGTGGACCATGTATGCGAGCGCGAGGGCAACCACGGTGTCCACGACCGGCGCCGGGTAGAAGGAGGTGAACAGGCCGACGGAAAAACCCATCGCGATCCTGTTCGGCGTGGCGTCCTCAAACATGAGTTTGCGCCAGCCTTCTTTGAGTCTATGGAACATCGGGAGGGTCTCAATCATCGGTGAAACGGGAACTTCCCATCCTATGTGTCCCACGGGCCAAATGCCATCACCGTCCCCCCATCCCCCTTGCGTCGGGGGCGCATTGCAGTTCTGCCGGGTTTTGTGAATCCTCAGCTTCGCACGGGCACGACAAAGCGTGCCCCTCCAATACTGTTGGCCAATGGAGGGGC
>CAZZBZ010000048.1:0-2149 GCA_964653025.1 uncultured Verrucomicrobiota bacterium
GTGTCTGGGCTGCCGAGCAGGACACGAGCGTTTCGCAGTTCCTTGGCCAGATGCTTACGGAACGGTTGCGGGGAGAGCATGGATACGCGCGGGCCCAGGCACGGTTTCTCCGCCGCAAGCCCGTTCGCCTCCGGGATGCCTCCGCCCCTTACCCCGCACGCGAGGCTCTCCATGAGCGATCTGGTCTTCGTTGACACCAATCTCTTGGTGTATTCACGCGATGCGGGCGTTCCTGAGAAGCAGGCGCGCGCCGACGGGATCCTTCGCGAGTTATGGAGCTCACGCCGAGGCCGCGTGAGTTTTCAGGTGCTTCACGAGTACTACGTTACCGTCACGCGAAAGCTGCGGCCGGGACTGCCGAGGACGGAAGCGCGGGAGGATGTCGAGGCGCTCCTGGCATGGCACCCCGTGGTTCCCTCGGCGGAGACCCTTCATCGAGCCTGGGGCGTGGAGGATCGCTGGGGACTTTCGTGGTGGGACAGCCTCATCGTGGCATCCGCCCTGGAGACAGGCTGCCGAAGACTTCTGAGCGAGGACCTGCAGGACGGACTCGAGATCGAAAGCCTGCAAATCGAGAATCCGTTTCTTCCCAATTTTAAGTGGGGATGACCTTGTTTCGTAAAGCGACCGTGGCCGCCCGATTTGCTGGTTTTGGAGATGGGACGCCCTCGTCCCGCTCTTCGAGGCCGGGCCGTCGTGCTGGCCAGAGAGAGCGAAATTTTCCCGCAGAGGCGCGGGGGCGCAGGGTCGGAGAGAGAGCCTAAGGAACCGAACCAGAATTACCCACGGAGGTCACGGAGAGCAGTCCGAGGCACCGAGCGGAGAAGGAGGAAGAGGAGGCCGAATACGCGGCCCGATCCGCATCGGGCCTCCCCGTATTCGGCTCGCCTACTTTGAGAGACCGAACCGGTTGCCTCTTCGCCACAGTGCCCGCTACAAGACCAAGCGCTTCACCCCATCCATCAGCTTTTGCTCATCGAGCATGTCCTCATCTCTGCCTCGCCTCCCAGAGTGTCAAGGTCTGAATGACGGCGGGCTCGCATGCACGCCGTCATTCAGACCCCTCCTTCGCCTCCATTCTCGGACTGCGCTCGGTTTGCCCTCCGTGGGTAATCTTAACGCTGGGAGGCGGATCTGAAGTCTGGGTCTCCAAGCAAGGGAGCTGACGAGGAGTCGGATATTTATGACAAGATTGGCAACCGTTGAACCGTGAACCGTTGAACCCTGGTCGCCTTCGTCACCGCCGTAGGCGGGTAACTCAACAACCTGCGCCGTGATCTCACTCCGCGGTGAGACACCACACCCGTTCGGGTCCCGTACCGGCGCGCGCGATGATCCGCAGGGGACGGAGATCCCTCCCGAGGGCGAGGCGGACGGCCACGCTGTCCTGGAACGCCGTGTCCCCCAGGGGCTGCAGGGTTTCCTGGAGGCTCGAGCTGCTCCAGTAGCCTTCCGGGGTCAGACGGAAGTCGTGGGTGGTGATCCAGAGGGCGCCAATCCCCGCCTCGCGCATCCTGCGCGCGCAACTTGCGGGCGAACTCGCCGCGAGTTCCTGCCAGAGCGGGTTGCGGCGGTGCATCGTCGCGGTCGCATGCCGCCCCGTCCACGCCTCGAGATAGAACCCGTAGGTGGGGGAGCATGCGATTCGGCTGCCTGCGGTCATCGGGCGCCCGGCTTCACTTGCGACGCGTGCAAAATCACCCGGGAAGACCGGGGCGGAGAAGCCGGCGAAGGCGAGAATCCCGAGGGCCGCCAGCCCCCCCCCGAGCCATCTCCCCGGGTGGCGGGCCACCGCGAGCGCGCGCAGGAGAAGAAGGAAGCCTGCGAGTTGGAGGAGAAAGGCGGGGCGAAAGACGTGGAGCGAAAGGACCGCCAGCCAGAGGACCAGCCAGGCGAGGGGACGATCCCCACGCCGCAGATGCCATAGCGCGAGTGCGAGCCAGAGCAGGTTGATTCCCCAGAAGATGGTGGCCAACGAGAGCCCGAGAGGAAGCAGGTCGCCCGAATACAGGTTTCGCTGCCAGAGCAGGTCGATCCCGCGCGTCGCGAGAACGATGCGCGACCATGCGTGGAAGGCGGGTTCGTAGAGCGCCCAGGTGACGAGGACCAGCCCCGCGGCGATTCCCATCGCGATCGGAAGGCGGAGCCG
>CAZZBZ010000048.1:2249-17318 GCA_964653025.1 uncultured Verrucomicrobiota bacterium
AGGATGCCGGCGAGGGGAGGGGATGAGCGACGCCCGTCGAGCCAGGGGAGAATCTGCTGGAGCGCCGCGAGCAGGACGAGTTGGGCGACCGTGAAGTGCGTGAAGGACGCCACGGAAAGCGCGACGTTGTGGGGGAGGAGGGCGAAGAACAGGCCTGCCGCAAAACGGATCCCGAACCCTAATCTGGTCCGCCCGGAGGAGAGCATGAAATTCTCAAGACGCCAGGCGACGAGAAAGGCGGCCGTGGCATTGCACGCGGCCGCGAGGACACTGAGGAAGATCTTTGCCTCCGGGGGGGACATCCCCGCCGCTGGCGCCACAAGCCAGCGCGTAAGATCGAGTGGCGACAGCGATTCCCACCCTCGCGCCACGAGCGCGTAGAACCAGAGGTCGGGACCCTGGGTTGCCATGGCCCCGAAGGCGCGGGCGTGGAGAAAATTGAGAACGCCGTAAACGAGCGCGGCGGCAACCGCGGCTGCGAGGCCGGCCGGCCAGGTGCGGGGCGTGGAACTCAGAGGTTCACGGTTCACGGTTCATTTCGGGGAGCACACGCGGCCCGCGTGTTTAAAATCGGCGGCCCGCCGATTTTCCGAGAGAAACTTTTGGGCGAGCCGCCCAACAGAACACGCGAGCCGCGTGTGCTCCCCCCAGAATTATGAATCGCTGTGGGATGGGGACGTGCTCAATTTTCATGTTTTTCAAAGTTGAACCGTGAACCTCTCTTCATGCTTTTCCCAACCTTTGAACCGTGAACCGTTGAACCCAACAACCCGGGCATTCACTTCCCGTTTCGGAACGGTCGGTTCAACTCGTCGATCCTGGTGCGGAGTTGCGCGGTGATGGATTCGAGGCGGGCGGGGTCGGCGACCTTCTTCCCCTCGCGGTCGGTCAGGTAGAAGGCGTCCATGGCCGCGCCCTTCTCGGTGCTGATCTTGGCGAGACCGATGTCGAGATCGCAGTTGCTCAGGACATCGAGGACATGGTGGAGGAGACCGAGGCGGTCGGGCGTGACGATCTCGAGGATGGTCGCGCGGTCGGAATCCTCGTTGTTGAAGGCGATGCTGGTCGGGAAAATCTCCTCCCCCTGGTGGGGCATCCGTCGCATCGAGGAATACTCCTCATGGATCAGTTCCGGGAGGGTGCGGTCAAGACGGCCCGTCAACAGGCCCCGCAGGATCTGGTCCACTTTGCACAGGGGGGCCTCCTCGCCCACGGCGCGATGTTCCGTGTCGCAAATATGGAAAATATCAAGGGCGAGGCTGTCCTCCCGCGTGTAGATGTCGGCGCTGAGGATGTTGATGCGTGCGGCGGCAAAGGATCCCGCGATCTGGGCGAAGAGGCCGTGACAATCCCACGAGCAGACCGCCACCTCCGTGTATCCCCGGTCCGCGAACTGCCGCCAGCGGACAATGGCGGCCCCCTGATCCTCGCTCCCCTCCACGAGGCCTTCGAAGAACTCGTGGATGGTGCGCAGGTGCCATTCCAGTTCCCCGGGCTCCACGCGCGTCCAGTAGCGGGCGGGCATCAGGGCGAAGTGGGCGTCGAGTTCATCGGCGGTGAGTTCCCGCGCCAGCGCGACGGGGAGGGCCTCCCGCAACTCGGTGCGGCGCGCGTCGACATCCACGCGGGCGACACCGCTCGCGCCGAGGGCGCGCGAGGTCTCGTGGTGGAGTTGCCAGAGCAAGGACTGCCTCCAATCGTTCCATGTCGAGCTTCCGACGGCGAGGCCGTCCACGAGGGTGAGGAGATGGAGCATGTCGAGGCGCGGGCGGGACCCGACGAGGCGCATGAAGTCCTCGATGGTCGAGGGATCCTCGGTGTCGCGACGGGCGACGAGCGAGGACATGGTGCCGTGGTGGTCCACGAGCCAGAGGAGGGTCCGCCCGGACTCTCGGTCGAGGCAGAGGCGTCGCGCCACGCGACTGGCGCAATCGGCGCTCGCCTCGCTGTGGCGGCGGGCGTCGGTCGCCTTGCCCGTGTCGTGGAGGAGGAGGGCAAGGTAGAGGAGATGGGCGTCCTCGAGTTGCTGGAAAACGCGGCTGTACGGGGCGCAGACCCCCTGTTTTGCGACGAGGACCTCGTCCAGTTTTTCGATGGCCACCAGCGTATGCTCATCGGCCGTGTAGCGGTGATAGAACTCGTGCTGGACCAGGCAGTCGAGTTTTCCGAACTCCGGCACGTAGGCGCCGAGGAAGCCGCACTCGTGCATGGCCCTCAGGATCCGTCCAACTTCTCCCTTGGAGTGGAGGATCGAGAGGAAGACTTCGCGGGCGCGCGTGGAGTAGAGGAACTCGCGTGTGATGAGTTTTAGGTTCTGGCGCACCCGGCTCAGGACCTCGGCGTCCAGGCGCGCCGATTGGACCTGGGCGGATCGGAACGCCTGCATGATCTCCTGGGCGTTGCGTGGAAAGGGCGAGTCGGCGGCACAGCCAAGGGTGCCATCCTGCAGGGTAAGCCCTCCCTCGATGAGACGGGCGCGGGGCTTTCGCCCGAGCAGGCCTGAGAGGCCCACCCGGCGGGTCCTCGCGCGGGCCTCGGTGTCGAGATGGCGTCCCAGGGCTTCGGTCAGCACGAAGATGTCCCGCGCATGGCGGTAGTAGTCGCGCATGAAGCTTTCGATACGGGCGAGCACGTTCCGCGGGCGATGCCCGAGCGCCTCCGCCACGCGGGGCTGGATCGCCAGGGGGAGATCGTCATTGGCTCGCCCGTGCATGTAGTGGAGCTGGTTTCTCACTCGCATCAGGAAGTCGTAGGCCCGGTACAGGCGGCCGCATTCCAGTTTCGCGAGGTGACCCATGCGGACCATCTCGTCGAGAGTCTTCGCCCCCCAGCGGACCCGGGCGATCCAGAGGAGGTTCTGGACGTCGCGCAGGCCGCCGCACCCGTTTTTGACGTTCGGTTCCTGGACGAAAACGGTGGCGCCGAACTTCGCGTGACGCTGGGCCTGATCGAGGGTGCGAGCCTCGATGTAGGCGTCGGCTCCGCGGTGGCCATTGCGTTCGAGCGTCTTTTCAAACGCCGCAAACACCGACGGTGGGCCATGCAAGAGACGGGCCTCGAGGAGGGCGGTGCGCGATTGCATGTCGCGTCCGGCCTCGGCGAGGCATTCGTCCGGCGTGCGGGTGGCGTGCCCCACCTTCAGCCCGAGATCCCAGAGAGAGTAAAGGACCTGTTCCACCGCGGCGTTCACACGGGCCAGTTCCGTTCCCTTCGCGGACCCCAGGAGGAAAAGGAGATCCACGTCGCTGAACGGGTTGAGTTCACCCCGCCCGTATCCCCCGGTCGCCACGAGGCAGAAGGGAAGGGGAGCCCCCTCCTTGAACCCTGTTTCGCGGACGGCCACGTCCAGCACCGCGTCGAGAAGGTCGTCCATCATCCGGCTTCGGGAGGAGGCCAACTCGCAGCCGCCGGCACCGTCCGCGTGCCAGCCCTGCAGGCGGCGGGTCTCGATGGCGAGGGACTCCTGGAACTTTCGGATTCGGCCCGCGCGATCAGTCTCTTCCCGACCAGCGCGCAGGGCGCTGGTGGCGCGAGGGGAGGGGTGGGCGAGGTTGCGGCTCACGGCGTCAAATCCATACCGCAGCCGCGCGCGTGTTGCGACTTTTTCGGTGAGGCAGGAGGCAGAAGCCACGGATGGAACACGGATTTCCACGGACAGGGGAGTGCGCCGATTCCGCTACACGGAATCGGCACGCCTTCCGCGGGAAGATGTCGGGGTTCTGCTTCTGCCATCCGTGTTTCATCCGTGGCTGCCAAAAAATCACATTGGCGGATGCAGATTTCCGGCTACCTTCGTTCCATGGCAGGCAACGTGGTTCATCGGAAGGTGCCGGACGACTGGTACCAGGGGGAGATTCCTCCCAACGTCGAGTTTGGGGAAGGGCTCTGGCTCGAGACCTCCCAGGTCTTCCGATTCTGCAAGTCCCGCCGTTCCCCCGCCGTGCGCATCGGCAACTGGTGCTCCGTCTTCGCGGGATGTTCCTTTGCCGTGAAGGGGGAGGGGATCTGTTCCATCGGCGACCACACCCTGCTCAACGGCGCGCTTCTCATGTGCGAGCAGGAGATCACCATCGGCACGCACTGCCTCATCTCGTGGAACGTGGGGATCGCCGATTCCGACTTCCATCCCCTCGACCCCGTGGCGCGACGCCGCGACGCCGAGCTCATGAATCCCTACTTCGCGAAGGGCGAACGCCCGCCGATCCCGACCCGACCGGTTCACATCGGGAATAATGTTTGGATCGGGATGGGTGCCATCGTGCTCAAGGGCGTGACCATCGGGGACAACTCCGTGATCGGTGCCGGGGCGGTCGTCTCCCGCGACGTCCCCGCCAACGTCGTCGTCGCCGGAAACCCGGCCCAAGTGGTGAAGCAGCTTTAGTCTCTGATCCTTGCGTAAGTCACACGTGGGGGCACGCTCTGTCGTGCCCACACGGATAAACGGATTGCGTAAAGATCAACCCCGGCGTCTAATCAGGCATCTCGGAGGTCGCCATGAAAATACAGCTTACCGCCATCCCGCTCCTTGCCACCGCCCTCAACGCCTTTGCGCAGGCCGCCGCCCCCGTGCGCGCCGCGCTCCCCGCGCCGCCACCCATGCCCACGGAACTGACCCTCTGGGAACTCCTCGTGGCCGGAGGGTGGGTTATGCTCCCTCTCCTCGCAATCTCCGTGGTCGCCGTCGCCCTGATCATCTACTACTTCGTTGCCCTCCGTGCCTCGCGCGTCGTTACGTCCGCCTTCGTGCGCTCTGCCGCCGAACTCATCGGCAAGGGCGACTGGAGCGGGCTTGCCGAGGCTGCGCGGAGTGAACCGCAGGCGCTCGCCCGAATCGTGGAGACTACCGTCGCCTTCGCCGCGGCAAACCCGGAGGTCTCCGGGGGGACCATTCGCGAAGTGGCCCAGGCCGAGGGAAGTCGCCAGTCCGCCGCGCTCACCCAGTTGGTGGTCTACCTTATGGACGTCGGCGTGCTCGCGCCAATGCTTGGGCTTTTCGGCACGGTGGTCGGAATCCTGCGCTCCTTCGGATCGATTGCCAGTGAGGCGACCCCCATGCGCACGATGCTGCTCGCCGGGGGCGTCTCCCAGGCGCTCGTGGCCACGACCGCCGGGCTGATCGTCGGGATCACCTCGATGATTTTCTACTCTTGGTTTCGGGGGCGCGTGCAGGGCCTGATCTCGGATCTCGAGGCCGCGGCCACCCCGCTCGTCGGCACCCTGATCTCCCGCCTCGGCAAGGGCTGATCCCCTTCGGTCCACTCGAAACCCAAAACCCCGGAACGCCGTGAACTTCCGCGCGCGCACACGCACCGAGCCCATCGGGTTGCAGTTGGCCCCGATGATCGATGTGATCCTCTTTCTCCTCACGTTCTTCCTCCTTACGTGGAACGTGGCGCGCTACGAAACCGAGCTCGATGTGCGCGTGCCCACGGCGCGCCAAGGCTTGGAACCCAAGCGCCTTCCCGGTGAGATCATCCTCAACGTCACCAAGGATGGGCGCGTGATCCTCAACCGCCGCAGCGTGGACCACACCGAACTCCTCGAGATTCTCAAGCAAATCGTCGCCCAGTTTCCCAACCAGGCCGTGATTCTCCGCGCCGACGAGGAGGCCAGCTACCGCCATGTGATCGCGGTGCTCGACACCTGCCGTGCCGCGGATATCTGGAATGTGGCCTTTGCCACGGCACCGGCGGAAAAGTCTCCGTGAGTGCGGGATGGGCCAAGTGATGACGCACACCCTCACCGCTGGGGAGAAGGCTCACCGTCTCGACGCCTGGCTGCATACGCAGTTTCGGGAAAGATCGCGCTCGCAGCTCCAGCGGTTGATTTCGCAAGGGCATGTCCTCCTGAACGGCGCGCGTGCCCTCCCGCGGGCCCACGTGAGGGTGGGGGACCGCATCGAGGTCGCCTTCCCGCCCCCGACGCCCTCCGGGCTGGTTCCCGAGGATCGCACACTAGAGATTCTTTACGAGGATGCCGACCTGCTTGTGCTCAATAAACCACCGGGAATGGTCGTCCATCCCGGCGCGGGGCATGCCACCGGGACGGCGGTTCACGCGCTTCTTCACCATTGTCGGGGCCAACTCAGCGGGATCGGCGGCGAGGAACGCCCCGGGATCGTTCACCGCCTCGATAAGGATACGAGCGGGTGCCTGCTCGTGGCGAAGTCGGACGCCGCTCACCAGACGCTGGCGGCGGCGCTCAAGGCGAGGGAGTTCGAGAAAATTTATCTCGTGCTGGTCCGGGGTTTGCCACGGCTCGAGAGCGGGCGCATTGAGGACCCAATTGGGCGACACCCGGTCCACCGCAAACGGATGATGGTGCGGAAAGAGGGGCGCGAAGCGGTCACGGATTGGCGGGTCTTGGGACGAGGGAAAGGGATCAGCCTCTTGGAATGTCGGATTTATACCGGTCGAACCCACCAAATCCGCGTGCACCTGACCGCTCTCGGCCACCCTGTGATCGGCGACACGCTTTACGGGCGAGCCTCCGAAGCCTTTCTGGTGCGTCCGCCCGGGCGACAGATGCTCCACGCATGGCGGCTCGCCTTTCGACATCCGAGTTCGAAAAAAGAACTTCGACTGATCGCCCCGATTCCCGCGGATCTGGCGGCCATGTTGGACGCGACGGGCCTCTCCGTCAGTCTCCCCAAATAGTCAGTGTAGCTCGTTCAGCGCCTTCGTTCATTCCGATCACGGCGGTTTCAAAACCAGTCCCTGTTATAACGTCGCACAATACTTATTCTATGCAATAATAAAGAAAACGCTGAAGACCCCTTTCTTCCGTAGACTCGACCTTACGGCTCCCCCGTGTTCAAAATCCCCGCCATGAAGAGCTATCGCAAAGAACTCTGGTTCGAGGTTCCCGCACGACGCGGCCTCATGAACATCACCCCACAGGTCGAGGAATGCCTCCAGGAAAGCGGAGTCCGCGAAGGGCTCGTCCTCGTCAACGCGATGCACATCACCGCCAGCGTCTTCATCAATGACGACGAACGGGGTCTCCACGCCGATTTTGAGAAATGGCTTGAGAAGTTGGCCCCCGAAAAGCCGCACTCCCAGTACGCCCACAACGGTGCCGAGGACAACGCCGATGCCCACTTGAAGCGCACGATCATGGGTCGCGAGGTCGTCGTTGCGGTCACCCAGGGCCGCCTCGATTTCGGCCCCTGGGAGCAGATCTTCTACGGCGAGTTCGACGGACGGCGCCGCAAGCGGGCCCTCGTGAAGATCATCGGCGAGTAGGACGGACCTGTCCCCTGCCCTGTTCGTCACGCTCGGTTATTCCATGAATCGGGATGACGACGGATGTTTGAGGGGGCGCACAGCGCCGATCAGCCGAGAATCTTCAACGCCCGCGCAACAATCTCCTCGATCTTCCAGAGACGGCCGAGGCCCTCGTAGCCGCAGGCGAGGAGGCCCTCCTCGGGGCCGATGAACTCCGCGCCGCGTTCTTTGAGGACGCGGACGTTCTCCTGCGTGGCGAGGTGGCTCCACATCTTGCCATTCATCGCCGGGGCGATGAGGAGCGGCGTGCGGCAGGCGAGCGCGATTGCGCTGAGCGCATCATCCGCCAAGCCGTGGGCCAGTTTCGCGAGGACGTTCGCTGTCGCCGGGGCAATGAGAAATAGATCCGCCGAGTCGGCCAGTTCGATGTGCGTCGGTACGCCCCCCTGCCCTTCCGCAAAAAGATCCACGATCACGGGGTTCTTCGTCAGCGTCAGGAAGGTCAGCGGGGTGATGAAGCGGGTCGCGTCGCGCGTCATCACGACGTGGACCGCATGGCCAAGTTTCGCCAGTGAGCTGGCGATCTCTGCTGCCTTGTAAGCCGCAATCGAACCGGTGACGCCGAGGAGGATGGTCTTGGCCCTCTTGCTCGTGCTCGTACTCGTGCTCATGATGGGATCATACCTCGGGGACCATACGGAAGGCGAGCCAGCAGCGGAAGCCACGGATGAATACGGATGGCAGAGGATGATTGCCAGGTCTGATACACGGACCTGGCAGCTCTTCCGAAGCCAGAACCGTCATCGGCTTACCCGCAAGAACGCGCCGATTCCGTGTAGCTGAATCGGTGCAATCCCTATCCGTGTTTCATCCGTGGCTTCTGTTCCGCTACTCGCGGATCTGTCCGTCGCCGTGGATCTGGTACTTGTACGTGGTGAGTTCTTCGAGGGCCATGGGGCCGCGGGCGTGGAGGCGGTCGGTGCTGATCCCGATCTCCGCCCCCATTCCGAACTCCCCGCCGTCGGTGAAGCGGGTCGAGGCATTGTGGTAAACCGTCGCCGAGTCCACCTCTGCGAGAAAACGCCCTGCGGCGGCGGCGTCCGCCGTCACGATGCTGTCGGAGTGCGCCGAGCCGTAGCGGTTGATGTGGGCGATCGCTTCGTCGAGAGAATCCACCACCTTCACGTTGAGGACGAGGGCGTTGTATTCCGTGCTCCAGTCCTTCTCGGACGCGGCGAGAACAACCCCTCTCCCGCCAAGGAGGCTCTTCGCCTTCGGATCGGTGTGGAGTTCGACCTTTCGCGCGAAGAGTTCCTTCGCGATCGCGGGGAGAAACGTCGAGGCCACGTCGCGGTGGACGAGCAGCGTCTCCATCGCATTGCAGACGGCGGGGCGCTGGCACTTTGCGTTGATCGCGATCTTCTGGGCCATGGACGGGTCGGCTGCCTTGTCCACGAAGACGTGGCAGACGCCCTTGTAGTGCTTGATCACAGGAACGGTCGCATTCTCGACGACGGTCCGGATGAGTCCCTCGCCGCCACGGGGCACGATGCAGGCCAGGTACTTGTCGAGCCGCGCAAGCGCGCGCACGGCCTCGCGGTCGGTCGTCCGCACGAGTTGAAGGCTGTCGGCGGGCAAGCCCGCTTTCTCTCCGTCCTCCTGCATGAGGTCGGCAATCGCGATATTCGATCGGATCGCCTCGGAACCGCCACGCAGGATGCAGGCGTTCCCCGCCATGAGGCAGAGGCAGCCCGAGTCGGCCGTCACGTTTGGGCGCGACTCGTAGATGATCCCGACCACCCCGAGGGGGACGCGGACCTTGCGGATGCGGAGCCCGTTCGGGCGGGTCCACTCGCGGAGAACCTCGCCCACGGGGTCGGTGAGAGCAGCGACCTCGCGCACGCCCTTCGCCATCGCAGCAACGCGATTCGCATCGAGAACGAGGCGCTCCAGCATGGCGGGGGCGAGACCCTCCTTCTTCGCCTGCGCAACGTCCTTCGCATTCTCGGCGATAAGGCGTTCAGTGGCTCCTTCGAGGGCTTGGGCCATGGAGCGGAGTGCGGCCCGCTTGGTCTCCGTAGGGACAGAGGCCAGCTTCAGGGACGCAGCCCGCGCCTTGCGACCCATCTCCTCAATGATGGTGGCGATCTCGCTCATGCTGAGTTCAGCCTAGCACTGGGTCATCCAGGTGGAAAGTGATTCCCCATTCTTGATGCTGCCAACACGGTTCGCTGCGTCCGACAATTGACTCATGTTTTCTCGGCAATTCCGATCACCTTTGCGATGGCATGCAGCTTGCGATCTCTCGTCCAGAGTGGCACTCGATTCAGAAGTGCCGCGGCTAGGAGATGAACGTCCATCCACCCGATGCCGGTGCCGCACAAAGCTTGAGTTTCGACCAGGTGCAGGGCCTCCAAATGGGTTGCCACCTTCACCGACGGCAGAGATGCGAGCAAGTTGAGGATCTCAGTTCGATTTTAGTTGTTTTCCGTAGCCCACGGGGCCGCGGCGATCTTCCCCGCCAGCCCGAGCGCCGGGAGGAGGACTATCATCCCGACCCAGAGGAGGGTCATCCCAAGTGCGAGACGAAAGCCGGGGAGGATGCGTCGCCGGAACCGGAATGCCATGGGATCAGAGGTTGATGGCCTGGCCGATGTAGGAACGATACTCCCTCAGGATTCGGGAAACCGCAATACTGGTCGCCTGAACCTGCAGACCCAGCGGCGCGGCATGGGGTGTTTCAAATACGATTTCAAAGGGGCGCGGGCTCGCCTCCGGCGGCGCCGAAAGGACCCCGGGATAGGTGTCCGTGATAATGCTTCCCTCAGCCGGGAAACTGTCAATCACCGGCCGCGTATCGCGTGGGATTCCCGCGGACGCCTCACTCAAGGCGGGATCCAGGATGTCCCGACTCAGCGTCGCACCCGATGCAAAACCGTAGAGCCCGTCGCAGGTATCGTCCGAATGGAGCGAAATGATCCCGTCGAACCGCAGGCGCCTCAGGAGTCCTTCGAGGTATTGCACCTCGGGCTCTGCCGAGCCCTTCCAGAACTCACGATTCAAGTCCGCTCCACTGGCCGACGCGCGGGTCCCCAGGTCGTAGCCCGTGGGATTGCAGAGCGGAGTCACCCAGATCTCGTAGCCGAGGGCGAGATCCGGGGTTGCCACAAGGCGCTGCACCAGGTCCACGGCCGCCAGGACGCCGGCCGGCTCGTCCCCGTGGATCCCGGCAAAAATCCCCACGCGCACCGGGTCTCCTCCGCCACGGGGGCCGTTCACACGGTACGTGGAGATCTCGTGGTCCTGCCCACCGCTTTCGAAGGAGAAGCGGTGAAAGCACAGCCCCTGCGCAACTTGTGGAAGGCATTTCAGTTGCCAACCTCTTTTCGGGCCTCCTCAGCCAGGGCGGTGCTCAGGTAGCGCTCACCGGTGCTGCACCCGATCGTCACGATGAGCTTGCCCTTGTTCTCCGGGCGGGCGGCCACCTGGAGCGCCGCCCAGACATTCGCGCCGGTCGAAATCCCGACGAGAATCCCCTCCTCCTTCGCAAGGCGACGCGCGGTGGCGAAGGCGTCCTCATTGCTCACCGTGATGACCTCATCCACGATCTTGAGGTTGAGATTCTTCGGGACAAATCCGGCTCCGGTACCCTGGATCTTGTGTGGTCCCGGTTTGACGGGTTGCCCCGCACGGGTCTGCGTGATGACCGGTGAATCCTTCGGCTCCACCGCGATGGCACGGAACGAAGGCTTGCGAGACTTGATCACCTCGCTCACTCCGGTGATCGTGCCCCCGGTGCCGACGGCCGACACGAGGAGGTCCACCTTCCCTTCGGTGGCCTCCCAGATCTCCTCCGCCGTGGTGCGACGATGAATTTCCGGGTTGGCCGGGTTCTCGAACTGCTGGGGAATCCACGAGTTGGGCGTCTCTGCGTGCAGTTTCTCTGCTCGGGCAATCGCCCCCTTCATCCCCTCCGCCGCCGGTGTAAGGACCAGCTTCGCCCCGAGCAATGCGAGAAGCGTGCGCCGCTCGACGCTCATGCTCTCGGGCATGGTGAGGATGAGCTTGTAGCCCTTCGCCGCGGCCACGAAGGCTAGGGCGATCCCGGTGTTCCCCGAGGTCGGCTCGATGATCGTCGTGCCGGGCTTGAGAGTTCCGTCCCGTTCCGCGGCCGCGATCATCGCGGCGCCGATGCGATCCTTCACGCTTCCCAGTGGGTTGTTGAACTCTCCTTTGACGGCCACGGTCGCACCGAGGCCCTGGGCAATGCGGTTGAGGCGGATCAGCGGGGTCCGCCCGATGGTATCAATGATGCTTGAATCAAGGCTCATGGGTTTTCAGTTTTTGGTGATGTCGTTGAATACGGTTTGTTTTGTGAAAAATATCGCTACTTATAATCACGACTAACTTGGTGGTGTAATGTAATGCTTTAGAACGATCAAGCCTCCCTCGGCAGAACGTTAAATCCCCTCCCCTTCGATCCCCTGAAGCGCAATCACTTCCCGATGCTCCACCGGGGCGCCACGTAATACTCGGGCCAGAGTCGCCTCATCCATCAGCTTTGCGACTGAGTTCCGTGCCTCGAGCATCACCCGTCGAAACCTGCAAACCGGCTCCTGGGAGCAGCGCGCATACTGGCTTGCCGAAACGCAAGCGATCGGCGCGAGGTATCCGTCGAAATGGCGAACCACCTCCCCCAACGTGATCTGCTCGGGCTTACGGGCAAGCAGATATCCCCCCAGCTTTCCCGCCACGCTCTTCGCCCATCCCTGCTGCCGCATTTCAATCATGATGTGCTCGAGGAATCGACGGGGAATCTCGTTGCGCCGTGCTAGTTCGCGGATCGGGATCGGTTTGCCTCCTCGGTGTTCCACGAGGGTAAATAATGCCCTCAAGGCATAATCTGTTTTTTTGGAAACATTCATCTCCGATAATTAATGTCGTCTTTAGCTTCACCCTGCACCTGCGTCAAGCGACATCCCTCTCCCCCTTTCTTTGGCCACTTCGTTTCCGAGGGAAATGCACCTTTCCCGAAGGTTTAGCCCACCGCTTTCTGGAGAGCCTGGTCAATGTCTGCCGTGATGTCCTCCACGTTTTCCAAGCCGATGGAGAGTCGGATGTAGTCGGCGGTCACCCCGGTCTCGGCCTGCTCGGCCGCCGTGAGTTGCTGGTGCGTGGTGGACGCCGGGTGGATCACGAGGCTTTTCGCGTCCCCGATGTTCGCCAGGTGCGAGAGGAGATTCACGGAGTTGATGAACTTCTTCCCCGCCTCCAGCCCCCCCTTGATGCCAAAGCCCACCAATCCTCCGAAGCCGTGCTTCAAGTACCGCGCAGCCCCGGCGTGGTTTGGATCTTCCTCCAGCCCGGGATAGGTCACCCAACTCACCAACGGATGCTTTTTTAGGAAGCGTGCCACGGCGAGGGCGTTTTCCGAATGCCGCCGCTGACGCAACGACAGCGTCTCGAGACCCAGCAGGAACTGGTGGGCGTTGAAGGGGCTGAGCGCCGCGCCGATGTCGCGGAGTAGCGTCACACGGGTCTTGACGATAAAGGCGATGTTGCCGGCGCCGGGCACGTTGCTCAGGGCGTCCCAGTAGACAATTCCGTGGTAGCTCGGGTCGGGCTCGGTGAACTCGGGGAACTTGCCATTGTTCCATTTGAACTTTCCGGAATCCACGATCACCCCGCCGATGGAGGTGCCATGGCCGCCGATGTACTTGGTCGCCGAGGTGGCGAGAATGTCCGCGCCGTAATCAATCGGCCGCACAAGGCCGACCCCCACGGTATTGTCCACCACGAGCGGGATTCCCGCCTCATGGGCGATCTTGGCCAACCCCTCGAAGTCTGGCACGTCGAGCTTCGGATTCCCCACGGTCTCCGCGTAGATCGCACGGGTCTTGTCGGTAATCGCCCGTTTGAAGGCGTCCAGATTGCGCGAGTCCACGAACTTCACCGTTCGCCCCAGCTTCGGGAGCGTGCGGTGGAAGAGTTGGTAGGTCCCCCCGTAGAGGTTGTTGGCGGAGACGATTTCGTCGTCGAGGCGGGTGATGGCCAGGAGCGCGTAGGTGATCGCCGTCTGGCCCGAGGCCACCCCGAGGGCGCCGCTGCCGCCCTCGATCGCCGCCACGCGACGCTCAAAAACGTCCGTGGTCGGGTTCATCAGGCGCGTGTAGATGTTGCCGAACTCGCGCAGGGCGAAAAGGTTCGCCGCGTGCTCGGTGCTCTTGAAGACGTAGGAGGTCGTCTGGTAGATCGGCACCGCACGGGCGCCGGTGGTCGGATCGGGCTGTTGCCCGGCGTGGAGCCCCAGGGTGTCAAGCCCGGGCGAAAGAGGTTGGTTGCTCATGATTTTGTTTCGAGGGGGGCGCGCCCGGTTTCGGACCGGGCGCGCCCCATTTCGATTGTTTTGGTTAGAACGAGTAGACGACGTTCACCGCCAGCGTGTCCTGGTCCTTGCGGATGTCGTCATGGGAAGCGGCGTTGGCGGTGCCGAAGCCCACCTGGTCGCTCGGCGTCCAGTCATGACGCCACTCGAGCCGCACCAAGGTGTCTTTCCACACGTTAAACGCCTGGGTCAGGGTGAATCCGAACAACTCGGTGTTGCTCGGGCGACCCGCGGTTCCCGTCTGGACCGCAAGCCCATCCAGCGAGATCGGGTTGCCGCTCACTCCCGTGGCACGGTTATTCTGGAACGCCGTGTAGGTTCCCCTCGCCGAAGTCGAGGTCCACTTGTTCCAGTCCCACTTTCCGTAGGCACTGACCGAGTTTGCCCCGATCGGGACGATCTGGTTCACGACGTTGCCAGCCAGTGCTGCGGCTCCCGTCGCCGCGACTGCGGTCTCCGTGGAGCGGTTGAGGAACTCGAAACCCAGCGCCAGCGGTTTCACATCGAACGGCTTCAGCCATGTTCCGCCCACCGTGATCACGTACGAGGTCGGACGGTCGAGGGCGGCGGTGGTCGTCCCGCCGAGCGCGGTGGGAGTGGTATCCCCGTTGCCATAGAAACCCCCGACAAAGGCGCTGAAGTCCCCGAACGAGGTCTTCGGCCCGTTGATGTCAACCCGACCTTCAAAGGCGAGGTCGGTGTTCTGGTTCAGCGAGCTGCTCGTCGCATCCCAGCCATTGACGAGCCCCACGGTAGTCGTAATCGTGTCGTTCCACTTGTAGCTGAACCGTGCACCGGTCTGGAGCCAGGGCTCCAGGGCGAAGGTCGTCGAGCGCGAGAACTGCCAGTTCGCAGGACTCGGGATGGCTTCGTAGGCGGTCAGGCTCTGGCCCACCTTGCCGATCTTGACGTCGATTCCGTTGCCGACCGGGATGGCGAGGTCGATGTAGGCGATCCCAAGCAGGACGGTGCTCTCATTGGCGGCAAGGCCACGATAGCTGCTGGCGTCCTGGCCGATGATCGTGTCCACACGGAAACCGGCCGGGAACTTGCTGGCGTCAATGTCCTTCTGAATCGTCAGCCAGACGGCGTTCAGGTTGAAGCCGTCGTACTGGTTATCGAACACCCGCCCAGTATTCTGGCCCGAGGAACCGGCCACCGGGCCGGTCTCGGTGCGATCCGCGAGGTTGACGAGGTAGCTGGTGTCGATGAACCCGCTAATCTTGATTCCCGAACCCTTCACGCCGCCACCGGCACCCGCATCCTTGAGCTTGGTTTCCAGTTCAGCGATCCGCTGTTCGAGGGACTTTCGCCCCCCGTCATTCTTCCCCGCGTCATCGGCCATCGCGCCGCTGACGAGAAGGACCATCCCGAGCAGCAGACCCGACCAGCTTCGTAACGGGGTTCGCTTGGGGAGGATTCGTGGAGGAGTTGTCTTGAGCACTGCATTCATGGTGT
>CAZZBZ010000048.1:17418-25707 GCA_964653025.1 uncultured Verrucomicrobiota bacterium
AGCAATACGTATGATCGCAGTGCCCTGACCAGCCACGACGGCCACACGATGTGATCTAGGCTCTTCCAGGCAGGAAGATGGTCCCCAACTCCTCGCCGGCACAAAGGCGCGGGAGGATACGGCTCGTGCCGCCGTTGGCGATCACGAGCGGCACTCCGGCGGCATTCACTTTCCGTGCGGCAAGGAACTTGCTCTTCATTCCCCCGACCGAGCGGTGGGATTGCGATGCCCCCGCATGGCGCTCCAAAGCCGGGGTGATTCGCTCGACCGTCGAAATCAACCTCCCCTTCGGCGGTTTGCCAAGGTGGAAGCCATCCACGTTGCTCAAAATGACGCAGGCGTCGGCTCCCACAAGCTCGGTTACCATCGAGGCGAGCTGGTCGTTGTCGCCAAACTTGATCTCCGCGAACGAGACGGCATCGTTCTCGTTGATCACGGGCACGACCCCATGACGGAGGAGTCGCTGGAGGGTTTGTGCGACATTGCGTCGACGCTCGGGATGGCGGAAATCCTCATGGGTCAGGAGGATCTGGGCCACGGTCAGCGACTCGTGGGCAAAGGCGTGGTCGTAGCGCGCCATGAGAAGGTTTTGCCCGACGGCCGCGCAAGCCTGGAGCTCGGCGATGGCGATGGGCCTCTGGCGGAAGCCGAGGCGGCTCATCCCCGCCCCGATCGCGCCGGAGGTCACGAGGACCACGGCGCGCTTTTGGCGACGCAACGCCGCAACCTGAACGGCAAGGTGGCGGATGCGGCGCTGGTTCAGACCGCCATCGTGGCGCGAGAGCACGCCGGTCCCGAGCTTGACGACCAAGAGCCGGGCGGTACGGAGGGATTTACGAGGATCTTTCATCGGGCGGGCAATCCATGATGAACGACCCTCACGGCCTGGCAAGCACATCCACGGGTTGCCCGGGAAACAGCACGATCGCCTGGGATGGATCGAACGTAGCCTCGACCATGAAGACCAGCTTCGCGCGGTTCTCGCGATTGTAGATCACGGGGGGCGTGAACTCCGCCTTTGGGGAAACGTAGGAAACCCGTGCGCGGAGGGCCTCCCTCGCGCCATCGGCGCGCACCTCAACCTCGGAGCCGGGCTTGAGCGCAACCACCCGCCCCTCGGGCACAAAGAATCGCACCTTCACGTTTTTCGATGGAAGCAGGGCCACCACCGGACGCCCCGCAGGCACCCATTCGCCCTGCACAAAAAACGTGTCGTGGACGAGACCCGCCTCCGTCGCGGCCTGCGCCTTCTGGTCGAGCCTCCACTGGATCTGGGCGAGCGCGGCCTCGGCGGCATTTGCGTCGGCCTCGGCGCCACGAATATCGTCGGAACGCCCCCCGAGCTTCGCGGTCTCGATGTCGGCGGTAAGTTGTTTCACCGCCGCATCATCGCGGTCGGCGGCGGCCCATGTTTGGTCGAACTCCTGCTGGGATACCACCTTCTGCTTTACGAGGGTCTCCCGTCGCTTGAACTCCGCCAGCGAGAGCCGATACGCGGCCTGCGCCGCGGCCAGTCGGGCTTCGAGGCTTGAAATCTCTGAGGGGCGGAGCCCCTTGCGGAGGTTCTCGAGCCGCGCGCGCGCCTGCTGGAGGCGCTCGGCGCCCTCACGCTGTGCGGCAAGTTCCTGCGCGCGCTCCAGTTCGAAGAGGTTCTGCCCGGCGATCGCCTGCTGGCCGCGGCGTACCGCGAGCTTACTCAGCGCCCCGGCAATCGGCGAGGCGACGTAGACGAACTCCCCCTCGACATAACCCTGGTATTGTCCCCCACCCCCTCGCCCACAGCCGGCCAGTCCAAACACCATCGTGGCCAGGAACAACGCCCTTCCCGCGCGACGAGAAAATCCCGTTCGAAGCGTGGCCCGGCTCGGGCACGACGAAGCGTGCCCCTCCAGTAGACCGGGTTCAGGAGGGGCACGCTTCGTCGTGCCCTTGGACGCTGGCGAATCGTGACATCGCAACGGCTTCATCATGTCCCCTGGAAACTCAGCCACACCTTCCGATGGCGCGGCCCGTCGAATTCGCAGAACCAGATCCCCTGCCACGTCCCAAGGCAAAGGTGTCCACCCTCGACGAGGACCTGCGCCGAGGTGCCGAGCATCGAGGCCTTTACATGCGCCGCAGTGTTCCCCTCCCCGTGGCGGTATTTCGGATCCTTCCATGGCACCGCCTTCTCCAGCGCATCGGCCATGTCGCGCACCACGTCGGGGTCGGCATTTTCCTGGATCGTCACCGCCGCCGTGGTGTGCGGCACAAAGACGGTGAGCACCCCGTCTCGCCAACCCTTGGACTGTGCGGCTTTCTGCACCTCGCGAGTGATCGCAAGGAACTCCGTGTGCTCGGAGGAATGGATGGCCAACTCAACCATTTTGGATTTCACCCATATTCTCCGTCCCAACGCGAGAGTGTTTTCTCCGCTGCTCCTCACGGCATCTCGGATCCCGTCGGCTTTTCAGAAAGCCGCGGATGAAACACGGATGGGCTGAGGATGCGTCGATTCCGCCACACGGAATCGACGCGCTTCCGCGCAGAGATTCCAGGGTATTCTGCCGGCGGTGAGGTGCCAAGTCCGTGTCAGCGGACTTGGCGCACGTCCTCTGCCATCCGTGTTTCATCCGTGGCTATTCCCTTCCCAAAAAACCATCCCAAGCGATGACCCTCCCATGTTCCTAACCCTCGTCGAGGGGAGCCCCCGCGGAGGCAGGGCCCTTGCGCGAGAAGCGCTCGCGCATCTCGAACACGATCGGGCAGCCCGTGAGCGACTCCTCCTCGCGGAGGCGGTTCGCGAGGTAGCGCCCCCAGGACTCCATCCAGAACTTCCTCTCGTTCACAAAAAGGACAAAGGTGGGGACCGGGGCATCCGCCTTCTGGACGGCATAGTAGATTTTCAGCCGTTTCCCATGGCGCATCGGGGACTGCACTTGCTCCTGCGCGCGTCCGACCACACGATTGAGTACCCCCGTGGTAAAACGGCGTCCGGCCTGGTCGAGGACGGTGGCCACGAGCCTCCAAATTCTTGGGGCGTGGTACCCCTCCAGCGCGGAGACGAAGAGCACGGGGGCATGGTCGAGGAAGGGCATCCGCGCCCGCAGCGCCTTCTCGTACTCGCTTTGCGGCACCGCGCGCCGCACTCGGTGGCCGCCCCGCTCCCCTTCATTCGTCGGGATCCGGTTTTCCAGATTCTCGTTCAGGTCCCACTTGTTCACGACAAGGATGCAGGGCTTGCGATGCTCCGCGATGATCGAGGCGATCTCGCAATCCTGGCGCGTTGGGCCGTCGGGCGCGCTGATAAGCAGGAGTACCACCTGGGCCCGCGCGATGCTCTTCTCGGTCCGGTGGCGGCTCCACATCTCCACGTGAGTATGGATGCGGCGCTTGTGGCGGACCCCTGCGGTGTCCACGAGCACGAACCGTCGCTCGCCTACGGCCACCTCAAGGTCCACCGAGTCGCGCGTCGTGCCAGGCGTCTCGCTCACGATGAGCCGATCCTCCCCGAGAAGGCGGTTCACGAGACTGGACTTTCCGACGTTCGGGCGCCCCACCACGGCGACGCGGGCGGGGCGTTCCCCGGCGGCCGCTTCCTCGACCCCCTTGCCCTGCTCGACCGCCGCGTCCTCGATGGCGCTCCAGAGCCCGGACATCCCGCGGCCGTGGGTCGCGGAAAGCAGGAACATCGTCCCGAAACCGAGCTCGTGAAACTCCGCCGCGCGAACGTCGTGCTTCGTATGGTCGAGCTTGTTCACCCCGAGCCAGACCGTTTTCCCACTCTTGCGGAGGCGCGAGGCGACCTCCCGGTCAAGCGGTTCGAGCCCCACCTGGCCATCCACGACAAAAAGCAGGATGTCCGCCGACACGATGGCCGCCTCGGCCTGGAGTTGCACAGCCCCGGCGATGTCCTGCGGGGTATCGGGCGTCTCGCGAAGGCCGATGCCTCCCGTATCCACGAACTCGTACACCCTGCCCTCGCGACGGACCGTCTCCGAAACGCGATCGCGGGTGACCCCGGGCATGTCGTGCACGATCGCCACGAGCCGCTGGACCAGGCGGTTGAAAAGGGCGGATTTCCCGACGTTCGGGCGTCCAACAATAGCTACGCGGAGAGGCATGGCTGCGGAGGCTACACGTTTGACAACGCCACCACAAAGCCCGATTTGAGTGGTCCTTCCGCAAAGACCCGGGTTCACGGTTCAACGGTTCAGCGGTTGACTCACTTCCATTTCCCCGGTTTTTCAATTTTTTGCTCTCTTCCCTCTTCATTTTTTCATTGGCCGTTTTTCATGGTCCGTTTTACATTTCCCCCCTCTCCTACTTCCCGCTCACTGCTCACCTCCCCCACCCATGCCTCCCCTCCCCGACCTCAAGCTCAAACCCGACTTCCCGAAAACCGCCGAGCGTTTCCGCGCCTGGTGGGCGGGCGGCGCCCTCGACCGTCCGTTGGTCACCGTCGAGGTCAAACCCTCCCGCCCCCTCCGCACGCGCCCGTCCCAGCACGCGACGCTCCGCGATCGCTGGATGGACGTCGAGTGGAACGTCGAGAACGCCATCGCCCGCCTTGAGGCCCACGATTACCCGGGCGACCGCCTGCCCTTCTACATGCCCAATCTCGGTCCCGAGATCACCGCCACGCTCTTCGGTTGCGAACTGGAGTTTGGGGAATCCACCGCGTGGTCGAAGCCGGTAATCCACGATCCCTCCGGTTGGGAACGAATCGCCGCCGCAAAGCCCGATTTCGGGAACCCCTACTGGACCGCCATTGAGAAGATGACACGTCTCGCGCTTGAACGCTCGGAGGGTCGCTACATGGTGGGCCTGACCGACCTCCACGGGAACTACGACATCCTCGCCGCGTTGCGGGACCCCCAGGCGCTCTGCACCGACATGCTCGACTGCCCCGACCTCGTGCGAAAGGCCGGCCGACGGGTCTCTGAAGGTTTCGTGGAAGCCCTCCAGCGCAACTGGGCGCTGGTTTCCGGGGCGGGCTCCGGCTGCACAACCTGGCTCCCCTTCCACCACGCGGGACTCGCCTATGCCTCCTCGAGCGACTTCTGGGGCCTGGTCTCTTACGCCATGGCGCGACAGATGGTACTCCCCGATATCCTCGTCGAACTCGCCCCGCTTGAACGGAGCATCTTCCACCTCGACGGCCCGAGCGCGCTCCAGCACCTCGACCTTCTTCTCGACCTCCGTCAAATCCATGCGATCCAGTGGGTTTACGGCGCGGGCAATGGTCCGGCGGCACGCTGGATCGGCGTCTACCGCCGCGCGCTCGCCGCGGGCAAGGCCGTGCAGGTGGTCGCCGAGGACCCCGCCGACGCGCTTGAGGTCCTGCGTGCCACCGGCCCCGACGGCGTCTGGCTCTGGGTCGCGAAATCCTTCGATACCCTTGACGAGGCCCAACGGTTTATCGCTGAGACCGCGAAGGTGACGAAGAAGCTCCCTTCATCGTAATCATGGAACCATCGGCAGGATTGGAACCTTTGCGATTCCTTCCTGCGACCGGCACGATCATCCCATGTCCAACCTGACCCACACCCACGCGCCGTTGGAGAAGCTTTCGCCAGGAGAAGAGCGCTTCGAGAGGTATCGCCGGTCCGCGGGATTCTGGCTTGCCCCCCTCGCCTTCCTCGCGGTCTTCCTGCTGCCCCTTGGCATGCTCACGCCGAAAGGGCATACCCTCGCGGCGATCATCACGCTGGTCAGCGTGCTGTGGCTCACGGAAGCCATCCCCCTCGCGATCGCCGCGCTCCTTGGCCCGGTGCTCTGCGTCCTGCTCGGGGTGGCGCCCACCCGGGAGGTGCTCGGCTGCTTCGGGGACCCGATCATCCTCCTTTTCCTGGGAACCTTCATCCTCGCACAGGCGATGATGGAACACGGGGTGAGCCGCCGCTTCGCCCTGATGATCCTCTCCCGCCAGTGGATCGCGAAGAGCCCGAGCCGCGTGATCTTCGCCTTCGGGGGCGTAACCGCCTTCCTCTCCATGTGGATCAGCAACACCGCCACCACGGCGATGATGGTCCCCATCGGGCTCGGCATCCTCTCGGCGCTGCGCGCCGAGGGCGGAATATCGGCGGGGCGGTTTGGCACCGGCCTGATGCTCGTGGCGGCCTACGCCTCCACACTCGGCGGCATCGCCACCCCCGTGGGCAGCCCACCCAACCTCATCAGCATCGGCGCGCTCGCCAAGCTCACCGGCCACCGCATCTCCTTCTTCGAGTGGACGGTGATGGCCCTCCCTGTCGCGGTCGTGCTCTGCGCCGTGCTTTTCTTCTACATCGCGCGCACCTGTGCGCCGCGGGGTTCGGGATTCGGGGCCAGCGCCGCCTTCATCAAGGAGGAGCGGCGCAAGCTCGGGCCCATGAGCCGGGGAGAGATCAACACGATGGCCGCGTTCCTCGTCACGGTCTCCCTCTGGGTGGGGCCGGGATTCGTGGCACTCCTCTGGGGCGGCGACTCCGCCCCCGCGAAGTGGTGCACGCTTCACCTCCCCGAGTCCGTCGCTGCCCTCACGGGCGCGATCCTGCTCTTCGTGTTGCCGGTGGACTGGAAAAAACGGGAGTTCACCATCACGCTGAAGAAAGCTTTCGAAATTGATTGGGGGACGCTGATCCTCTTTGGGGGAGGCCTGGCCCTCGGCGACCAGATGTTTCGCACCGGCCTGGCCGATGCCCTCGGGAAAACGCTCGTGGTCCTCACCGGTGCCCACACGCTGCCCGCGATCACGGCGCTCGCGGTCGGTTTCACGATTCTCATGACCGAGGGAACCTCCAACACCGCGGCCGCCAACATGGCGGTACCGGTCGTGATCGCCATCGCCCAGGCGGCCGGTGTGGATCCCCTTCCTCCCGCGCTCGGCGCCGGTCTCGGCGCGAGCATGGGCTTCCTGATGCCTGTCTCGACCCCGCCGAATGCCATCATTTACGGCACCGGGCTTGTGCCCCTCACCCGGATGGTCGCCTACGGGTTTCTGCTCTCGGTCACCAGCTTCGTGGTGATCACCTTTGCGGCCCTTTATCTTCTACCGCGCATCTTTTGACCGCCTCCCCCGGGCAAAGCGGAACGTAGAGCAGGGCGAGACGCGGCGAGGTCGCCCATCGCCTTCCGACACGGCGCGTAGTAATCGCGATCGAGGTCCCCGTGGACGCAGAGGTCGCGAAGCGACTTCTCAGCGCGCGCGGCCCAGGCCACTACCTTGCGAAAGTGCGAGGGCGCAAAACGGAAGGCAGTTCCGTGGCCGCACGCGAGGATCTCCGGGCGCCAGCGCAGAACAAGCCGCGCGCTCCGCCCATAGCCCTCCACGAGTCGGCTCGTGTTCCACGCACAAAAGCCCCCGTGCCCGCACCAGCGCGACGGGGGTTGGAAGTTGTCTCCCGAGAACATCACCCGCCGGCCGTCCACGCGGGTCATGAACGAACAGTGCCACCAGGTCTGGCCCGGCGAAGGCGCCACCTCGAAGGTGAACTCGTTCCACCTCCAGCGCCCTTCGACCGGCCAGATGCGGTCTCCCCGGATCGGGAAACTCGGGACGAGCTTGTCGAACCAGGGATCCGTCCCCGTACCGGCCTTGCGCAACCATTCGGCAACCCACGGGTGCAGCCAGGCGCGGGCCCCGCGGCGGCGCAGCGCCGGCACGCCATTTGCGTGGTCGAGGTGATGGTGGGTGACCAGGACCGCGGTCACCTTCGGCTTCCCGAGGCGCGCAAGGAGGGCATCCAGATGCGGCAGGCCCTGGTCCTGGGGATCCACGGCAAGCGCCTCGCCGGTCTTGGAAAGCAGCAGGTATCCGTTGACCCCAAAGCGCCACAAGCTCGGCGAGAGACGAACCGTGCCGTCCCCGGACACCTCCTCGGGGGCAAGGCGGTCGGGTTCGCCCGTGCAGGCGCTCCCCCGTGCGGCGGCCAGGCGGCCAAGGCGCCCGTCCAGCCGCAACAAGAGGGCGCGGGGGCGGGACCCGATGACCGGGCCGTGGGAGGGGCAAAGCAGGTCACTGCCCAGGTCCGCGAGCCGCTGGACCCCCGCGCGGGCGGCCTCCGTCCCTTCGGGATGCAGGTGGTGCCACTCGAGGTGGTAGGGCTCATGGATCGTCGCCCCCGTCGAACTGGCGCGCGGGGACACCATCGCGCACCTGCGCTGAGGGGGCGGTGTCTCCCACAGGCAGGGGGGAAGTTTAGGGTCACTCCGCCACGCCCACTTCAGCATACGCCTCGAGGGTGGGTGCGGCGTTGCAGACGCGGGCGAAGCAGGCGGCGGCATCTCCTTTCCTCAGGACGTGGACCCACGAGGAAACCGTGCGGA
>CAZZBZ010000049.1:0-25360 GCA_964653025.1 uncultured Verrucomicrobiota bacterium
CCCCGTGCGCAAGAACGCCCCGCGATGACCGGCCTTGATGAGCGCGACCTTGACCCCCATCGCCAGCAAACGCTGGCTCACTTCCTCAAAGACCTCCGTGGGGATCACCTCCACCATGTCCCTCTCCCCGGCGGACGACCGGAACCGGGCGTAAGCCGCAGCATCCAGCATGAAAAGCACTTCTTCGATACTCGGCACAAAGATGTCCACCAGCGGCAGCGTGGCGGCCAGGATGGCTACCCAATCCGCCTTTCCGGCAGGACTCTCCGGATCCGGTAAGGTCATATCCAGGGAGGTGACCACCCCCTGTTCGCGCACGCGTTGAAAAAGCTTCTGCAGTTCCGCCCCGCCATTCGTCCACAGGGACTCCATCAAAGGGGGATAACCAAAATGGAAGAGGCGGCTTTGGCCGATCACCGCATCGTCAAGATCGTCCGCGGTAAAGCTGCGGTTGCATCCGGGATCTTCCAGAAACAGCCGATCCAGCCCCGGCGGAGCGATTACGAGTCCATACGCGGTTCCCACGTGACGGTTCCTGCGGATTCCGCGGGTGACCCCGGCATGCGCCAGACGGGCCACCGCCAGATCGCCCAACGCATCGGTGCCCACGCACCCCATCAACTCGACCCGCTGCCCGAACTTCTTCATTGCTAGGCCGGTGTTGGCCACCACGCCCCCGAGTGAAACGTCCAATCCCTCCGTTTCAATGAGCTTGCCGGGACGAAATAGTTCGGAAAAGGGCACCATCGTCCGCGTCGGACTGAATCCAGGCGTCAAATCAACCCCCAGATAGCCCGCCACCACGGCGTCAATCGGACGGGAGGTGGAGGAATCGTTCATCGTGGGAATCAGGTTCAGCGGTTCAACGGTTCAGCGGTTGGGGAGCACACGCGGCCCGCGTGTCGAAAATCGGCGGCCCGCCGATTTTCCGAGGGAAACTGTTGGGCGAGCCGCCCAACAGAACACGCGAGCCGCGTGTGCTCCCCAAAAAACTCCGTGTCTATTCGTGGCTTCATTCATGCTTTTTCACCCGTTGAACCCTGAACCGTGAACCTGTCTTCAGCCTTCCGTCCCCCGTCCTCTGTCCTCCTTCCTCCGTCCTCTGCCTTCTGCCCCCACAGCTCCTCGATTTCCTCGACCGTGAAATCCACCAGCCGCTTCCCCCCGTCGGAGCCAACTTCCCCGTTGATAACTAGTCCGCCGTAGCCACCCAGTTGCTCGGCACGAGCACTGGGCAGATATCCGCCGATGTCGCCGCAGAGTTGGACGACGAAGGTCTGATCTGCCGCACTCCGCGCTTTGATCTGATGCCCGAAATCCAGATACAACTCAAAGGGATTGGTGACGAAGACCGCATCTCCCAGACGCACGGTGTGCAGTTCCATCGCATACTCCGTTTGCCGATTTTGGTCCTGAGCGCGGGCGATCACCGCCTTATGGTTCTGGATCAGGACGAAATGATGCAGCTTGCTGTCATACGGCCCGGGCCGCCCGGGAATCTTCTCGTTCCGATGGACCTCCTCGCAGAACTGGCGGTACGCCTCCATCTCGGGCAGGACGGCTTCGAGTTTGCGCAAGGCTTCCCGGGCCACCTGCACGTCCTGATCTGAGACGCGGCGCCGAGGCAACGCGATGGCTTTGACGCGGTGGCGCAAGACCGGCGCGAAATCAATCTTCGCGGCCGCCGCCTGGAAAACATGGGCCACGGCAGCATCGAGCCGTCGGCCGATTTCCGCCACCCCGTCTTCGCCCCAAAAATCAGGTTCGCCTCGGGAGTTTCGGGTCAGGTCGCGGGGTGACTGGCATCCGGCGGCACTGATCTGCCCCAACATTCGGAAGTTCTTTCCATACCGCTGCTGGAGAAGGCGCTTGGCTTCTCCGGTGAAGTCGGAGGAGAGTTGGTACGTCCTCTCCATGATCTGGGCGGGACACGCCAGGTTCAGAACCACGCCGGTGGGCTTCCTCTGCTCGTCAAAAGTGAAGAGCAGATCCACTCCAGAGTCTTCGCCGCCTTCCATGCCCAGAAAATCTTCCCGATCCGTCCGCCCGTACATCTCCGCGGTCCCGTTGTTGTAAACGGCACGGCGGCAATGGCCCACTTGGGCGGAACCTCGCGCCCGTGCGATGCCTCCGGGCTTGCGGTCGCGCCAGGCGGCGATCACGGCGGCCTTGAGTTTTTTGAGCAGGAACTGACGGTATTTCTTGGCGGGCAACGCGTCCGGCAACTCCGCCAGCCAGGCGATCGCAGGAAACGCTTTCACGCTGGGTGCGTTGTGCGTGTGAATCACATTCAGAAACACTTTGCTCTCATCCAGCTCGGGAAGCTCCGGACGCAACATCGCCCGGAGTTCCTTCTGAAAGTCGGCATCAATCCCTGCCACATCGAGCGCCACCAGCACCGCTTGCTCGCCCTGAGCCGACTCCAGCGCCAGCACCGTGGCCGAAAGCCGCGAGTGAATACCTGTGGAAACGCGGTGATAATACTGCCCATAAAGATCCACCTTCCCTTCGGGAGTAGTGTCGGTTTCGGACCAGCCAATGAGAAGTTGTGACATTTAATTTAGAAGCAGGAGGTTGGAAGGCAGAGGCGGAAAGGATCTCGCGCAGATACCGCCATCGTCTCCGGGGGCTCGAGGGGCGGAAGCTGGAGTGATTAGGTGCGCGGGTTCAATGGTTCTAAGGCAGGCGGATCGCCTGCCCTTGTCCTTGCGCGTAAGTTTCTTCCGCAAGATAACTGCTGCGAACGAACGGCCCCGCGGCGACGGCAGAGAAACCCATTGCGCGCGCCTCGCGCGCGATCTCCTCGAACTCCGAGGGTTCCGCGAAACGCACCACGGAGGCGTGCTTCACCGAGGGGGAAAGGTACTGCCCGACCGTCAACATCGAGCATCCGGCCGCGCGGAGGTCCCGCATCGCCTCAAGGATCTCCTCGTGCCTTTCTCCGAGACCGAGCATCAGGCCGCTCTTCACTACGAAACCCTCCCCGTTGAGTGCCGCCGCCCGTTTCGCAGCGTGGGCGAGCACGGCAAGGCTGTGCGCGAAGTTGGCCTGCCCGCGAAGGCTCCGCTGCAGCCGCGCCACGGTTTCCAGGTTGTGACTGAAGACCGCGGGGTGGGCCGCGAGGACCGTGTCCACCGCGTCCATGGATCCCCGGAAGTCGGGGGTAAGCACCTCGACCCGCGCGGCAGGAAGCCGCTCCTTCACCGCCCGGATCGTCCGCGCGAAGTGAGTGGCTCCCCCGTCGGGAAGGTCGTCGCGCGTCACCGAGGTGATCACCACATGGCGCAGCTTCAGCCGGGCGCACGCCTCCGCGAGCGCGGCGGGCTCATCTTCGCGGGGCGGGGCGGGGCGTCCCCTTTCGACCCCGCAGAAGTGGCACGCCCGCGTGCAGAGATCCCCGAGGATCATGAAGGTGGCCGTGCGGCGTGCAAAGCATTCATGGAGGTTCGGACAAAGCGCCTCCGTGCAGACTGTGGACAGCTTCAACTCCGTCAAGACCTGACGCACCTCCGCCGAGGCGCCGGGCATCGGAATCGGCCGTCGGAGCCAGGAGGGCAGACGGGGACGAGGGATTTCCGATTGCCGATTGCCGATTGCCGATCGGACAGACTCAGAGACGGGGGAAGAGGTGACCTGGGATTCCCGTTCGACGTTCGAGGTTTGAGGTTCGACGGGGGCGAGGGAGAGGCCGAGGGAGGTGGCGAGGCATTCGAGGAGCACGGGCTTCACCTCCTCCATGCAGAGGGCGCGGCCAAGGAGACGCGCCATGCTCGTCACGCCCTTTCCCTCGATACCGCACGGGACGATGAGGCGAAAGGATTCGAGGTCGGGATCCACGTTGAGCGCGAGGCCATGCCATGCAATCCAATGGCTGACGGCCACGCCGATCGCGGCAATCTTCTCGTTCCCCACCCAAACCCCGGTGAGACCCTCGGCACGGTGCGCCCGCACCCCGAAATGCGCGAGGGTCGCGAGGAGGGCCTCTTCCAGGCCGCAAACGTGCGCGCGAACGGTGCGTTCCCGTGCGAGGCGAAGGATCGGGTAGGCTACGAGTTGCCCAGGACCATGCCAGGTCGCAGACCCCCCTCGCGCGCTGGCGTGGACCTCGATGCCCAAACGGCGAAGCTGGTCTTCGTCGGCAAGGAGATGTTCCGTGCGCGTGCGGCGACCGAGGGTGATGACGGGAGGAGTGTGCTCGACGAGGACAAGGTGGCCCGGCCCTTCGGGATTCGCCCGGACCCGCGCCACAAGTTCTTCCTGCAATGCAAGCGTCGGCGCGTAGGCGCGCTGCCCGAGGTCTTGGACGAGGACTCTCATGTGGGGGTCATAACCGGTTCAGCAGGTGGCGAGAGAGGGTTCCCGTATTTGGGAGGGCACGACGAAGCGTGCCCCTCCATTCCGATTTCAAGTTGATCCCTGGAGGGGCACGCTTCGTCATGCCCAGGTTCTTCGTTGAGTGACCCAAGGTGTCACTTCAACGCGTGGAGGGGAAGGCCCACCCACGATTCGGCAGCCTCGTGGAGAGCTTCGGCAAAGGCGGGGTGTGCGTGGATCGATTCCGTGACCTGGGTGATGGTGAGCTTCTGGCGAATCGCAAGGACGGCTTCCTGGATCAGGTCCGTGGCGTGCGGGCCGACAATCGTCGCACCGAGCAGGCGGCCGTCGGGCGCCCCAACGAGGCGGACCCCGCCCTCGGTCTCCCCGCAGGCGCGCGCCATTCCGCTGGCGGTGAAGGGGAAGAAGGTGGCGCGGGCACCCTCCTCGGCGGTCACAATCGTGGCTCCGACCGTGGCCACCTCGGGGTGCGTGTAAATCCCACAGGGCACCACCGTGCGGTCGTCCTCAGCCGCATGTCCCGTGGCCTGGTCGGCGGCCACGACCCCCATCCGTTGGGCCAGATGGGCGTAGTGTCGTTTTTCCGCCACGTCCCCGACCGCATAAATGGTCGACACATTGGTCCGACAGGCGGCATCCACGGGAACGATGCCGTCCGCCACGCGGACCCCGGCACCCTCGAGACCAAGGTTCCCGGTGTCCGTGGCGCGTCCGACGGCAACAATCACACGAGCCGCTTGGACCACGGGGCCGTTATCGAGGATGCAGGTGATCCCCTCTTCGGCGCAGGTGACCTCGGTGATCAGTTTTCCTGTGAGGACGCTGACCCCGCGTCGGGCGAGGCTCCGTGTGACCGACTGGGAGACCTCCGCCTCAAAAGCGGGGACGAGACGGGGGAGGCGTTCGACAAGCGTGGTGGGGATGCCGAGTTCCGCGTAGACGGTGGCAAGTTCGCAGCCGATGACCCCACCGCCGACGAGGAGTACACTGGATGGAAGATCCACGGCCACGGTGGCCTCCTCGGTGGTCTGGATGCGCGGGTCCTTCCACGGAAAGATACCGGGGCGCACGGGGCGCGCGCCGGTGGCGAGGATGATCGATCGGGCCTCAACCCGTTCGGTGCGACCCGCCATTTCCACGGTGATCGCAAAGGGCCCGGCCAGGCGGCCGCGTCCCGCGAAGAGTTCCACGCGACGGGCCCTCACGAGGCTCTCGATCCCCTTGCGAAGGATGCCCACGGTCTTCGCCACGCGCGCCATGAAGGCGGGGCCATCCACGGCGAGCGGAAGACCCGAGAGCCCAAACTCGGCGGCGCGGGTGCTCTGCCAGCGAAGCCCACTGGCGGCGAGCATCGCCTTGGTCGGGATGCAGCCGGTGTTGAGGCAGGTCCCACCGAGCGGGCCCGCCTCAACGAGCGCGACGCGGGCACCGCGCTGGGCAGCGCGGAGCGCGGCCGCATAGCCGCCCGGGCCGCCCCCGAGAACGGCAACATCAAATGAGTTCTCGGGGTTCATGCCGACAGGAATCCTAGCTCAAAACCAAAAAACCGGTTGGAATAAATGCGACAGGTGGGAAAGCCTCTTGCAAAATGATTGTGCGATCCGACAACTTGATAAAAGCAAAGCTGTTTGGAAAAACGCAGACGCATAATTCCCAAGCCTTGGGGAGTTTTGCAAGAACCTCATGAGACTTTCTCTTCTCCTCACCCTCCTCGCCATGACGCTCCCCCTCGCCGCCCGATCGGCCCCGCCGCCCCAGGTCCCCCTCCGCGACTTCTTCCGCGACCCCGAGAAAACCGCCTTCCAACTCTCCGACGACGGGAAGAAGGTCGCCTTCCTCGCCCCGTACCAGCGGCGAATGAACCTCTTCGTCCAGTCGCGCGGCGCCGCCGAGGCAAAGCGCCTCACCTCCGAGGCCGACCGAGGGATCGCCGGCTACCTCTGGAAAGGGAGCGACCGCCTCCTCTACCTCAAGGACTTCGGCGGCGACGAAAACTTCCACCTCTTCAGCGTGGATGCCAGCGGAAAAACCCATCGCGACCTCACCCCCTTCGAAAAGGTAAGGGTCGGTCTCGTTGCCCGCCTCTGGGACGACCCCGACCACATCCTCATCGAGATGAACCGCCGCAAGAAAGAGATCTTCGACGTCTACCGCATCGAGGTCTCCACGGGAAAGATGGAGATGGTCGCCGAGAACCCGGGCAACATCACCGGCTGGATCCCCGACCACATGGGGCGCGTCCGCGTCGCCGTGACCACGGACGGGGTGAACACGAGCTTGCTCTTTCGAGAGAAGGAAGCCGACGCCTTCCGCAAGGTGATCACCACCAACTTCCGCGACAGCCTTTCTCCCGAGTTCTTCACCTTCGACAACCGCAACCTCTTCGTCGCCTCGAACCTCGGGCGCGACAAAATCGCCCTTGTCGAGTTCGACCCGCGCACGGCGAAGGAGGTCCGCGTGCTCGCCGAACACCCCGACGTGGACATGGGGGGGCTCAGCTTCTCCCGAAAGCGAAAGGTGCTCACCTCCGCGTCCTTCAGCACCTGGAAAGACGAGTGGAGGTTCTTCGATGCCGAGACCGAGGCCATGCACCGAAAGATCAAGGCCCGCCTCCCTGCTTACGAAATCAGCAGCCTCGACAACCACGACCGTGCGGAGGAGACCTTCATCGTCCACGCGGCGAACGACCGCACCCGCGGCGCCGAGTACCTCTACGACACGAAGGCGGACACCCTCACCAAGTTGGCCGACCTCAGCCCGTGGCTCCGCGAGGAGGACATGGCCGAGATGAAACCGATCGAGGTCCGCTCGCGCGACGGCCTCCTTCTTCACGGTTACCTCACCCTCCCGAAGGGGCGGGTACCGAAGGGCCTCCCTGTCGTGATCAACCCCCACGGCGGCCCGTGGGCGCGCGACGAGTGGGGGTTCCGATCCGAGGTCCAGTTCCTCGCCAATCGCGGCTACGCGGTGCTCCAGGTGAACTTCCGCGGCTCGACCGGATACGGAAAAATGTTTTGGGAAGCCTCCTTCAAGCAATGGGGCCTCAAGATGCAGGACGACCTCTCCGACGGGGTCGCGTGGCTCGTGCGCGAGGGGATCGCCGACCCAAAACGCGTCGCAATCTACGGCGGCAGCTACGGCGGCTACGCGACCCTTGCGGGCATGGCCTTCACCCCGCACCTCTACGCCTGCGGCATCGATTACGTCGGTGTGGCCAACATGTTCACCTTCCTCAAGACCATCCCGCCCTACTGGAAGCCCTACCTCGACATGTTCCACGAGATGGTGGGCGACCCCATAAAAGATAAAAAGCTCCTCGCGGCGGTCTCCCCTGCCCTCCACGCCGACCAGATCCGCGCCCCGCTTTTTGTCGCACAGGGGGCCAACGATCCGCGCGTGAACAAGGACGAGTCCGACCAGATGGTCGCCGCGCTCCGCAAGCGGGGCGTCCCCGTGGAGTACCTCGTCAAGAACGATGAGGGCCACGGCTTCCACAACGAGGAAAACCGCTTTGAGTTCTACGAAGCGATGGAGAAGTTCCTCGCCCGCCACCTCGCGAAATAATCACGCGCCGGGAACGGGGCATTTGACATTTTACCCCAATCCTTGCGGTAAGAGTTTCTGAGGTCTCAGGGCATTGCAACTTCCCCGGCGAAACACGGTGCCCCCCATTCACGTCCTTGCGCGGTCGCTGGAGGTGGCAAGGCATGGGAATGAAGGGGACGGAAGTGGGTTGTCCTGCTTTGGTCAAGTTCTGAAAATTGTGGGATGAGGGAGTAATGGGGTTTTTGTGGAACTACTTCATCTTCGGGTTGTCCGAGCGCCACATGCGCGCCTTCGCGAGGAAGTCCATAAAATCGGGCGGAGGGGGCACCCGCCAATCCAGTTTCCCCTCGCCCGCGACCTCCACCGCAAGGCGCCCCGCGTGCAACATCTGGCGGGAAACAAGCAGCCGCTCCTCAAGTTGGGGCGTCCAGCCGGTTCGGATGAACTCGAGGTAGAGCCGCGGGTCGGGCCCGTAGAGCTTGTCGCCCACCACGGGGTGCCCGAGCCACGCGAGATGAACGCGGATCTGGTGGAGCCGCCCCGTCCGCGGCTTCACCTCCAGCAGCGAGAAGGCGCCCATCTCCTCGGCCAGCCGCCAGTCGGTCCGCGACGCAGAGCCGCCCGGAATCACCGCCTGCAGGATCCCCACCTCGGCGGCAGGATGCTTCCCAAGGGGTTGCTCGATGCTCCCCTCTCGCTCCCGCGGCGTCCCATGGACGATCGCAAGGTACGCCTTCTCGGAAGACTCGCCGCCCCAGACCGCCTGGAGGCGCTTGTGGGCCACCGGGGATTTGGCAACCAGGACGAGTCCGCTCGTCTCACGGTCGAGGCGGTTCACGAAGCTGGGCTGAACCTCGGGACGCCCCTCGTAGTGGAGGCGCAACCGCCCGATGAGGCTGGAGGTCGGCCCCTTCTTTGTCGGGTGGCAGACGAGATCCCCCGGCTTGTTCAGTACGCACCAGTCCGGACTTTCCGCCACGATCTCGAGAAGATTCCCTCCAGGATTCATCGATGAACCCCGGGGGTACCCCCTCGATCAGTCCGCCGGCTGCGGATCCGGGGACTTCCCCTTGGCAAGGATCGCTTCCGCGAGCTTCGATGCGGTCTTCTTCACGTCCTTGGCGCTCGCGTTCTTCGACATCACGAACTTCGCGGCAGCCACGTACGGGTTCAGCATCACGATCGCCCCCGGCATCTTCCCGCTCTCGGCGGCCGTGCCAAACACAAGGAAGGGCGCGTTGGGACTCTTCGCGAGGTCAGCCACGTTCACATGGAGTTGCATCTCCGCCTTGCCCGACCCGAAGCCGATCATCGCGCGGCGAACGCGGCTCCCCTCATCCACCTCGGTGAACTGCCCCCGCACGATCCAGCCCTCCTTCGGGAACGGGTCGGTCCCGCTCCACCGCATGGCCTTGGCCTCACGCTTCGAAAACTCGGCCACGAGCGAGGTGGCCAGGAGGTTCACGAGTCCCTGCGCGTTCTCGGACGGGTTCCGATCCTCACGGCGCCCCTGCAAGACACCCCGAACGGGACCGTCTCCCCCGAGGATGCCGGTCTTCGTTTTCACCGCGTCCGCGGCAAGGTCGAAGTCGGTCACATAGATCACGGTCGGACGGTCGGTCGGCACCGCCGCCGGCGCCGCCTCCTCGGTGAGCTTCACGGCGTGGCCATCGACCGCCAGCAGGAAGCTGAGGGCGAGCAGCAGTAGGGTCGAAACGTGCGAGCGAGGGGAGAGAAATAACATGGAAGCCTCCAGGGTTAAGTTGAACGACGAGGGATTTTTAACTCCCGTTTGTGTCATCCGCAAGCCTCATGTCGGGATTCTTCCATTCCCGGCTTGCGTTGCGGGATTTCCCGGGGTTGCATCCATCTACTTTATGAAAAACGTCGTCATCGTCGGGTTCGGTTTCATGGGCGTCATGCACGCGCAGGCTTACAAACAACTCCCCAACGCAAAGGTCGTTGCGATCGTGGACTGCGATCCGCCCCGTGCGCAGGAGAACCTCACGAAGATCGGGCTCGCGGTCCCGATCTATAAAACCCTCGGTGCCGCCCTTTCCAAGCAGCAGGTGGACGCGGTGGATGTCTGCGTCCCCACCGACCTCCATAAGAAATACGCCATGGCCGCGATCAAGGCCGGCAAGCACCTCTTCTGCGAGAAGCCACTCGCCACGAAAATGAGCGACGCGCTGAAGATGGCCGCCGCAGCCGAGCAGGCCGGGATCCATGCCATGGTCGGCCATTGCATCCGCTTCTGGCCTGAGTATCAGGCGTTTCATGACTTCGTGAAGTCCAACAAGGCGGGCCGTCTCCTGAGCCTCACGCTGCAGCGCCGCGCCGCCCGCCCCACGGGCACCGAGGGCTGGTTCCGCGACGCGTCCCGCTCGCTCGGCGCCGCCGTGGACCTTCACATCCACGACACCGACTTCGTCCTTCACCTCCTCGGGACCCCGTCCGCCGTTACCTCGGTCGGCACCAAGGATGCTTTCGGATGGAGCCGGATCTTCAGCCTCTTCCACTATGATGGCGTGGCGGTGGCCGCCGAGGGCGGCTGGAACCAACCCGACAAGTGGGGCTTCCAGATGGCTTTCCAGGCCGTCTTCGAGAACGGGTCGGTTGAGTACGATATGCTTGCCAACCCAACTCTCAAGGCAACGCTCGGGGACGCCGTCCCCGCTCCACTCCCCTTCACGCAAACCTCCACCGGCGCCTCGGCGGCGGAAGTGGGGAACGTCTCCTCGCTCGGCGGCTACTTCAACGAGTTGGAATACTTCATCAACTGTCTCGAGAAGAACGAGGCCCCGAAACTCGCCACCCTCCGCCAGGCCGCCGAGTCCCTCCGCGTGGTCTTCGCCGAGGTGCAGTCCGCCGAAAAGGGCAAGACCGTGAAGCTCAAGGCCTCCTGACCGCACACGAGATCTCTTCCTCGATCTTCCGTAAAGCC
The DNA here is from genome assembly GCA_964653025.1 of uncultured Verrucomicrobiota bacterium. Classification (GTDB taxonomy): domain Bacteria; phylum Verrucomicrobiota; class Verrucomicrobiia; order JABWAM01; family JABWAM01; genus JABWAM01. The sequence continues at coordinate 10,826 of CAZZBZ010000049.1, forward strand.
ACCTCGACGGGGAGGCCCAGGGCCGCGTCCACGGCGGAGGTCGCCGGCGTTTGGTCCGGGTTGATCTCCACCGTAAACGCCCCCTGCCCCATCGCCATGCTGATCAGGCTCGCGGCCGGCTGGACCACCGCCGAGGTCCCGATCGCAAAGAAAACGTCGCAACGCGTCGCCCCCGCCGCCGCCGCCCAGTTCTCAGAATCAAGCGCCTCGCCGAACCACACGATATCCGGCCGCGCCATCCCCCCGCAGTGCGGACATCTCGGCGGAATCTTCGCCAGCGGCACCTCCGTGTCCCTCCAGCGCCGCGGGCTCTTCGCACATCCTTTCGCGCAGGAAAAATCCCACAGGCTGCCGTGAAGGCGCGTCACGTTCCCCGTCCCGGCAGCCTCGTGCAGGCCGTCCACATTCTGCGTCAGGACCACGAACTTCGGATAGCGCTTGCTCCATTTCGCAAGGAGCACGTGCCCTTCGTTCGGACGGCACTTCAGGAGGTTCTGCCGTCGCACGTCATAGAACCGCCAGACGAGTTCGGGGTCGCGTTCGAAGGCCTGGGGAGTGGCCACGTCCTCGATCCGGTGCCCTTCCCAGAGCCCGCCGCTCCCGCGGAAGGTCGGCACTCCACTCGCCGCGGACATCCCCGCGCCAGTGAACACGGTCACCCGCGGCTCCGCACGCAGCCTCTCCGCCACCTCGGCAATCATCTTCGAAACGCGGTCCATCGCCGCGACATCTACCAGCCCCGGGCGGCGCACTCAATGCGCGAAGGGCGGCGGAGGTTCGCTTCCGCTTGATACTCTCCCCGTTCCTGGCCTAGATTCAGGTCGGCCTTATGAAAAAGTTCTTCCTCCTCTTCGGTGCCGGCGCCACCGTTCTCGCCCTGTTGCGGATCTTCTCGATCCTCCATACCCGGGACCACGAACGTCTCGCGCGCATGGCGGCCGGTGAATCGCTGGGCGAACGCTATCGCCGTCGGCGTTGATCCCCGGACTTCTCACCCGACCGCGACGGACGCCACTGGCGCCCCCGAATCTCCCGTGAGCCCGCGCGCCCCCACCCTCCTCGAGGATCTGCCCGATCGCGCCGCGCTCCGCCAGCGCATGTTGCGCCAGCGCCTCGCCATGTCCACTGAGGAGCGGACGCGCGCCAACACGGCCATCCAGGAACTCATCCTGGGAACCTGGCGCCCGCAATGGCGCACCTCGCTCCTTTACATCAACCGTCCCGAGGAGGTTGCCACGATCCCCCTCATTCTCCACCTCCTCGACAAGGGACACCGCGTCTGCGTGCCGGCCTTCGACCGCGACCGCCGCCTCTACTACCCCTCGGAGATCAAGGACTTCGAGCGTGATCTCGACACCGGGAAACTCGGAATCCTCGAACCCACCGACCTCGCCTGTCGCCCCGTCCCCTCCGACGAACTCGACGCGATCATCCTGCCCGGCCTTGCCTTCGACCGGTCAGGAAACCGCCTCGGCTACGGCTACGGCTACTTCGACCGCCTCTGCGAGGGGACCCGCGCCTTCAAGACCGCACTCGCTTTCGGTTTCCAGGTGGTCAATGAAATCGAGGCGACCGCGGGCGACGTGCCCGTGGACCGTATCATCACCGACCAGGAACTCATCGTATGCCCGAGGGCGTGACCATCCTTTTCTCGGGGGACATCGTCGGCGAGCCGGGACGCCGGGCAATCCGACAACTCGTCGGCCCATTGCGGAACCGTCACAAGGTCGATTTCTGCGTCGTCAACGGCGAGAACTCCGCGGGCGGCTCCGGGATCACCCCGAAGATTTTCCAGGAGTTGCGGGACGCCGGCGTGGACGTCGTCACCACCGGCGACCACGTCTGGGACAACAAGGAGATCCTTCCCATGGTGGGGACCGAGCCCCGCCTGCTCCGCGCGGCCAACTTCCCGTCGCGCGTCGCCGGTTCCGGCTCAATCATCATCGAGGGCCCGACCGGGGTGAAGTTCGCGGTGCTCAACCTCATGGGGCGCACCTTCATGAAGAATCTCGATTGCCCTTTCCATGTCGCCGACCGCGAGGTGGAGCGCCTCCGCGCCGAGACGCCCCTCATCTTCGTGGACATGCACGCCGAGACCACCTCCGAGAAGATTGCCCTCGGGCGATACCTCGACGGGCGGGTCACTGCCGTGGTCGGCACCCACACCCATGTCCAGACCGCCGACGAGCGGATCTTTCCCGGCGGGACGGCGTTCCTGTGCGACGCCGGGATGACCGGCCCCCACGAATCCATCCTCGGGCGGGAGATCCAGCCGATCATCGAGCGGTTCCTCACCCAGATGCCCCAGCGCTTCGAGGTCGCGCGCCAGGGAATCCGGTTCAACGGCGTCCTTCTCCGCGCAGACCCGTCCACCGGCAAGGCCCTATCCATCGAGCGCCTCAACCTCCCGCTCGAATGAAAATCGCCTGCTCCATCCCCTCCCTCGACCGCACCCTGGCCCCGGCGCGGCGCTCAAGAAGGATGGTCGTGCTCGTCCCGACCATGGGGGCCCTCCACGAGGGCCACGCAAGCCTGGTCCGCCTCGCCCGGCGCCGCGCCGGACCCCGGGGGCTCGTGGTCGTCAGTATCTTCGTGAATCCAACGCAGTTCAACCAGCGCTCGGATTTCACGAGGTACCCGAGGACCCTCACCGCGGACGCCGCTCTCTGCCGCAAGGCCGGAGCCGACCTGGTCTTCGCGCCCTCCGCGGCCGCAATGTATCCCCCGCCCTTCACCACTTGGATCAACGAGGAGGTACTCTCCCTCCCGCTCTGCGGTGCCCGCCGCCCGGGTCATTTTCGCGGGGTTTGCACGGTCGTGCTCAAGCTCTTCAACCTCGTCCGCCCCACGGAGGCCGTCTTCGGCCTCAAGGATTACCAGCAGGCGATGGTTCTCCGAAGGATGGTCCGCGACCTTAACGTCCCGGTGCGGGTGGTCTGCGCCCCCACCGTGCGCGAGCGCGACGGCCTCGCGATGAGCTCGCGCAACCGTCGCCTCTCCGCGAAGGGACGGCGCCTCGCAGCCCTCCTCAACGGTGCCCTCGTCTTCGCTCGGTGGAGCTTTCTCCGTGGGGAGCGCCAACCCGCCCGCCTCCTCGGGCAGGCCCGCCGCCTGTTGCGCGTGCCCGGCCTCCGCGTCGAATACCTTGACCTCGTCCGCCCCGAGGACCTTTGCCCCTCCCTCAGGGCCGCCCGGGGCGATACCCTCGCCCTCGCCGCCTGGGTGGAGGGCGTGCGCCTGATCGACAACGTGCGCCTGTGAGCCAAAGCGAAGTCACCCGCGCCATTTTTTACCACGAGCGCTGGCGCGCGGTGGCGGGCGGGGTGCTCGAAACCGCCGCCTCAACCTTCCTCCTCCTCATCGCCGTCCGCGTGTTCGACGCGCACGCGACTGCCAAGGGCCTCATCGCCGCCGGGGTCAGCTTCGGGCTGCTCCTTTCCCCGCTCGTCGTCTGGTTCGTCGCGCGCCGGGGTACCCTGATCTCCCGCGCCGCCGCGAAACTCGCCCTCGTCGGGGCCGCGGGTTTCCTTGCCGCCGCCTTCGCCCCTTCCGACTGGGGATTCATCTCCGCGTCGATGATCGGTATCTCCATCGGGGCGGCGATCGTCCCGCTCCTCACCCAGATGTACCAGGACGGGTACCCCGACGAACAGCGCGGCAGTCTGTTCACCCGGACCATCGTTATCCGCATCGCTGTGGCGATGCTCTTCGCCCTGGTTGCCGGGGAACTCCTCCGCCGCGATATGGGCTGGTGGCGCCTCGTGATGCTCTGCTTCGCCGCCTCCGCGGCCTTCTCCTCCTTTCACCTGGGTCGTTGCCCGACCCGCGCCCTCCCCGCCTCCGACGCACGCAATCCCTTCCTCGCCCTGCGCCACGTGAAACACGACCGCGTCTTCCGCCTTACGTTGATTGCCTGGATGTTCATGGGCTTTGGAAATCTCATGATGCTCCCCCTGCGCGTGGAATACCTCGCCAACCCACGCTACAGCCAGGACCTCGACGCGGCCTCAATCGCCTTCCTCACCGCCGTCGTCCCGAACTTTACCCGTCTCTGTGTCTCCCGCCTTTGGGGATGGCTCTTCGACCGGATGAACTTCTTCCTGCTCCGCGTGATTGTGAACCTCGGCTTCGGGATCGGCATCGTCGCCTTCTTTACCGGCGACAGTTTCCTCGGGCTTGTCCTCGGCTCCGCGGTATTCGGCATCGCCATGGCGGGAGGCGACGTCGCGTGGAGCCTCTGGGTGACGAAGATCGCGCCGCCCAACCTCGTGGCGGACTACATGTCCGTGCACACCTTCCTGACCGGGGTACGGGGCGTGCTGGCACCCCTGCTGGCCTTCCAACTCGCAAACGTGCTTTCCTTGAACACGCTCGTAATTTTCAGTGGGGCGTTGATCCTGGTCTCCGCGCTGATGCTCCTCCCTGAAATCCGATGGGGCCGCCTCCTCGGGCGCGGCTCCGCCCTCGTCGAGGAAATCTCGGACTAGAATGGCCGCGAGGTTCTACTCTCAGGAAAATTCGAGAGTCCCGAAGAACTCGGGCAGATGGAAACGCGGCTTCGGGAAGCCCACCGGTGCCCAGGTCAACCAGTGCGGGTGGGAGGTCTGGTCCCCACACTTGTAGAAGTTGGCCCGCCACGAAACCCCCGGCCCGGGCTTCGTCACCATCGTCTGCCCTTCAAGGAGGGAGAACGGGATACGAAACTCCACACACCAGGTCGTCGGCTCGGCGATCTCAGGCTCCACGCGGCGCGGCAGGGTGGAAACCACGGCGACACGGGCACACTCCTCCTCGGTAAGTACGCGATTTTCCTTCCCCGACGCGCGCTGCCAGTGGAAGAGAAAAACACCCCCGCAGTTCATCTCGAGGTTGAAGTAGCCCCGTCCGAGGTCTGTACCGGTCACGAAGAAGAACTCCGCGCAACTATCGCGACAGACGCCGTCCTGGTTCTTCCCGGCCACGGCGCGTACATAACGATCGTCGACGCGGAAAATCCCCTGAACTGCTTCGTCGTCATACATGAGTCGCGCCTGCACCTTCGGGAAGTGGGCGGGACGCTCCCCCATGAAGTTTCTCAACTCAAGGGTTTCGGACGGGGCCCAGAGAGGCTTGTCCCAGTTCGCATCGGGGGGGGAGGCATGGAGGATTCGGGCAACGTGAAAGTTCATGGACGCACTGTGCAAAACCCCCAGCGACAAGGGAAGGATGCATTTTGGCATGACGCACCCCCCAGAGACAGGTATACTTTCTTCCGCGTGAAGGTGCCCCTTCGAGCAGGAATCGCCTCGGTCGTGTGGTTTTTCACCACTGGAGGGCTCGCTCTCGTCGCCCAGACCAACGGACCTTCCACGGTCGCCGTCGGAGCATCTTCCTCCCTCCCAGCTTCTGCGCCCGTTCCGATGGAGGAAGTTCGATTTGGCGGCGAAACTCCGAAGCCGACAATCCCTGCGGCAACCGGCCGAACCGCCGACGCACCGGCGTCCGAGGAGTTGCGGGTGGCAGGGAATTCAGGCTCGCGAGGGCGTCTCGCGATTCCCGAGGTCCAGCCTGAGCCCATCCTCGCGACTCTCAGTCAAGTATTTGTGGACCGCTTCGGGCTCGCGGTCCCCCTCGGGGACGTGGTCCTCCTCGTGATTCTGACAAATATCTTCGCCCTGTTCCGCTCCCCAAGGATGATCCTGTTGATGAGCTACCTCTTCTCCCTGAAGTGGGTGATCCTCTCGAACTACCAGGATGTGGCCCACTACTCCACGAGCATGGCTCACCTGACCACGTGGATTCTCGGCATCTGCGGCCTCTTTACGCTCGTGCTGTTCTGCCTCGACTGGTTCAACAAACCCTAAGGGTCCAGCGCAGCGGCAAGGGCGGAGATCGTCCGATCAAGTGCCCCGCGTTTCGAGGCAACCAGTTCTGCGGCCGCCTTCCCGAGCGCCACGCGCCGGGATTCATTCGAAAGAAGATCGTCCACCTCGCGCTCCAATGCGGCGGCATCGGACACCTCGACCGCGGCCTTCGCAGCGGCAAAGTCCGCGACGATGACCGTAAAGTTCTCCATGTGTGGGCCATGGAGGATCGGCTTTCCGCACGCGGCCGGCTCGATGATGTTCTGCCCCCCGCGCCCGACCATGCTCTTGCCCACGAAGATCACCTTCGCACGCTCGTAGAGGAAACGCAGTTCCCCGGTGGTGTCGAGGATCACCGCATCGATCGGGCCGCGGGTCTCCCCCAGGCGCGACCGCAGGGCAAAGGGCACGCCACGACGGCGGAGAATCTCCGCCACCTCCCCCGCCCTTTCGGCATGGCGCGGGGCAAGGGCAAGGCAGAGATCGGGATGGCGGGCGCGCAAGCGGAGAAAGATATCGGCAGCCATTTCCTCCTCGCCGGGATGCGTGCTGCCGGCAACCCACATCTGACGGGCACCGAAGACCCCGAGGTCGGCAAGGAGTTTTGCGCGCGACGGGGAGGTCGTGTCGCGCGGGGTGTCGTACTTGAGACTCCCCACGCAGCGAAGCGCGCCGGGCGGGAAGCCAACCGCGACAAGGTTGGGCACGTCCGCCTCGGACTGGAGCGTGGCGAGGCGGAACGCACGGAGACCGGACTCGAAGAGCCACCGAAACCTCCGGTAGCGCGGGAGGAAACGGGGCGAGAGGCGGGCGTTGACGAGCGCGGCCGGGATCCCTCGACGCGCAAGGAAGCGGAGGTGATTGGGCCAGAGTTCGGCTTCCACAAAGACCAGCGCCCTCGGTTGGAGGAGGCGGTGGACGGCGCCGAAGCAGAGGCGGCTATCGAGGGGAAAGTAAAAGAGCGGCACCTCCTCGGGGAGATTCCGGGCGGCAAAGGCATGACCGGTCGAGGTGGTCGTGGAGAGGACCAGCGGCGGAAACCCCGGGATCTCCCGTAGCCTTCGGATGAGGTCGAGGGCTACCCCTACCTCCCCGACGCTCACCGCGTGAATCCAGATGGGGCGCAGCCCACGAAGGCGGTCGCGCTTCTCCGCGCTGAAGCGCCCGAAGCGCTCGCCGAAGTCGCGCCCGTAGCCGCCGCGGCGCCACATCCGTCGAAGGTAGTACGGGCTCGCGAGGAGCACCATGGGCCAGAAGATGAATTCGTAGAGGAGCACGAGGGGAAAAGGACCAATCCCGACCCTATCGGGATATCTGAACGGGGTCGAGTCTCGACCATCTCGGGGCACAGGACTGGCCCTCGGCGGTCTGCAGGGCGGCACCTGCTCAATGCCACGGAAAAAAAGACCCGATGAGAAAATCTCGGCAGAGCCACCATGCGCCCCGGCCGTCCCGACTTCGTTCAGTAAATAGATTTGCAAAAACAGGAAGAAGTCTCTTCCCTACCCCCCCATGGAACCCTTTAACGGCCTCGGACTCCATCTCGGCAACCTCTCCCGCCTTTCCTCGGCGAAGAGCCTCTCACTCAGCCCCGAGAACCCCACGGGGGAAAAGGGCAAGGGCGCGATGGCCACGGAGGGAAGCGGCGCGCGTTGCGCGCAGGAGCTCGGCCGCGGTTGGAAGATCGCGCCCAGCATCCACATCAAGCCGGGCGAGACCGCGACGATCGCGGACATCCGGGGCCCCGGCGCGATCCAGCAGATCTGGATGACGCCGACGGGCAACTGGCGTTTCGAGATCCTGCGGATCTACTGGGACGATCAGGAGCAGCCCTCGGTCGAGGTGCCGCTCGGAGATTTCTTCGGCTGCGGCTGGGGAACCGAAGACGGTGCTAACCACAAGGGCGCGAACTTCCGCCCCCTCTCCTCGCTCGCGGTCTGCGTGAACCCCGGCAGCGCCTTCAACTGCTACTGGGAGATGCCGTTCCGAAAGCGTTGCCGGATCACCGTGGAAAACCTGCACCCGGGGAGGGCTGCTGAGGAGGCAATCGGACGGATGACCCTCTACTACCAGGTCAACTACACGCTCACCGAGGTGCCGAAGGACGCGGCCTACTTCCACGCCCAGTGGCGGAGGTCGAACCCCCTGCCCTACAAAGAGGTGCACACGCTTCTCGACGGCGTGAAGGGATGGGGCCACTACGTCGGCACCTCGATGGCGTGGGGAGCGAACAACAACGGCTGGTGGGGAGAGGGCGAGATCAAGTTCTTCATGGACGGCGACAAGGAGTTCCCGACGATCTGCGGCACGGGCACCGAGGACTACTTCTGCGGCTCGTACAACTTCGACGTGGGCAAGGAGCACGGCGGCTACCGGGAGTTCTGCACCCCATATGCCGGCATGCACCAGGTCCTGCGCCCCGACGGGCTCTACCGCTCGCAGCAGAGGTTCAGCCTATACCGCTGGCACATCATGGACCCGGTCCGCTTCGAGAAGGACCTGCGCGTGACGATTCAGGCGCTGGGTTGGCGGAATGGCGGGCGCTACCTGCCGCTCCAGGACGACATCGCCTCGGTGGCCTACTGGTACCAGACGCTCCCGACGGTCCCATTTCCGAAACTTCCCGGCCGCGACTTCCTCGAAGTGATCTAGCTTTCGAAAAAAACCTAGGCGGTCTTCGCCTGCTCGCGGTAGTAATCCTCAACCTTTTTTCCAACGTCGCGGTAGCCCACGTCGGCATCGTAGAGCATCTTGAACTGCTCGATCGCCTCTTCCTTTTTCCCCATCTGCTGGAGGGTTTCCCCGAGCTCGTAGAGGATCTCCTTCTTGAGGGGATCCATCACGAGCGAGGCCTCAGCGGCCTGGCGGAGGCGCATCGCAGCGAGGTCGAGGATGCCCTTCTGGCGGAAGCAACGTCCCATCCAGAGGTTGCAGGCGTTCTTGTTCTTCGGGTTGCCCGCGGCAAGTTGAAACTCGGGGACGGCCTTGTCCACGGCCCCGGTGCGGTAGTAGAGCTGGGCAAGTTCGAACCGCAGGTCGAGGTCGTTCGGGTAACGGCGCACGCGCGACTCGCAGTCGTCGAGGACAATCTTCGCCCGCTCGACCTTGAGGACCTCCATCTCAGCGGCAAGGGCCGGGTTGGAAGGATCGGCCTTCATCTCGGCCTCCTTGACCTCCATGGCGAGCGCGATCCGTTTCACCCGCGCCTCGGAAATTTTCTTTTCAATCCCCATGTCCGCCTTGCCGGTCAGCTCGAAGGCGTGCTCCAGGCACTGGATCGCGTATTCGAACTCATTGACCTGGAGGGCGAGATCGCCGAGCTCGCGCCAGTTCGATGCGTTATTCGGCTCCTGTTGAGTCTGCTTGAAGATATCGGCCATGCGGGCGCGGACCACATCCTCGTCGCGGAAAATACGCGCGGACTGTTCGAGGCTGATCGCCTCCTGCTTGTCCTTGATCATGTCGCGGTAGGAGTCCGCGTTCTGCCAGCCGCCCCGGTCCATCGCCTCATTGGCGGTGGAATCCTTGAGACCCTTGAATGCCTCCGCGTTTGAGGGCTGTAACTGGAGGACTTTCTCGTAGCACTCGCGCCCCTTCTGGGGCTGGCCGCTCTGCTGGCAAAGACGGCCGAGTTCCATGAGCAGGCCCACATCCTCCGGGCTCACCTCCAGCGCGATCTCGTAGGCCCAGATGGCGGTCTGTGGCAGGTCCATCTGCTCGGCGGCCTGGGAAAGGAGACGGAGCGCCTGGACATTCGAGGGGTTGCTCTCCAATGCCTTGTCGGCGGCCTGCATGGCCTTGGCCGGGTCCTTCTTCATGTTCGCCATGGCCTTGGCGAGCGAGGGCGCGCCCCCCATGGAACCGAACATGCGGCTGATGGCGCCCCCGCCCTGCACGCGGCGCATCTGCGCGACACGGAGGAGCTTGCGTCCTTGCAGGAAGCCGGGCTCGATCTCAAGGCACGCCCCCAGGAAGTGGATCGCATCCTCAATCCCCTTCCTCTCAACAGCGATGCGGCCCTTTTCGAAAAAGTCCTTCGCCGCACGGCTGATCTCGCTGATCGTCTTGTCTGGCACAGTTACTTTCTAGCAAAGTGTCCCAGATGTGGCAACGGTTGCGTTACCCCGGATCTGGCGGAGGCGGAGTTGCCCGCAGGCGGCCTCGATGTCGTGACCCTTCTCCGTGCGAAGGGTCACCGTCGCCCCCGCTTGGGAGACCGCCTCGGCAAACCTTCGACATTGCTCGTCAGACGGACGCTTGAACCCCGTCTCCGCCACCTCGTTAAAGGGAATCAGGTTCACCTTCGCATGCGCGCGGTGCGCGAGTCCCGCGAGGAGAGAAGCCTCGGACGGGGCATCGTTCACCCCGGCGAGCAGGATGTACTCAAAGGTGATCAGGCGCCCCTTCACGCGAAAGTAGGTATCGCAGGCGACCATGAGACGCTCGACCGGGTAGCGACGGTTCACCGGCATGATGCGGTCCCGCACCTCGTTGCGCGCCCCGTGGAGGGAGATCGCGAGGCGGACCTGGAAGGGCTCGGCTGCGAGCTTTTCGATCTCGGGCGCCAGCCCGCTCGTGGAAATCGTAATCTTCCGCGCGCCAAGGCCGATGCCCCAAGGGGCATTCAGGATGCGGATCGCGCGCAGGACGTTCCCGTAGTTCGCCAGGGGTTCCCCCATCCCCATGAACACCAGGTTGCTGACGCGGCACTTGCCCTCCCGCTCCGCGACGATGAGCTGACCCACGATTTCCGAGGGGGCAAGGTTCCTCCGAAAACCATCCAGCCCGCTCGCGCAGAAACGGCAGCCGTACGCGCATCCCACCTGAGTGGAGACGCAGAGCGTCAGGCGATCGGCACGGTCCCCGTAAAGCCCCGCCGAAGCCGGAATCAGCACCGTCTCGATGAGCTGCCCGTCCGCGAGCTCGAGAAGGAACTTGCGCGTCGTGTCCGCCGATCCCTGCACGCGGGAAACCTTGGGAAGCGCGAGACCGCCGCGCTTCGCGAGTTCCGCGCGAAAGGGCGCGGGGAGGTTCTTCATCGCCTCCACCGCATCCACGCGCAACCCGTAGAGCCAGTGCAAAACCTGGCGCGCCCGGAACGTCGGCTGGCCGAACTCGCGGCACAGCGCGATAACTTCTCCCTCGTCGAGGTCGCGAAGGTCGGGAGACAGAAGCGGTCGGGGCAACATGACTCAACCCTTCGCCCCGCGAAGCTGCGCGTCGAGATCGAGCACGAGGCGGCTGGAAGCAAGGAACCCAAACGGATCGGCCCCCGACGGAGGAGTCGCGATGGCTGCCGCGAAGGCCTTGAACATTTCGCGGTGTCCCTTTCCCTCGAACGACCGTCGCTCCCGAACCGCGTCCCCCTGGCGCACCTCGAGAAAAGCGAAGTCCTCCGTAATCCACGCGGCGTCCCCGCAGGCCACCTCGATCCTCTCCTTCGGCCCCCCCTCGCGACGATGGGAACGCACCCCGATGAGCGCCTGGCTCCCATCGACAAAACGTAACTGGATTCCCGTCGCCCCGTCAGCGCCCATGACTCCCGAGCGCTCCGTGACGGGTGCCCCGACAAGCCAGCATACCCAATCCACCGCATGGCACACCTCGCCCACGAATCGTCCGCCCTGCTCCGGAAAGCCAGCCCACTCGCCGGGGGGCAACGGGTCCTGGCAGAAGGTATAGTGGATCATGAGCGGTTTCCGATTTTGGTTGAGGTCCGCCGCAATGCGCAGGGAGACCGGAGCAAAACGACGGTTAAAACCGACAAACAGCACGGCCTTCGGGGCGGCGCCCGCGGCCTTCTCGACGCGATCCAACTCGAAGGGCGAAAGGCCGAGCGGCTTCTCCACCAGCACATGCTTGCCCGCGATGAGGGCCTTCTCGACCATCGTGGCGTGGCCCGCGTGCGGGGTGGCCACGAGGACCGCTGAAACCCCCGGGTCGCACAGGACCGCATCGAGGTCGCAGGTCACGCGCTCGGCCCCAAAACGGACCGCGGCCTCCCGCGCCGCGAGCGGGGAGTGACCGACCACGCAGCGCAGGAAAAAATGGGAGGGCATCGCACGGAGGTTGGGGAGATGGACCTCGCGCGCAAAACGCCCCGGCCCCACCAGGGCCGCCCCCGTCGCACCCTGAACGGCCTCCGCCGACCGTCGCAGCTCGAGCGTTGTCTGGGGGATAACGCGGCCCGGATACTCGAAAAAGGTCAGCACCGAGGAAGGAGGATTCTCCACGGCACGAGCGAAAGGAACCACGGCGGGGTTGAGCTTCGAGGGAGCGATGCGGCCCTCGTCCAGCCAGCGCAGAAAGGTTTCCAGGTTCTGGGCGACGGAGCGGGGGGGGCGCGTCCAGAGGCCGCTGGTGCCGAGCCCGTCCCCACCGTAGCGGTCGTCGCCATACCCCGCCGAGACCAGGAGCTCGACCTCGCGCGCCCATGCCTGCTCCCGCGGCAGCTCGATGGGAAACTCCCCCACCACCACGATGCGGGCGCGACGTCGACAGAGGGAGATCGCGCGGGCGACAAGGCCGGGGGCATCCCCGCGCGCGCAGAGAAAAACCGCGTCGAAAGTTCCTACCCCGGGGAACGACGCCTCGTGAACCTCCGCGCCCGCGGAGGCCGCGAGCGCGCGGCGTTCCGCAACAGGGTCGAAGGCCACCACGCGGCAACCCGCGGCCCGCAAAACCTGCACCATGAACTGGCCGATCACCCCGAGGCCGAAGACCGCGACCTCGCCGCCGCCCTCAATCCCCGCGCGATGCATCGCATGGAGGGCGACCCCAACAAGCGCTCCCGACGAGGCATCGCGCGCGAGTTCGGGACGCGGAAGCTTCGCGCAGAAGGCCCGTCGAGCGCACAAGAGGGTGGCGTGGTGCGCCCCCGGTCCCACGGCAACCACCCCATCGCCCGGCGTGAGATCCTTCACCCCATCCCCCACGGCGAGAACGCGCCCGCTCGCCGAGTAGCCGAGGGGGACCGGCTTGGAGGCCGCATCTCCAATCTTCCCAAGCGTGGCGCGCCAGCCCCGGTTGCGTAGCGAGGCGCCGATCTTCCCCCACCCCAGCCTCGCCCGACGCAAGAGGGCGGAAGGCGAGAGGGAGAGGTCGCGCACGGCCTGCTGCTCCGTGCCAGCGCTGACGGCGGACCACGCCGTCTGAATGAGCACCTCGCCCGCCAACGGAACCGGATCGGGGAGTTCGACAAACTCCGTGCGCCCCCGCCTGGCAATCAGCAGTCGCATGGCAAAGCAAAGCCCTGCGGGGGAAACTCCCCTCCCAGATAGATCACGTTCAGCGCGCCAGGCGCGCGAGTTCCTTTGCCTTGTCGGTCCGCTCCCAGGTCAGGGCTTTCAGATCGTCGGTGCGTCCGAAGTGACCGTAATTGGTGGTCTTCCCGTAAATGGGGCGAAGCAGGTTGAGTTGCTTGATGATGTTCGCAGGCTTGAAGCTGAAGAGCTTGCGGATCGCCCTTTCGATCTTCATGTCGGACACCTTCCCGGTGCCAAAGGTGTCCACGCAGAGGGAGACCGGCTCGGGGTGGCCGATGGCATAGGCGAACTGGACCTCGCAGCGGTCGGCGAGGCCGGCGGCCACGACATTCTTTGCGACGTAGCGCCCCATGTAAGCTGCACTGCGATCCACCTTCGAGGGATCCTTGCCCGAGAAAGCGCCGCCGCCGTGGCGACCCATGCCGCCGTAGCTGTCGACGATGATCTTGCGGCCGGTCACCCCGCTGTCGCCCTCGGGCCCGCCCACAACGAAGCGCCCGGTCGGGTTCACGAGAAACTGGGTGCGACGGTCCAGAAGCTTCGAGGGAAGCGTCTTGCGGATGATCTGCTGGATGATGACGCGCTCGATCTCGGAGTGTTTCACCTTCTCGTCGTGCATCGTGGAGACCACCACGGCCGAGATGCGGAGGACACGGTAGCCGTCGTATTCCACGGAAACCTGGGTCTTCGCGTCGGGACGGAGCCACGGGATGCGGCCGCCCTTGCGGGCGCGGGCGAGGGCGAGGCCCAGTTTATGGGCGTACATGATCGGGGCCGGCATGAGCTGCGGGGTCTCGCGGCAGGCAAACCCAAACATGAGCCCCTGGTCGCCGGCACCCTGCTCGGTGGTCTTCTTGCCGGCGGCACGGCGCGCATCCACGCCCTGGGCGATGTCGGGGCTCTGGCGAACCAGCGCGAGCATGACCTGGCAGGACTTGTCGTTGAACATGGCCTTCTCGTCCGTGTACCCGATCCCCGCGATGGCCTGGCGGGCCACCTTGGCGTAGTCGAAGTCCGCGGAGGTCGTGATCTCGCCCGCGAGGACAACAAGGTTCGATTTCACGAGCGTCTCGCAGGCCACGCGGCTGCGCGGATCCTGGGCAAGGCACGCATCGAGGATCGCGTCGGAAATGGTGTCGCAGACCTTGTCGGGATGCCCTTCGGTGACCGACTCGGATGAGAAGATGTAACGTCGTTTCTCCATAGTTGAGAAAACTTGGCAGCAGAGCCGCCTCCACGCAACCCATTTATTGGGGCGGCGCGCGCACGGGCGCATGGCAGCTCTGCCGGGATTTTTCCCTCGGCCCGTTTGGCCGTGACATTGAGCGGGGCCCCTCCCCGCAGACTGCAGAGGGCACGACGAAGCGTGCCCCTCCATTGGCCAACAGTATTGGAGGGGCACGCTTTGTCGTGCCCGTGAGAAGCTG
>CAZZBZ010000050.1:0-6873 GCA_964653025.1 uncultured Verrucomicrobiota bacterium
AGGGCCGAGAAGAAAATGGACGGAGAAATATCGCCCTTAGCTTGACGCGCATGCGCCCGATGCGGGGCAGGTGGGACTGAGCACCTGTCTCGAACGCTGGATTCCCGCACGAAGCGACTGCCACGCATGGTGCGCGTGGCCGATTCTCGATTTCACCCGCCACCACCTCGGCATCCAGCACGCGGCGCCCGGCGCCTCGATCGTCCGTATCGCGCCGGAAACTGCGGGGCTTGATTGGGCCGAGGGACGCATCCCCACCCCGCGCGGCCTCGTCCACGTCGAGTGGGAGGTTGCAGGCGGCCGCTGGACCGGTAAGGCCACCGCCCCGCGTGGCACGCGCCTCGTCGCGAGTCCCGCGATCTCACGCGGGGCCAGAATCCACGGCCCGACCCTCTCGTGGTCCGTGCTTATTCGGGACCCGCTTGTCCGCCGATAGGCACATCCGTGTCAGTTCATCCGCTCACTGTCTGACTGGAGCCGGGACGCCCTCGTCCCGCTTGCGGCCTGGGGGCAGGCCGCCCCCAGTTCTCATCTCCTGGCACCCGGGAATGGGCACCCGCGAACTCACGCGCGCGGCGGCGTGGAGGCGCGGAGGATCACCTCGCTCGGGACGCGACGGACAACGGGCCTCGAGGCCGCGGGCGCGTCGAGCAGGACCTTGAGCGCCGTCTCGGCGAGTTCGCCGACCGGGATGCGGACGGTCGTCAGCGGCAGGAGGTACTCGCTCGCCAGGGGGATGTCGTCGAACCCCGCCACGCCGACATGCTGCGGGCAGGGAAGGCCGGCCTGCTGCAGGCCGCCGATGAGACCGAGGGCGAGGATGTCGCTGAAGCAGGCGATGGCCTCCGGACGCTCGGTCGCCCCGAGTGCCGCAAACTCCGCGGCGAGCCGTCGCCCGGAGGCGAGCGTGGACTCGGGGCGCGACGGAAAGACCTTCACAAGATCGTCCCCATTTGTGCGCAGCGCGGATTCCATTCCCTCGCGGCGCTGGTGGTCCGCCTCGGGTTGGGCCGTGCAGCCGACATAGGCAATCTTCCGGTAGCCGAGACCCCAAAGCGCCCCACCAAGGGCGCGCCCCGCCTCAAAATCATCCACCTCCACCGCCGGCGTCCTGCACCACGAGTGGTGCTTGAGCGACACAACGCGCAGGGAGGTCATTGCCTGGGTGAGCGGCACGCCGCTGTCGGGGCTCTCGGGGGGGACGACGAGCAGGCCATCCACCTCACCCGAGCCGAAGAAGCGAAGGTGCTCCGCAAAGAGCGGGCCCTTCTCCTCATGGAGGCTGATGAGCAACCGCAGGCCGCGCGCGCGCACCGCGCGCTCAATCGCCTCGACCAACTCGGCGTAGAACGGGTTCCCGAGGCCGGGCAGGAGTAGGCCAATCTGTTCGCAGTGGCCCCGACTCAGCCGTCGCGCCGAGGGGTTGGGATGGTAGCCCAGGCGACTTGCCGCCTCGAACACGGCGCGGCGCGTCTTCTCGCTCACATCGGGGCGGTGATTGAACACGCGAGAGACCGTCCCGATCGAGACGCCCGTCAGGCGGCTCAGGTCGTGGATGTTGGCCCTTCGGGCGGTGCGCGGCGCGCGCGCACCGACCGCCTTGGGCTTTCGCTTATTCATGGGAAAAGCGAAGGACGCCCCAGGCGGCGCTGCCGTCGAGAATGCCCTGCGACTTGGGGCGCGGCCAGGCCGCATCGAGGATTTCGCCATCGGCCACGCTCCGAACACAAACCGCGGCGCGCCACGTCGTGCCCGGGGAGGGGGCCTTCCCGCCGAGCGCGGCGACCGGCACCAGCCATTCGACGGTCATCCCCTCGCCGTCCACGGCAATCGCGGAGCGGCCGCGCGGGTCGTCAAAGATGCTCGCGGGAATGGCCTCGCCGCGCTTCCATTCCCCGGCAGAGGCGCGCCACGCGCCGCCCTCCTTCACGGGGGAGACCCAGAACTGGTGCAGGGTCGGGCCCCACTTCGCGGAAGAAGCGTCACCGGTGTCCACGAAGATCTCGAAGCAGGTGTGCTCCCAGAACTTCTTCGGGTCGGCGGACCGGATGCCGCGCGCGGGGATGCGCCCGCCCACCCAGAGCCCGTCGGGCCCCCAGGCGAGGCGCGCCTCGGGCGCGAAGCCCTCGCGCGCCTTGGCAAACCACTCGGGGCCGAGCCGCGCCGCCTTCGACCAATCGTCAAGCCGCCCGTCGATTGCGATATTCCGCACCCGCGGGACGAGCATCTCCAGCGGGCGCAGCCAGTGGGACTGGGTGGCGCCCGTGGAAAGCCGCAGCCGGAGCGGGAGCGGCTCGTGGGGAATCTCCGAGGCGGTGAACGCCGCCTTGCCGGGACTCTCGCGGCGGGCGCGAACTTCCGATGGGGAAACCGCCCCCGCCTTCGCCTCCACGGAAAGGGAAATCACCCGCTCGCCGGGGGTGATCGGGAGAATCTCGATGGCGGCGGGGCGCCCCTTTTCCCAGGGGGCGGATCCGACCACGAGCGGGGCCTGGAGGTGGAGCACCATCCGCCACGACTTCTTCGCCTCGGGCCCCGAGGCGGTGACCCGCACGGGGAACGACCCGAGTGGGGCATTCGCTTTCGCGGTCAACTTCACGATCATCCCGCCGGCGCTCGCTTCCGCGGGGGCTGCGGTGACCGCGGAAGGCAGGCCGCTCCACGCAAACGTGGCACCCTGCGGAATTTGAAAGATCACTTCAGCCGTGTCGCCCGGACCGAACGCGAAGTTCGTGGGCGTCGCCATCTCGGTCGCCGCCTGCCATTCCCAGCCGCGCGGGGGCTTCTCCATCACGAAGTAGGTCACCGAGGGGCTCAGGCCCGGCTTGCAGGGGTTTCCGAAAAGGTCGAACGCCTCCGCGGAGGCGAGCCCCGCGGGCGCGGGGCGATTCCCCTCAAGGCACCAGGCCACGGCCACCCACCGCTTGGCATCTTGGAAGAGAATGCACCAGGCATCGTCGCCAAGGTCCACGGCGCCGGCCATCCGCGCCCGGGCGGTGAACTGCGAGAGAGCGGCGGTGGCCGCCGCGCTCGGGCGGGCGTTACCCTCCAGGTCGAACAGCCCGCAGGAGGAGAACTTCTGCTTCCCCTGCCCGTCCCGGTCGAAGAACCAGAAGACCTTGTCGGTCCCGCACCAGCGGGCGAGGACCCATGCGCGCGGGAGGTAGAGGGTCTGCAACTCCTCGCCCACCGCAGGGCCGTAGGTCACGTCCCAGCCCACCTCGGTGAGCCACGCCTCCTTGCCAGCGGCGTGGGACACGCGGTTGATGCGGCGGAGGTGGTCGGTGAACGAGTAAACCGCCGAGCCGGCCTCGCGCCCGAGGTTGATATCGAGCTTCGCGATCTCGGGAGCGATCGTCCCGGTGTAGTGGTGATAGTTCACGACCGCAAAGTCGTCCTTCACCGGTGAGGCGAGAAGTTCCTCCGTGTCCTCGACAAAGATGCCCGCGGTGCCGTTGAGGATGACGCGACCCGCTCCTCCGGAATCCTTCAGGCCGGCGGCGGCGGCGCGGATGTAGTTCTGGTAGTTGGCGGGATCCAGCGGCCCGATCCCCCAGCCGCCGTCGGCCTCGTTATCGAGTTCCCACCACGGCATGTCCTTGAAGGTCTTCCCGAGGAGCGCGTAGGCGCGGCGGATCTTGTCGGGGTCGTCGAGAAAGCGGCGCTTGTCCTTGTCCTGGAAAACCTTCTGGAGACACGGAAGGATGCTCATCCCCCCCGCATCCACCCGGTTCCAGAGCTCAATGAAATCCACGCCGTTGGCGACGGGGCGCGGTGTCGGCGCAGAGCCGTCCTTCGGAAAAATCCAGTGGGAGAGCCATCCCCCCGAGTAATCGCGCCCCCAGTGCAGGCCGAGCGCAGTAAGCTCCTTGAAGAAGGAGCCCTGATGGACGTTCACCCCCATGGAGGATCCCGCACGCTCCTGCCTCGAGAGGACCGTCAGCGCGGGGATCTTGATGAGGCGCGCCTTCGCCGTGGCGATCGGTGCGGACACACCGGCTTCGCGGACCTCGACCTCGATCTCATTCGGGCCGAAGGCCTTCATCGGGACCTCAAAGCGGCAGTTCGCGTCGCCCTTGAAAGCCACGGTTTGCGGGGGAAGCGCCGTCCGCTCCCCACCCCAGGGCTTCATGGTGGCGCGAACCTCGAGATTCTTCTCGCCCCGCTCCCATGAGAAGAGCTTGAGCGTGGCGTTCGCCGACGCCGCCCCGATCACGAGGGCATGCGGCGCCTCGATGAGCAGGGTGGCCTTGAGGGGTTCGGCTGCGCGACCGGGCAGGATCGCCGCCGCGAGCGCGCCGCAGGCCACGGCAAGGAGGGAAGGATGCATGCGGGTCACCAGGTGTCGTTGGTCTTCACGGGCTTGGCGCTGCCGGCGGCGCCCCCGAGCTTCTCGCTGGGGTCCACGACCACCTCATAGCGCGTGGCATACATGGTCACTTCCGCGGCCTCCTTGTTGCTCCAGTCATGGAAGGTGATCGTGCGGACCGTGAGAGGCTGCTGCCAGGCGGCGGGAATTTTGACCGAGATCTTCTTCCAGCCCGGGAAATCTGTCTTGGCCCCCGGTCCCACCTTCACGTCGTTGCCGCCGGCATCGTTGAAGTGGAACTCGATCGAGTGGGCGGTTGCGGACCCCTTGAGCCAGAAGGAGGCCTCGACCACCTTGAAGGGGATCGGATCGGCCTTGGCCGGCTCGATGGAAAAGAAACGGAAGCCCTCGCCTCCCGGCCAGGAAATCTTCATACCGAGAGATTCGCGCTTCTGGCCGGCCTCAGTCTTGAGTTCCTCCGGAAACTCCGCGCGAACCATGACCCGCCCTTGGGCCTTGTTCCACTGGTGGGCCTGCCATTCGCCGGGCAGATTCATGTCGGAGAGAACGCGGGTTTCAAGGGCGGGAGCCGCAGCGTGCGCCGCCAGAGCGAGCCCGAGACCGAGCGTGAGGAGGAGAAGATTCTTCATGCCGTAAGCCTTTACGCCAATCCTCCCACCCGCGTCAAGCTTTGGGCGCAAGAGGGGGCGCAGAAAGACGGACGGCGACACGCCGTCCCTCCAATCGT
This sequence comes from uncultured Verrucomicrobiota bacterium, assembly GCA_964653025.1. Lineage (GTDB taxonomy): Bacteria > Verrucomicrobiota > Verrucomicrobiia > JABWAM01 > JABWAM01 > JABWAM01. The sequence continues at coordinate 5,058 of CAZZBZ010000050.1, forward strand.
GATTCAAACCTGGGAATCTTTCCCCTGGAGGGCCGCCGTGCCGGCGGCCGCAGACGCGGAAAGACGGACGGCGACACGCCGTCCCTCCAAACACAGTTCAGGCCTGAAAATCCTTCCCCTGGAGGGCCGCCGTGCCGGCGGCCGAGAGAGATGAGAGTCAATCGTGCCATTCGATCACATTCACCTCTCCCTGAAACGACCATGCTTCGGGAACCGCGCAAAGCCCGGCGCGCACCGGATTAGCCCGAACATACTCCCACTTCTGCTCATAACTTTCCCCTGCGCGCAATTGGGTGTCCCAGAACGAACGCTGCCAGACCGGCAACTCAGATCGAGACGGCCATCTTGCGGAAACCCAGCGCTTCCACCAGGCAACCCAATGAGACAGGTCGTGGGTTGATTCCGGGGCGGGCGTGCAAAACAAATGGAGATGGTCGGGCATGAGGACATAACGACCCACGCTCCAGGAGGTGTGGAGGCGCCACGCCTGGAGGATCAAGTCGTGGATTTCTGTTCGATGAAGAAGAAACTTTCGACGGTGAGTGCAAACCGTGAGAAATACGACAATGGGACGATTTATGAAAAATACCGGAGAATGATGAATCGGGGCCTTGCGGTGCGGCCAGACGGGCTCCGCCTTGCTCATAACCCTCGGATGGTGAGTGAACACCTGACGGTTTGCGAAGAAAATCGCAGAAAGACGGACGGCGACACGCCGTCCCTCCAATCGTGATTCAAACCTGGGAATCTTTCCCCTGGAGGGCCGCCGTGCCGGCGGCCGCAGACGCGAAAAAATGTTTCCGTAAACGCTTTCGATAACCGGCTTGCGTTCTTCCCTCCTTCGCGACTAGATTGCCCCGCCATGCACCGCATGCCCGCGAACTCCTTCCGCGTCGTACGCTTCACGCCTCACGCCTCATGCTTCACGTCTCGTGGCACAGCCACTCCTTCGTCTCGTGTCTCAAGTCTCGCGTCTCGCCCGCTCACCGCTCACCGCTCACCGCTCCCCTCCTCGTTCACCCTCATCGAGCTTTTGGTCGTCGTCGCCATCATCGCCATCCTCGCCGCGCTCCTCCTGCCGTCTTTGCGCAGTGCCAGAGAATCCGCCAAAAAAATAACTTGCTGCAACAATCTGCGTCAGATCGGCCTGGGGTTCGCGCTCTACGCCGGTGAAAACGATGGGAACTGGCCGTACGACGCGACGGTTTACGGGGCTCCCTACAACGGGCGTCGTCAGACGTTCGAGAACGCGTGGATGGAAACAATGCTCTCCCCCTACGTCGCCCCCGCCAACTGGGCCATCGGTCGCGCTGGCGGTCAGGTCTACGTCTGCCCCTCCTCCTCCCTTTACGTGATGAGCGGCACGCCAAAGTACGGGGACCGCAATGACGCCGGCCACGCGCAGAACGTGAACGCCTACACGGGGCTCTACTACCACTGGAACGATAATGAAACGAAGGGGAGCTACCGCCCCGCCTACTTCACGGACCTCGCCTCGGTCCCGATCCAGTGGTGTTCCATCCGTGGCTCGGCCATCGCAGGAGCGCTGGGCCTCAGCACGCGAAGCTGGCACTACCCGGCCGGGCGGCCCACGGTCTTCGCCGACGGCCATGCCAAAATCCTCATAAAAGAACTCTACCAGGGCGATTACCAGGACATCCTGATCAGTTCCAAGCCGATCCACTCCCGAACCGCCTCCGGTAACTCCGGGGACTATGCCCTTTCCGAAAACTGACCCATGCACCTCCCCCACTCCGCCCTTCTCGCCCTCCTCCTAACCCTGGCTTTTGCCTCAGCGAAAGCCACGCCGGTGGAT
>CAZZBZ010000050.1:6973-24236 GCA_964653025.1 uncultured Verrucomicrobiota bacterium
TCTCGCCCTCCTCCTAACCCTGGCTTTTGCCTCAGCGAAAGCCACGCCGGTGGATTGGCTCGCGCACGACCTCCTCGATGCCGAGGGCATCGCCATCTACCCGTACCGCATGGGAGGAAGCGCCCTCCGCCTCGTTCCCCCCGCAGCCGATGGCGGCGCGCCGATCGTCGAGGTCAAAGGCCGTTCTGAGGGCGAGGGCGGGGGCGAGATCGGCTGCTCCCTCCGCGGGCCATTCCCCGAGACCGTGGAAGGCCTCAAGGTCGAGGCCCGCTGCCTCGCCGGCGAGGAGGTCACCGTCGGCCTCGGCCTTTCCGACCACGAGGGTGAAAACTTCAAGCCCCGCGAGTTCGCAAAGCTCACCGCCGGGGGCGCATGGACCCCCGTCTCCATCCCTGTGGCCGCGCTCGCCCAGGGCTATCCCCAGCCGGAAAAGAACAAGACGGTGGACCAGCCCGTCGGCGCGATGAGCCTCATCCTCCGCGGGCGCGGCGAAGTGGTCGTCCAGTTCCGCTCCCCCTTCCTGGAGACCTCCCTCGGCGCGAAGCCCCCGCCCCCGTCCCTCCGCCTCCGCGCGGTCCCCTCGGACGCCGGTGCGCTGCGCGTCTGGGCCGTCGCCCGCAATCCCGGGGAGAAGCCGTGCGACTTCACCGTGGACGCACGCCTCATCGCGCGCCCCGACGGCGAGGCGCTCGACCTCCCCGACGCCGATCTCGGACGCGACTTCTTCGCCGCCTGCAAGGTCGCCGGCGAGGCCGATGGCCAACCCGCGAAATCCGATCCCGGCGGCGAACTCCCCCTCGTGAGCCCCTACGGGGGCAATCCCCAGAAGCTCGTGATCACCGTCGCCTTCGACCATGCCCGCCCCGCGCGGCGGGTGGAGTACTTCCGCATGAACCAGGGCGACGACCGCTACGACCTCCATGGGCAAGGGGAGGACGGCGCGTGGAAACCGCTGGGGAACCTCGCCGATCTCAAGGGCGGCTGGGGGTGGACGGGGAACGATCTCCCCGGCACGCCGATCAAGGGCCTGCGTTTCGTCTTCCGCAACCCCGCCGGAAAAAAGAAGATCACCGGCTTCGGGGGCATGCGCCTCTACGACGGTCCCGCGGACGACGGCCAACTCTGGCCTCCCGCGGAGAAGGCCGCGTGGCAGGCCGCCGACACGGTCGCCTGCCCGGCGCGCGCCTGCGTGGTCGTCCCCCTCAAGTCCCAGCCCCCGGCCGACCTATCTGCGGGCGGGTGGGCGCTCGCGGCGCGCTCCGCCACCGGCGAGAAGGTCACCCTCTCGAGCGGCCTCTTCTTCCGCCTCCCCAAGCTCGACACCGCCCTGCGCGAGCGCGGGAAATCCTTCCTCGGGGTGAACAGCAGCGGGAAACGGACCACCGAGATGGGCGCGATTGGGATGCGCTTCGCCCGCTTCGAGAACCTCAAGTGGCCCTTCACCTCCCCGCGCGAGAGCTATTACAACTTCACCGGCGAGACCCCGCCGTGGCGCGTGGATCACCAGGCGATTTTCGAGGGCTTCCGCAAGGCCGGGCTCGATCCGCTCCCCTTCCTCTTCATGACGGCGAACTGGAATCTCAGCGTGCCCGACGGCAAGCGCGCGGCGATGTATCCCCCGAAGGACAACGCGAAGTTCGCCGAGTTCGTCTTCCAGTCCGTGGCGCGCTTCGGGGCGAAGAAGCACCCCGACACCGCCCTCCTCACCACGGACAAGGCCAGTGGCCTCGGCCTCGTCCGCGAATGGGAAATCTGGAACGAGCCCGATCTCGACAACCCGAACTGGGGCGCGTGGGTCGCCCCGCTGGACCAGTACTTCCCGCTCCTTCGCACCGGCTACGAGGCCGCGAAGCAGGCCGACCCCGCGGCCCTCGTCGTGAATGGTGGCCTCGCCGGGAGCCGTCGCGCCACCTGGGAACGGATCCGCAAGTTTCGGTTCGAGGATGGGAAGAGCCCGCTCGACTTCACCGACGCTCTCAACTTCCACCACTACTTCGGCAACCAACCCCCCGAGCGCAACCGTTCAAATACGAACATCAACTGGGGCCAGGGCGGCCCGACCCCGCCCGAGGAGGAGATGCCCTTCGCCGAGCGCCTCGCCGCGTTCCGCGCATGGCGCGACGCACACGCCCCCGCCAAGCCGATCTGGTTCACCGAGACCGGATGGGACACCCTCCGCGGGAAGAACCGCGTCACCGAGGCCCAGCAGGCGCGCTACCTCGTGCGCGTCCTCCTCCTCTGCCTCTCCGAGAAGATTGATCGCGTCTATATCTACCGCGAGGACGACGGCGCCTCGGGCGACGTCTACTCCTCCTGCGGCTTCCTGCGCCCCGACGGGGCGGCCAAGCCTTCGTACGGGGCCATCGCCAACTTCAACGAGGAACTCGCCGACGCGAAGTTCCGCGACGCGTGGTTCCTCGACGACACCGATCGCCTCCGCGGGATGCGCTTCGACACCGCCAAGGGCCCGCTCCTCGCCCTCTGGGCCGTGGACGGCGCCCCCGCGCGGGTCAAGATCCCGGTCGGTCGCCCCCAGGTGACGCTCGTGGACCTCTTCGGCGGCACGCGCCGCGAGGCGACAAGCGGCGGCGTCCTCGAGATCGAGGTCACCGAGGTGCCCGTGTACGTGCGCGACTTCGATTGGACCGACGCGCTCGCCGCGCGGGCCAAACTCCTCCGCGACGCCGAGGCCCGCCGCAAGGCCGAGGAGGCCGCGCGCGCCACAAAGAAAGTGTTCCTCTTCGACTTTGGCTGCGCAACGACCGATGCCGTGATGATGTACGGGAGCCCGCGCGCCTACACCGCCGTGCCCGCCACCATGAAGTTCGAGGCCACGCGCGGCTTCGGCTGGGCGAAGCCCCCGACGCAGGACAAGGACGAGGCCTGGCGCGCCGCGCAGGGCAAGGTCCAGCGCGACTTCGCCCAGGGCGACCAGATGGAGTTTGTCGTGATCGCCCCGCCCGGCGATTACGAGGCGCGGGTCCTCACCTGCGCGTTCGGTGACGAGGGCGAACTGGCCCTCGAGGTCGGGGGCGCCGCAAAGACCACCTCCCACCGGGACACCGTCCAGGGCCGCGGCAACCGCAAGCTCACCACGTTCCCCGTGCGCGTGGAAAAGCAGGGAGAGGTCACGTTCCGCTTTGACGACCACAACCTCGGCCTCTGCGGCCTCGAGCTGCTGGAGAAGTGAGCCGCGGATAACGATTCAGGTTCACGGTTCAGGGGTTCAACGGTTCACGGTTGGAAATCTCGTTATAGAATCTGCAACCGTTGAACCGTGAACCGTTGAACCCAATCACCCGGACGGCAACGAATCCTCGATGAACCCCTCACAACTTCTCCCCCTCCTCGGCCTCCTCCCGCTGGTCGCCCCCGCCGCCCAGTTCACCTGGGAATGGAAACCCGCCGCGGGCGAGCGCGCCCCCACCGCTGAGGTCTGCCCGCTCAAGTACGGCAAGGAGTGGGCTTACACCGTCGAGATCGATGACGGCCCCGCCTCGGTCCTCTCCGTCTCGCAGCCGTTCCTCGCCCGCTTCCAGTACACCGACGCCCCGCCGGGGTTGAAGGGCGGGGCCCCGCGGCCGCTCGTCGGGAGCGTCGCCGTGATGGTCCTCCGCCTCGGCACTGGCAATCGCACCGTCCTCGACTGGGACGACCTGAAGAAGCTCGAGACCCTCGGCTGGGGCGTGATCAACCACGGCTACTGGCACACCGGCAACCACTGGGACCCCTCGAAGTTCCTCAAGCCCGAGCAGTTCCGCCGCGAACTCTTCTGGAGCCAGGCTCTCCTCGCCGCGATGCTCTGGGAGGGCCGCTCCGCCTCGCAGTTCGTCTATCCCAACGGCGACTGGCACTACGGCCCCTACCTCAAGGAGTTCGGCCTGCGCGGAGCCACCCACGTCGGGGGCAAGAACAAGAAGGCGGGCGGCACCGAGGAGGAGCGCAAGACACGGAATCGCAACAACCTCGATGAAGGCATCTGGGGCAAGCAGGGCGACGCCATGTACGGCTTCCCGAAGGCCGGGCCCGCCGCCAGCGAACTCGTCATCGACTTCACGCACGGCATGAACACCGACCCCGAGTCCCCCAATCACAAGCGCTGGGAGGAGCGCCTCACCCGCATCGCTGCCGATTACGGCAAGGACGGTGCCGACACCCTCTGGGGTGCGACCACCGAGGAGATCGCCGACTACGCGATGGCCGCACCCGCCGCAAAGCTCGCGGTCACCCCCGGCAAACTCACCGTCGAGTTGCCCGACGATTCCCCGGGCGCCACGCTCACCGTCCATCTCCAGGGACTCAATCCTGCCTCCGAGATGCAGGCTCCCGCCGGCGGCGTCCTCCACCGCAAGGGCAGCGAGGCGTGGGTCACCCTCCCGTATCTCGGGAAACGCGGCGTCGAACCCCCTTCCCCGCGCGTGAAACGTCTCCTCGCCGGGAAGGCTGAGAAAACGACGTTCTCCCCACCTACCGCGATCACCGCCGTCCGCCTCCTCCAGCAGGGGCCGCTGCCCTCCGGCCCCCCCAAGGTCGAGCTTGTCCTCGAAGATGATTCCGTGATGGAGGTGAAGCCCGGCGCCGAGACTCCTCCCAGCGTCTCCGGGATCTGGCTGCTCTATCCCACCGTCCCCGATCTCCCCGCCCCGAAGGCAAAGGAGGTCCGCGTGGAACAAAACCCCTCGTGCAAGCAGATGGAAATCTGGACGGTGGCGGAATGACGCGATTCCTCCATGGGGAGCACACGCGGCCCGCGTGTCGCGGTTGGCGGCTCGCCAACCGCTCTGTCATTTCGCCTGCCATTCCTTCGGAGCAGACGGACGGCGACACGCCGTCCCTCCAAACCACTCATCGAGAGTCATGAAGAATCCTCAAATCGACTCCTCCGGCTACTGGACCCTCGGCGGGAAGACCTTCTGGCCGGTCGGCTTCAACTACTGGCCGCAGAGCGCCGGCGTGGAGATGTGGCTCCGCTGGCCCGAGCGCGAGATTCTCTCCGATCTCCGCGCGATGCGCGCGCTCGGCTTCAACAGCCTCCGCTTCTTCCTCCGCTGGCAGGACTTCGAGCCCGCCCCCGGTCGCTACCCGGCCCTCATGGCCGCGCGGCTGCGGAAGTTTCTCGGCTGGTGCGACGAGGCCGGCCTCTGGGCGCACCCCACGATCTTCGTCGGCTGGATGAGCGGCGGCATCTTCTGGCCCGAGTGGAAGGCCGGGCGCAACCTCTATGCCGACCCGGTCATGCGCCGCCGATCGCTCGCCTTCGTCCGCCGTTCCGCCCGCATGTTCCGTGCCTCGCGCCGCCTCCTCGCCGTGGACCTCGGCAACGAGATGTCCTGCCTCCCCGACTCCCACGAGGCCGCCCCCGAGAGCGTCCGAACGTGGAGCATCGAGGCGATCGCCGCCGTCCGCCGCGAGCTCACCGGCGTCGCCGTCGCCGTCGGCACCGAGCAGCAGCGCATCTTCGGCGAGTGCGGCTTCCGCTTCGGCGACGGCGTCCCGTGGGACTTCCACAGCGCGCACGGCTACCCCGTGCCGTCGTGGAACCGCGCGTGGTTACCCGGCCTCCGCTCGACCGAGACCCAGCGCCGCCTCCCGTTCTACGTGAAGTTCGCGCGCGCCTTCGGCCCCGTGATGATGCAGGAGTTCGGCACGATCGCCACCTTCGGCGAGCGCGAGCAACGCGAGTACGTCTCCGCCATCCTCGAGCGCGGCTGGCGCGCCGGCGCGAACGGATTCCTCTGGTGGTGCTGGAAGGACCTCCTCGCCAACGTCCATCCCTACACCAAGGCCGGCATCGAGCGGACGCTCGGCTTCGTGGACGACGCGGGGCGCATCAAGCCCGGCCTCAAGGTCTTCCGCGACTTCGCGCTCGACCTCCCCCGCCGCGGCATCCCCCCGCCCCCAAAGCGCCCGCTCCCGCTCCTCCTCCCGCGCGAGTGGTACTCGCGCGACAACCAGGGCAACCCGGGGAATTATCCCGACGAGCAGACGCGGAACTACTTCGGCCTCGACTCGCTCGCCGAGGAACTCGGCCGCGAGGCGGTGATCGTGCGCGAGTGGACGCGCGATCTCCCCGTCGCCGTGATCCCCGGCGCCTGCCTGCGCGACGACGAGATCGGCGGGCTCGTCGCCCGGGTAAAGGCGGGCGGCCGCCTGCTCTGGTGGTCGCCGCATCCCTACGCGTGGGGGCGCGCGGGCAACGAACTCCTCGGCGCGGCGGTGGTGGACTTCCTCCCCCCCGACCCGGTCGAGTTCCGCGCCTGGGGCCGCCGCTGGCGCCTCGAACGCTGGATGGGCGAGGATCGCGCGGTCGTCGCCCTCCGCGGCGCGAAGGCCCTCGTCTCCGACGCCAAGGGCCGCGCTCTCCTGATCGAGCACCGCCTCGGCCGCGGCGTCGTGTGGTGCCTGCTGCCGAAGTGCCGCTCGGAAGGCGACCCCGCCGTGGCCGGAGAGCGCGCCTTTGCCCGTGAAATGCTCCGCCGCTTCCTCGCGGCCGGGGAGTGCTAGTCTGCTTTCCTTGAAGGATCTGCCATTATTTCTTTTGATGGAGGGCCACGCTTCGTCGTGGCCATCGGCCATCACACCCGCCCCGCGCCTGGCGGGGGAGGGCACGACGAAGCGTGCCCCTCCATCATTCAGAGCAAACTTCTTGAAATGTGCGAGATCCGTAGTGGCAAGCATTTCGTGGACACCACACTAGAATCACCCATGACCAAAGAACTCTTCCCCTCGCGGTGCTGGGGCGTTTTTGTCGCCCTGCTCATTTCGTGCGCCAACCTTCCGGCGGGCGGCCTTCCCCCATTGCAGGAAGCGGGGCTCGGAATCCCGCTCCCCGCGATCCACGCACCCTGGATCGCGGGCGCCGCCTCGACCAACTCCGTGCCCCCCACCGCGGCGGACCTCGGTCCTCTCTACGACACCGCCACGCTCCGTCAGGATCCTTCCAAGGCGCGGGTGCGCGTCTGGCTCGACGAGTTTGGGCTCGGCGTGAGCGCCGAGATCCGGGACCCCCACGTGGTCGCCGCCCACACGGGGCGCGACGCCCCGCACCACGAGGGCGACGTCTTCGAAGTCTTCCTCCAACCCGATCCTTCGCGCCCTCACTACATCGAGATCCAAGTCGCTCCCAACGGGGCGGTCTTCGACGCGCTGCTCCTCGACCGTTACTGGGGCGGCATCGGCAACGCCGACGCGCCCGAGTTCGACATCCCCGGGCTCATCGCCACCGCACGCGTGCGCAAGGGCGAGGGCTGGTCCGTCCTCCTGCGCGTGCCAGCCCGCGCGCTCAAGGGCAACCCCTCGTGGCCGCCCCAGGGACAGAAGTGGCGCGCCAACTTTGTCGTGGTGGATCGCGATCGAGTGAAGGGTCCGGAGCGCACCTGGCACTGGAGCCCATCCTTGCGCGGCGGCTTCCCGCACGTGCAGGAGCGCTTCGGATGGCTCCTCACGCCGAAGATCGGGAAGGACTGACCAACGAATTCCGAATTGTAGGTGCGGGCATTCCTGCCCGCCTCCGGATCGGATGGCGGCCAGGGAATGGCCGCACCTACCTCTCCATCACCACCACACCCAGTCAATTGTGTAGGTGCAAGCGCTCCCGCTTGCCGTCCCTCCCTACTTTCCCGCGCCCGAGCGGAGGTGGAGGTCGTCGGCCCAGCCAAGCCAGTGACCGACCGTCACGAAGAGCGCTGCGTCCTTGGGCGGGATGAGCTTTCGAGGCTCCTTCGGGATGGCGCGCGCGATCTCCTTGCCGTCCACGCGAAGGACGACCTCCTCCCCGGATTCGATCTCGATGAACTGCCACTCGCCCGTGCGGAAGGCGGGGGCGAGCTCCGTCGGACGGGCGAGTTGTTGCTCGGCCGCCACGAGTTGGGGAGCCGCGGGCTTGGCCCACTTGTCAAAACGCAGGGCCGTGATGAACTTCCCGTCCTCGCTCGTCACGCCAAAGAGCGTGTCGGTGACCTTTCCCCAGCCCCACTTCTCCACATAGATCCATGCCGAGAGCGTCCACGGGCCGTTGAGGCCGTCGGTGTTCGCGATCGGCAGGCGGATCTCGTCGTCGAACGTCGCAAGGCGAAGCGAGGCACCGGCGAACTCCTTCATCCAAGCGACGTTCTCGGGGGTGACCTCGACCTTGCCCTTGAGCTTCGCGCCCGAGGGCGGGGCCCAGGGCACGCCGCCGCGGCCGTCGAAGGATTCGAGGAGGATCGTGGCGGGCCCGGAAGCGGCGGCCTTCGCCCCGTTCGCGGGGACGACGCTCAACTCGCGCACCGCGAAGGCGCGTCGCCCATCGGGCCACTGGGCCTCGGCCTCGATCCAGAACGGTCCCGCTCGCGTGGGGGTGAAGGTGCGCTTCGCGCCGAGGAAGGGTTCCTGGTCGCGCCCCTCCCACACGACCAGCGCCTGCGCGAGATCGAGGCCCTCGGCCACAAGGCTCACCTCGAACGACTGGCCGACGACGACGCGCGCGGGCACCCCCTCGATGCGCGCAGCAGCGGAGCGCCAGGGCTGCGCCTTGAGCTTCGTTGGTCCCATGAGCCAGGCCATCGCGGCGAGGCCGCGCCCCTGCGGGCCGACGGTAAACTCGGTGGTCGTATTGAAGCTGTCGCCCCACCGGTCGTAGAACGGATACGGGGAGTCCGCGTCCCCGTCGAAGGGGAAGGTGAGCGCGCCGAGGTCCTTCTTGTAGTGGTCCATGTAGGCGAAACCGCCCTGCACGCTGCCGAGCGGGATGCCGGACGGGGGGAGCACGCGGCGGTCGTTCTGCGCATACTGGTGGACGATCTCGCGCTGGCGCCGTGAGCCCAGCCCCGTGAGGAAGACGATGTTGTTGGGATTCGCCCCGGCCTCGTAGTTGAGGTTGCCGATCGCGGTCTCCATCCACTCCGGGCTTGGGGCGATCTGGTCGGCCACGGCGGCGTGGAAGGCGTAGTCCACAGGGAAGTACCAACCCGCCACGCGAAATCGCTTGGTGGGCTCGGGGAAACTCGTCCCATAGGCGCTCTGGCGGGACCAGCCGAGGGCGTCTCTCGCGCGGGCGACAAGCTCGGTACGGCATTTTTCGAGATGATCCTTGTCGAGCTTCGCCGCAGGCAGGCGCCCCGTCTTTTCCGCGAAGGCGTACGCCTCCGCGGCAGCCCCGTACTCCTCATCGAGCCGCACCCAGCCCCACTTTTTCGTTTTCGGATCGGTCGGGTCGAACTCCTTGAGCATCGCCTGGTGATAGCGATCCTCGCCGGTCGCCACGAACATCTCGGTGGCCGCCCACGCGATCTCGTCGTCGTCCATGTACACATCCCCGTAGTGCGTGATCTTCTGGTAGGCGCCGTCGCGGCCATGCTTGGCCCAAGCGGCCTCGAGGAACTCCCAGCCCTTCTTTGCCGCGGCGAGGTAGCGTTTCGCGTCCTCGGGGAACGCCTCTCGAAAACGGGGCGAGGAACCGATTTGCGCGAGCGCCCCGACCGCCGCGGCCGTCGCCGCCGTGTTCTTCGGATAGACGAGCTGCGGATCGCCGTCATCGGGGAGGACGTCGCCCTCATACTTCCGCGTCTGCGGATAGACGAGGAAGAAGAAGCCCCCGTCGTCATCCTGCAGCTTCGCGAGGAGGTCGGCCTCCCACTTCGCCTCCTGGTAGAGGTCGGGCTTGCCGTCGCCGCTCTCAGGAAGCCCGAGGTTGTCGAGGGCCGCCGCGCCCGGGAAGACATCCGCCGCGAGCACGAGGAAGTGGATGAGGTGGGCGACGTTCACGGTGTACTTGCTGTAGTCGCCGGCGTCGTGGTGGCCGCCGCGCGTGTCCACCGTCCCCTTCTTGACGAACGGGTAGAGCGCGGCGGCGAGGCCCTTCATCCGCGGAGCGGTATGGCGCGGGTTCACTTTGCCCTCGCCGGTGGTTCCCTCGATCGCCTTGTTCACAAAGGCGTTTTCGTTGTCGGGAATCATCGCGGGGGTCGTGTGGCACGGGGCGTGGACGAAGCGGGTGAACGGCAGCTCGTTGGCCATCCCGCAGCGCTGGTGGTAGAGCCCAAGCGCGTAGGCGCGCGCGATGCACGCCGCCACCTCCTCGCCGACGCGGAAGGGCAGGCTCGCGCCGAGCCCCGGCACGACGAGGCGGTAGTCGCCCGGCTTCGAGAAGGCCGTGAAATCCGCCTCCATCACGCGCTGGTAGGGCGTCGCCTTGTAGGCCCAGCCCTGGTCGGGGCGGGAGCGGAGCTTTCCCGTGAAGGCGCTCGCGCCGCTCGCGGCGTCCACCACCTCGAAGGCGGTGTTCTCGGCGACCGCCAACTCCCCGAGGCTGCCAAGGTAGAAGCCGACCGGGGCCTTCTTCGGCGCGGCGGGGAGGTAGCCCACCTGGTTCACATGGATCGCCGGGGAGGTGCGGCGCGGATCGGCCTTCGCCTCGAACTTCTCCTCTTTCCAGAGCGAGCCGTCCGGGTTCTTTACGACAACGACCGCGCCCTCGGGCAGGGGGGCGGCGAGGCGGAGGTAGAGCCAGTTCCCAATGCGCAGGTCGCGCTGCTTGAGCGGCGCGTAGGTCGGGCGGCGCTTGAAGCCCACCTCGGCGACGGCGACCGCCTTGCCGTTGGCCTCGACGGCGAAGGCCGCGGGCGCGGGGAGGTTGGGGGCGAACTTCTCGCCGATGAAGCTCCAGCGCTCGGCCGGCGCGTCCATCTTCTTTGTGGTGATGAGCGTGAGTTCGAGGACGTCGGGCGCGATCACGCGCAGGCCGTGGTCGCCAACCCGGGGAAGCTCGAGCGGGTTGAGCGTGTCCATCACGCGCCCCGCCTCCGCCGCAAAGGCAGGCAGGGCGAGAGCGAGGAGGGTGAGGAGACCGGCGAGCAGACGGAGGATTTTCATGGGAGGGATGGGAAAAGGGAATGGGGGGAATGATTCAAAAATCGAAGAAACCGAACTGGAATCACCCACGGAGAAGCGGGGAGCGGAATTTTCCCGCAGAGGCGCAGGGGCGCAGAGGAAGAGCGGAGTTCTCGCGCAAACCTGCCCCGCGTTGCGCGGGGGGTCGCAAAGGTCGCAAAGAGGGAACCGAGGGCCGAATACGCGCCCCGACCAGAGTCGGGGCTCTCCGTATTCGGCCTGCTTTCTCCGGGAGGCGAACTGGGAACTCCAAGCAAAGGAGCTGACGAGGAGTCGGATTTTTTGACAGGATTTACAGGATTAACAGGATTGCAGACCTGATCGCCTTTTCCCGAAAGCGCACGGCGCTTTCCGGGAAAAGGCTTGGGGTTGTCTCCGTCTGATTTTTCCCCAAATCCTGTGAATCCTGTAAATCCTGTCAAAATTCCGTTCGGCTTTTTCCCTCTGTATTGCTCGTTTTTCATTGGCCTACAGGTCCAAAATCCCAATTGGAGGGACGGCGTGTCGCCGTCCGTCTGCTCCGTCCGCGGCCGCTGGCACGGCGGCCCTCCAGAGCCCGATTGGATCGTGCGTGGAGGGACGGCGCCGGTCCCGCGACTGCGGTGATGCCGCCGTCCGTCGGGAAGGACACGTTCCATCTCATGGGCGATTCCAGGGAATGCGCCCGCCCTGCGGAAACTCCGATGAGGATTCATCCCAGATCAGTGGGTCGCTGGAGGTCGTGAACTTCTCGCAGTGACCATCAAAGAAGACCGCTTGGAAACCTTCGCCAGTATGACGGTTTCGCACGGTAAATCGCCAAGAGTCAGGAGCCCCTTTCGGACTGGGTAGGCTGTAGGGCTTTGAGCCGAGGGCTGAATGGCAATCGTGGAGCATGATCGTGCCTGCGTGGTTCGGGACAGAATCAACCAGTTGCGGGGGGGTACCGTATCCTGACCACTTGTCGCTCCTTGGAATTCGATAGGAGTTCGCCCCGTAGCTGCCACTGTCCTTGGTGTCTGCGCTGCTCGGTATGGCCGTGGCGTTTCTCTTCCAGGCTGGGCAATGAAAAACATCGGTGACCGAAACCCCGGGTCGGTACGCCACCCGAACGTAGTTGGTGATTGCCAGGTTCCAAGGGGGGTAGTTTGTGGAATCTGATTCGGAGGAACTCGGCATTCGTCCTTCGCTATCGTTAATGTAGAGCATCACCGCAGCATGAAGTTGGCGCAGATTGTTCATACATCCGACCCCCTGCGCGCTCCGCCGCGCGTTTCTCAGGGAAGGGAGCAGCAGCGCGGCGAGGATCGCGATGATCGCGATGACGACCAAAAGCTCAATTAAGGTAAATGAGAAATGAGAAGCGGGAAGCGGAGTTTTCCCGCGGAGGCACAGAGGCGCAGAGGAAGAGCGGAACTCTCGCGCAAACCTGCCCCGCGTTGTGCGGGGGGTCGCAAAGGGGGAACCGAGGGCTGAATACGCGGCCCGATTCGCATCGGGCCTCTCCGTATTCAGCTTCCTTGCTTGAAGTTCCAGATCCGCCTCCCGGCGAAGGCAGGCCGAATACGGCGAGCGACAACTCTGGTTGGCGCGCGTATTCGGCCTGTTCATCCCACTCCCCTTTGCGATCTTTGCGACCTTTGCGCGAGAAATCTTCGCTCCCCGATCCTCCCCCCTGCGCCCCTGCGCCTCTGCGGGAGAAATCTTCCGTCCTCCACCTTCTCCCTTTGCGGCTTCGCGGCTTTGCGTGAGAAATCCGCCTTCCTCTTTCCCGCTTTTCCATCCTCCATCCTCCGTCTTCGGTTCTCCCCTCTTCTCCCTCTCCGCTCGGCATCTCGGACTGTCCTCCGTGACCTCCGTGGGCAAATCCGAATCCGATCTCTTCGCTTGACGCCCCCCGCGCCACGCGGGGCAAGCCTGCACCTCCGCGGGAAAGCGCGAAACGGGGCGCGACGTGATGCGTGAGACGTGAGGCGCGGGATGGGGAGACGCAAAGGACGAACTCGAAAGGTGGCCCAGGTCGGCATCGCTTCTCGAGGGTGCCCTCATCGCCCCGCACGCTACGCCCTTCCCATCGCGCCCGCAAGTCCCTCCTGGGGTCTAAAAGACATTCGTAAACGATTGCGAATTTTCTTGTCATTTCGACGGGGATAACCTAGAAGGGACTCGAATCCAGTGAATGCCATGCGTGGTCACTTTGATCATCCCATGAAAAAGCGCCCCAATGAGGTTCGCCCCCGGGTCTTTGTGCGGTTTTATTGGGCGTTGGCTTTGGCCTGCGGGCTGGCGATGTCGCCCGCCTCCGCCCCCGCGCAACAGCAGTCCACCTGGACGAACGTTTCGTCCGGTATGTGGACGAACGCCACACGCTGGAGCAACGGGGTTCCTAACGGGGTGGGAACCATCGCGGTTTTCGCGGGGGGCAACAGCGGCGCTGCTGCGGTCACGAACAACGTCGCCATCACGAACAGTGCGATCATCTTCATTCCCACCGCGGGAAACTCCTACACCATCTCCTCGAACAGCAGCGGGGGAATCCTCTACCTCCAAGGGAGCGGAGGTAGCGCGCTGATCCAGGCCGGATCCGCGAGCATCAACAACAGTGCCAACCAGATCCTGAACATCCCGCTGGTGATGCTCAGCAACCTGATTATGAGCAACCTGCTTACCTCGGGGACCCTCACGGTCGGTGGCGGCATCACCAATAGTGGGTTCAACCTCACCCTCGAGGACACGGGTCCCACCACCCTCTCCGGTCCGATCAGCGGAAGTGGTGGCCTGACCAAGAAAGGGACGGGCGTGCTCACCCTCAGCGGCGCCAACACCTACAGCGGAGGAACCCTCATCTCCGCGGGGGCTCTCCAGGGTACCATCGCCGGCCTGCAAGGGGGCATCACCAACAACGCCTCACTCGTCTTCTACGGGAGTTCGGGGGGAATCTACGGCGGGGTGATCTCGGGGAGTGGGGCCCTGACCATCTCCAACAACACGGGGCAGGTGACGATCTTTACCAACCAGAACACCTTCACGGGCGCCACACTCATCCAGCAGGGCGGGTTGACCCTCTCCAACAGCCTTGGCGCGATCGGCAACACCGCCTCCCTCACGCTCTTGGCCGGCACCACGCTCCAGTTGGACAACCGCGGCGTAAGCAATTTTAACCGGATCGCCGGCGTTCCCCTGACGATCCAAGGGGCGACGCTCACCGTGTTGGGAGGCGGCACGAACAACGTCGGGGCAATCACCTTCGGGACGGGCGGGTCGGTGATCAGCAATGTGGCCTCGTTCATTTCGACCCCCACCCTTTCTCGGGGAGCGGGGTTCGCCACCGTGAACTTCACGGGGGGCGGGACGAACCTGTTCACCACCCAGGCCGGAGCCAGCAACGCGATCCTCCCGTGGGCTTTTATCAAAGGCGCCGATTTCGCCACGCACGATGGCGACGGCACCGCCCTCCGCGCCTTCACCAACTACAGTTCCACCTTTGCGGCGGACACCAACGTCAAGGCGACCACCGTCAACTCGGTGGGGGGCATGACGATCAACTCGCTCGTTCTGGGGACCAACCTGACCGTCACGACAGACCAGACGCTGACCAACACCTCGGGTGGGATGATCCTCACGCTCGCCAACCAGTTCATCACCAACGGCAGCCTGCGCTTCTCCGCCGAGGCGATCGTGGAAAACGAGAGCGCCGCCACGGTCTACAGCACGCTCGTCACCCCCTCGGGCCTGACAAAAACCGGCGCCGGCACACTCACCCTCATGGGCACGAACCAGAACGCGGGGGGAATCCTGCGCGTTAACCAGGGATCTTTCACGGTGGGCGAGGGCGGTGTTGTCAATGGGGGGGATGTGCTCGTCAACGTGGGAACGTTCAATATGAACGGGGGTGCGGCCACCCTGAACTCGCTGGTCGTCACCAACGCCACGCCGAGCGCTACCGCCAACCTGACCCTGGGCTATGGCACGCTCACCACCACCAACGGGGTCATCGTCAATAACAACGCCTCACTGGTCGTGGGCGGGGTCGTCGGGAAAACGATGACCTGGAACATGTTTGGGGGAACCAATGTGACGGGGACGGCGGGGGGATCTCTTTCCGTCTCCGTCGGAGGTTTGAATTTTGTGGCCAATACAGGGTTGGTGGTCGTGGCCGGTCCCACGACGGTCTGGAGCAATAACATGACTCTTTGGCTGGGGGGGAATCTGAGCGCCACCGGCCATATCAACAGCGTAGGGCAAATGGCGATCTCGAACGGGGCGGTGGTCTATGTCACGGGAAGCAGTGGCACGACCTCCGGCCTTGCGGTGGGGAGCCAGGGGTCGGGAAGCAGCCTGCTCCTCGCGGACGGAGGCAAACTCTACTACACCGGCGCCAACGCCTTCTCCGTTGGTCCCAATACCAGCAGCTCTAACAACACGATCCTCGTAACGGGATCGGGTTCCGTTCTCAACACGACGACAAATCGTCCCATCAACATCGGCACCAAGAGTTCAGGCGGGGGAGGAAACCAGATCACAGTCGCATCAAACGCCACGGTCATCACGGCGGGTCTCGCCATGGGCGGGGCGTTCAATAGCAGTGGAGCTGGAACGGGAAGTGATGGCGGAGTGGGCAGCAACAACACCGTTCTCGTTTACGGTGACGGCACCGTTTGGAGCAACGCGAACGGCGCGTCCGCGGTTTTTGTTGGATTCAGCGGCGCGGGCAACCGTCTCATTGTCAGCAATGATGCCATTTTTGCGAGCTTGGGGAATCTCACGGTAGCCAACACCGGGGGCACGAGTAACCAACTCTTGGTGCTGGACGGCGGACAGGTCAAGGCTCCCACCGTTGTCATCGGTAATGGTAGTGGCTCGTTTAACTCGATGGTCATCGCAAGCCGGGGAACCGTCGTCAGCACCGTCGGAACATCCACCCTAGGCAACGCAACCGGGGGAAACAGCAACTCGGTGCTCGTGACCGGCAGCGGGTCGATCTGGAATAATGCGGGCAACCTGACGGTGGGGTATGCCTCCGACATCGTCGGCAACCAACTCACGGTTTCCAGCAGTGGCCAAGTCATCAACGCCACAGGAAAGATCGGCGGTTCGGCGCGGGCCAACAGCAACTGGGCAGCCGTGGTCGGAAGCGGATCGCTCTGGAGCAACACCTCTTCATTCGTCGTCGGAGGAAGCGGTTCCTTCAACCAACTCATGGTTTCCAACGGGGGGCGGGTCATTGGCACAAGCGTGATGATCGGGGAACTTTCTGGGGGTAACAGCAACTCGGTCTGGGTGACCGACGGAGGCGTCCTCCAGAGCAGTGGGGGCCTGACCCTCGGGGCTGTCGCAGCGTCCGTAGGGAACACCCTCACCATCGCCAACGGCGGCAAGGTTTACTCGGGGGGCAATAGTGTTCTTGGGAGCAGCAAGGGCGCACCCCTCGGAAAAGTTATTCTCACGGGAGGAGGTTCGCTCTGGACGAATAGTTCCCTTCTCTTTTCCGGACAAAGCAACGAGTTGTACGTTCTCGATGGGGCGGTGATGCAGGGCTTCAACACCTTCGTCGGAGAAAATACCTCAGGCAGCATGTCCAGCAACAACACGGTGGTTGTTGCAGACAGGGGTGCATGGACAAATCTGGGTAGCCTCTACGTGGGGGCCTTTGGCAACGGAAACCGCTTCGTTGTCACTAACGGGGGGACGGTTTACGTCGCAGGTAATGTCTCAGTGGGGTATATCAACTCGAACCCGAGCGGGGCGCAGGTTATCTCGAACAACCAGCTTCTCGTCTCCGGGTCAACCTCACGGATGACCGTAGGCAGCAACATTTACGTGGGTCATGGTTCCGCGACGAGCAAGTCCTTTTACGACATGGGAAGCGTTATCGTCAGCAATGGTGCAACTCTCACAGCGGGAGCCGTCGCGGTCGGCATCGATGTCAGGAACAGTAATAACCTCTTTGTGGTCTCGGGCGCCGGCACCTTGGTTCAACTCTCCGTGGGTTTGATGGTTGGAAGTAATTCTGGCACAATTAACAACTCCAGCAGCGTCAACGGCCTCGGCTCTACCCTGGTGCATGACGGGGCCGCCCTTGAGGCTAACTGGTTGCAGGCTGGATACAACAACACGGGTGTCATCTCCAACCTTGGCGGGGTCTACCAGTTCACCACGAATACGCCTAAAATCGTCGCGAACACGATCGGGGCGATTGTCGTGAACAACGGTACGATCGCCTTCCGCGGGATCACCAATGCCGATGTGATGGGGAGTCTAGGGAGCAACCAGATTTCAAAGATTTCCTTCAGCGGAACCAACACCTTTCGCCTGAACAGCGCCTCGAACACCTTTGCGGCGAGCCCGCAGAACTACACCTTCGGCTACAGCAGCGCCAACCCGAGCAACTACGCGGGGCTCGAGATGATCAACG
>CAZZBZ010000051.1:0-3643 GCA_964653025.1 uncultured Verrucomicrobiota bacterium
TCGTCGAGTTCGTTCATAGGGGGGCAGAGCGCGCTTGCGCCGCTTGCGAGGCTCAAGTATGCAGGATGGGCCACGCCGCGTGCAATCCGAAGTCTCATGCCTCCTTCCCCAAACGAAACCATCGTTTCCCGAGCAGTCCAGCAGGGTTGGATCACTCCCGACCAGGCCGAGATGGCGAATGCGGCGGCGCAGAATGAGCCGGGCCTGGATCTCACCGCTTGGCTCATGCAGCAGGGGTGGCTTGGGCAGGAGCATGTGGACTGGCTCCGCCAGGCCGCCCAGGCCAGCGTTCTCGCCGAGCAGGAGACCCCCCCGGCCCACGAACCCGCGGTCGAGGTCCGGGAGGATGCGGTCCGCATCCCCACCGATCTCGACTTTGAGGTCCATCTCGACGGGGATGGCGCGTTCATCCACCTCAACGAGTACCTGCGCATCGGTCAGTTCTATGGGGCATCGGACGTGCACCTCGGCGTCTCCTGCCCGCCGATGATGCGCCGCCACGGTTGCCTCCAGGTGATGTGGCCGAAGGCGCCGCCCTTCACGGCGGCGCAGACCCAGCGCCTGATGATGGGGTTTACCACCGACGCGCAGAAGCAGCAGCTCAAGGAACGGGGCGACCTCGACTTCTGCTACTCGGTGGAGGGACTCGGCCGCTTCCGAACATGTGTGGTCCGCCAGCGCCTCGGCCTCGACGGGGTCTTTCGCATCATCAATACCCAGGTGCGGACGATGGAGGATCTGGGGCTTTCGGGGATGCTCCAGAACCTGACGAAGTTCCACAATGGCCTGATCCTCGTGACCGGGGCGGTGGGCAGTGGAAAATCCACGACCTTGGCGGCGTTCGTTGAGAAGGTGAACAGCGAGCGGCGCGACCACATCATCACGATGGAGGACCCGATCGAGTGTGTCTTTGAGCCGAAGGGGTGCCAGATCACCCAGCGGGAGGTCCACACGCACACGAAGTCGTTTTCCACCGCCCTGCGCGCGGCGCTACGCGAGGATCCGGACGTGATCATGGTCGGGGAGATGCGCGACCTGGAAACCATCTCGCTCGCGATCACCGCCTCGGAGACGGGGCACCTGGTCTTCGGCACCCTGCACACGAGCAGCGCGGCCCGTACGCTCGACCGAATCCTCGACGTCTTTCCCGTGGAGCAGCAGGCCCAGATCCGGACGATGGTCTCGGGCTCGCTTCGCGGCGTCATCAGCCAGCAGTTGGTTCCCCGCGTGGATGGCAAGGGGCGCGTCCTCGCGCTGGAGATCCTCATCAATACCCCCGCCGTGCAGGCCCTCATCCGGGACGGCAAGACCTTCATGCTCCCCAGCGTGATGCAGACCGGGAAAAAGGCCGGATGCCGTCTCATGGACGACTCGCTTCTCGATCTCCTGAAGCAGGGGCTCATTGCGCCCAAAGAGGCCTACGACCGCGCTGGAGAAAAACAGCGCTTCAAGGAGTTCATCGAGGAATAGGGAGACCCAAGCCATGGCCAAGATCGACGCGCTATTCGACAAGATGGTGGAGCGGGGGGGCTCCGATCTCCACCTCCGCGAGGGGCAGGTCCCCAACATCCGTCTCTACGGGGATCTCATCCCCCTGACCGATCACCCGCTTTCCCATGAGGAGATCTGCGACCTCATGAGCGAGGCCGCGGGCGAGGAGCGCTGGAAGATCTTCCAGGAGCGCGGCGATCTCGACTTCGCCTACGAGAAGGACGAGCACGCCCGCTATCGCACCAACTACATGCGCCACGTGCACGGCATCGGCGCCCTCTTCCGCCTCATCCCCACGCGCATCCTGCCCCTCGAGGTCCTCGGCGCGCCGGAGATTGTGAAATCCTTCGCCCGTGTACGGGGCGGCCTGGTCCTCGTCACGGGTCCCACGGGCAGCGGCAAGTCCACCACCCTCGCCGGGTTGATTGACTACATGAACCAGGGTTTTGCGCGGCACATCGTGACCATCGAGGAGCCGATCGAGTTTGTGCACCGCAACAAGCTCAGCGTGATCACGCAGCGGGAGGTTCCGATCCACACCCCGAGCTTTGCCGCGGGCCTCAAGGCGGCCCTTCGCGAGGATGCGGACGTCGTGCTCGTGGGCGAAATGCGGGACCTGGAGACCATCGCCCTCGCGCTCACCGCCGCGGAGACCGGCCTGCTCGTCTTCGGCACCCTCCACACGAACAACGCGCGCAAGACCGTGGACCGGATCATCGACGTCTTTCCCGCGGATCGCCAACCGCAGATTCGCACGATGCTCGCCTCCTCTCTCCGCGGCGTGGTCGCCCAACTCCTTCTTCGCCGCTCCGACAAGCCGGGCCGCATCGCCACCTTCGAGGTCCTTGTCGGGACGCTCTCCGTCTCTTCCATCATCCGCGAGGGCAAGACCGAGAAGCTCACGGACGTGCTCATGAGCGGCAAGGGGGAGGGGATGCAGATCATGGACGACGCCATCATGCAGCTTCTCGAGGAAGGCATCATCTCGGGCGAGGAGGCCTACATGAAGTCCAACGAGAAGGTCCGCTTCGCCGAGTACCTACCCCAGACTGAAGGAGAAGAGGAGGAGGGCGGCGCGGGGAAGAAGAAGCAGAAGTAGTGCCGCAGACGGAAGTTCTAAACCCGAAGCCGAGTCGTCACAAAACCCGGCAGAAATACAATGTGCTCGGCCCGCGACACGCGGACCCTCCAGATGGTGAGCGAGTGGAGGGATGGCGTGTCGCCGTCCGTCATTCTCGAAAGAGGGATTGTCCGAAAGCTTGTCTCGGTGCCGTTGTGGGAGTAGGTTCGCGCAAAGGGAGGTTTCCAATGATCAAGACCATTCTCGTTTGCGTGGACGGTTCGAAGTACGCCGAGGCGGCCTCGGGGGCGGCCATCTGGTTCGCGAAGGCCCTCGGTGCACGGTTGCGTGCGTTGAGCGTGGCCGACACCCGCTTACTCGAAGGGCCGTGGCTTGCGGATCTCTCCGGCATGGTGGGCGCGCAGCCCTTCCAGGCGCTCGTTCCCCAGCTTGAGGAGATCCTCAAGAACAAGGCCCGTAACGCTTCCCAGGCCGTGACCCTTGCCGCTGCACGGGAGGGAGTTTCCTGCTCCGCCGAGACCGCTGCGGGATGGCTCGTGAACGAGGTCCTGGAGTTCGAGCGCTCCGTCGAGCTCGTCGTCATGGGACAGCGCGGTGAGGGTTTCGAGACCACCGGCGAGTGGCTTGGGTCGAACGTCGAACGTATCGTTCGCAAGTCGATCAAGCCCTGCCTGATCACCCCCGCGGCCTTCCGTCCGGTGCGCCGCATCCTTGCCGCCTATGATGGCAGCGAGCACGCCAACCGCGCCCTTTACTCCGCTTTCGAGATGGCCACCGCGCTCAAGGCGGGCCTTACCGTGCTTTCCGTGGGGCCGAACAATGACGAGGCGCGGCGCGCCCGGCTTCTCCGCGAGGCCCTCGATCTTGCGAAACAGCAGGGCGTGGGGGCCGAGCCGCTCTCCCTCGATGGCGCGCCCGAGGAGCGCATTGTGGAGGTCGCCCACGACAAGAATCACGACCTCATTGTGATGGGCGCCTATGGCCACACCCGCCTGCGGGAGCTCATCCTCGGCAGCGTCACCAACCACGTCATCCGCACGAGCGAGGTCCCCGTCCTTCTCGTGAGGTAGT
>CAZZBZ010000051.1:3743-22607 GCA_964653025.1 uncultured Verrucomicrobiota bacterium
GCGTGTTCCGGCTTGCCTCGCTCGGGACTTTGCGGCACCGATAGGGGCATGAGTCGCCAGTACAATAAAGGCATCAAACGCAGCCGTCGCAATTCCTACATCAAACGCCACAAGAAGGCCAAGCGCGCGAAGTAGCGTGCGGTCACGGGCCCGCGATCCCCGACCCGCATGAGTTCCCTCGTCATCGAGAACGGGCGCCTGATCGATCCCGCCCGAGGCGTGGACGAAAAACGCGACCTCTGGATTCTCGATGGGAGGGTGGCGCGCGCGCCCTCGAAGCCACCTCCGGGGATCCTTCGCCTCGATGCGAGGGGCAAGGTGGTCTGTCCGGGCCTCATGGATCTTCATGTCCACCTCCGCGAGCCGGGCCGTTCCGACAAGGAGACCATCGAGAGCGGCACCCGTGCTGCCGCGCGCGGCGGATTCACCTCCGTGGTCTGCATGCCGAACACCAGTCCGCCGGCTGACCAGGCGGCCACTGTGGAACTCATCAAGGCCCGCGCCCGGGAGCGCGGCGCGGTGCGCGTCTTCCCGACAGGCGCGATTACCGTCGGTCTCAAGGGTGAACAAATGGCCGAGATCGGCGCCCTGAAGCGTGCCGGGGTTGTGGCGATCACCGACGACGGGCACTGTGTCCAGGATAACGAGGTGATGCGGCGCGCCGTCGAGTACGCGAAGATGTTCAACCTTCCCATCCTGGACCACTGTCAGGACTACGCGCTCAGCGCGGATGGGGTGGCGAACGAGGGCTACTGGAGCATGGTGCTCGGCCTGCGGGGATGGCCCGCGATCGCCGAGGAGGTCATCGTCTCTCGCAACTGCCTCCTCGCCGAGCTCGCCGACTGGAAGATTCACATGCAGCACCTTACGGCGGCGGGTTCCGTCCGCATCCTGCGTGAGGCTCGCAAGCGCGGCGTGAAGGTTTCAGGTGAGGTCTGCCCGCATCACATTGCCCTTACCGACGAGTCCCTCAAGGGCTACAACACCGACTTCAAGATGAACCCGCCCCTTCGGACGAAGGCCGATGTGGAGGCACTCCTTGGGGGGATCGCCGACGGGGTGATCGAGGTCCTTGCCAGCGACCACGCCCCGCACTGCTGCTACGAGAAGGAGGTCGAGTTCGACTTTGCCCCCTTCGGGATCGTCGGGCTGGAGACCGAGTTGGGGATCTTCCTTACCGAACTGGTCCATAAGAAGGTCCTCTCGCTCCCGAAGATGATCGCGATGCTCACGGTGAATCCCGCCCGTCTCCTCGGTCTCGAACTCGGGACCCTCGCCGAGGGCGTTCTTGGCGACGTCACGGTCCTCGACCCTGATCTCGAATGGACCGTGAACCGCGAGGAGTTTGCCTCCTACGGGCGGAACACCCCCTTCCACGGACGGCAGCTCAAGGGTCGCGCCACCGCCACCATCGTCAGCGGAAAGATCGTCTGGCAGGGATAGAAGAGGGTTGTGGGTAATAAGTTGTAGGGCGTAGCCAGAGTGGGTGGAAGTCTCGCATGGCCGCGAGCCAGCCAGCATTTCTCACCCGCCGTCCCGTCAGTCCGCGGACGCCGTCCGCAGGAACTCCCGCCAACGCCGCTCCAGGTCATCCAGGTTTTTTGAGACGCTTCTCCCGCTCGCTCTCAGGAACTCCCCGAGTCGGGGGTGGTTCGCGTGCTCCTCCATCCAGTGAAACCCCGCCACATAGGGCGACGCCCCGGCCCCGCTTCCGCCCTTGAGCCAGAAGTGCCGCAGCTCATTGCGGAGCGGGGGCCAGGCTCCGGCCGCAAACCATTGGGCGAGGCCCTCGTTCAGAAACGGATCATGCACCTCCCCGAAGATTTCCGCCACGAAGGCATGGGTCGCCTCGTGGGCGAGGATCGCCGAGATTGAGGTGTTTGCCCGAGTCGCCACAAGGATTTCCGCCCGCCCCTCACGGATCACGCACAGGCCGGCCGCCCCCGCAATCTCTTCCCCGCCCGCCGCGGCCACGGTCGCCGAAGGCACCAGGCGGACCGAGACCGGCATTCGCCCCACCGCCGTCCCGAAGGTCCCGTCGAAGCGCATGGCGGTCGCCACGATCACCCGTCGCGTTGCGAGTTGGAGATCGGGGGAGAGGCTCTCAAGCGATAACCCGGCAAATGCAGGCTCCCCTGCCGCGGGAAGCCCCATCGCCAGGCCGAGGGTCATGAGCAGCCATCGCATGATCCGGGAGAACATGATGTCTCCATTCTACCACACCCGTGGGGGCACGCCTGCCTCGCGTTCCCGCTTCCCGCTCCCTGCTTCCTTCCGCTAGTCTTCCCACCCATGTCCGTCCGCATCGGCAACCTCGAGATCGCCTCCAATCTCTTCCTCGCGCCGCTCGCGGGCTACACGAACCTGCCCTTTCGCCTCACCCTCCGCGCTCTCGGCGGTCTCGGCCTCGCCACCACCGACCTCGTCAACGCCCGTTCTCTCATCGAGCGAAACAAAAAGTCGCTCAAACTCATCGAGACCGCCCCGGGCGACGAGCCTCTCGCCGTCCAGATCTTCGGCGCCGTTCCCGAGGAGATGCGCGATGCCGCCCTCCTTCTTGAAGCGCGTGGCGTCCGCATCGTGGACGTCAATATGGGCTGCCCCGTCCGCAAGGTCGTCCGCGTCGGCGGCGGCTCCGCCCTCCTCGCCGACACCGCCCGCGCGGCGCACCTCGTCCGGACGATGACCTCTGCGCTGAAAATATCCGTCACCTGTAAGATGCGCCTCGGCTGGGATTCCGAGAGCCTCATGGCGCCGGACATCGCCCGTGCCCTCGAAGACGCCGGCGCTGCGGCGGTCACCGTCCACGGACGCACCCGCGCCCAGGGTTTTTCTGGGCGCGTGAATCTCGACGGGATCGCCGCCGTTGTTCGCGCCGTGCGTCGCATTCCTGTGGTGGGGAACGGGGACGTGACCACTCCCCAGGGAGTGAAGGAGATGCTGGAGAGGACCGGTTGCGCCGCTGTGGCAATCGGGCGGGGGGCGTTTTACAATCCGTGGATTTTCCTCCAAGCGCGGAGGTTACTGGACGGAGGGGAGGTCCCGCCCGATCCCGGGTTCGAGGTTCGCGTCGCCCTCATGGGTGCTCACCTCGACCGGATGGTGGAGATCTTCGGGGAGGAGACGGGCTGCCGGATGTTTCGCAAGGTGGCTTCGTGGTACGCGCGCCAGCTCGGTCCTTCGGCGGAGTTCAAGCGGCAGCTCGCGGGGTTGCATACCCGCGCCGATCTCGGCACGATCCTCGTGCGCTACCGCGCTTGGCGAGCACCGTTCCTTGACCCGGATGGGGAACTCCTCCCGCAGCATCGCCCGCGCCCCGCCTCGTCGTCCGACGGCGGGGTGGGGGTGGAGGGGATCCTCGTTCCCCGTGGCCCGAACGAATGGTGGTGAATCCGAAAAAATTTTCCACACCACCTGAGACGGGGCTTGACGCGGATTATGAACCCTTTCATAAAGACCGCCTTCCATTAACCAATATGATTCAAGGGATCAACCATATCGCCATCGCCGTCTCCAGCATGGAGAAGGTCATCCCGTTCTTTCGCGACGTGCTCAAGCTCCCCTTCGAGGGGACCGAGGAGGTGGCCGAGCAGAAGGTGCGCGTGGCCTTCTTTAAGGTGGGTCCGACCCGCATCGAGCTTCTGGAGCCCACTTCTCCGGATTCCCCGATCAGCAAGTTTCTCGAAAGCCGTGGCAACGGCCTCCATCACATCGCTTTCGAGACCGACGGGATTCTTCCCGATCTTGATGCCCTCAAGGCGCAAGGCGTCCGTCTGATTGATCAGGCCCCCCGCCATGGTGCCCACCACACCCAGATTGCTTTCATCCACCCTGCCGCCAGCCACGGCGTCCTCGTGGAGCTTACCCAGCCCGCCGAGAAAACAGACGGAACTCCATGACCACACGGGAACGCATCCAGCAAACCGAGAAGCTTCGCCTGCAGGTCTTTGAGGCCGGTGGCAAAGAACGCGTGGACAAGCAGCACGCCGCCGGCAAACTCACCGCCCGTGAGCGACTCAAGGAACTTTTTGATCCCCAGACCTTCCAGGAGGACGGCGTCTTCGTTCACTCCGGAGGCCCCCTCGAGACCGCGAAGAACAAGCTTCCCGCCGACGGCGTCGTGACCGGCACCGGCCTCGTGGATGGACGTTCCGTCTGCAGCTTCGCCCAGGACTTTACCGTCGCCGGCGGCTCCGTCGGCCGCATGCACGGTGAGAAGATTGTCCAGATCCTCAAGACCGCCCACAGGGTCGGCGCACCTGTCGTCGGCTTCAACGACTCCGGTG
This sequence comes from uncultured Verrucomicrobiota bacterium, assembly GCA_964653025.1. Classification (GTDB taxonomy): domain Bacteria; phylum Verrucomicrobiota; class Verrucomicrobiia; order JABWAM01; family JABWAM01; genus JABWAM01. The sequence continues at coordinate 8,030 of CAZZBZ010000051.1, forward strand.
GCGCACGAATCCAGGAGGGTGTGGATGCCCTCAGCTCCTACGGCCGCATTTTCTATAACAACGTCAACCTCTCCGGCGTCGTCCCCCAGATTGCCGTGATCGCCGGCCCCTGTGCCGGAGGCGCCGCTTACAGCCCCGCCCTCTGCGACTTCCAGGTCATGGTGGACAAGACTGCCAACATGTTCATCACCGGCCCCGATGTCATCAAGGCCGTGACTGGAGAAATCGTCACCCAGTCCGAACTCGGCGGTGCCGCCGCCCACATGCAGAAGGCCGGCAACATTCATTTCATCGCCCGCGATGATCGCGACGCCGTCGCGATCGTTCGCGAACTCCTCGCCTACCTCCCCAGCAACAACACCCAGGACCCGCCCCACAGGCTCGGCCAGCCGGTCGTTGCCCCCGATGACCCCGAGATCGCCTCGCTCATGCCGGACAGTTCCCAGCAGGCCTACGATGTGCGGGATGTCGTCCGCCGCATCCTCGACGACGGCAAACTCTTCGAGGTGCAGGAGTTCTTCGCCCAGAACCTCGTGACCGGTTTCGGTCGCCTCTCGGGCCTGGTCGTTGGAATCGTCGCCAACCAACCCCAGCACCTCGCCGGCTGCCTCGATATCAACGCGAGTTGCAAGGGGGCGCGCTTCATCCGTACCTGCAATGTCTTTAACGTCCCGATCCTTACCTTCGTGGACGTGCCGGGCTTCCTTCCTGGTGTCCAGCAGGAGCACGGCGGCATCATTCGTCACGGCGCCAAGATGCTCTTTGCCTACAGCGCCACGACCACCCCCAAGCTCACGATAATTCTCCGCAAGGCCTACGGCGGCGCCTACCTCGCCATGTGCAGCAAAGACCTCCACGCCGACCGCGTCCTGGCCTGGCCCTCTGCCGAGATCGCCGTGATGGGAGGCGACGGCGCCGTGAACATCATCTACCGAAAAGAGATCGAGGCTGCCGGCGACAAGGGTGCCACCCGCAAGGAACTCTCCGAGCGCTATCGCAATGAGATTGCCAGCCCCTACATCGCCGCCGCCCGCGGGTTCATCGACGACGTGATCGACCCCGCCACCACCCGCCGCCAACTCTGCCTCAGTCTGCGCACCCTCCTCAGTAAGCGCGACCTCCGCCCGCCAAAAAAACACGGGAATATCCCGCTCTGAGCCTGGAGGTGGTAGCTTGTAGCCCGTAGGTTGTTGCCAGAATCAGAACCGAAAGACCCATGACCTTCTTCGATATCCTCGGCCTCACCGCAATCGCCCTTGCCGCATGGACCCTGATTCGGCTTCGCAGGCAGGAGACCGGGATGGGAGATCTTCGCCGCGAGATCGACGACCTCCGTGCCCACTCTGCCGCCGCCCCGGTCCCCGTGGCTCCTGTCGCCCCGATGCCCGTCCCTGTTGGGGAAGTCTCCGCTGACGCCGATACCATCGCCCTCCTCACCCTCGCTACCGCTGCATGGCTCCGCGCCCCCGCGCGGATCCTCGCCATCCACTATCCCGTCCCCGCCAACCTTGCCTGGGCCGCCGAAGGTCGCGAGGATATCATGCACTCCCACCGTCCTCGTTGATCCCACCATGAAGCTTCGACTTAATATCGCCGGGAAAAAATATGATGCCGAGGTTGAGTTCCTCGACGAGGTCGAACTCGCCTCAGGCAGCCGGCGCTCCGCCCCCACCCGTAGCGGCGTCGTTCTCGGTCCGGCGACCGCTTCGCCCGCTCCCGCTGCCCCCACCTCTGCCTCCAACCCTAACGCCATCGCCGCCCCGCTCGCCGGCATCATTGTCCAGGTCCCCGTCCAGAGCGGCGCACAGGTGAAGGCCGGCGATGTGGTCGTCGTCCTCGAGGCCATGAAAATGGCCACCAACCTCGCCTCCCCGCGCGACGGCAAGATCAAAGCCGTTCTCGTCGCCAAGGGCCAGAACGTCAAGCAAGGCGACATCTTGGTGGAACTGGAATAGCGAATAGCTTGTAGCTTGTAGTTGATCGCCCCGAGGGAAAACCGATGCCCATAGAATCCTATCGCGATCTCCTCGTTTGGCAAAAGGGCATGGACCTGACGGTAATGCTCTATAACTTGAGCCGCCGATTCCCACGCGAAGAAATCTATGACCTAGTGTCCCAGCTTACGCGCTGTGCCGCCTTGGTCCCCGCCAATATTGCGGAGGGAAAGGCCCGCTCCTCGGCCCGCGACTTCGCCCACTTCCTTGCCATTGCCCGGGGTTCGTTGGTTGAGGCGGAAACCTACCTGCTGCTCGCCATCCGTTTGGGATGCATCACGGATATCCAGGCGTGTCCCGCGTTCGATCTCGCCTCCGAGGTCGGGAAAATGCGTCTCTCCCTTCGCCGAAAGCTTCTGGAAGAAAAACCCGCGGCTTCCCCGATCGTTTCTGCTCCCGCTTCCTGATTCTGGCTACCACCTACAACCTATCCCCTACAACCTTCATGAAGCCCGTCCTCTTCAATAACACGGTTCTCCGCGACGGCCACCAGTCGCTTGCGGCCACCCGCATGACCACGGAGCAGATGCTTCCTGCCGCGCCCATTCTCGATAGCGTCGGCTTCCAATCCCTCGAGACCTGGGGCGGCGCCACCATCGACTCCTGCCTCCGCTACCTCGCCGAAAACCCCTTCGAGCGCCTCCGCAAGCTTAAGGCCGCAGCGCCGAAGACCCCGCACACCATGCTCCTTCGCGGCCAGAACATCGTCCAGTACGCTTGCTTCCCGGATGATGTTGTCGAGGCCTTCGTCGTCTGTGCCGCGCGCAACGGTGTGGATATCTTCCGCATCTTCGACGCCCTCAACGACCTGCGCAACCTCCGCATCCCCATCCGCGCCGTTCTCGCCGCCGGAAAGCACGCCCAGGGCGCCATCAGCTACACCACCAGTCCCGTCCATACCGTCGAGGCTTTCCTCCAGCTCGGTGTGGAGCTCGAGGCCCTCGGCTGCCAGTCCCTTTGCATCAAGGATATGGCTGGCCTCATCACCGCCCCCGCCGCCGCCGCCCTCGTTCGCGAGCTCAAGCGCCGTGTCAAGGTTCCCGTGATCCTCCATACCCACAGCACCGCCGGGCTCGCCCCTGCCGCCTACTACGCCGCCATCGAGGCCGGCGTGGATGCCGTGGATGTTTCCATCTCTCCCTTCGCCAACGGTACCGGCCAGCCTGACACCCTTCTCATGCTCGCCTTGCTCTCGGGTACCCAGCGATGTCCCAACTACCACGACGGCAAACTCTACGACCTTCGCGCGCACTTCCAGAAGGTCTACGCCGAGCTCGCCGCCTTCACCAGCCCCGCCAATGAGCGCACCGACGTGGACATCCTTCGCTACCAGGTCCCCGGTGGCATGCTCAGCAACTTCCTCAGCCAGCTCAAGGAGCAGGGAATGGCCGATAAGTGGGACGCCGTGATGAAGGAGGTTCCCTACGTTCGCGAATGCCTCGGCTGGATCCCCCTCGTCACCCCCACCTCCCAAATCGTCGGCACTCAGGCGATGCTCAACGTCAAGTTTGGCCGCTGGCAGATGGTTTCCCAGCAGGTCATGGACATCGCCCTCGGAAAATACGGGAAGACCCCCGGCCCCATCGATCCCCAGGTGATGGAGATCATTCACAAGAAGTCCGGCCAGGAACCCATCGAGGGTCGTCCCGCCGACGCCCTCAAGCCCCGTATGGACATGATCAAGCAGGAGCTCCGTGCCAAAGGCATCCCGGCCGACGACGAGGCCGCCGTTCTCTATGCGATGTTCCCGCAGCAGACCGAGGCCCTCCTCACCGGCAAGGCCGTTCGCGAGCAACCTTCTGCCAAGAAGCCCGATGCCGGGACATCCTCCGGCCAACCCCGCAAGCTCGCGATTACCCTCCACGGCCGCCGTCACGAGATCCTCATTGAGGAGGTGTGAGGGGAGAAGGGGGTGTGGGTTGTTGCAGAGAGCGATGAGCGATTCCGACTGTAGTCGCGGTGCTTCCGGCTCCGCCAAAGCGCTTCGTCGCGACGGCGAGTTGGCTGGGCAGGCGGGACGAGGGCGTCCCGGCTCCATGACCAACAATGCTGGTCGCGCACCCTCATCCCTTGTCCTTGCGTGGCGGTTTTTCGTGGCGCGCCACAGCGGACGCGCCTAGGATTCCCGTCCATGAACGAGCCGTGCGTTTCGGTAGTCATGCCCGTCTACAATGAGGAGGCGACCGTGGCGCGGGTGATTGAGCGGGTGCTCTCCCAGCCATGCGTGCGAGAGTTGGTGGTCGTGGAGGATTGTTCGCGCGATCGTACCGCGGAAATCCTTGCAGCACTGGCGGCGAAGGATCCCCGTATTCGCCTCTTCCGCCACGAGGTCAACCAGGGCAAGGGGGCTGCCATGCGGACGGGGTTTCGCGAGGCGACGGCACCGATCGTGATCGTGCAGGATGCCGACCTCGAGTACGACCCCGCGGAGTACCCGGCCCTCATCGCACCGATCCTCGATGGCGACGCGGATGTCGTCTACGGATCGCGCTTCATCGGGTCGAGCGCGCATCGCGTGCTCTTCTTCTGGCACTACGTGGCAAATCGCGCGCTCACCACGATCTCGAACATGTTCACGAACCTCAACCTCACGGACATGGAGACCTGCTTCAAGGCATTCCGCCTGGAGGTACTGCGTCGCTTTGAGCTGGAGGAGTCGCGCTTCGGCTTCGACCCGGAGATCACCGCGAAGGTCGCGCATCTCCGCGCCCGGATCTACGAGGTCGCCATCTCCTACCACGGACGAACCTACGAGGAGGGCAAAAAGATTACCTGGCGCGATGGCTTCTCCGTTCTCCGCTGCATCCTGAAGTACAACCTCTTTCGTCGCGACCCAGTCTCCCCCCGATGAAGGACATTTCCCCCGACGGCTGGATCCTCCCCGGCGCCGCGCGCCTCGAACCCGGCCGAAACGGTCTTCCGCGCATTGCCGTCGCCACACCCCTCGCCGAGGCGCACATCTATCTTCATGGCGCACACGTGGCGCACTTTTGCCCGCGGGTGGGGGGGGCAAAGGAGCCGTTTCTCTTCATGAGCGGATCGAGTTGGTTTGAACCTGGCAAACCGATCCGCGGTGGCATCCCGGTTGTTTTTCCATGGTTCGGGCGCTGTCGCGCGGATCCCGCCGCACCGCAGCACGGCTTCGCGCGCCTTCGCGAGTGGTCCCTTTGCGGGGCCGAGGCGCTGCCCGGGGGCGTCGTGGCGGTGACCCTTCGCCTCGATTCGGACGACGCGACGCGTGTCCTCTGGCCGCATGATTTTCGCATCGAGATGCGGGTCGAGGTGGGAAGGATGCTTTCCGTGGAATTCACCGTGACCAATCGCTCGCCGGCCCCGTTCACCTACGAGGAGGCGCTGCACACCTACCTCGCCCTCGCGGACGCCCGTCAAGCGGTCGTCGAGGGGCTCGACGGGCCCTACGTGAGCACCGTCGGGGGGGGGTGGGTGACGCACGAGGATTTGCCGGGACCTGTTTTCCTCGCAGCGGAAACTGACCGCATCTACCTCGGGAACCGTGCGCGCGTCACGGTGAGGGATCCGGCGGGAAGACGTGCCCTCGTGGTGGACCGAGAGGGTTCGGATACCGCCGTCCTCTGGAATCCATGGATCGCAAAGGCGAAGGCGATGCCCGATTTTGGGGACGACGAGTGGCCGTTCATGGTCTGCGTGGAGGCCTGCAATGTGGCTGAACATGCAGTGACGCTCGCCCCCGGCGCAACCCATCGCCTGCGCACGGCGATTCGTGCGGAGTAGCGGCCCGTTTTTCCTGTTGCCAAGGGGGAGAGCTTGCCTTATCGAACTTGTTGGATATTTAAGTTTTCCTCCCGTTCCCATGCCGAAACTTGTTGTCACCAGCGAAGAGATGAAGGGGCGGACCTTTGAACTGGTCGACGAAAAGGTCGGCGTCGGTCGCCTCCCCGAAAACCAGATCCGCCTCGAGGACAAGGCGATCTCGAGTCACCATGCCGAGTTGCAGCGCAAGGGCGAGGATTACCTTGTGCGCGACCTCAACTCCACGAATGGCACCCGTGTCAACGGACAGCGCGTCGTCGAGCAGCGCCTGACGCACGGCGACATCATCAGTTTCGGTCACCTGGAGCTTCAGTACTTCTCATCCTCGAAATCGGCTCCCCAGCCGCTTCCCGAGATGAACAAGAAGACGGTGGACCTCAGTTCCGTCCCCACGGGGTCGATCACCCAGAAGCCCGCGACCTACAAGAGCGTCTCGCCCTTCCAGAAGAGCGACCGCAGCACACCCCGTCTCGTGCTCCAGGTCGCCTTCTTCGTGCTGGGCCTGATCGCGCTCGTTCTGCTTGCGATTTTTGTCACCCATATTTTTGGGGTGCAGTGAGCCGACTGCCGCGATGGACAAGCTGCTCCAACTGCTGAAAGGCAACGCGCTGCTGACGCCTGAAAAGCTTGGGCAGATGCTCGCGGTCCCCCCCGAGGAGGTTCGCCGCCGCATCGACGCCTACGAAAAGAGCGGGGTCATTCGGGGCTACCGGGCGATCATCAACGACGATCAACTCGATCTTCAGCGCGTCAAGGCCGTCATCGAGGTTCGGATCACTCCCGAGCGCGAGGGGGGGTTCGACCGCGCCGCCGAGCGGATCGCCAACTTCGACGAGGTGACCTCCTGTTTCCTGATGAGCGGCGGATACGACATTCTCATCTTCGTGGAGGGCCGCACGCTCCAAGAGGTGGCCTCCTTTGTCGCCAGCAAGCTTGCCACGCTCGATCGGGTGCAGTCCACCGCCACCCACTTCATCCTCAAGACCTACAAGGAGCAGGGGATCCCCATGGCCGCCGCGCCTCGCGAGGAGCGGATGGCGGTGACCCCTTGAGCGGGTCCCCCGGTCGGATGAAGCCGCCGCCGTGCGGCGTCCTGACCCTCGGCCATTCGCCGGATGCCGATGACGCGTTCATGTTCGACGCCCTCGCGCGCGGCGTGATCCCCACGGGCGGGATGCGCTTCGAACACATCCTCCAGGACATCCAAACCCTCAATGAGCGCGCCCAAAGGGGGGAGCTCGATATCACGGCAATTTCATTTGCCGCCTATCCGGGGGTGGCGAAGGACTACGCCCTGCTCCCGTGCGGGGCGAGCATGGGGGATGGCTATGGCCCGATGCTCGTGGCTCCGCGGCCGATGAAGCCGGCGGAGCTTGACGGTGCACGGATCGCAATCCCGGGACGGCTTACCTCCGCCTTTCTCGCGCTGCGCCTGTACGCGCGGGAACTGGGGATCTCGCTTCCCGAAGAGCGGTTCGTGGTTGTCCCTTTCGACCAGATTTTCGACGCGCTCCATGAGGGGAAGGCCGATGTGGGTCTCATCATCCACGAGGGGCAACTGACGTACGCGAAAGCGGGGTTGTGTCTTGTCGAGGATCTGGGGGCATGGTGGAAGCGTGGGACCGGGCTGCCGCTCCCGCTCGGGGGTAACGTGATCCGCAAGGGGCTTGGGGACGCGACAATGAGGGCGGCCTCGGCGGTCCTCTCGGCGAGCATCCGCCACGGCCTCGACCACCTCGAGGAGGCGCTCCCGCGGCTGAGGAACTATGCGCGGGACATGACCGACGACCTCACGCGGACCTTCGTGAAGATGTACGTGAACGACTATACGGTGGACTACGGGGAGACCGGTCGCCGCGCGATTCGGGAGTTTCTCTCCCGCGGCGCCGCCGCCGGATTCATCCCCGCCATCGGGGATCTTGAGTTCATCAGGGCCTGACTCGAGTCGAGCGCAGCGAGCCGCGCTCAGCGGATCTCGGTGAGGCCGCCCATGAAAGGCTGGAGGGCGGGGGGAATGGCGACGGAGCCGTCGGCGCGCTGGAAGTTCTCGAGAATGGCGATGTTGAGGCGGGCGAACGCCACGCCGGAGCCGTTGAGGGTATGGGCCACGTGATTTTTCCCCTGCGCATCCTTCACGCGGAGGTTCATCCGCCGCGCCTGGAAGGCCTCGAAGTTTGAGCAGGAGGAGACCTCGAGCCACGCGTTGACCCCGGGGCACCAGATCTCGATGTCGTAGCACTTGGCCGCGCAGAATCCCATGTCGCCGGCGCAGAGGAGCAGCACGCGGTAGTGGAGCCCGAGCCCCTGGAGGACGGCCTCGGCATCGCGCACGAGCGACTCGTGCTCCTCGTAGGAGGTCTCGGGGCTCGTGATCTTCACCATCTCGACCTTGTCAAACTGGTGGACTCGGATCATCCCGCGGGTGTCCTTGCCGGCCGAGCCCGCCTCGCGGCGGAAGCAGGGGGTGTAGGCGCACATCTTGAGAGGGAGTTGGTCGGCGAGGAGGATTTCGTCGCGGTAGAGATTGGTCACCGGCACCTCGGCCGTCGGGGCGAGGTAAAGGGCATCGTCCTTGAGCGCGTACATGTCCTCGGCGAACTTTGGGAGCTGCCCGGTGCCGGTCATGGACTTCGCGTTGATGAGAACGGGGGGCCAGATCTCGGTGTAGCCATGCTTCTTCGTGTGCAGGTCGAGCATGAAGTCGAGGAGGGCGCGCTGGAGGCGCGCTCCCGCGCCACGCAGGCAGACGAAACCCGACCCGGAGACCTTCGCCGCGCGCGGGAGGTCCAGGATCTCAAGCTTCTCACCGATTTCCCAATGGGGCTTCGGTTTAAAATCGAACTTCGCGGCCTCACCCCAGCGACGGACCTCACGGTTGCCCTCGGCCCCGGCGCCGTCGGGGACGCTCGCGTGTGGCGTGTTCGGGACAAAAAGGAGCTTTTCCTCGCGGGCGGCCTCGACCTCGCGGAGTTGCGCGTCGAGGGCGGCGATCCGGTCGCCAACCTCTTTCATCGCGGCGATCTGTGCGGAGGCATCCTGCTTCTTTGCCTTGAGCATGCCGACCTCCTTGCTGACGACGTTGCGCTGGTTCTTCAGCGCGTCCACTTCGGACTGGAGGGCACGGCAGCGGGCATCGAGGTCGCGGATTGGCGCGAGCGAAGCGGCGGCCTCGGGCGAGCGCCGCGCGAGAGCGGCGACCACGGTATCGAAGTTCTCCCGCAGGTGCTTGAGATCGAGCATGGCTTTCGTGTATCCGCGCCCCCGGGCGAAAGCAAGAGCCGCGCCGTACGGCGCAGCTTAGAACTGCATGCCGCCGTTGATGTCGATCAAGGAGCCGTTGAGGTAGGTGCTCTGCGGGGCGAGGAGGAGGAGGAGCGCGCCGAGGAGTTCCGAGGGCTCGGCCAGCCTTCCGACGGAAACGCGCGCGGCCGCTGCGCGGCGGGCGGGCTCGCCGAGGCCAGCGTTCAGGTCCGTCTCCACCATGGAGGGGGCGATCATGTTGGCCGTGATGCCCTGGGCCCCGTACTCCGTGGCGATGCAGCGCGTGAGGCCCATAAGGGCGCTCTTGGCGGCCACGTAGGCGGAAACGCCGCGTGGTGGCGGGCAGCGGAGATAGACCGTGAGCACGGAGACGATCCGACCGAAGCGGGCCTTCGCCATTCCGGGAAGGACCTCCTGCATGCAGTGGAAGGCGCCCCCGAGGTGGACGTCGAGGTCGCGTTTCACGAGGTCCCAGGAGGTTTCCTCGAACGGGAGGTTTTCGACGGGGGAGGTCGCGTTGTTCACGAGCATGGTGACGGGGCCGAGGGCCTCTGCGGCCCGGCGCACCATGTCGCGTACCTGCTCGCGGGAGGAGACATCCGCCTTGAGGGCGAGGGCCTTGCCGCCCCCCTGCTCGACGCGGCGGGCCACCTCGACGGCGAGGGTCTCCGAGCGGTGGTAGTTGACGACGACGCGGGCGCGGCAGCGTCCGAGGGCCTCGGCAAGGCTGGCACCGATGCCACGGCTGGCGCCGGTGATGAGGACCACGTGTTGGGATAGGTCGGTTTGCATAAGTTCCTTTAAATCGAGGGTGGGGGTGTGCTGGGGGGGGCGATGCTGGACCTTCATCTCGGCCGAGCACTTCAGGCGCCCGAAGGCCCCGAAGATCCGCACCCGAAGAGTGAGGATGCGGAAAATGTCGTGCTTGTCGAGGATCTCGGCCTCGCAGCGGAGGGGCTCGTCCACGTGGGTTGGCGCGTGAAAAATCACCTTGTCCACGCCGAGGAGCAGGGATTGGCGACCGGGGAAATGCATGCCCGCGACGCGCGAAAGGAGGGAGGCGACGAGAAGACCGTGGACCACGGGGCGGCGGTACGGGCTGCGCTCGGCGTAGACCGCGTCCGTGTGGAGGGGATTCCAGTCCCCGGAAAGCCCCGCGAAGGTTTTTGCCTCCTCGGCCGAGAAACCCGCGTCGAACGAAATCCGCTGGCCGACCCGTAAATCCTCGAATGGGATGTCCGGGGCCTCCGCGATGTTCTCCGCCCTGCTCACGGGTCAGGCGGCCTGTCTTCCCAACAGCACTCGCTTGACGGCGGGGATGTCGCGCATCTCCAGGATCTCGTGCACGGTGAACCTCACACGGAACTCGGTTTCGAGGGCCATGATCACGTTCATGTGCCCCATGGAGTCCCACTGCGGCAGGCTCTGGGAGGAAGTCTCATCGTTCACCGAGTCAGGGGAGACCTGGAGTACGCGGGCGATGATCTGTTTGAGATGGTCCATGGCGAGGCGGGGGGGCAGACGAAGGGCAATGCGCTCAAGATTCGGACGCTTCCCCTTGGGTCAGCGGGACAGCCTTAATATACGCCGGTGTGCGCGAAAGCAAACTGTCAAGTGAGGCCTCCCAAGCCCGCTCGTCTGATTCCGTGACCCCGTCCGGGGCCATGCCGCACTTCCCGTAGTAATCCGCGCAGGGGGCGTTCTTCGCGGTGGGGCGCCAGACCCCGCGCAGCTTCCGTGCCCCGGCCTCGCGCGCGGTCGCGACGGCGGTGTCGAAGAGCAGGAGTTCCACGTCCTTGCCCAGCACGCGGCAACTGAGAAGCAGGGTGTCCACGATGGCGAGGTCGCCTTCCAGTGCGAGAATGACCAGCCCGGTCCAGCCGTGGTCCCCGAAGCGATCTCGCACCCTTGCCATGAAGGCGCGGTGGCGCGGCGAGGTGGAGATTCGGCGCAGGTCGTCGAGGGAGTGGCGCACCGAGGTGAGGTTGAACTGGTTGGTGCGCTGGCAGAGTTGGGCCGCCCGCTCCAGCAGCGCGGGGGTGAGGGGTTGGAGGGTTACCTCGATCCGCAATTCGCGGAGGAAATCCTCGAGGGACGGGGCTTTTTGCTGGAGGGTGTCGCGCTGGCGGTCGGCCCGGATCATTTCCGTGCGGAGCGCGTCCTCCCGCGTGAACTGGAGGGTGTCCAGCTCGCAACCGGAGAGAAGGTCGGCGAAAAGCGCCGGGTCCGCCGGCATCTCAGGGACGAGCACCTCGGGATGCATCCGCCGCACAAGCAGGCGTTCGGAGGGATTGTCATCGAGGAAGACGAGGTGACGGGGAGCGATCTTCAGCTCGTCGAGAATCGCGGCGATCTGGGTGCCCTTGTCTTGCCAGTTGGCCTGGATCGAGGCGAAGTCCTCCTCGCGCAAAACCATGTCGGGGTGATTGCGCAGGACAGGCAGGATATCGTTCGCGTTGTTCTTGCTCGCGATGGCGAGGAGGATGCCGCGTCGGCGGAGGAGCTTCAGCGCGGACTGGAAGCGGTGGAAGGCTCGGCCCGCGGGGTGGTTCCCCAGATGAATCCCGTCCGCCCCGTCTTCCCCGAGGACGCCACCCCAGAGGGTGTTATCGAGGTCGAGCACCACGCACTTGCGCGAGAGGCCGTGGAGCGCGCGGTAATGGCGGAGCCATTCCCCGACGAGCAACCCCTGCATCCGTGGGCCATAGGGGAACTGGGCGATGTCCTCGAAACGGCGGTCACGGTCGGCCTCGCCCGCCTCCCGCCACAGCGCTTCGAGGTCGATGGCGTGGCTATCGGGGAGACTTCGCAGCGCCTCCCCGAGCGCGAGGTTGGCTTCCCGCATCGCGCGGCGGCGCGCCGGGTCCGCCCCGATCCCGAGGGGGCTGCGCGGCGGGGCGCTGAACGTGCTGACGAGAAGGGGCGCGCGCAGACCGACGCGCAGAGTTCGCGCCAGCGCCAAGACCTGCCCCGCGCATTCTTCCGGAAGCAGTTTCTTTTCTTCCGCCGTGCCGAATACGGCGATCGCATCGAACGACGGCTGAAGCTCGGCGAGGTCGAGATGAAGGACCGCCATGTCCGAGCCCTTTTGGTAAAGGTCGCTCGCGGGGTCGAGGATGCGACGAAAACACTCCCCGTGCTCGTGGCAGGTCACCTCGGCCCCGCCGACGAGGCCGGCGAGCCCCGCCTTGAGCGAGGCGGCCAGGGGGGCGACGGTGGTGTTGGAGAGAAGGGCCCAGCGGGTGATCATGGCGCGGCGATTTTGCGGACTCCCAAGAAGCCGCCCCGGTGGCTCCAAGGCAAGCCGTAAGCGGGAAGCGGGGGGCGTGGGCGCGCGCACCCTTGGTTCGATCCGCGATGCGGAGGAGTTGACACGTCGCCCCTGCCGTCTACGTTCATGGTTCCATGATTACCATCACTTCCCGCGTGGCCGAGCAGGTCCGCACGCTTGTGGACGGAAAACCCGGCGCCGCCCTCCGCATCCGCGTGGAGAAAGGAGGCTGTTCCGGGATGCAGTATGCCATGAGTGTCGACCAGCCCCGCCCGGACGATCTGGTCGTCGGTGAAGACGGGGGCCAAGTCCTTGTGGACCCCGAGGCGTTGCCGTTCATTGATGGTTCGACGGTCGACTATGTGGACGGATTGACCGGCGCCGGGTTCAAGATCACGAATCCCAACTCCAAACGCAGTTGTGGGTGCGGCACCTCGTTCGAGACCTGATGAGGTTCATGCCCATGCATGAACCTCATGCGGGTCATGCCGCCGAAGGGAGTGACTTTTTCGACAAGAGCCATCCCGGGGCGGCCTCTCCCGTTCCGCGACGGCTCATTTTTTTTGCCCATGAAAATCCAATCGAAGATGAAGGTCCACGACACGAAAACCATGCCCAGCTCACGACGGGTCTACGTGGCGGGAACCCTGCATCCCGATGTGCGCGTGCCCTTCCGTGAGATTCAGCTTGCGCCGACCCAGGGGATGAACGGCTGCGTGGAGGTGAACGAGCCCGTGCGTCTCTACGATTGCTCAGGAGCCTGGGGAGACCCTGGCCTCCCGTGCGACGTAAAAACCGGACTTCCTCCGCTGAGGCGAAAATGGATTCTGGCCCGGGGGGACATGGAGGAAAGGCCGAAGGCGGAAGGCGGAAGGTGGAGTGTGCTGCGCGCGAAGGTGGGGCAGGCCGCCACGCAACTGGCCTACGCCCGACGGGGGGTCGTCACCCCCGAGATGGAGTTCATCGCGATCCGAGAGAATCTGGGCCGCGAGGCGGCCCTTGGCGGGAAAGACCCCCTCCACCACCAGCATCCGGGGGAGAGTCATGGTGCGAGCATCCCGCGCTTCATCACCCCCGAGTTTGTGCGCGACGAGGTGGCGCTTGGGCGGGCGATCATCCCGTCGAACATCAACCACCCCGAGTCCGAGCCGATGATCATCGGCCGAAACTTCCTGGTGAAGATCAACGCGAACATCGGTAACTCCGCCCTCGCCTCCAGCATCGAGGAGGAGGTGGAGAAGATGCGCTGGGCCACGAAGTGGGGCGCCGACACGGTGATGGATCTCTCGACGGGAAAAAACATCCACGCAACGCGCGAGTGGATCCTGCGCAACTCGCCGGTGCCGATCGGCACGGTGCCCATCTATCAGGCGCTCGAGAAGGTGGACGGGAAGGCCGAGGATCTAACCTGGGAGATCTACCGGGACACGCTCATCGAGCAGGCCGAGCAGGGGGTGGACTACTTCACCGTGCACGCGGGCGTGCTCCTGCGCTTCATTCCGCTCACCGCGCGGCGCCTGACCGGGATCGTGAGCCGCGGCGGCAGCATCCTGGCCAAGTGGTGCCTTGCCCATCACCAGGAAAACTTCCTCTACACCCACTGGAATGAGATCTGCGAGATCATGGCCGCGTACGACGTGGCTTTCAGCATCGGGGATGGGCTGCGTCCCGGTTGCATCGCCGACGCGAATGATGAGGCCCAGTTCGGCGAGCTCAAGGTGCAGGGCGGGCTTACCGAGCGCGCGTGGAAGCACGGGGTGCAGGTGATGAACGAGGGCCCCGGCCACGTGCCGATGCATCTGATTCAGGAGAACATGGCAAAGCAGCTCGAGTGGTGCCACGAGGCGCCATTTTACACCCTCGGGCCGCTGACGACCGACGTGGCCCCCGGCTACGACCACATCACGAGCGCGATCGGCGCGGCGATGATCGGCTGGTACGGCTGCGCGATGCTCTGCTATGTGACGCCCAAGGAGCACCTCGGCCTGCCGAACAAGAAGGACGTGAAGGACGGGGTGATCGCCTACAAGATCGCCGCGCACGCCGCCGACCTCGCCAAGGGGCATCCCGGCGCGCAGCTCCACGACAACGCGCTTTCCAAGGCGCGGTTCGAGTTCCGATGGGAGGACCAGTTCAACCTCGCGCTCGATCCCGAGACCGCGCGCGAGTTCCACGACGAGACCCTTCCCCAGGAAGGCGCCAAGACCGCGCACTTCTGCTCCATGTGCGGCCCGCACTTCTGCTCGATGAAGATCACCGA
>CAZZBZ010000052.1:0-22460 GCA_964653025.1 uncultured Verrucomicrobiota bacterium
GAACGCGCAAAGCCGCGAGGGGTTTCCGATATTGGGCTTGCGGCGAAATCGAGGCGGGCGCACGTTGTCCCCACGGGTGATGACGCACGTTCTGATCGCCTTCGGGCTCGCTGCCGCCATGGTCGGCATGGCGACTGCTGCCCCAACGCCGCCCGAGCCGCCCCCGTTCGAGCGGCCCGCCCCCCCGCCGTCGCAGGTTTCCTCCTCCGAGGGGATGCCGCCACTCCCGTACCCGGCAGTCTTCCAGAAGCGCCAGGAGCGCAAGAATCCGCCGCAGCCGCCGGTGCTTCTCACGAAGATCCGCACGCCGGACCCCGAGGACTGGGCGCGTGTGCCGCACGACATGAGGGGCCTGCTCCAAACCCTCAGCCGTGAGATGGGGGTGAGCTTTAGCTCAAACATCAAGCCGCTCAAGGAAGTCTCCGCCGACCCCGCGCAAAACCCGGTCCTGTACCGCTCGGGCTACAAGTCCTTCACGCTGACCCGCGAGCAGGCGGGTTGCCTCCGTGAGTATCTCCTCAACGGCGGAACGATCATCTTCAACTCGCTCGTCGGCCACCCGGACTTCTACCAGTCGGCGCTCAAGGCGGCGCGTGACATCTTTCCCGACCGCCCCGTCTCCCGCCTGCGGATGGACCATCCGCTCTTCCATGCCTACCACGAGATCGCGCAGGTGAAGTACCGCGAGCGGATGGTGCGCGACGGGATGGGGGACGGCCTGCCGCACTTCGATGGAGTGGATCTCGACAACCGTACGGCGATCCTGATCTCGCGCTGGGACCTCGCGCTGGGATGGGACGCCAACGCGCACGAGAGCTGGGGCTACGCCGACGCCGACGCGCGGCGCCTCGGGGCGAACCTTGTCTGCTACGTCACTGCGATGCGCGAGGCGGGTCGCAGCGTGGGCAAGGCGGTCGAGTTGGCTGATGCCGACCGCCGTTCCGCCTCGAAGTTCCGCGTCGGGCAGGTGACCTACGACGGACTCTGGCGGACGCGGGCGGCGGCCTTCCCGATGCTCCTCAGCCAGTTCCACGAAGTGACGGGGACGCCGGTTTCCTTTGACCTGCGTCCGGTGGCGCTCACGGACGGGGCGCTCTTCGAGTACCCGTTCCTCTACCTGACGGGGACGACGGATTTTCAGCTGAACGGTGCGGAGCGCGCGCGACTGACCCAGTTTCTTGCCAACGGCGGGACCCTCTTCGCGGAGGCGGGGGAGGGGCGGCCGAGCTTCGATATGGCCTTTCGCCGCGAGATGGGGGCGATCTTTCCCGACCACCCGCTTGTGCGAATCCCGCCCGAGCACGCGCTCTTCACGCAGCCGAATGCCGTGGGCGCGGTGCGGGCGCGCCCCGCGCTCGCACATCGCCTCGAGGACAAGGCGGAGGTGCCGCCGGAGCTCTATGGGGTCGAGGTCAACGGCTCGCTCGCCGTGATCTACTCCCCGAAGGACCTCAGCGCGGGCTGGGAACGCGCAGTCGCGCCGTACGCGCTCGGCTACGAGAGCGCCGACGCCACCCGTCTCGGCGTGAACATCCTCTTCCACGCGATGGCGCACTGACCTACATTTCTCACCGTAGGGAAAAAGCGCGACGGAGTTTTATGAATTGTAGGGCAAGCGCTCCCGCTTGCCATTCCTCCTGACAGACGGCAGGCGAGGAGCGCCTGCCCTACAACCGGAACGGACGGCAAGCGGTGCGCTTGTTTTCCAAAGCGTTGTGAAATATGCGGGCCTGCGCCGTTCGCCCTCTTCATCGAGAAGGCGTCGGAGCAACCACCGGCGGACGAACGTAGGCGGGCTCCAGCCGCGCGAGATCAGACGAGGGGAGAATCCCGGACCGTCGGGACGCGGATTCCAGCAGGGCGGCGCGCGGAAACTCCCGCCAGACAGGAAAACTTCCCAATCCCTTGAGCGCCGCAGATTCAAAGTCCCAGGTGGTCCCCGCATCGGGTGTCGGTTCCAGCCGCGCGCGAAGCGCATCCTCCGTCCCCACAAACTCCCATTCCATCAAGAGGGACTCCTTCGATACGCGGACCATGGCCCCGTAGAGCTCGCCTCGGCGGGCGTTGTTTACCACGAGAATTCTCCCCATGCCGGCGAGGCGGGCGTCCGCGACTTGTGCGGCGAGGAGGAGCGGGGTAGGCACTTCCGCCACAGGCATCGGGCGCGTACAGAGGAGTCCCTTGAGGAAAGCGTAACCGACGCGCAGACCATTGTAGGAGCCGGGGCCGCGCCCGAGGAAGCAGGCGACCGTGTCGTCGAGGTGCGGCGCCAGCTCCCGAAAGAGTTTCTCGACGAGGGTCGAGGCCTCGCCTTCCGCGACCACCTCTCGCGCCAACGTCTCCCCCCCCCCAACCGCGAGGCTGATTCTGGGCGAGGAGGTCTCGATCGCGAACCACCTCACAGCTTTACCCGTAAGCCGTCGCGCGCGAAGAGGATGCGTCGGCCGGGAAGCGCTTTCGCGGCAAGGCGGCGCACATGCGGGAGGCTGTTGACTACGTGGCTGCCGAAATGCGTCAGGATGAGCGTGCGAAACGTTTTATTCGCGAGGAAGTGGAAGAGCGACTCGGGCGGGAAATGGGCAAGCTCGCAGACGAGCGTGTCAACCGGACGATCAAGGAGCGGAGCGAGGTCTTCCGGCGAGGCGATGTCAGCCGACCAGACGAGGCTGCGCTTGCCGGCCTCGATGCGAAAGCTGAGGGATTCGTAGGTGCCGGGACAATGGCAGAGTTTGCGGAACCCCGCGAGGTGGCGGTTGCGAATGGGGAGCACGCGCAGGCCGCGCCAACGGAGTGACTTCCCGAACCTCCATGGACGGATTGCGAGGCGAAAGGGCAGCATGCATTCGCACAAATAACAGGTGTGGAGCCAGTGTCGGAGCGAAACGATCCCTTCGCGGGGCATGAAGAGCGGCAGCGGGCGGCGGCGGTTTTCGAGCCAGAAGTTTTGGATGAGCATCGGCAGTCCGCCGACGTGATCGGAGTGGAGGTGGCTCAGGAAGATCGCCTCGATCCCGTGCGGCATCAGCCCGAGATCGCACAGCGGGCGACTGCATGGCTCCCCACAATCGAGCAGGATACGCGAACCTCCGAACTCCAACACCGACGAGGAGTGCGCCCGGCGGCGGCAGGAACGTCCGTCGCTGGTTCCTAGAAAAAGGAGAGAGTCACTCATCGGAGGGAGAAGGACCGGGGTGATGGTTGCCTAACTTTCGGAAAAAGCAAAGCCCGTACAGGGAGCGAATGAAAGGCGGTTGGCTGCAGACTGCAGGCTTGGGTGCGCGACCATTTTTTCGGTTCTGGATTTTTGGTGCCCTCGTCCCCGCCTTCCGCGATCCCGCGTCCGCGGGACGGCTCCAAAGCGGAATCGCGAGGGACAAGCGAACGGCATTTTTATCGGGCGACCTCACGCCAGGGCAACCACCCGACGGATGAGCTTTTCGATTCCGTCGGCAATCTCGGCAATCCCTTCCCCCACCATGTAGGCAGGGGTGCTCACGATCTTCCGCTCCGTGTCCTCGACGATCTCCGTCGCGCCACACTCCACATGCTCCGCACCCATCTTCTCCAGCGCTTGCACCGTCTTCGCTTCGCACCCGACGGTCAGCTTTGGATGTTCCCCACCCAGCACCCGCGCCGCCACCGCCGGGGCGATGCAGATGAACCCGAGGGGCTTTCTTGCCTGTCGCATCTCGAGAATGAGCCGCTTCACCTCCACATGCACCCCGCACTCCCACCCGTACAACGCAAAATCAGAAAGGTTCTTCGCCGCCCCATATCCGCCGGGCAACACGAGGGCGTGGAGCTCGGTGACTTTGACTGTCCCGATGGGGCGAACCTTGCCCCGGGCGATCCGCGCCGACTCAACGAGGATTTGGCGCTTCTCGCCAAGGACCTCCTCCCCGGTGAGGTGGTTGATGACCTGCCGCTGGGGGGCGTTCGGGGCGATGCAGTCCGCCTCCGCGCCGGCGCGATCAATTGCGAGGAGCGTGAGTACCGCCTCATGAATCTCGGTGCCGTCGTACACCCCGCAACCCGATAACAAGACGCCGATGCGCTTCTTCATCTTCATGGCGCGACGATGGCAAGCCTTTGCGGCACGGTCAAGGGTCTGCGGGGCGTTCCCGCCAGAGGCGCAGGAGCCCCTCGGCTTTGGCGAGGGTTTCCGCGTATTCCGACTCAGGGTCGGAGTCGGCCACAATCCCACCCCCGACGTGGAAGGAGGCCGCCCCCTCGCGCATCACCAATGTTCGGATGAGAATATTAAAATCGGACCGCCCGCCCGCCCCAAACCATCCCATGGAGCCTGTGTAGGGTCCGCGCCCACACGGCTCCAGTTCGGCGATGAGCTTCATCGCCTGCAGCTTCGGCGCCCCCGTGATCGAGCCGCCGGGGAATGCGGCGCGCACCGCGTCGAGATGGGTCGCTTCCGCGCGCAGCCGCGCCTCGACCGTCGAGACGAGGTGGAAGACCGTCTCGTATTCCTCCACCCCGACGAGTCGGGGCACGTGCACGCTCCCGGTCTCCGCCACGCGCCCGAGGTCGTTGCGCAGCAGGTCGGTGATCATCAGCAACTCCGCACGATCCTTCTCGGACGCCTCCAACTCGACCGCCGCGCGGCGGTCCGCCGCCGCGGCACCCACCCGTGGGCGCGTCCCTTTGATCGGGCGCGCCTGGGCGAACGGGCCATCGAGGAGAAGGAACCTCTCGGGGGAGGAACTCAGCACCTGCTCCTCCCCGCAATCGAGGTAACCCGCGAACGGCGCAGGATTCACCTTCCGCAGCCAGAGGTAGGCGTCGGCGGGCGCAGCATCGAGGGTGCCGGTCAACGCGCGAGCGAGGTTCACCTGGTAAAGGTCGCCGCGGCGGATGCACCCCAGCGCATGCCGCACCGCGCACCCGTGCGCCTCTCGCCCCATCCTCGCCTCAAGACGGCCCCCGAACGGCCCTTTGCACGGCGGGGACGGTGCCGCGCCGTCCAACCTCTCGCGCAACGCCCCTGCGCGCCGCAACGATCCCTCCGCCGCGCGGGACGGGTCCGCTGCGATCCATGCGTGTCCCGCGACGCCATCGAAGAAGATCGCCGCATCATAGAACCCAAACCAGATTTCTGGTGCCCTCACGGGGGATGGCTTCGGCGGGGGAGAACGGTCAAGCCAGCGCCCCGATTCATAGCCGAAAAATCCGATCGCCACCGGAGGCTGCATCCCCTCGACACCCCTGCCGCCTGTTGGGATCAACCGGGTGAGCAGGCCCGCGAGCATGGGCCACGGATCGCCGCTCCCCTCCGCGCACTCCGCGCCGCGCACGCTCCAGCGATCCTCCCCGGCCCGGAAGACAAGGAAAGGGTCGGCCGCGAGCACCGAGCGCGCGCCGAAATCGGGATGCGCCCGCGCCGAGTCGAGCCATACGGGGTGCGGCAGCCCAAGCAGCTTACGGAAAGTGCCCGGGGGATCGAACTCGATCTCGGTCAGCATCGGCCGCTCGCGAGACAGAACTTCTGGATCCGCGCGAGAACTTCCTCGGGCTCGTCCACGATCGCGTAGAGATCGGGGTCGCCGGGGGAGACCAGCTTTGCGTCGCGCAGCCGCCCGCGGATCCAGCGATCCAACCCGCGCCAGTGTTTCCGCCCCACCATGATGATTGGGAAACGGTTCACGCGACCCGTCTGCATCAGGGTGATCGCTTCAAAAAACTCATCGAGCGTCCCGTACCCGCCGGGGAAGAGGACGAAGGCCATCGAGTACTTCACGAAGCAAACCTTGCGGCAAAAAAAGTAGTGAAACTCGACCGGATGCGTCTGGTAGGCGTTCGGCTTCTGCTCGGTGGGAAGCTCGATGTTCAGCCCCACCGAGATGCCGCCCCCTTTTTTCGCGCCGCGGTTGGCCGCCTCCATGATGCCGGGGCCTCCTCCCGTGATCACGGCAAGCTTCTGACGAGCGATGAGATAGGCCGTCCGGACGGCCTTCTGGTAGTCGGGATGCGAGGGGCGCGTGCGCGCGGAGCCGAAGATGGTCACCGCCTTCCCGATTTTCGAGAGCGACTCGAAGGCGTCCACGAACTCCGCCATGATGCGGAAAATCCGCCACGGCTCGTCGTTGGTGAAGTCGTAGATGTTGCGCTCCACGGCCCGATGACTATCCGCGCCGCCCGCGGGGGATGCAAGCCGTCTCGCGCACCCATGTTCAGGCGATGATATTTGACGGGTTGAAACGGCAGGCGGGCCTGATAGGATGCCCGCCCCACACTTCTCATGCGCATCGCGCTCTTCATTCCCTGCTTCATCGACCAACTCTACCCGAACGTCGGGATCAGCGTGGTGCGCGTCCTCGAGCGCCTTGGACACGAGGTTGAGTTTCCCGAATCCCAGACTTGCTGTGGGCAGCCCGCCTTCAACTCGGGCTATTGGGACCAGGCGCGCGACGTGGCCTGCGGCTTCCTCGACGCCTTTGCCGGCGCGGAGGTGATCGTCGGGCCGTCGGGCTCCTGCACCGCGATGGTGCGCAATTTCTACCCGGACCTCTTCCGCGGCCACGTGCGCGAGGAGGAAGCCACCTCCCTCGCTGGACGTTCCTGGGAGTTTAGCGATTTCCTCGTCAAAAAGCTCGGCGTGACGGACGTCGGCGCGCGCTTTGGGGGGAAGGTGACCTGGCACGACGCCTGCCATGGCCTGCGCGAGCTCGGCCTTCGCGAGGGTCCGCGCCAGCTCCTGCGCGCCGTCCGCGGGCTGGACCTGGTGGAGATGCGGCCGAGCGACGAGTGCTGCGGCTTCGGGGGCACCTTCTCCGCGAAGTTTCCCGATATCTCATGCAAGATGGGAGAAGCGAAAGTCCGCGCCATCGAGGAGAGCGGCGCTGACTGGGTGGCCAGCGCGGACTCCAGTTGCCTCATGCAGATCGCCGGCATCCTCTCGCGGAAAGGCTCCCGCGCAAAGCCCATCCACATCGCCGAAATCCTCGCATCGGAGTAGTCCTCATACCGCAATCCCAAGCGGCCCGCCTCAAACCCTTCGCTCCAACTTAACGGTTTTTCATTCCCCGTTTTACATTTTTCATTGTTCCTCATGTCCGCCTCCTCCCAGTTTTGCTCCGAGTCGCGCCGCAGGATGGGCGACGCGCATGAGCGCGCCGCGGTCCTGAAGGCCACGGCAACCTACACCGCGAAGGTCCGCGAGACGAAGGACTCCTTCCTCGACTGGAAGGCGGGGCGCGAGATCCTGCGCCAGCGAAAATGGGACGCAATCAACCACCTCGACCGCCACCTCGAGGAGTTCGAGCGCCAGGCCACCTCTCGCGGCGCGCAGGTTCACTGGGCCGAGGATGCCGCCGAGGCCCGCGAACTCATCCTTGAAATCTGCCAGCGCGGGGGAGTCCGGAAAGTGGTTAAGTCCAAGTCCATGACCACGGAGGAGATTCACCTCAACGGGACGCTGGAAGACCGGGGGATCGAGGTTGTGGAGTCCGACCTCGGTGAATACATCGCCCAGATCCGCGGCGAGCCGCCCTACCACATCGTCACCCCGGTGATGCAGCTCACCAAGGAGGACATCGACCAAACCTTCCACGAGAAGCTCGGCACCCCGCTCGGCTCCACGGCCGAGGGCTTGGCGATGACTGCGCGCCGCGTGCTGCGCGACGTCTACCTTACCGCCGACATGGGAATCACCGGCGCGAATTTTCTCGTGGCCGAGACGGGTATGGTTTCGATCACGGAAAACGAGGGCAACGCCCGCCTCAGCTCCTCGTTACCGCGCATTCACGTGGCTGTGGTCGGCATCGAGAAGGTCGTGCCGCGCATCGAGGACCTGGCGGTCTTCCTGCCGATGCTTGCCGTCTCCGGCACGGGGCAACAGCTCACCTGCTACAACACCCTGATCGGCGGACCGCGCCAGCAGGGTGAATCGGACGGCCCCGAGGAGATGCACGTGATCCTGCTCGACAACGGGCGCACCCGCCTTCTCGCCGACGCGGAGCAGCGCGAGATGCTCCATTGCATCCGCTGCGGCGCTTGCCTCAACGCCTGCCCGATCTTCAAGAGCGTGGGCGGGTTCTCCTACGGGACGACCTACCAGGGCCCCATTGGCTCGGTGATCACCCCGCATTTTCGGGGACTGGGCGAGTGGAAGCACCTCTCCTACGCCTCCTCCCTCTGCGGCGCATGTACCGAGGTCTGCCCGGTCCACATCGACCTTCACCACCACCTTCTTCAAAACCGTCGCAACGCCGTGGCCGAGGGCCACACGAGCGCGTTCGAATGGATCGCCTTCCGTCTCTGGGCCTGGATGATGCGCAGCCCGTTGGCCTACGGACTCGCAGCCCGCGCGGGGCATTTTGCCCAGCGCCTTTCCCGCCTTCTCGGAATCGAGGGTTCAGTCCTCGACCCCGCCCGTTGCTGGAGCGCGCGGCGGGACACCCCCTCGATCGCCCCCGAGAGCTTCCGGGACTGGTGGAAGAAGCGACCGAAGCCGCAAGCCACAAGCCGCAAGCCATGAACGCGCGCAACACCATTCTCGGCCGCGTGCGCAAGGCCCTGCGCCAGACGGCACCGCATCCCTCTGCGCCGCCGCAGGCCACGATCTTTCCGCCGCTCCCATCGGAGGAATGGCTCCCCCGCTTCGAGCGCGAGTTCGCCGCGCTCAAGGGAGTCTTCCACCGCTCCCCCGACTGGGACGACGCCCGCGCGTGGGTGACCGCCCTCGCGGTCGAGAGAGGTTTCCATCGGGTGGTGGTCTCCCCCGACGACAGCTCCCTTGAGGTGACGAAAAACGTGCCCGGAGTCCACGCGCTCGACCGAGAGGACTGCGGTGCGCGGCTCGGCTCCGCCGACCTCGGGGTGACGGCTTGCGACTGCCTTGTCGCCCGTACCGGCTCGGTGGTGCTCACGGCCCAGAGCGGTTACGGCAGGGCGCTCTCGGTCCTCCCCCCGGCCCACCTTGTCGTGGCGCGGCGCCCGCAACTCGTGGCCGAGGTCCGCGACGCCCTCCGACTCCTCGATCACCGCCACGGGAAGATGTGGCCGAGCATGGTCACTTTCATCACCGGCCCCAGCCGCACCGCCGACATCGAGAAGATCCTCGTCCTCGGCGCCCACGGCCCCCGCGAACTCTACGTCCTGCTCCTCGACTTCTGATTTCTCATCCGGCGAGGGATGGTAAGCGGGCTTGCCACGCGCTGCGAATGGAGTGCTTGCCCTACAATCCAGATCAGAAAATCACTTCGACGCACATATTTTTGCGGATGAGAAATGCAGGCTAGCGAGGGACCGGTGCGGGCACTTGTGAGGGAGGGCGGTTCGTGGAGGGGTATCCGTTTTCCTTCAGGATGGCGAGGATGCGGCCGAGCATGGCGAGGTGTTTGGGGTCGCCCGCGGCGCGCGCCTCCTGTTCGAGGCGGGCGACGAGACGGGCGTAGAAATCGTATGTGCCGTAGGTCTTCTTGAACATGTTGTGCTCGCTGCAGAGCGTCTGGCCATTTTCGACGACGCTCTGCCCGCCGAGGTGACGGGGGCGGATGTGGTCGGCGTGAATCTCGTGTCCGTTGTGCGGGCCGTCGCCGCAGACGATACATCGGGAATCGTCGCGCCGGTAGATCGCATCGCGCACCGCGGGGGTGAAGTGTTCATCGTCGGCCTGCGCCTGGTAACCGGGGACGCGCTTGTAGACGCCCTTGTCCACCTTGATGAGCCATCCGTCCTGGTAGAGCTTTCGGACGGCGCGCCAGGGGTCCTGCGCGTCGGGGCGTTTTTTGAGGATGTGGGCGGTGATCTCTTCCTGCTTGAGGTCGCGGTTCGGATTGGCCTCGAAGAACTCGCGCGCGACCGCCTCGATGGAGGGAGGACGCGCGACGGAGGCGGGGGGTTCGGCCGCCGTTGCGGCAAGTGCAAGCGCGAGCGCAGTGGCGAAGAGGACTTGGGGGATTGGAATCATTCCAGAGCGGAATCGGCGCGGACTGCCGAGGGCACGACGAAGCGTGCCCCTCCCTTGGTCAACAGGTTTGGCTTGCCACGCGTTGCGCGTGGAGGGGCACGCTTTGTCGTGCCCGTGCGAAGCTGAGTAGTTACTGGGGATCTCCACCGGACGGCTCTTTTCGTTCGCTCGATGCCATCTCTCGCCGAAGCCGTCCTACTTCACGATCTCGATCAACTTCATGTCGTCCACCCAAGCGTCGCCGGTGCCGATGAAGTTGAGGTCGAGAAAGGCTCCGGCATCGAAGCGCTTGCCGTGGGTGTCTACACCCGCTTCCTTGGTCCCCTCGAGGCGGATGGTCTTGCGGTATTCACCCCAAGAGCCACCGAGGGAGACAACTTCCGAATAGATGTGCTGGCGGATAAGCGGCGGGCCTCCCGCGTTCTTGGGGTCGGGAATGGACTCCTGGTAGGTGATGATCCAGAGGATCTTCATCGCATCGCCTCGGCGCTGGAAGGAGAGCTCGTAGTCTTTGCCAAGAGTGAAAGGGAGGGTCGTGTTGCGGAGCGTAAAGACCCCCTCGATATAATCGGTGATGAAGCTCTTCCAAGGATCAGAGATCGTAGAGTATCTTGGACGGGGGATGAAGCCGTGGAACTTCTCGAACCAGGAGAAGTGCAGGGAGCGGTTGCCCTCCTTGATGTCAGCCTCGGGGTTGATCTCACGGCTGACCACCTCCGGGAGTGGGGAGCACATCGAGATGACCGAGCCATTATCCATCGCGCTGACCATGCGGGGATCCTCCCAACTGCTGGGCTGCTTGAAGTCCTTGGCGGCGTCCACCCCCTTGACCTGGGTGGCGGCGCCGAGTTCAGGGTCCTCCCGCTTGCCGGTGCCGAGGGCGACCATGATCATGCCGCTGGTGGTCCCGTACATGAGGTCGGGGATGCCATCCTCGTTGTAGTCGCAGGCGCAGATGCTGATGAGGTAGCCGATCCGTTCGCGCCCGCCCACCGTGATGAACTTGGTGAACTCGACGGGGGCGAGCTTCTTCGGATCCTTGATCGCCTCGGCGGTGCCAAGGTACAGGGCCACGCGTCCCTCACGGTCGCCGGTGAGGAGGTCGGGGATGCCGTCGCTGTTCCAGTCGTAGACGGAGGGAGTGAGTTGCTCGCGGCCTTCGCCGTAAGCGATGGTGAACTTCGCCTCGGGCTTGAACACGGGCGTGGTCCGGCTGCCCATGTTGATCCAGACGCGAACGCTGTTGGCCGAGTAGGAGCCTTCGCCCACGACGAGGTCCGGGGTGCCATCCTTGTTCCAGTCTACCCAGATGGGCGCGGAGTAGTTGCCCACGGTGATGGATTCCTTGCCGTCCTTGAGGGTGTCCACCATGTAGCCTTTCTGGTGCGCGGGGACACCGCCGACCGGCGGCGGCATCCAGCGTGGCTTGGACATGGACTCGACCCACTTCGGGTCGCCCCCGGAGCCGCGGTTGGGGAGGATGAAAATCTCGCCGTCCACATTGCCATAGAGGATGTCCACCTTGCCGTCGCCGTTGACGTCGGCGGCGTAGGCGCGGGCACCGGGGCCGAGGTAGGTGGGGGAGAGGTGGCCGCGATCGAACGCCGGCTCTCCCTTCTTGCCGATGTTGGGATACCAGTACAGGGTTCCGAGAGGGCTGGAGCAAACAATGTCCGGGAGCTTGTCGCCGTTGACGTCCACGAAACAGGGCGCCGCCGCGAAGGGGATGGGAGAGAGTTGCGAGCCATCGAGATAAACCGGGGCGCTGGCGCGGGGGACGCGGAGGTTTCCGCTGGCGTCCACACCATCGTAGAGGTTCTGGAAGGTGATCACGCGCTCGAAGTTCCCGTTGGGGATGAGATTCTTTGGCGCCGCGGGGGCGGGAGCCTGGGCGAGGGCGATCCCCGCGAGGGCGAGCCACAGGACAGCTGCCGCGAGCCGGTGCGGGAGAAGGGAGGATGGAGAGGGAGGTTTCATTTCGTGGAAATTACCTTGGAGCGTTGGACCGCGTTTTGCGAGAAGGCTCGATAGGCGTCGAGACGGGCCAGCGCGGCCCCGCCATCCAGCACCTCGGCACCCTGGCGCATCCCATCGGAGAGGTCGCGCGCCTTTCCCGCGAGCACAAAGCCGGCGGCAGCGTTGTAAACGAGCAGGTCGCGCCGCGGGCCAGTGTCGTCGCCCGAGAGGAGGTTGCGGATGATCCGGGCATTCATTTCGGCGTCCCCGCCCTGGAGTTCCTTGAGGTTGGGGCGCGCGATCCCGAGCGAGGCCGCGTCCATCTCGAAGGTCTCCACGTTGCCGTTGGAGTGGAGCTGGGAGATCTTGGTTTTCCCGAGCGTACTCAGTTCATCGAGGCAGGGTTTGCCCATCCCGTCGTAGCCGTGGACGACGAGGGCGCGCTTGAGCTTCATGAGGTAGAGAACGTGGACATAGAGGTCCGTGAGTGCCGGGTCGTAGACGCCAACGAGCTGGATGTTCGGGCGCGCGGGGTTCACCAGCGGCCCGAGGAGATTGAAGATCGTGCGCTTGCCGTGGCGGGCGAGGAGGTGGCGAACGGGCTGCAGGACCTTGAAGGTCTTGTGGTAGAGAGGGGCGTAAAGAAAACCGAACTTCAGGCGCTCGATCCCCTCGCGCGCGGCGGAGGGAGGGATCTCGATCTGGATGCCAAGTGCCTCAAGGACATCGGCGCTGCCGCACTTGGAACTGATCGCGCGGTTTCCATGTTTTGCGACCGGGATGTCGGCGGCCGCGAGGACGAAGGCCGTGGCTGTGGAGACGTTGAAGGTGCCTGCGTGGTCCGAGCCCGTGCCGCAGGTGTCCATGAGCAGGCCCCCGACGAGGCCAAGGTCCACGCGTGGATCGAGCGCGAGGTCGCGCAGCATGATCGCGAAATCGGCGATCTCACGCGGCGACTCTCCCTTCCGCGCGAGGCAGAGGAGGAACTCGGCCTTCTCCTCGACCGCCACGCCGGGCTCGAGCAGGTCATGAATGGCCTGCTCGATCTCCGAGGCGGAAAGCTCCTGTCCTTCAGCGGCATGCTGGCTCAGGGAACGAAGCTGGGATTGCGCCGTCAACACGGGACGGATTTAAGTCATCCAACCCCCCGGAACAAGGAAAAGGCGCGGGGTGCCTCCCCGCAGACTGCCGAGGGCACGATGGAGCGTGCCTCTCCAGGGGATTGATTCTGGGTAGGGATGGTCCGACGGGCCGTCTTCTGGAGGGCCGCCGTGTCGGCGGCCGCGGAGAAGGAAGACGGACGGCGACACGCCGTCCCTCCAATCGCGATTTGAGCGTGGAGGGGCATCCGCCTCAGGCGGATCGTGCCCACGCGAAGCGGAGTTTTTTAAAAAAACCCGGCAGAACGGCAATGCACCCCGCCTACATCGCGGCGATGATGCCCGCCCCAAACTCAGAGCACTTGATCTCGGTGGCCCCCTGCATGAGACGCGCGAAGTCGTAGGTGACGCGCTTCGAGGCAATCGCGCCACGAAGCCCCACGAGGATCATGTCCGCGGCCTCGATCCATCCCATGTAACGGAGCATCATCTCGCCGGAAAGCACCAAGGAACCGGGGTTCACACGGTCCTGGTTCGCGTACTTTGGGGCAGTGCCATGGGTGGCCTCGAAGATCGCATGGCCCGTCGTGTAATTGATGTTTCCGCCGGGGGCGATCCCGATTCCGCCCACCTGGGCCGCGAGCGCGTCGCTGAGGTAGTCGCCGTTCAGGTTGAGCGTGGCGATCACGTCGAAGTCCTCGGGTCGCGTGAGCACCTGCTGGAGGGCGATGTCCGCGATCGCATCCTTGATCACGGTGCCGGAGGGGAGCTTTACCCATGGACCCCCGTCGATCTCGATGCCTCCAAATTCGCGCTTTGCGAGGGCGTAAGCCCAGTCGCGGAAGGCACCCTCAGTGAACTTCATGATGTTGCCCTTATGGACGATGGTCACCGACTTGCGCTGGTGGCGGAGGGCGTGCTCGATCGCGGCGCGGACGAGGCGCTCGGTGCCGGGGCGACTCACCACCTTGATCCCGACCCCCACCTCGGAGGGGGTCTCCTTCCCGAAGCGCACCTTGGCCGCCTCTTTGGGGAACTCCCTACCTAGGAAGTTAAGTGTTTTTGCGGCCTCGGGGCTCCCCGCCTTCCACTCGATTCCCGCGTAGATGTCCTCCGTGTTCTCGCGGAAGATCACCATATCCACCTTCTCGGGATGTTTGACGGGGCTCGGCACTCCGGTGAAGTATTGGACTGGGCGGAGGCAAACGTAGAGATCGAGGAGTTGACGAAGAGCCACATTGAGCGAGCGGATCCCCCCGCCGACCGGGGTCGTCAGCGGCCCCTTGATTCCCACGAGGTACTCCTGGAAGGCTTGTACGGTCTCATCCGGGAGCCAGGTATCGAATTTGTTCTTTGCGGTCTCGCCCGCGAAAACCTCCCACCATGCGATCTTGCGTTTTCCCGCGTACGCCTTTTCCACCGCGGCATCAAAAACCCGCACGCTGGCCGCCCAGATGTCGGGGCCAGTCCCATCTCCACGGATGAAAGGCAGCACGGGGCGGTCGGGGACGGCGAGTTTGCCGTCGCGAATGCTGATCCTGTCGCCGGAAGGGGGAGGGGAGAGGGGGTAGGACATGGTATTTTAGGCCGGGGATCTTGCGGAAGTAAGGGTTCGTAGTTTCCCGGGCGAGCGCGAAAATGTCAAACACGAGGGAAAACAAAAGACCAAAGTCAGCCCTCGGGATCACCGCGGCTTTCGCTCTCCCGTGGGCGTCTATGCGCGGGGAGAACGCGCGCGCCATGCGGCAAAGGCGATGAAGGCGCATTCGATGGCGAGGAAGAGAAACGCCCAGCGGATGCCGCCGCTGCCGAAGCCGTAGCTATGCAGGCCGACACCGAGGACGAAGTTCACCCCGTACCAGGCCATGATCACGGACTGGAAGCAGAGGATCGCGCCAACGGCCATGCCGAACCCGGCCCACCAGCGCACGAGCCGTCCGTGGAGGAGAAAAAGGTAGGTGAGCAGCGCGATGAGCGCCCAGGTCTCCTTGGGATCCCATCCCCAGAATCGGCCCCAGGAGTAGTTGGCCCAGACGCCGCCGAGGATCGTCCCTGCCGCGAGGAGGAGCACCCCGATCTGCAGGGCGCGGTCCACGTAGCCGTGGAGGGCCTCGCCGGCGGTGCGGCTCCGCGCGCGGATCGCCTTCCAAAGCACGCCATGCGCGAGGGCGAGGGCAAGGGCAAGGGAGGAATAGCTCGAGGTGATCGTGATCACGTGGATCGCCAGCCAGAAGTTGCTCCGCAGCACCGGCACGAGCGGGTGGAGCGAGCTGTCGAGCACGGTCGGCTGGAGGTCGGCCATGATGAGCACGGCCGCCGCGAGCGGGGTCGCGCCAAGGAGAAACCATCGCACACGGTTCCTCGCCTCGAAGACCACGGCAATCGCGAGCATCGCGAACGCCAGCCAGACCACCGTCTCGTACATGTTCGTGACCGGCGCGCGCCCCGTGACCAGGCTGCGCGCCGTGAAGCCGGCCACTTGGAAGAGGAGAGCCAGCACCGCGAGGGCCCACGCGGCACGGTAGCCGGGGCCTGTCGCGTCGCGTCGCGACATCGCGAGTGCGAAGGCCGCGAACACGCAGCAGACCCACGCCGCGCGGAAAGGGTGCCACTGGAGGTAGGCCACCTCCAGTCGCAGCCGCCATTCCTCGGGCATCGCGGACGGGTTGCGTGCGCGTGCACGTTCGCGGAGAAGCCTTGCCGCCGAGTCGAACGCGGCCTGGTCGCTGCCGCGCCATGCCTTCGCGAGCTGTTGGCGAATCTCGATGAGGCCCGCGTCGCCGCTTGCCTCGAGGGTCGTCCACTTCCCCGACGTCCCGACGGGAGGGGGTGCGAGGGCGAAGGTCTTGCCCTCCATCAGGGCCTGGAGGAGCATCACGCGCTCAGCGACGGTCTGGGCCGCGCGCTGGATCGGGGTGGGCTTCGTCTCGCCCGCCATCGAGGCTTCCTGCGCGAGTCGCATGAGATCCGGTTTTGCGACGAGCGTCTTTGCGGAGAAGAGCCGTTCGGTCATGGGGAGGCCGAGCGTTTTCCTTAAATCCACGTCGTCGGC
Organism: uncultured Verrucomicrobiota bacterium; assembly: GCA_964653025.1. Classification (GTDB taxonomy): domain Bacteria; phylum Verrucomicrobiota; class Verrucomicrobiia; order JABWAM01; family JABWAM01; genus JABWAM01. The sequence continues at coordinate 16,031 of CAZZBZ010000052.1, forward strand.
AAGGATGACGCGGCGGGTATTCCAGTCCTCGGGCTGAAGCCAGAGAGTGAGCACCGCGGAGAGGGCGTCGGTACGGGAACCGTCGGCGCCGTCCTTGAGGGTGCCGAGACGACCGTTCAGGGCGCGCACCTGCTCCTGGGCGAAGGCGAGGAGCGGCTTGCGCCGCCCGCCATCCTGCACGGGCAAGTCACGGAGCAATAAGGGGTCGGGGTGTGGGGCGCCGAACGCAGCGGGAACGACGAGCGCTGCGGCGAGAAGGAGGGAGAGGCGGTTCATGTCTCTTTTTTTGGGGTTGGCGGGAGGGCGAGGTCGGTGCGCTGCCCGCGCACGGTGAAGACGATGAAGATCCCGGCGACGACAAGGATCGAGCCGATCCACTTGAGCGGCCAACCCGGGTCGCGAAGCACCTGGAGGATCGTGCGGTCCAGGTTCTCGGGATCCCACGACGCCTGCGAGAACTTGTAGTTGAGGCCGAGCGCCGAGCGCCACCATCCGACGGGGTACTCGGCCGGGTGGTTCATCTCGATTCGCGCCGCGCGGCCCTTTTGGTGCGGATCGTCCATGAAACGCACGGTGCTGATGAAGTTTTCGGGGCGGTCGGTCCCCTCCGTGCGCGGCACCTCAAAACTCTCGAGCCCGACGTAGAACGGCAGGCTTACCGTCCGCGCCGCGAAGCTGGCGGCGACGATGTTGGTGCCCACGGTGAGTTCGCGCCAGTTTCCGTCGGTGATCCAGCCGGGCGCGCCGGTCTGCCCCGAGGGGGCGACGAGTCGGGCACGGACGCCGCTCGGGGCGCTGCCGCCGTGGGCGTCGTCCGCGGGCATTTCCTGGACCCGCTCATCAAGGCGCGCGGAAGGGAAGAGGTGGAGGATCTCGGCCTGCCAGTCAGCCCAGCCGGTGGCAAATGCCTTCCCCTCAGTGGACTCGCCCTTGGCGGCAAGCTTGCCACTGCGCCACGACTGCCAGGCGACCTTGCCTCCACCGAGCGGGGCAAGGCGGAGGGTGAGGGGGGCACCTTTCGGCGGAGAGGACGGGAGCTTGGTCACCCACTGGATGGCACCCATCCCAAAAAAGTCGAAGCTCGATGCCTCGGGATTTCCGAGGACGAGCTGCGCCTCGATCGGCTGCTGCATCATCGAGCTCTTGAGACGGACGGCGATGCCGGGTGTGCCGGCGCCCGCGGGAGCGGCGACGAGGTCGTTGAGAACCCCGAGGTGCTCGGAGTAGCGGTCCACCTTCAGGCGCAGGTCGGTGTCCGGCAGGACGAGTGTGCGCGGGCGTTGTTCGGTCGGCTTCCGCGAGGCGGGGTCGTACTCGAGGCTGTAGGTGAACCCGGTCTTTGGGCTGCGCGCGAGGACGGTCATCTCGCCGGTGGTGAGGCGATTCAAGGGGTGCATGCCCTTCTGGATGTCCGCGAAGCCCTCGATGCCGAAGGTGCGTCCGACCCACGCGCCGGCGAGGAGGATGACGATCCCAAAGTGGGTGGTCACGAACCCGAGGTGGCACTTCTGCCAGGGCCATCGGCTGATTGCGGCGAAGAGGAGGTTCAGGCAGAGGAGCAGGAGCCACGCGAGGAACCACGGGGCGTCGTAGATCCAGGTCCGCGCCACCTTGGCATCGAACCCTGACTCGGTGAACGTGGCCACGGCGCAGCCAACGGCCAGCACGCCGAGGAGGAGCATTGCCAGCTCCAGCGAGCCGAGGGCTCGCACCATCTGTGGGAAGTTTCCTTCCCTTTTGCGGAGTTCGATCATGCGGGGGGCCGCGTACTCTCCACCCAAACCCGCTCCACTTCAAGTCCCCACACCCCGATTGATCTCAACTCCGGCAGGCGTGAAGGAGAAACTTCTCGCAGGGCGATTCGGGCGCACACCAAAGCAGGTTTCCATCCTCGGGGGTTTCTGTCGGTCGAAAAAAACGGCTGATGTCTTTCTTCCGTTCCAGTTGCCGCAGACGGTCGATGTAAATGGAGTTGGCCGCGAAAGCGCGATACCCGCGTTCGACCAACCTCCTCCATGCGGCCTCGCAGTCCCTTCCCATTTCGACGTAAATCACGTCGATGCGACGCGGATCCAGAAAGGAACCCAAGCCTTCCAGGACCTGAAACTCCAAGCCTTCAACATCGATTTTTAGAAAATCCACATGCTGGATCGCCCTTTCCTTGAACAGGGTTTCCAGGCGACAGGTTTTGACGGAGATGCTGGGGCCGGATTTCTTATCCGGGTTGATCTTCATGGAATGGCCGCCATCGCTCCTTGCCTCCACCTGCAATGGGGCCTCTCCGTCTTCATGACAGGCCGCCGCCTCGCAAACGTCGGCTTGCGCGGTAAAACGGTTGAGTTCCAAATCCTGCCGAATCATCTCCGCCAGGCGCGGGTGAGGCTCGATGAACAGGACACGCGCTCCTCGTTGATGAATCGCCAGCAACCCCATCAATCCCAGGTTGGCCCCGCAATCCACAAAAGCGCCTCCCATCGGCAGGAGCGTCTTGATGGCCCACTGGAGGGACGATTCATGTTCCTCATAGAACCAGAAGAGAAATTGATGATTGGTCTTGCTGAGATCCAAATGGATCGACAAACCATGCTCCAACTCGACGACCTGGTTTTTCGGAAGCAGCGGCAGGAGCGCTCGCTTGAGAGCGGATCGCCCCATCCTTGCACGGCCGAAAAGGTAACCGCGAACAAGCCTGCGGGCGATTGAGGAACGGTTTATCATTTCAAGCGATAGATCGAATACTTTGCATTTGACCAAACCGGTTTTTCGCCCAGCGCGGGCCAGGCGTTCAGGACCACCAGGTAATCGGCTCCAAACTCCCTGGCGGCATTCCACATGCTGCGAGCGTCGCCGGTTTTTCTTAATGGCATGACCCGGTCCCGTCGGCGGATCCATTCCTCCAACTCTTTCGAGGGGTGATAACCCACGCACGGCCTATCGAACCAGCAGAACACCAGCGAGCGGCGGGCGTAGTAGCGGAATTCGTAGGAGTCGAAATAAAACAGCGCCTCCTTCGGGGTGTTTGCCCTGGACCATGCGGCCACTTCGTAATCCGCCCGGTCCTCGTCCAGCCGCTTCTGGTGGGACTGGATTTCCCGCGCGGTCGTCCATCGGAGCGAATAGAGTAGGTGGTTTACCAGCTTGTGACCGGGGAAGTTGATGCACATCAGCGAAAGGACCAAAACGATGGGCACCCCCCATTTTGGAAGCGTCCGAGTGTGGTCCCGCATCCAGAAGCTCAACGCAAACGCCATCCAGACCGACATGGTCAGGTAGATCATTTTGATGTTGCGGGAATGCTCGGCCACCATGATCGGAACACTAAAACCAGCGCCTCGCATGGTGTATCCCCCCGCCATGACCAGAATCGTCATGACGACCGTGACCAGCGGGAAAAGATAAAGCACGCGTAGCGAGCGCTCGTCGGAGGGCGGCGAAGAAGCCGACTTTCGCCAGCGCCAGAAACCCCACAGGCTTAGAATTAGCGGCAGGGAGACATCCTGAAGGAAACTTAAAAGGTATTTTCGTGTTGGCGGGGTCAGGCCGCCGAACTGCGCCAGGAAATCCCGGGCCACCGCCCCGGTGGCCTGTTGCCCTTCCGGCACGACGGCCACCTGGATCCACTGGAAAATAAAATAGCTGCTCCCCACCAAAGTGCAGACTCCCATGACCAACCCCTCGCGCCATGCCCGCCACCGAAAACGATCTGCCACCAGCAGGGTCACGCCCAGCAGTTCAACCGCGCCCCATCCCGACAGCGGGTGCAGATTGCTGATGCCGCCCCAAATCAGGAAAGAGGGGATCAGCCAGGTTAACCGCCCCTCGCAACGGAAATACCACCAGAGCATCAGCGGCAGGCAACTCAGGACCGGGCCGCGCGCGCTCATGGTGTACGTGGGGCCGAGGCCCCACCAGTCCCACAGGATTCGGCGGGTCAGCATGAACGAGCACGCGATGAGAAAACTGGCCCATCGATCCCCGGTGAAGCGCGACGCCAGGAGATAGATCCCGATAAAGAAGACCGCCTGACAGACCGGAAGCCACAGCAGGAAAAGATCGATCGGTTCCGACAGGATCCCCCCGGTAATGAATTCGGTGAACTGCATCAGCCGGCGAACCGACACGTGCAGGTTCCGCACCATCTCCGCCTTGCTCCAGACAAAGTCCGTGGAATACATCCCCGGGTCGCGGTCTTTCAGGTAACCGGTGGCCACCTGGAACTCATCAAGGTTGTAATCCTTGAAAAGGAAACCCTCGGCGGTGTAGATGGCCGCAAACGCGAGCGCGGCACCCAGGACGAGCCATTGGAAGGACGTTTTCATTTTTTCTTTTCCTGGAGGTCGGACAGCCAAACGGCCGAAATCTTCCTGGAAATCGCTTCGCCGGCCAAGCGATGGCCGCGCGTGTTGAAGTGCAGGTCGAACCGATAATAAAGGTCCTGGCGTTGATCGGGCGGAACCTTCTCCTCGAACTCGCGCTGGATATCGATGGTGGATATCTTGTTCCGTTTCAGAAAATCCAGCAGGCGACGGCGGGGGTGATCGAGATCAAACTCGAAGGCCTCGATGCCCGGATAGCGGACCTGCGAACGCTGGAACTTGCCGGCCACCATGGCTTCCATGCCGGGAAGCAGGGCCACGTGGAAACGCGCCCCGCCGGCCTGGGCTTCGTCCCGCAGGAGCAGAAGGTGCTGTTCCGTGGTTTTCCATGCCTCTTCAAAGGCGGGGTCCGGATGGGCCAGGTAGGTCTGCCAGTCGATCGGCGCATAGGATCTCCGCCAGAAGGGAAGCTTCTCGTCCTCGGCACTGACCTTGCGCGACCCATCCTTGAGAAAAAAGTGGCGAAGGTCCCGCGCCCGCAACTTGTACATCTGGTAAAGCAGGGAAGGCTCCAAGAAAGCCCGGTAGAACCAGCCGTGTTTTTTTTGATCGCGGCGGCGGGTGAAAACATCCTCGTAGCCCGGCAGGTTGTTGGCCACGTCGTTGCCAAGGAAAAAGGCCAGCACCACCACGTCCGGGCGAAAGTGGCGGGCGTAGTATTTCCAAGCGAGATACTCCCGGACCGTGCCAAAGCCCGTCACGCCGAAGTTTAACACCTCCCATTTCTGGGTGGGAACGGCCGTCCGGAGGTTGGTGCCAGCCACCTGCACAAAGGAAAATGGGAAGTCGACGTGTACGGCGGCGGTGAAGGAATCCCCGAGAAATGCCACGCGCACGGTCTGGTCCGCTTTCTCCAGGGCGTGATCCTCATCCACGAACCCGAGGTTGTTGATTTGGATACGGCGGCGTTCCCCCTGCTCGGTCCGTCCGTCAAAACTCTGGCAGGGCAGATTCCTCCAGCCGACAAAGGGATCGGGGATGGTGCGGATCTCGATCGAGGGAACCAAGTCTGGGCGCAGCCAGCGGGCCACTCCTTCCGAAAGGAACAGCATGATCGTGAAACTGGAAACGACCAGGGCTGCTTTGAGAAGGCTGGATTGCCAGACGGGATGTTTTTTTTGGCTCTCCATCGGGGAAGTCATGAAGTGAATGTTCTTAATCGCAAACCCCCTGTTTCGGGTAAAAAGACCCGTGATGGAAAATGGAGTTTGAGGCCCCAACCCAAGAGGTTTTAGCGGATGGCGGCGGCGACCCAGTCGCGGAGCGTGGCGGCGTCGGCGACCATCTGTTCGGGGGAGTCCTGTCGGACGAACTCGAGGAGCAGGGCGCGGGGGCGGGAATCGGCGGCGAGCTTGCGCATGAGGGGTGCCCAGACGTCCGCGCCCTCGGCGAGCGGCCTGCGGTCGCTCCCGTTCCAGTGGTAGACGTGAACGTGGGAGAGGACGGGGAGCATCGCCTCCATCTCCACGGAGAGATCGCGGCCTGCCTCGACGTAGACCTGGTAGAAACCGTGGAAGTTCGGGTGGTTCACCTCGCGGGCGAGCCGTGCCGCGGAGGCGCCGGTATCCGTGATGAAGCCGCGGTGGAACTCGGTGCAAAGCTCAATTCCGACGGCCTTCGCCTGCTCGGCGAGGCGGCGGGCGAGTTCGATCGCGCGCTGCCAGTCCTCCACCTTTGCGACGGCGGAGGGGATCTTCATCGCCCAGATACGGACGATGCGCGTGCCGAGGTGACCGGCGGCGTCGAGAATCGGCCCGAGGGCCTCCTCGGGAGTTTCGCCCATGCGAAAATATGAGCCGTAGCTTGAGACCCGGAGCCCAGCCTCGCGCGTACGCGCGCCGATGGTCTCCAGGTCCGCCGCCGGGAGGGTCGGGGGGGCGTGGACATCGCCGCCCCACTCGATGGCGTCGAGGCCTGCGCGCTGAACGAGGGCAACCACCTCGGGCACGGCGAGCTTGCGAAAAGTAACGCTGCAGAGGCCGGTGGAAAGATGGGAGTTCATGGGACTGAATGCTGGCGCGAGCGCCGATGGGTGGCAACGGCAAAACCGGCAA
>CAZZBZ010000053.1:0-22103 GCA_964653025.1 uncultured Verrucomicrobiota bacterium
CACGCGCACGACGATGGGACGGTGGTTGGCCATCGCAACCTGGACGAGGTGGAGGCGGAAGAGAAGGGTGCGCCGAAGACGAAGTAGCTGGCACGGCTCGCGACGGCGCGGACCGATCGGACCCGCCCCGCTGGAGACTACCAGCGGATGACGGTGGCGCCCCAGGTCAGGCCGGCACCGAAGGCGACGAGGAGGAGAAGGTCGCCCTTCTTAAAGCGACCGTCGCGCGCACCTTCGTGGAATGCGACGGCGGCGGAGGCGGCGGACATGTTGCCGTAGCGATCCACGTTGATAAGGCAGCGGTCGATGCTGACATCGAGACGCTCGATGAGGCCCTGAATAATGCGGAGATTGGCCTGGTGGGGGATCACCCAGGCGATGTCGGAGGTCTTCAGACCGGCGCGATCAAGGGTTGCTTCGGCGGCACGAGCCATGGTGACCACCGCGTGCTTGTACACCTCTCGTCCGTTCATCTTGAGGAAGTGAAGGCCCAGCTCGACGCTTTTCGCACTGGCGGGATTCTGGGAACCGCCACCGGGCATGTAGAGCAGTCCGCTCTGCTCGCCGTTGGAACCGAGGGAAGTGGAAAGGATGCCGCGAACGCCATCGGAGGGGCGCAGCACGGCGGCACCCGCACCGTCGCCGAAGAGGACACAGGTGTTGCGGTCCTTCCAGTCGGTGATGGTGGAGAGTTTGTCGGCGGCGATAATGAGCACCGTCTTGTAGGTGCCCGACTCGATGAACTGGCGGCCGATCTCGAGGCCGTAGATAAAACCGGTGCAGGCGGCCTCGATGTCGAAGCAGAAGGCGCGGGTGGCGCCGATCTCCTTCTGGATGAGGCAGGCGGTGCAGGGGAAGGGCATGTCCGGCGTGATGGTGGCACAAAGGATCATGTCCACCTCGGAGGCGGTCACCCCGGCATTCTCGAGAGCCTGGGCGGCGGCGCGGGCGCCCATCGTGGAGGTGTGCTCTCCCTCGGCAGCAATACGGCGCTCGCGGATGCCGGTGCGGGAGACAATCCACTCGTCGCTCGTCTCGACAAGCTTCTCGAGATCCGCGTTCTTCAGGACGCGCGCGGGCAGGTAGGCGCCCGTGCCGGCAACCTGGCAACGCGGGGGAGCGCGGTCAGGATGCGGCGGGGGTGCCTTGCTGGATGCGCTCATGATTGAGGCGAACCTCCTCGACGATGTGGGCGGAAAGATGCTGGTTGATGGATTCCCTGGCAACGCGGATGCAGTTACGCACGGCGCGCGGGCTGCTGACGCCGTGCCCGATGATGCAGGTGCCGTTGACGCCGAGGAGCGGGGCCCCCCCGTACTCGGCGTAATCGGTCTTTCGGCGGACGTCCCGAATGGCACCTCGAGCGAGAAGGGCGCCAGCCATGCGAAGGGGGTTGCGCGCGATCTCGGTCTTGGCCCAGTGGTAGAGGGCGGAGGCGAGACTCTCCGCGGTCTTGAGGACCACGTTTCCGACGAAGCCGTCGCAAACGATCACCTCGACATTTCCGGCAAAGACATCGTGCCCCTCGACATTGCCGCGGAAGTTGAGGTTCGAGCGCTCGAGGAGCTTGAAGGCCTCCTTGGTGAGGGTGTTTCCCTTCTGGTCCTCTCCCCCGATGCTCATCAGCCCGATGCGCGGGTTGGTGTAGCCGAGGACGTGGCGGGAGTAGAGGCTCCCCATGATCGCGTAGTGGAGGAGGTGCGAGGCGCTCGGGGCGATGTTCGCCCCGGCGTCGATGAGGACGAAGGCGTTGCGCTCGGTAGGCAGGACGCAGGCGATCCCGGGGCGCTCGATTCCTTCGAGAAGGCGCAGGCGGAGGGTACAGGCGGCGACCGCGGCGCCGGTGTGGCCGGCGGTGACGATGGCCTGGGCCCTTCCCTCCTTGGCCAGATCGGCGCAACGGGCGATCGAGGAGTCCTTCTTGCGACGAACGGCCTCGGAGGCGGCGTCCGACATATCCACCACCTGGGAGGCGTGGATGAAGTTGAAACGCGGATCGATCGGGCCGTGGCGGAGGCACTCGGCGCGGACCCGCTGCTCGTCCCCAACGAGAAGGAGTTCCTCGATATCCTGATAATCGCGAAGGGCCAGGACCGCCCCTTCAACAATAGCGGAGGGGGCGTGATCCCCTCCCATGGCATCCACCGCGATTTTCATCGGCTACTTTTTCAGCTCGACGGTGATGACCTGGCGCCCCTTGTACCATCCGCAGTGGGGACAGACGCGATGGGAAGCGCAGGCCTCCCCGCAGTTCGTGCAGCGGCCGATCTGGGGTGCATGCAAGCGGTTGGCCATGCGGCGGGTACGACAACGAGCCTTGGAAACCTTGTGTTTGGGAACTGCCATAAGATCTTTAACCCTTGGGCGGCACGCCCCGCCGTTTGGGCCTTGGAGGCCGCGGCGAAACGCCGAGGCCATTCGTTTTGATGTTGAGTTGGTCCAGTTTGCTCCAGAGACCGCCCTTCGGCCCGGTGCCGTCTGGCATGCGTGCGGCCAACGGTTGGGTTCCGGGAGAAACGGGATGGCTGGGGAGGCCGAGTAAAATATCTTCCCGCATCTGGGGAGTCAAGTCCACGTCGTCCCCATCCACTTCGGCCTCCGCAAGGAAGTCGTTGATTTCCAAGGGGAGGTCGAACCACTCCAGGGTGCGGACGCATCGGGCCTTCACCACCGTCGAGAGGCATCCCTGCGCAAGGACTCTGTTGGGGGCGGTCTCCTGAAGGTCGAGCACGTAGCGTACGGGGTGCTCAAAGCGAAAGATTTCCCCGTGAAAATCCAGGGCAGAGGGAGGATCCTCGCCCTCGAGATGCAGACCCTCCTCGAGAATTAGGTGGAATTTCACCTTCACAGTGGGATGGGGAAAGGCGCCCGGGGAATCGTTTCCTTCAGATTCGGATCTAGCGGGAAAACCCGTACTTCCGCCGCAGCGCCTCCTCGATGTGTGGCATCACGAAGGGGCTGATGTCCCCCCCGAGCTGGGCGATCTGCTTCGTGATGCGCGAGCTGAGGTAGCTGTAAGAGTCGCGTGGCATCAGGAAGATGGTTTCCACCGAGGGGGCAAGGGTGCGATTCATCAGGGCCATCTGGAACTCCACCTCGAAGTCGGACACCGCCCGCAGGCCCCGAATAATCACGAGGGCCCCCTTCTCCTGTGCGTAGTCCACCAGCAGCTTCTTGAACTCCTCCACCTGGACGTTGTCGAGCCCGCAGATGGCCTCCCGGGCCATCTCCATCCGCTCATCCACGGTAAAGAGAGGGTGTTTCTCTGTCCCGTGGGCAATGGCCAGGATGACCCGGTCGAAAAGCCGTGAGGCGCGGCGAAGCACGTCGAGATGCCCGTTGGTGAGCGGGTCAAAACTGCCGGGATAAATCGCAAGGATCGACATATTCCCCATGCTACGGCGACTCCCCGCCCGACACAACCCCGTTGAGGTGGGCATGCCGCCGCCCCGCTCCATTCTGTCGTCTGGATTCCCGCCCGAATTTCCACGAAGGTGGATGCCATGCGCCTTCGGATGACCATCGCCTACGACGGGAGCGGCTACGCCGGCTGGCAGCGCGTGCCCACGGGGGCCGCCGTGCAGGAGAAGATCGAGAAGGTCATCGCGGGAATCGTCGGCCGACACGTCGGCGTCGAGGGGGCGAGCCGCACGGACCAGGGGGTTCACGCCGCCGGGATGGTCGCCAGCCTCAACTGGGAGCACCCGCGCGTGGGCCCCGCCGAGTTGCGCCGCGCGCTCAACGCACTCCTTCCCCCCGACATCCGCGTCCTCGAGGTCCGCGCGGCGCCGACGAAGTTCCACGCTCGCTTCTCGGCGAAGCGAAAACTCTACCGCTACCGCATCCAGAACGCGCCGGTCGCCGACCCTCTTCGCCGGGGCGTCTGCTGGCACATCTCGCACGTGCTCGCTCTCGATGCGATGCGCACGGCGGCGCGGACCTTCATCGGGAAGCACGACTTCTCCGCGATGGCCGTCAACCCCGGCTACAAGCGGAACACGATGGTCCGCACGATTCTGAAATGCCACGTGCGCCGACGGGGCGACGAGATCCTCATCGAGGTGGAGGGGGACGGGTTTCTCTACAAGATGGTGCGCACGATTGTGGGAACGCTTGCGGAGGTGGGGGCCGGGCGGCGTACCGCGGCTTCGGTCGCCGCGTTGTTGAAGGCAAGAGACCGCCGCCTCTCGGGCAAGACGGCCCCCGCACACGGCCTCTGTCTGGTTCGAGTGATGTACCGGTAAAGGGGTGGGCGATTCTAAGGTTTTGTCGCCCAATCCTTGCCGACCCAATCAAATCGTTGTGGCTCAGGTCGACACTCGCTTCTTCTCGACGAGCTGCGTGCCCCCGTTACGAAAAACCACCCGCCGCTCCTTGTAGAGCGCGCTGAGGGCCAACTTGAACGCGTTCTTGCTCGCACCAAAAGTGCGGCGGATCACCTCGGGCGAGGTCTTGTCGTCGAACTCCAGCCTCCCTTGGTTGCGTTCCAGCGCCTCCAAAATCTGCGCCCGCAACGGGACCATTCGCTGGTAGCCCGAGGCATCGAGCCTCAAGTCAATCTTGCCGTCGGGGCGGATCCCGTGCACGAAGGCCTTCAGTTCCTGCCCAATCTCCAGCGGCCCGGAAAGGTTACTGTGATACAGGAGACCGCTATGCGCATTCTCCACGATGGCGCTGTAGCCCAACGGCGTCCTTGCGGCGACCAGAAGCGCGACCTCCTGCCCTCGGGCGTACGGGGGCGGCGTCCGACCCAGGTGTTTGCTGAGGCGCATCGAGGCCACGAGGCGGTGGCTTTTCGCATCGATAGCGACATGAACCACCACACGATCCCCTGTGCAAAGATTCGGCCCCGCCTGCTCTCGGAATGGGAGAAGCAGGTCCTTGGGCAGCCCCCAATCGAGGAAGGCCCCGATCCGAGGGTTCACGCTGACGACCTTCATGCAGGCAAACTCACCGACCATGGCCCGCGGCTTCGCCATGGTGACCACCGGTCGGTCCTCCGAATCGAGGTAGAAGAACACGTCCAGCACGTCCCCGGGGACGGTCCCCCTCGGGGCCTCCCGGCCCGGCAAAAGAATCACCCCGCCCTCCCCGTCGTCCAGGTAGAAACCCGGAGAGCCCTCACGGACGACCTTAAGGGAGTTGCGCTGACCGAGAAGTGCCATGGCACCACCCTACCCGCGACAAACAGGAACGGGCAGCAGAAAGTGGGTCGTATCCACTCGCTTGACGGCTTACGTCAACGCGGCCTACCCTACCCGTCGCCAGCGGTTACCGGGCTGGCGCTCGCCAAGAAAATCAGGGGGCCCTCGATTCCCTTTTGTTCCGCAAACCATCTCCCAAACCATTCTGCCGGTTCGCAGTTGCGGACGGCGCACACAGCGTGATGGCCGTGGCAAGAACCAGCGGGCGTCGATCACCCAATCACCTTCCCCATCACTCCATGCCATGAAAATGCGATCCCTGAATCTGCTGCTCTGCCTGTCCGTGCTCTGGACCGCCCGCGCGCAGGATGCCGCCGTACCTCCGCCCGCCGCTCCAGCAAAATACAGCGCCGCCGATCTTCAAAAACTCGTTGCCCCGATCGCGCTTTACTCTGACCCGCTGATCGCCTCGCTCCTGCCGGCCTCGGCCTATCCGCTGGAAATCGTCCAGGCCGCACGGTTTGTAAAAGACCCCGCCAACCTTCCCAAGCTCGACGCCCAGTCGTGGGATGACAACGTCAAAGCCGTCGCCCGGTTCCCTTCCCTCATCCAGAAGATGAACGATGAACTCTCCTGGACCATCGATTTGGGGCAGGCTTTCGTCAACCAGCAGAAGGACGTGATGGACGCCATTCAGACCATGCGCGGCAAAGCCTATGGTGCCGGCACGCTTCGGACCACCCCCCAGCAGACGGTCACCGTCACCAACATGGTTTTCCAGCAGGCGGTCGCTTCCCAGGTCATTTACGTCACCAACACGGTCGTTCAGGTTCAGCCGACGCAACCGCAGGTCGTCTACGTGCCTCAATACAACCCCACCGTGGTGTACACCTCGCCACCCGACCAGTCGGAACAGGCGATGATGTCGCTCATGACGTTTGGAATGGGCATGGCCGTGGGCTCGATGTTCAACAACAACTGCAACTGGGGTGGAGGCACCGTGAACGTCAACTACAACAACCCGCCGCCCCCACCCCCGGGACCACCTCAACCCCCGGGACCGCCCCATCCTCCGGGACCGCCCCATCCTCCGGGACCGCCTCATCCCCCGGGACCTCCGTCCCCAGGACCTCATCCGTGGCAACCGGATCCCAATCGGCTGCGCGCGGCGGGCGCCCCCCCTTCCAGCGCAAACCTCCAGTCCCACGAAGCGCGCGGATGGAGCGATTCCCAAGCGGCCCGTCCCATCCAGAGCCCTCGAACGACCACGCCGGGTTCGTCGCCCAGCCGACCGACGGACACGATGCGTTCCTATCCGGAGAGGATGCCGTCCAGCGCTTCGCGCGGGAGCGCCTTCGGAGATGTGAGCAGTGGCTCTGGCGCGAGAGACTTCAGCAACCGGGGAGCTTCCAGCCGGAGCGAATACCGGCCCAGCATGGGCGGTGGTGGCGGCTCAAGAGGTCGCCGATGAGTCTCCGTCGTTTTTTATCTGATCCAAATTCTATAACGCCCTTTCTCCTCATGAATGCCTCCCCTCGAATCTCACTTCTCACGCGGCTCCCAGGAATCCGCCGCTTCGCGGTCTTCGTCCTGATGGGGCTCCTGATCATCGATCTGCCGGCCGCGCCCCAGGTCGCCCAAGCCGGCAAAACCTTCGCGAACCCCGAAGAAGCCGTGGGCGCGCTGGTCGCCGCCGCCAATGCTCGGGATCGCGAAGCCCTGCGCTCCATTTTCGGATCAGCCGCCGACGAGCTGGTCGCTGCGGATGAAGTCCAGTCGGCCAACGATCTCAGGGAGTTCACCGCAGCCCTGAACCAGGCCAAGCGCCTCATCCGCCCCACGGAAACCACCTGCATTCTGGAGGTGGGCAAGGACCGATGGCCTTTCCCAATCCCCCTTATGAAAAAGGAGGGCCGGTGGTTCTTCGACACTGAGGCCGGCAAGGAGGAGGTATTGAACCGTCGCATCGGCAAGAACGAGTTGGCCACGCTCAAGTCCATGCGCGCCTACGTGGAAGCCCAGCGGGAATACGCCAGCCGCGACCGCCAGGGAAACGATGTCCTGCAGTACGCACAAAAGCTGTTCAGTTCGCCCGGCAAGAAGGACGGCCTTTACTGGTCTCCCGCCCTGGACGGCGAGGTCAGCCCACTGGGTCCGCTGGCGGCCCAGGCCCAGGCGGAAGGCTACGGTAAGCCCGCGAAGGATCCATTGACCGCCCCTCGGCCTTTCCACGGTTACTTCTTCAAGCTCCTCACCCGACAGGGCGGATCGGCTCCGGGCGGAAAATACGACTATGTCATCAACGGGAACATGATCGGTGGGTTTGCGCTTCTGGCCTACCCCGCTCAGTACGGCAACTCTGGCGTCATGACCTTCATCGTCAATCAAAGGGGACGGGTTTATGAGAAAGACCTTGGCACCAAGACCGCCCAGCGGGCCCTCGACATCAAGGAATATGACCCCGATTCCTCCTGGCGGCTGAGCCGGGATTGAGGTGCCCTCGGAGCGTGTTTGAAAACTGCAGTGGTGCGCGGTGAGAAGGTCATGTTGAAATCGGTCCTGGCCTGCATTTCTCACCATTCTCAAAAAATCGACAATGACTTCTTCATTGATGCTAAATGTCTGCGGACAACGCCGAGTGGACGTCTCAGCTAGCGAGCAGACGTCATTGGCCCGTCGTACCTGAACCGAGGAGACTGGGCCGCAGGAGTCGCATGCGCATCTGGACACTCCATCCCAAGTATCTCGATCCACCCGGCCTTACGGCTCTCTGGCGCGAGGCCCTTCTCGCACGCAAAGTACTCCTGAATCGCACCAGAGGTTACCGCCATCATCCACAGCTTCATCGGTTTCGGAAATGCGCGCGCCCGGTCGCCTCCATCAACGCGTATCTCATGGTCGTGTATCTGGAGGCTACGTCACGCTCGTATCACTTCGACCAAACAAAGATCGGCCGCGCACAGCTTGCGGTTTCTGTTCCCGAAGCGCTTGGGCAGCTTGAGTACGAGTGGCGTCATCTCCAGGCAAAGCTCAGGGCACGGAATCCCCAATGGCTGCGGTCACTCTCGGGAGTTCGACAACCTGAGCCGCATCCCCTGTTTCACATCGTGAGCGGGCCCGTGCAGCCATGGGAACGTGGCGTCCATGGCGCTGAGACCTAGTTCCTCATTGCAACGGCGCCGAGTTCAATGTCTTTGGGGTTCACGCTGGGGCCTCAAACCGGGAGGTTCGCAATTTAATCCCAAAAGCCAACACATCGTTGTGACCCGCTGCCTCCTCTTCGCAATCGCGCTGGCAACCATTTCCCAAGGAGCCCCCTTGAACCCGTCATCCGTCCTCATCTACCTCGGCACCTCGGGTGCGAAAGCGAAGGGGATCTTCCTCTCGCGCCTCGACCCATCCACCGGGGCGCTCTCGCCGCCCGAACTCGTCGCCGAGACGCCAAACCCCTCCTTTCTCGCGATCCACCCGCGCCTGGCCATCCTCTACGCCGTCAATGAGGTCGTCACCCCCGGCGGGAAGGCCTCCCCCCGAATCAGCGCCTTCTCCGTGGACCCCGCCACGGGAAAGCTCGCACTCCTCAACGACCAACCCTCCGGCGGCGCGGGTCCCTGCCACGTGGCCGTGGACGCCACCGGCCAAACGCTCGTGGCGGCGAACTACAGCGGCGGGAGCACTGCCTCCTTCCCGCTCGGACCCGACGGTCGGCTCGGCCCCGCCTCCTCGCTCCTCCAACATTCGGGCGCAAGCATCCATCCGCAGAGGCAGGTCACCCCTCACCCGCACGGAATCGCCTTCGACCCCGCAAACCGCTTCGCCTTCATCGCCGACCTCGGGCTCGACAAGGTCATGGTCTACCGCCTCGATGCGGCCCGGGGCGCGCTCGCTGTGAACGATCCGCCCTCAGCAGGAACACGACCCGGCGCCGGACCGCGCCACCTCGCCGTCCACCCCTCGGGAAAGTTCGCATGGGTCATCAACGAACTGGACTCGACGATCACAGGCTTTTCGCTCGATGTGGCGACGGGCACCCTACGCGAAACCCAGGTGATCTCCACGCTCCCCGGGGGCTTCACGGGTGCCAACTACCCGGCCGAGATCGCGCTCCACCCCAACGGGCGTTTCCTCTACGGGTCCAACCGCGGCCACGACAGCCTCGCCATCTTCGCGGTCGACTCATCGAGCGGCGCGCTCACCCTCATCGGACATGACTCCACGCAGGGGAAGTGGCCGCGGCATTTCGAGATCGCCCCGTCCGGGCGGTACCTTCTCGTGGCGAACCAGAACTCTGACTCCGTCGTGGTCTTCCGCGTCAACGGGGAGACGGGCCGCCTCGATTCGACAGGCCATGCAATCACGGTGACGGCCCCGACATGCGTGGTGTTCGCCCCTGCGGCCCTTTCCGGCGCGAGAGATTGACCGACGACGCCTCGACGATCCAAAGTAAAAGCAATAGAAAGAGTTCAATCATGAAACGCTGGGGATTCCTTGTTGCCGCGCTCTACGCCGCGATTCTCGTCGGGGTGATCACCCCCCTTTGGCCGCTGGCCACGTGGGACGCCCGCGGCTTCGACGTCTACCGCTCGTGGGAATACTGGGCTGTCTTCGCGATCCTCGTCCTCGCCCAGGGGCTCCTCCTCCTTGTCCCGATCGACCTCTCCGAGCGCCGCCTCCGCCCGCGCCGCCACCTCCTCGTCCCCGTGGTCACCTCCGCCTTCCTCTTCGCGGTCCTCGTCTTTGGCATCTTCGTCTCCGCCCAGTGCGGGATTTACGGCGACAAGATCGAAGCGCCGTGGAACGCCTGGGGCCCGGGACACGGGCTCACGGTGATCCTCACCCTCGTCGCTGCGCTCTGGCTTCTTTGGGGTCTCCTTTTCTGGCGCTTCGGGCGGACGCACGACCCCGCCTCGCTCACACGGAAACTCACCTCTTGGCTCCTCGCCGGCAGCATCCTCGAACTCCTCGTCGCCATCCCGAGCCATCTCGTCACCCGCCAGCGCCACGATTGCTGCGCCCCGGCGGTGACCTTCATCGGGATCGCCACCGGCCTCTCCGTGATGCTCCTCTCCTTCGGCCCAGGAATCCTTTTCCTCTATGCGGAGCGGATCCGGAAAAAGACCGCCGCGCAGAAGCCTCCCTCCCCGCGATTTCCTTCGGCACCGACGAGCAAACCCCATCCCTCCGTTTGATCAGAACTCGATTAGTTCAGGGGCTTTTTTTTGTTTTCGAGGCGACGAAGCCCTTCATTTTCCCGATCACCGATGGGTCCATGCAGACCGCCTCGGGCCAGCCGCGGCGGTAGCCCTCACCGGGGAGTTTCGCGGTAGCGTCGATCCCGACGTGGCTGCCGACATTCGGCTCCGTCGATGCGTGGTCGAGGCTGTCGCACGGTCCCTTCGTGAAGACCATGTCGCGCTGCGGGTCCACGTTCGCGCAGAGGTGGAAGAGGACCTCGCTCGTGTTGTGGACGTTCACGTCGGCGTCCACCGCCACGATGAACTTTGAGAACATCATCTGCCCCATCCCCCAAAGCCCGTTGATCACCTTGAAGGCGTGGTAAGGGTACTGCTTCTTGATACTCACGAAGACGAGGTTGTGAAACACACCCTCCGGCGGCAGGGCGATGTCCACCAGTTCTGGGAAGGTCATCTTCAGCACCGGCAGGAAGATCCGTACCGAGGCCGAACCAATATAGAAATCCTCCATCGGGGGCTTGCCCACAATAGTAGCGGGGTACACCGCGTCGCGGCGATGCGTGATGCACTCGACATGAAAGACGGGATACGGATCCACCGGCGTGTAGAACCCGGTGTGGTCGCCGAACGGCCCCTCGGGGCGCGTCTCGCCGGGCTGGACCCAGCCTTCGAGGATAAAGTCGGCGTCGGCAGGGACCTCGAGGTCATTCGTGAGGCACTTCACCATCTCGACCGAACGCTTGCGGAGGAAGCCGGCCATCATCGCCTCGTCCACGCCATCTGGAAGCGGGGCGGTGGCGGCGAAGGCATAGGCGGGGTCCCCCCCGAGCGCAACGGCCACGGGCATCCGCTGTCCGGTCTCGTAGTAACGGCGACCGTGGCGCGCGCCAACCTTGTGGACCTGCCAGTGCATCCCGGTCGTCCAGCCGTCGTACACCTGCATTCGGTACATCCCCCAGTTCCTCTCGCCAGTATCGGGGTCGCGGGTGATGACGATGGGGAGGGTGATGAACGGCCCGCCATCCTTCGGCCAGCACTTGAGAATTGGGAGATCGCGAAGGGAAAAATTTCCCTCGCCTCCCTCGGCGGGGCGGCGGTGGACAACCTCCTGGCACGGACCGCTTGAGACGCGACGGGGCTTTGCATGGCGAAGCTCGAAGGCGGTTCCGAGAAGCCTGAGGGCGTCGCGGAAGGACTGCGGAGGCTTTGCCTTGAGAAGGTCGCCGAGTTCGGCGGCGAGTTCTTCGACGCTCCCCACCCCGAAGGCCATCGCCATCCGCTTCTCGGAACCGAAGGCGTTGATGAGGAGGGGGAAAGTAGAGGCTGTAGGCACGGAACCCGGAGATGGGAGGAGGGGCTGCTCGATCAGCAGCGCCTTGCCGCCGCCGGGCGACTTCATCTGGAGGTCGGCGAGGGCTGAGATCTCCAGGTCGGCGGAGACGGGACCCGCGATGCGGACCAACTCACCGGCGGCCTCGAGCGAGCGAAGCCAGTCGCGCGTCGAGGCGTGGGCCATGGCGGGAAGCGGGGCGGGGCGGCAACCCCGGCGGCCTTACATCTTGAGAATCTTGTCGAGCGCCTTCGAGGTATGCTTCACGATCGCCTCACTCGGCGGCATCATCTCGGCGGTAATCGTCCGGTCGTAGCCGAGCTTGCGGAGAGCCTTCATCACTTCCTTGAAAGGCACGTCGCCCTCGAGAAGCGGGCAGAAACCCTCCAGCCAGTTGCCGGAGAGCTTGTAGTCCTTCACATGGACACGGTGGATCTTGGCGCCGAGGATCTCGATCCAGTGCACGGGGGAGCCGAAGCGCAGGACGTTACCCACGTCAAAGTAGATGCGGACGCTGGGGTGATCGAAGGAATCCACAAAGTCCTTGAGTTCCAGCGGCGATGTCAGGAAGTGGTTCCAGACATTCTCCACACAGATGCGGATCTGGTACTTCTCCGCGAAGGGGAGAAGCTTCTCGATAAAGTCCACGGCGCGCTCGTAGGCGTGGTCGTAGCGAACGGGCTTGAACTTCGGGTCCCAAGGGATCTGCACCGCGCCGGGGATGACGAGGATCGAGTCCACGCCGAGCCAGCGGGAAATTTGGATCATGCGGCGGTAGCGCTCGACCGCCTGCTCGCGGACCACCGCGGAGTCGGAGCTGGGGCAGATGGACCAAGCGACGCTGCTGGCGAGCGAGGTAAGCTGGATGCCCACCTTATGGACCAGGCGCCGTACGTTTTCGCAATCCTCCTCACTGGCACCCACGGTGAAGCGACCCTTGAGGTCGCAGGTCATCTCAACGGCGGGATAGCCGAGCTTCTTCGCAAGCACGAAGCACTGTTCCAGGTTGAGCTTTTCGGGGAACGACCAGAGGCTGATGGACTTGATCATGGTTGAATCTCTTTGTTGAGGAACTGAATCGCCCCGCGCATGTCCTCAATCTGCTTCGGGCCGCTGATTTCGCGCTCAATGATGAGGGGGCCGCGGTAGCCCACCTCGCGCAGTTTACGGATAAACTCGGGAAAATTGACCTGACCCTCGCCGATGGGCATCTCGCGACCAAGCTTCCCTTGCTCGGTCGGCCAGTTGCCATCCTTGGCGTGGACGTTGAAGAGCCACGGGGCGAGTTTCTCGACCGCCGGGATCGGCTGGTCGTTGCCATAGAGCAACATGTTCGCAGGATCGAAGTTCACACCAAGGTTGGACCGTCCCGCGTCCCTGATGAAGTCGCTGAGGTGGGCGGCGGTCTCCTGGCCGGTCTCCAAGGTAAGTTTCAAACCAAGTTCCCCGGAAAAGTCTGCAATTTCCTGTGCCGCCGACACCACACCCCGGTAGGCGGCCGACCCGCGGTCGGGCGGGATGTAGCCGATATGCAACGCGATGGCCGGCACCCCCAGGCGGCGGGTGGCCTGCGCCACTTCCTTCATCTCCGCGAGGCGGGCGGAACGAAAGCTTTCGGGCACCAACCCGATCGTGGCACGAACCGTAGGAATATCGTCGTAACGCTCGCCCTCAAACCCGCAAAAAACCGTGGTGATCTCGATCCTCTCGCGCAGCGTGATCTCCGCGATCCGCTTCTCGAGACCGGGAATAAGCACTCTCCGCCCCAGCCAAATCTGGCAGCAACGCACGCCCAGCTGGCGGAGCAGCCCGAATTTCCCTTCCGGGTCCTTCGAGACATCCCCCAGCATCAACCCGATCTCATATGGTGCGGCCATGGTGTTCTTCCACATCCTCCTGCATCAGCGCCCCATTGGCCCCGACCCCGGCGACATGGACCGCCCATTCTATGGATTTTCACTCCCAAATCAATAAATATCTGGTCGAGCCTCAAAAGAGGGAGCGACAAGATGGCGCAAAAGGAACTGCCGAATGCTGGTTTCTGATTGTCGATTCAACGGAACAGACCCCTCGCCCCGTCGAAGCCCGCAGGGGATCGCAGCCACCCCCGGAGACGACCGGACGGCAACGGTTTATCGCCAATCGGCAATCAGCAATCGCCAATTCTTCAGATGGTCTGGCTCAGAAATCCACCATCCACACGAAGGTCCGTACCCGTAACGAAACCCGAAGCTTTCTGGCTCGCGAGAAAAATCGCCGCACCCACCAGTTCAGAAGCCTCCCCGAAACGACCCATGGGGGTGTGGCCCCAGATAGAACGGGTGCGATCGTTAGGGGAACCATCGTCCTTGAAGAGCAGTTTTCGGTTCTGCCCGGCGGGAAAAAAACCGGGAGTGATCGTGTTCACGCGCACACCCTTCGGGGCCCACTCACGGGCAAGGAACATACTGAGGTTCAGGACGGCGGCCTTCGCCGAGGAGTAGCTCACCACCTTAGAAAGCGGAAGATGGGCTGAGACGCTGGCGATGTTGATGATGCTGCCCTTCCCCCGGGTGAGCATTCCGGGGCCAAAGACCTGGCAGGGCAGGAGCGCACCCCCCACGAGATTCAGGTTGTAGTTGGCCATCCATGAATCGAGCGGGATCTTTTCGACCGGGTTCTCAGGTGAAACGGTGGTCTTGGGGTCGTTGCCGCCCGCGCAGTTCACGAGGATGCTCGGCGCGCCAAGGCTCTTCTCGACCGCGGCGCAGGCCGCCTTGAGATCCCCCGCATCCGTGGCGCTGGCCTTGAAGAACGCGGCCTTACCTCCCTTGTCTTTGATGGATTTCACGCGCGCCTCGCCGGGCTCGGGAAAAAGATCCAGCACGGCAATCGCCGCACCTGCCTCGGCCATGCCTTCGGCAATCGCGCCGCCAATCACGCCACCCGCGCCAATCACCACCGCCACTTCACCGGAAAGATCAAAGAGTTTCATCTACCTTGGTTAACGCATTCGCGCGGAGCTGAAAAGCTCGAAGTTTGCGCGAAAACCGCGGGGCGGAACGAAAGTGTTGGTGCCATTGGTAAAATCTCTCTCCCGTGATGGGGACAGCACGGGCCGCCATTGGTAGCCCGCCGTGTCCCCACGGCGGGAAACACCAACAAACTGGTCGCGAACCCAGGGATGCCGGGCTTCGTTTCGGCCGTGGACTCTGTCTTGCCTGCAAGTTAAGGACCAATCGTGGGCCGTCGAATCATCGGATTTCGGGTTGCATCCGCCTCCGCCTCGACGCAGGTTTTTCCCATGGAGCGGATCGTTTCTGCCTGCGATGACGCCGCCCTCCGCGGGGCGCGCGTGCCCTTTCACCTCTCCCTCCGCGAGCCCGCGGACTTCCACGAGCCCGTCCCGATCTCCGAGCGTCTCGTCCAGGCCATCTGGGCCGACCAGCTTTTCAGCGCGGACGACCTGCGAACTCGCGACGGTCGCCCTGTCCGAATCTTGTCGCCGGGTCGCTGGAACGTCGAGGGAGGTCCGGATTTTACGGGTGCCCGGATCGAGATCGGCGGGACCCCACTTCGCGGCGACGTCGAAATTCACTTGCACGCCACCGGCTGGCGGAACCACGCACATGACGCCAATCCGGTCTACGCGGGGGTCGTCCTCGACGTCTGCCTCTGGGCGCTCGAGGCCCCTGAACCGCTCGCACGCCACGGGGGCGGGACGGTGCCCCAACTCGTGCTCAGCCCGTATGTCGAGGGCTCCCTCGGCGAGTTAACCGAGTCCCTCGATCCCGACAGCTACCCGCTCACCCCGGCTCGCATCCGTGCGAGCCTCTCACCCCTCGATGGGCTTGACCCTGCCCAGAAATTCGGACGCGTGGAGGCGGCCGGCTTTTCCCGTTTCGAGCGCAAGTCGAAACGGCTGGCGCGCTTCATCGAGGAGGTTGGCCCGGAACAAGCCGCGTACGAGGCCCTCGCTGAAGCGCTCGGCTACAAGCACAACCGCCGCCCCTTTCTTCACATCGCCGCCTCCACACGCCTCGCCACCATCGCCCTCCTCCCCGACGCCGATACGCGGATCGAGGCACTCCTCTCCACCGCGCGATCTGTTCCCCTCCGCATCCACCAGGTGCGTCCCGCCAACCACCCCGAGCGCCGCCTCGCCGCCCTCGCGCTCATCGTCTCTTCCCATCCCCGTCTTGACGAATGGTTCGCCGCGCTCGTCGCCCAGCCGGAGCGCCTTCGCCGCCCGCCCACCCTCGACCACGCCTTCTGGTCCCACCATTACCATGCCGGAGGGGCGCGCCTCCCCTCCCCGATCTCCCTCATCGGCCCCGACCGCTGGCGGGAGATCGTGGTCAACGTAGTGATTCCCTTCGCCCATGCGCGCGCCGCGGAACGCGACGCGAAAGGTGAATGCACCCACCTACAGGCGCTCTGGGCGGACCAACCCGCGCCAGCACCCAACCTCGCCTCGCGCCAGATGGCGTACGAACTCGGCATCCCCGCGCCGCGACGAACCGTTCTCCAACAGGGCTTGATCCAGATCCGAATCGACGGCGACCTCCTCGCCCCCGGCAACGAATGACGATGCGACGGCTCTCCCGCACGCCTGCCTCGGCTCTCAGCCGCCCTCGATGGCGCGACCTCCGCGGCGAAGCCGCTCGGAAAAGCGCAGGACCTGGGCGGGGCTGCCCAGCACAAGGAGTTCGTCCCCCGCGCGCAGGGTCTCCGTCCCGGAGGGATTGACGACCCGCTCCAAGTCGCGGCGAATCCCCAGCACCTGGACCCCCGTCTCCCGCAACGGGGTGAGGGTTGCCAGCGTCTCACCGAGATAACCCCCGCCGGCGAGAATCCTCACCGTCTGGAGATGAATGTCCTCAGCCCCACACGGCCGCTCGCCCTTTCGCTCGGCCACCAGCGCCGATCGGGCCGCCGCGATCTGCTCCTCGGTCCCCGCAAGGAGCAGGCGGTCGCCCGGGTAAAGCGAGGTCCCCGGTGGCGGTTGAAACACGACAAAACCCTGGTGGTCCACGCGCACCACGGAACAACCGAAGCGGCGCCGCAGGTCAAACTCAGCGAGGCTCTGTCCCGCGCAGGCCGCGTGGTCGGGAAGCTCGCATTCCTCAAGGTGGATGTTCCATGCCCCCACCTCCTCAAACCGGGTACCGAGCGCAGGTCTCCCCTTCGCATCGAAATGGCCGAGAGCCTCATGCACGGCCATCTCCACGCGGTGATGCCAGCGCGTGAGGCGCCTCCCGAGGAACATCACCATGAACAGGAAGGCCGCTGCCGCGAGCGCGAGTACCCAGAGCGCGGCGCCACGAAACGGCAGGAGCGTCCAGAGCCAGATCCCCATGGTCACCCCCGCGAGGATACGCAGCGCCGACTCAATGACCGGTCGCGCGCGCGGGTTTCCCGGCGCGGACGCCGCCATCTCGGCCGCAACCATCGCCAGCGTCGCCGCGTTGCGCCAGATTGCCAGGAGTGGCCCTGCCACGGCCAGTCCCAGTCCCAACCAGAACGTGACATGAAACCACATGGCGTTCTCGGGTCGTGGGACGACCCAGGAGGCGATCGCCTCCTCGATCGATGGGGAAAATGCCAGGAGGCCGCTCACCAGCAGGACCTCCACGGCGATCTGGACCATGCGCCCCCGGATCATTCGCCAAAGCACACTCGAACGCCCCTGCGCCTCAAGCGTCCCCAGCCATTCCGCCCAGGAGTTGAGGAAGGAACGCACCGTCACCGGCTGCCACGCCTCCGCTGCGGCAGCCACCCCACCCCCCCAACGCGAGAGGCACGATGACGCCAGGACGGTGACCACCGATACCCCCACGGCGATGGCGGAGAATCGTGGGCTGAGCACCCCCTCGCTTACACCGAGTTGCGCGATCACGAGTGAGAACTCCCCGATCGCCGTCACGCACAGGGCGGTGCGAACCGCCACCGCGATCGGCGTTCCCACCGCGAGCAGCGAAACCCCGCACGCAAGCGGGCGGCCGAGGAGCGCCAGCGCCGAGAGGCCAAGGATCCACGCCCAGTTCTCGGCCACGGCGCGCGGGGCGATGGTCATGCCCACGGCCACAAAAAATACGCCGGTGAAGGTGTCGCGCAGACCCCCGAAGGCACGGTCAACCTTCGCGCGCAGCGGTCCCTCGGCGACGATCGCCCCAAGCAGGAAGGCGCCGAGCGCGGGCGAGTAGCCCGCGTGCACGGCGAGCACCGCGAGGCCAAACATCACTCCCGCAAGCAGCAGGGTGACAATCTCGATCCCCCCATACTTCATCGCGGGCCTCAGCAGGCGCGGCACGACGAGCAGGCCGAGCACCAGCACCAGGGCCACAAACCCCGCGAGGATGCCGAGGATCTGGAAGACGGGCGCCGTCCCCGTCGCCTCATGTCCGCCGAGAGTGCCGATGTAGGCGAGCATGGCGACCGCCACCGCATCCTCGATCACGGTGATCCCCATCGCGAGCTGCCCGGCGCGCTCATGGGCGAGGCCGCACTCGGCCACAGCCTTGCCGATGATCGCCGAGCTGGAAACCATGAGCATCCCGGCAATGCAAAGGCTCTCCGCATGCGTCCAGCCCGCGAGGAGCCCGATTGCACGACAGGCGTTGAGGATCAGGATCGCCCCGAGGACCGTGGCGAGGACGAGGGGCGCCCCCAGCCTGCGCAACCGCCCAAGGCTTAGCCCCATCCCCATGGAAAACATGAGGAAGACGAGGCCAAGCTGGGCGAGGGTCCGCACCTGCCCCTCATCGAGGACGAGCGAAAACGGGGGCGTGTTTGGCCCGATGATCAATCCCGCCGCGAGGTAACCCACCACCGCCGACAGTCCCGCGCGGCGCGCCATCCAGCCCGCGACCCCCGCGATGAGCAGAACCACCGCGAGGTCCTGGATCAGGTCAAATCCTTCCATGAGACGCGTGAGATTCTCACTTCACCGTGCGACGGCTCACCCGGTAGTCGCCGAGGAAAAGGACATCCATCTTCGTGTTCAGATAGCAGTGAATCGCGTCGTCGGGCGTGCAGACGATTGGCTCGCTGTCGTTGAACGAGGTGTTCACCACGATCCCGTGGCCCGTGAGCGCCTGGAACCGCTCGATGAGTCGTCGGTAACGCGGGTTCTCCGGGCCCTTCACCGTCTGGAGGCGGCCCGTGTGGTCCACGTGGAGCGCCCCCGGGATTTCCTGCTCCATCTCCTTCCGCGCACGATAGACGAGGAGCATGTAGGGCGAGGGATAATCCTGCTCGAAGTAGCGGCCCGCCGCCTCTTCGAGGAGCGAGGGGGCGAAGGGACGGAAGCTCTCGCGGTGCTTCACCCGCTCGTTGAGCATCGCCTTGAGCTCGGGGCGCCGCGGGTCGGCGAGGATGCTGCGGTTACCCAGAGCGCGCGGGCCAAATTCCATCCTCCCTTGATACCACCCCACCACGTCCCCGTCTGCGATGGCCTTCGCTGCCGCGCCTTCGACATCATCCAGCTTCTCAATCGGGAGCTTCGCACGAGCCAGCGCCGCCTCGATCTCCTCGCCGCCAAACTCTGGCCCCCAGTAGGCATGCTCCATCACAAAGGTGCGCCTCCTCCCAAGGACCTGGTGCTCCACGGCGAAAGCCGCGCCGATCGCCGTGCCGTCGTCTCCCGCCGCCGGCTGGATGAAGAGGTCGCGGAAGGCGGTCTCCGTGCGGATGCGGCCGTTGACCACGCTGTTGAGCGCCACGCCCCCCGCGAGGCAGAGACGCGTCTCCCCGGTCTCGAGGGCAAGGTGCCGCGCAAGCTCGAGGACGACGTCCTCGAGGTGCAACTGCATGGAGGCGGCAATGTCGCAATAGCGCGGGTCGAGCGGTTGGCCCTTCTTCCGTGCGGGCCCGAGCAACTCCTCAAGCGCGGGGCTGAAGAGCGACCCGATGCTCGGGGAACCCTCCTTCCAGTTCATCGCCACGCCCTGCGAATGGTGCGTGAAATAGCGCAACCCCAGACTCACCAGTCCCCGGGGCTCGAACCACAGGAGCTTTCGCATCGCGGCCATGTGCTCCGGCTTGCCGAGCGCGGCCACCGCCATCACCTTCCCCTCGTCGCCGTACCACGGGAAGCCCAGATACTGCGTCAGGGCCGTGTAGTAGACGCCGAGCGAGTGCGGGAATCGAATGCGGTCCAGCACGCGGATGCGGTCCCCCTCGCCGATTCCAAGCAGGCCGCTCGAAAAGTCGCCGAAACCGTCGAGCGTGAGAATCGCCGCGCGCTCGAACGGGCTCACGAAGAACGCGCTCGCCGCATGGCTGAAGTGGTGCTCAACCCGGTGAATGGGCGCCTTCGCGGGCAGCCCGTACGGGGCTACTGACGCAAACTCTTCGCGGATGCCTCCCATCGAGATGAGCCGCCCCGCGGAGCGCCAGGTGTTCGGGCTCCACGCGCGGCGCAGGCTCCGCCAGAGCTTGAGCGAGAGGTTCGCTCGCGGGTCGCTCGACACCGCCACGTGGTCGAGGTCGGTAAGCTTCAGGCCTGCCGATTCCAGACAGTACCGGATCGCAAGCTTCGGGAACCCCGCGCAGTGCTTCACGCGGTTGAACCGCTCCTCCGCCACCGCGGCGACGAGTTGGCCGTCCACCACGAGCGCGGCGGCGGCATCCCCATGGTAGGCATTGATTCCAAGGATACGCACCACACCGGGGTAGCAGACCCGCCCGGCCCGGGCAAAGGCAAAGCGCGTTGACGCACGCGTTCTTCAGGCGCAGCATCCTCCAGAGAGACCCCTATGCCCGACCCATCCCTGCCCCCGAGAATGCCCTCCGCCAACGGATCCTTCACTCACCGCAACGCGGCCACGCTCAAGCTCGCGGGCATCCTCCTCCTGGTCCTGCTGCTCCTCATCCCCCTCGGGATGATCGGTTCCGTGCTGGCGGAACGCCTCGGCCGCCGCAATGAGGCCGTGGCCGGCATCACCGAGACGTGGGGCCGCGACCAGTCGATCATCGGCCCCGTCCTCGCCGTCCCCTACCGCCAGCGCCACAAGGTTTGGCGCGAAGTCTCCGTCGGGGGAAAAGCGGAAAAACGCGAGGTCGAGGAAACGCGCGTCCACACCGCGTACTTTCTCCCCTCCGATCTCGCCGTGGAAGGACGGGTCAAGCCCGGCCGCCTGCACCGCGGCATCTACGAGGCGGTGGTTTACCGCGCCGATTTCAAGGTCAGCGGGCGCTTCGAGAAGCCGGACTTCGCGCTGCTCAAGATCGAACCCGAGGACATCGCCTGGGCGGATGCGGTGGTCACCCTCGCGATCAACGACCTCCGCGGCACCGGCGAGGCGCTCCGCCTCTCCTGGGGGAAGGAGGAGTTCGTCTTCGTCCCCGGCTCGCGGCTGCCGGGCTGGGCGTCCGGCCTCCACGCGCGCATCGGTGGGAGGGGAGCCGAGGGCGGGGTGCCGTTCCACTTCACCCTCGATTTTAACGGGAGCGGCACGCTCCAGTTTGCCCCGATGGGGCGTCAGAACGTCGTGAAGATCGCCTCGGAATGGGCCGACCCCTCTTTCCGCGGTGCCTTCTCGCCCGCCGAGCGGCGGATCACCCCGAAGGGCTTCGACGCGACCTGGAAGGTCTCCTGGTACGGCCGCAACTTCCCCCAGCAATGGACCGACACGAACCCCTCGGGCTTCGACGCCGGCGCGGTGAACGCCTCGCTCTTCGGCGTCCAACTCATGCCGTCGCTCGATTCCTACCGCACCGTCGAGCGCTCGATCAAGTACGGGGCCCTCTTCCTCGCGCTCGCCTTCGCCGCGTTCTTCCTCTTCGAGGTGCGCGCGAAGCTCCGCATCCACGTCGTCCAGTACCTCCTCGTCGGGGGGGCGCTCTGCCTCTTCTACCTGCTCCTCCTCTCGCTCTCGGAATTTATCTCATTCCCACGCGCCTACCTCGTCGCCTCCGGGGCCTCCACGCTGCTCGTCGCGCTCTACTGCGCCGCCGTGCTTTGCGGCGGGCGGCGCGCGCGGAAGATCGCCGCGATGCTCGCCGCCACCTACGCCTACCTCTACATCGCCCTCAGGCTCCAGGACTACTCCCTCCTCTTCGGCAGCGCCGGCCTCTTCCTCGCCCTCGCCGCCGTCATGTACCTCACCCGCAGGGTGGACTGGTCCTCGGGCGACGAGAAGAAGCCCGTCGTCCCCCCCGCCCCAAAAGGCCTTCGCCCCCGCCCGCCCACCGTGGACGTCTAACGCCTATTTGTCATTTCTATTCAATGCAAGCAGCGATATAGCGCAGAGCAGGATTCCGCCTGCAAAAGACAACAGGATGCCTACATCTCGGTTCATGAACTCGATGCGGTCGAAGAGCATCCATACACTTCGGAAGACAGGAATGGAGCACAAGATCAGGATGACCTCCCAGAAAGCTACACGCCATTTGCATCGTCTCATGTGTTGTGCCTCCATGAAGTCGAGAATGTCTGTTCGTCAATTTTCC
>CAZZBZ010000054.1:0-21943 GCA_964653025.1 uncultured Verrucomicrobiota bacterium
CCGAGGAGGCTGAAACCGAGGCGCTTCTCGATCCGCAGGCGGCGGAGGTGGCCCGGGATCGAGCCGTCATCGGACCAGACCACGATTCGGTTCTGGCGGGTCCGCCCGGTCAGGCGCGCGGGGTTTCTCGCGCTCGGGCCCTCGACGAGGACCTCGCGCTCCTGTCCCACCTCGGCGTCCAGCCTGCGGAGGACCCCCTCGTCGATGACGGCGAGGAGTTCCTGGTTGCGGCGGCGCTTTTCGTCCTCCGTGTGCGGGTCAGGCATCTCTGCTGCCGGGGTACCGCGCCGCGGCGAGAAGCGATAGATAAAGGCCTGGTCGAAGGCCATCTCCCGCGCGAAGCGGAGGGTCTCCTGGAACTCCGCCTCCATCTCCCCGGGGAATGCCACGATGAGGTCCGTGGTGATCGCGATGCCGGGGACGCCTGCCCGCAGCTTGTCCACGATGCGACGGTAGTTCTCCACCGTGTAGCTGCGCTTCATCGCGCGAAGCACGCGGTTGGAGCCCGATTGCGCGGGAAGGTGGACGTGTTCGCAGAGTCGCGGCAGCCGCCCGAACGCCCCGATGAGGTCGTCGCGGAAACCTGTGGGGTGTGGCGCGGTGAAGCGGATCCGATCGAGATTCTCGATCTCGTGGAGCGCCTCGAGGAGTTGGACGAATGGGCTGCACCCCCCGGCGCGCGGGATCTCGCGGCGGCCATAGGCGTTGACGATCTGGCCGAGAAGCGTGACCTCGCGCACGC
Organism: uncultured Verrucomicrobiota bacterium; assembly: GCA_964653025.1. Classification (GTDB taxonomy): domain Bacteria; phylum Verrucomicrobiota; class Verrucomicrobiia; order JABWAM01; family JABWAM01; genus JABWAM01. The sequence goes on from CAZZBZ010000054.1 coordinate 743, forward strand.
CCGAGGCCACGAGCGCACGCGCCTCCTCGACGATCTCGGCGATGGGGCGGCTCCGCTCGGGTCCCCGTGTCGAGGGCACGATGCAGAACGCGCAGCGCATGTTGCAGCCCTGCATCACCGAGATGAAGGCGCTGGCGCGGGGTATGCCGACGACGTGGTCGCGGATCGTCCGCTCGCTGCCCTCTTCCTCGGCGACATCGGCCACGCGGCGCCGGGCCCCGTGGGCATCGAGGAGACCCTCGACGTGGTCGGCCACGCGATGGAAGCGCCAAGTGCCAACGACGAGGTCCACGTCGGGGAGTTTCCGAAGGAGGTCCTCCCCGCGGCTCTGGGCCATGCAGCCCATGAAGCCCAGGACCACGCCGGGTTTGACGCGCTTGAGCGCGGCGAGGCGGCCCATGTTCCCGAGGGCCTTTGCCTCGGCCTGGTCGCGGACGCTGCATGTGTTGAGGAGGATGACATCGGCCTCCTCCTCGCGGTCGGTCAACTCGTAGCCGCGGTCCTGAAACTGGCGCGCGACCTGCTCGGAGTCGCGCTCGTTCATCTGGCAACCGTAGGTCTTGATGAAGACGCGGGGCATAAGGAGGGCAATGTAGCAGGGGATGCCCTCGCGGGAAACCGCGCTTCGTGTTTTTCGTGGGTCCTGCTAGAACTCACCGCGTGAACACTGTGTTTGCCCGGTTCCGAGGGTTTTCCAGCCCCGATCGCTTGCGGCTGTGGCTGCCGTGGGCGCTTGCCGTGGTGTCGGGGGGCGCGATGGCGGCACCCTACCTCCGCGACGAGGCCGGGTGGCTGGGCTGGGTGGCCCTCGTGCCGCTCGTGGCCGCGGTCGTGCCGTCGGGGGAGGGGGGGGCGCGGCCCGCGCCGTTTCGCCTCGGGTTCGTCTGGGGCCTCGCCTTTTGGGGCGCGACGATTTTTTGGATCCGGCACACGACCGCCCTCGGCATGGGGGCGCTGGTCACCTACCTCGCGCTCTACCCCGCGGTGTGGGCGTGGGCACTGGGGTGTTTCGCCCGCAGGTGGTCGCGGCCGACGGGGACGAGCCACCTTGCCCTCGCCGCGCTGGGGGCGGCGGCGTGGGTGGCGCTCGAGGCGTTGCGCGGCTGGATGCTCGGGGGGTTCCCGTGGAATACGCTCGCCGTTTCGCAGGTGCGGAACCTCGCGTTCATCCAGGTGGCGGAATGGAGCGGTGGGCCCGGGATCTCTTTCGTGGTGTCGTTCTTCAATCTGGCGCTTTGGTTCACCTGGAGACGGCTGAAGGCGGAGCGCTTCTCGCCGCGCTCATGGCGCTACGAGTTCTCGGTGGCGCTCGCGCTGGTCGCCGCCTGCCTGATGGTCGGGATGAGGTCCCTGTTCTTCGTGGCGCGCGCGGAAACGAAGGCGGCGCGCTCGGTGCGGCTGGTGCTCATCCAGCCGAATATTCCGCAGGAGGTGAAGTTCGAGGCGATGAGCCAGGAGCGGCAGCATGAGGTTCTCCGTCGGCTGACACTGGCCGGGGCGGTGGTGAAGCCGCACGCCATCCTCTGGCCGGAGACCGCGCTCGTGGAGGGTCCGACCTGGGATGCCCGCAGCCGACGCTGGTTAAAGATTTTGGCGCGGGAGGCGGGGGTGCCCATCCTTTTCGGGACGGTGGACACGGATGCAGCGTCCGAGGATCGTCCCTCGCACACCTACAACGCGGCGATGATGATCGCGCCCGACGGGGCGCTGTCCGATCCCTATCGTAAACTCCACCTCGTGCCCTTCGGCGAGTACATTCCGTTTGAGAAGGGCCTCCCCTGGATGAAGCACCTGACTCCGATCCCGGGGAGCTTCGATGAGGGGAAAAAGGGGGTCCTCTTCGACGTGGGTGGGGTGAAACTCGGCCCGCTGATCTGCTTCGAGGACACGGTGGCACGGATGTCGCGCGACCTCGTCCAGGCGGGCGCGGAGATCCTTGTCAACTTTACGAACGATGCATGGTTCAAGGAGTCGCCAGGCGCGGCGATGCACCTGCGCAACGCGGTGCTCCGCGCCGTCGAGACGCGCCGCCCGCTGGTCCGCTGCACCAACAGCGGGTTCACCACGCTCGTGACTCCGATGGGGCAGGTCTCCACGCAGGTGGCGCCCTTTCGTGAGGGATTTCTCTCGGTGACGGTGGCGGCAGGGGAAGGCCTGACCTTCTTTGCGCGGCACGGAGACCTGGTTTCGCCGGCCTGCGTCATGGCGGTCGCGCTCGGATTCCTCGCGTTTCTCCCCCGCCGCCCGCCATCCGCATGATTCGGAGCCTTCTTCCTCAGTTTTCCGCGATCCCTTCCTGCGGAACCGTCCCCTGCGACTTCCCCTCACGCTGGCCCTGGAGGTAGGCGTCGATGGCCACGGCGGCGCGCTTGCCCGCGCCCATCGCGAGGATAACCGTCGCACCGCCCGTCACGTTGTCGCCGCCCGCGAAGACGCCGAGCTTTGTCGTGGCCCCATCCTTGTCCACCTCGATGGTGCCGCGCATCGTCACGTCCAGCCCTTGGGTCGTGTCGGGAACGATGCGATTGGGCTTGTTGCCGAGGGCGACGATGATCGTGTCCACGTCGAGGACGAAGTTGGAGTCCTTGATCGGCTTCGGGCTGCGGCGTCCCGAGGCGTCGGGCTCGCCGAGTTGCATGCGGAGGCACTCCATCCCCTGCGCCCAGCCATCGCCGCGGTCCATGAAGCGGACGGGGGCGGTGAGCCAGAGGAACTCGATCCCTTCCTCCTCGCCGTGCTCGATTTCCTCCTTGCGCGCCGGCATCTCGGCGCGGTCGCGGCGGTAGACGATGGAGACCTTCTCGGGGCCGAGGCGGCGCGCCACGCGCGCGGCGTCCATGGCGGTGTTCCCCCCGCCGATCACGGCCACGCGTTTGCCGACGAAGACCGGTGTGTGGTGACGCGGAAAGTCGTAGGCCTTCATCAGGTTCACGCGCAGGAGGAACTCGTTGGCCGAGTAGACGCCGTTGAGGTGCTCACCCGGCACGCCAAGCAGGATGGGGAGACCCGCCCCCGTGCCCAGGAAGGCGGCGCGGAATCCCTCCTCCAGCAACTCCTCGACCGTGATCGTCCGCCCGATGAGGACGCTCGTGCGGATCTCCGCGCCCATCGCGCGCAACTGCTCCACCTCGTGCCGCACGATTTCTTTCGGGAGGCGGAACTGCGGGATGCCGTACATGAGCACCCCGCCCGGCTCGTGGAGCGCCTCGAAGATCGTCACGCCGTAGCCGCGCCGCAGGAGTTCCCCCGCCGCAGCCAGGCCGGCGGGGCCGGACCCCACGATGGCCACCCGTTCCGTCTTCGTCACGGGAAGCGGGGCGGCCGGGGCGGAAGGGTGTGCGCGATCGTGGTCCCCGACAAAGCGTTCGAGTCGCCCGATGGCGACGGGCTCGCCCTTGCGCCCGACCACGCAGGTCTTCTCGCACTGGTTTTCCTGCGGGCAGACGCGTCCGCAGACCGCAGGGAGATCGGTGGCCTCGCGCAGCTTGTGCGCCGCGCCGGCGAAGTCCCCCTTTGCCGCCAGGGCGATGAATCCGGGGATGTCGATCCCCACGGGGCAGCCCTCCACGCAGAGCGGTTTCTTGCAGACGAGGCAGCGCTCCGCCTCGGTCTTTGCAAGCTCGGGGGTGAAACCGAGAGCGACCTCGTCGAAGTTCGCCACCCGTTGCTCGGGCGGCTGGTGCGGCATTGCTTGCCGCGGCGACCTCACCCGCGAGCTGGGAGCACGGGGAGCGCTCATGAAGCGCACCCCCGCGCATCGGGTTGGAGCGCCTTCATCGCACACTCGCGCAGGTGGTTGTATCCCTTGAGCCGCGAGGCCAGCGCGTCGAAGTTCACCTTGTGGCCGTCGAACTCCGGCCCGTCCACGCAGGCGAAGCGCGTCTCGTCCCCCACGAGCACGCGGCACCCGCCGCACATCCCGGTGCCATCCACCATGATCGGGTTGAGGCTCACGATCGTCGGGATGGCCGCCTCCTTGGTGACCCCGCTGGTCACCTTCATCATGGGAACGGGCCCGATGACGACCGCGAAATCAAAATGATCTCCCAACTTCATTCGCTCGCGGAGCACGTCTGATACGAATCCCTTGGTCCCCGAGCTGCCGTCGTCGGTCGTCACGTGGAGTCGCTCACACACCGCGCGCATCTCCTTCTCGAGGATGATCAGTTCCTTCGTGCGTGCGCCCAGGATACCCACGACGCGGTTGCCGGCTTCGGCGAGGCCCTTGGCGATTGGGAAAAGAGGTGCCACGCCGATCCCGCCCCCAATACAGACGCAGGTGCCATACTTGCGGATTTCCGTGGGATGGCCGAGTGGGCCGAGCACATCCTGAATCGCTTCCCCCACCTTCAGCTGCGCCATGAGCCCCGAGCTGACCCCCACGTCCTGGACGATGAGGGTGATGCTTCCCTCGGCGGGATCCGAGTCCACGATGGTCAGCGGAAAGCGCTCCCCGTCGTCATTGAGGCGGACCAAAACGAACTGGCCCGGGCGGCGACGTCGGGCGATTTCGGGGGCGAGCACCCGATAGCGTGTCACCTTCGGGGCGAGGGTTTCCTTGGAGAGAAGGGGGTGCACCTGCAAATCCTAGCAGGAAGGGGTCCCGGCGCAAGAGCTTGAATCTTCGTCGGGGAAGTTCATCTTTACTTCCCCATGCTTTCGCCGCTTCCTCCTCCCAGCGGACGACGACTCTCCGAGGACCTGTCCCGTGTGCTCGAAGTGACTCAGGGGCAGGAGATTTCGGTGAACCTCCTTCTGCGCACGGTTCGCGGACGGGGCTTTCCCGCGTTGCTCGCGATCCTGGCGCTACCTTTCCTGCTGCCCGTGCCCCTGCCGGGCCTCTCGACCCCCTTTGGGCTTGCGATCGGATTGTTCGGCCTGCGACTCGCGTTGCTCCGTCGCCCGCTCATTCCACGCTGGCTTCTTCGGCGAAAGATCCCGCCCCGGGCGATCCAGATACTCGTGCACCGTGGCGTGCCGATCATCCGTTATGCGGAGCGCTGGCTTCACCCGCGCCTGCTCTTCCTGCCGCGCTGGGCATTCTTCCGCTCCATCACGGGGCTCGCGATCGCCTCTTGCGGACTTGCCCTCGCCCTCCCGCTCCCAGTTCCCTTCTCCAACACGATCCCCGCAGTCGGCATCCTTCTCCTCGCGGCGGGGATGATGGAGGACGACGGGATCTTCATCCTCCTCGGCTACGGGAGCACCGCCGCGGCATGGATTTTTCTCGGCATCCTCGTTTGGATGGGGCAGATCGGCTGGCATCACCTCGCGCATTTCTGAGGTCCATGCCGGCTCACGCTTTTTCGGCAGGGGGGAGCTGGCGGTGGATTTCGGCCACGCGATAGCCGAAGCCGGGGCCGCGCACGCTTTCCGTGGAGACGCTCCCTTTGCGTCGGCGGTAGAGACCGGGGTGGATCCGCTCCTCGATGCGCGAGGCCTCGGGGTAAAACTGCGGAGCGTTGGTCTCCACGCCCATGATCGTGCCGGCGTGCGCCGCGAGGAGTGCGTGGGGTACCATGGCGAGCATCGGGTTGGTAAGGTCCTGCACCATGAGCGCCATCCCGTGGGCCTTCGCCCAGCAGAGGGAGAGCAGGGCGCCACTTTGCGTCTTGCAGGTCTTGAGGGCTACGCCCGTCCAGCCCAACTCGCGGCCGAGGCGGACGATGCGCCAGTCGTGCGCGCTTTCGTCGAGGAAGAGCGGCCTGCGCGCCGACACGGCCCGTACGTCCATGGGGTTTGCCTCCAGATCGTAGGGGAAGGGCTGCTCGACGTAGAGGATGCTCTCGAAGAGCGCGGGAGTCTCGCGCTGGATGCGATCGAGGATGTCGACGACGTAGCCCGGCTCGGTGACGGTGCAGTTGAAATCCGCGCTGAGCAGGAGCTTTCCGAAACCCGCGGCAACCGCGCCGACCCGTCCGATGCGGGCGTGGTCCCATGCGGCGTCGTTGCCGCGAAGCTTGATCTTGAGGCACGTGAGGCCGTCGCGTTGGATCCAGTCACCGAGGAGGACGGGGTAGCCGTCCTTCGGTTCACGGCCGGTGAGGTCGCCCTCATCAATGGGGTCCACGCCACCGACGAGGTGCCAGGCGGGAAGGGAGGTCGGGGGGGATTTTTCGAGAAAATCGGACGGGTACTTTCCGCGGAAGTCCGTGGTGGCACCGGAGGCAGGTTCGAGGAACGTGGCGAGGTCGCGGTTCATCCATCGGGCGTTGTACGTTTCGTAGACGGGCACGCTGTGGAGGACGCCGTAGGCGTCGTGGAGGGCGAGGTCGAAGAGCGAGGTGCAGATGAGCGCCGCGAGGCGCGGCATCGGCCCCGGGTCAGCGGGGAGGCCCTGGTTGAACGCGACGAGCAGCTTGGGGAGGACCTGTTCCGAGAAATCGTGCCCGACCTCAATCGGGTGGCCGAGGGCATCGTGCGCGGCCCACGCGCGCGCGAGGCGGACGCAGAAGTCCTTCATCACGCGGTGGCGCGGCTCGTAGGCGCCGGCGCTTGGCCAGGCCCAGGTGACGCTCAGCGGAGTCTCACCCCAGCCTTCCGCGGTGCGGCCGTCACGCCCGCGCACAGTGAGGCGCACGCGCGCACAGGTGACCGACTCAGCCGTTTCGTGTCCGAACTTGATCGGGACCCGCAGGCGGATGGGGAGGAAGAAAAGCTCGGCGGCGGAGGCGCAGATGTCAGTGTTTTTTTTGGAATCGCTCATTATATTTCCCGTTTCGAACATCAGTTCCGCGGGGAGATCGCAGGCTTCCCTCCGTAGTTCTTCCGGTACCATGTGCGGAAGGAGGAGTCCTTGAGGCGCAGCCACCACGCGGGGTGGTCCCGGTACCATTGGACGGTCTCGGCAAGGCCGTCTTCGAGGGCAACGCGCGGGCGCCAGCCGAGCTGGCGGCGGGCCTTCGCGGTGTCCACGGCGTAGCGGCGGTCGTGGCCGAGGCGGTCCTTGACGTGGCGGATGAGCGTCGGGGGTTTGCCGAGGAGGCGGAGGATCGCGTGAATGATGCGGAGGTTCGGGGGTTCGGTGCCGGCTCCAAAGTTATAGATCTCCCCGGGACGGCCATGTTCGAGGGCGGCGAGGACGCCGCGGCAGTGGTCGCGCGCATGGATCCAGTCGCGGCGCTGGAGGCCATCGCCGTAGACAGGGAGGGGCTGGTCGACGAGGGCGTTGGTGATCATCAGCGGGATGAGTTTCTCGGGGAACTGCCACGGCCCGTAGTTATTGGTGCAGCGGGTGATCACGACCTCCTGCCCGTGGGTGTGATGGGCGGCGAGGCAGAGGAGGTCGGCGGCGGCCTTGCTCGCGGAATAGGCGGAGCTGGGGAGGAGGGGACCGTCCTCGCGGGCGCGGGCGCGCCCGCTGATCGAGCCGTAGACCTCGTCGGTGGAGACCTGGACGAAGCGGCGCACGCGCGCCGCACGGGCGGCGTCGAGGAGGTTCTGGGCGCCGAGGGTGTTCGTCCGGAGGAAGGGGGCGGCGCCGAGGATGCTGCGGTCCACGTGGCTTTCCGCAGCGAAGTTGACGACGGCGTCGGGGCGCTCGCGGACCAGGAGGGGGGCCATTGCGGAGCCGGCGATGTCGGCGCGGACGAAGCGGTAGCGCGGGTTGCGCGCGAGGTCGGCGAGGTTGCGTCCACGCCCCGCGTAGGTGAGCAGGTCCGCGTTTACAATACGCCAGCCTTTGCGGGTCGCGAGGACCTCGCGGATGAAGTGGCCCCCGATAAAGCCGCACCCCCCCGTGACGAGTAGTTTCATGCAGCAGGGAATAGCTTGTTTGGAGGAGGGTGCCAAGCTACGAAGACGAAGATCGGTGGTTATCAGGGTTCAACGGTTGAAAAACATCAGTTGATGAGGAGTCCAAAATACAAAACGTGCGGGGTTAGACCAACCGTTGAACCGTGAACCGCTGAACCCAACAACCCATCCTCTTACCTTGCTCATCATGCCTCGCGCCTTCATTACCGGGATCACGGGACAGGATGGGTCGTATCTGACCGAGCTCCTGGTCGGGAAGGGCTACGAGGTTCACGGTCTGGTGAGGCAATCGAGCGCGCGGCGGCCCCCTTGGATCGTGGACGTGGCGCCGTCAGCCGGGCGGCCGATCCTTCACGAGGGGGACCTTGCCGACGGGAGCGGGCTCGCGAGGCTGATCCACGAGATCCGTCCGGACGAGATCTACCACCTCGGGGGGCAGAGCCACGTGCACGCGAGCTTCGACTCGCCCGAGCATACCTTCAATATCAACGCCTCGGGGACGGCGCGCCTTCTGGAATGCGTGCGGGAAGAAAAACTTCCCGCGCGCTTCTACCACGCCTCCACCTGCGAGATGTACGGTCGCGTCGAGACCGCGCCGCAGGATGAGCGCACGCCCTTCCACCCTGTGAGTCCGTACGCCTGTTCGAAGACGGCGAGCCACCATCTCACCGTGTGCTATCGGGAGAGCTACGGGCTTTTTGCGTGCAGCGGGATTCTCTTCAACCACGAGTCGCCCCGGCGCGGGGAGGGGTTTGTCACCCGCAAGATCGCCCGCGGGGCGGTTGCCGCGAAGCTTCATGGGAAGAAGTTGCGCCTTGGGAACCTCGACACCCGCAAGGACTGGGGGTATGCGCCCGAGTACGTCGAGGCGATGTGGAGGATGCTCCAGCAGCCGAAACCGGTGGATTACGTCGTGGCGACGGGTGAGGCGCACAGCGTGCGGGAGTTCACCGAGGCCGCCTTCGCGCGGCTGGGGCTCGACTGGCGCGAGTTCGTGGAGACCGATCCCACGCAGGTCCGCCCCTCCGAGGTGGGGTTGCTTGTGGGTAACGCGGCCCGCGCGAAGAAAGATCTGGGTTGGGAGGCGAACACGCGCTTTGACGGGCTCGTGGCCATCATGGTGGATGCGGCGTTGCGTGAGATGGAAGGGGCTTCCGCGAATCCCTGAGTAGTAATCGACCGAGACCATGCCCGAGCTTCCCGAGGATCCCGATGCCGCGCTCATGGTTCGCTTCCGCGCGGGCGAGGAGGCGGCCTTTGAGGCGCTGGTCGGGAAGTTTCAGGGGCCGGTCTACAACTTCGTCATGCGCCACGTCAGCAATGCCGAGGACGCGGAGGATATCGCCCAGAACGTCTTTGTGCAGGTGGCGCGCAGTGCGGGGCGCTACACGCCCACGGCCCGTTTCACGACCTGGCTTTTCACCATCGCGCGAAACCTCTGCCTCAACGAGTACCGCCGCCGCCAGAGGCACCCACTCCAGTCGCTGGAGCAGGGCGCGTCGAACGACCCCGAGGCTGAGCCGCCCCAGTATGCGGACCCCGCGGCCCGCCCCGCCCACGACGAACTTGCCGAGCGGGAGGTCCAGTCCCGCATTCGCGCCGCGATCGATCGGCTGCCCGAGAAGCAGCGCACTGCCGTGATGCTCTGTCGCTACGAGGAGCTGCCCTATGAGGAGATCGCCAAGGTACTTGGCGTGAGCGTGGGCGCCACCAAGTCGCTCCTCCACCGCGCGCGCGAGGCCCTCAAGGCCGAGCTGCGCGACATCCTCGGATGAATGCGGCACGCGCGAGCGCGGCCGCATTCATCACCGCAGCCCTCCTTCTCGCAGGGTGCGGCCCCGCGACGCAGCGCGCCGATCTTGTGGTCCTCAACGGGGCCGAGCCGGAATCGCTCGATCCCGCGATCATCACCGGGCAGCCCGAGGGGCGCATCGTCCTCTCGCTCTTCGAGGGGCTCACCTCGCGCGACCCCGAGGGGCGTGTCGTCCCCGGCGTAGCCGAGCGATGGGAGGTTTCGCGCGACGGTCGCCGCTACGTCTTTCACCTCCGCGCCGATGCGCGCTGGAGCAACGGGGAGGTCGTGACTGCGCGGGATTTCACCGCCTCCTGGCGGCGGACGCTCGCCCCCGAGACGGCCTCGGAGTACGCCTACCAGCTCTTTTATGTGCGGGGCGCGGAGGACTTCAACGCGGGGCGCGAGAAGAATTTTTCCCGGGTGGGCGTCCGCGCGCGCGACGACCGAACCCTCGAGGTCGAGCTGGTGAACTCGACCCCCTTCTTCCTCGACCTCTGCGCCTTCCCAACCCTCATGCCGGTGAATATGGCGAGCGTGGAACGCCACGGGGACGACTGGATCAAGCCCGGGCGGCTCGTCTCGAACGGGGCGTTTCTACTCGAGGAGTGGCGCGTGAACCACCGTATTCGCCTTCGGGCGAACCCGTACTATTGGGATCGCGCGCGGGTTGCCCTCGGCACGGTGGATATCCTGCCAACGAGCCAGGCGAACACGGCCTTCAACCTCTACCATGCGGGCGAGGCCGACCTCGTCCTCGACAAGGGGCTGGTCCCCTCGATGCTCCTCAGCGCGGTGCGCACGCGGCGAGATTTTCATTCCGCGCCCTTCCTGGGAACCTCGTTTTACCGCTTCAACGTGACGCGCAAGCCGTTTGACGACGTGCGCGTCCGCCGTGCCTTTTGCATGGCGGTGAACAAGCAGCGCCTCGTGGACAAGGTCACCCGCGCGGGGGAGACGATCGCGGACTCGCTCGTGCCGCCGGGGCTCGCGGGCTATGCCTCGCCGAAGGGGCTGGGGCACGATCCCGCGGCGGCGCGCGCGCTCCTTGCCGCCGCGGGTTTTCCCGGGGGCAAGGGGTTTCCGGTAGTTTCACTCCTCTACAACAAGTCGGAGCAGAACGAGGCGGTGGCCACCGAGATCCAGGACATGCTTGCGAAGGATCTTGGTGTGCGTGTCGAACTCCTCCAGCAGGAGTGGAAGGTCTATCTGAACTCAATGAGCTCGCTCGACTACGATTTCTGCCGCGCCTCATGGGTGGGGGACTACGCCGATCCGAACACCTTCATGGACATGTTCGTGACCGGTGGCGGCAATAACCGCACGGGGTGGTCGAACAGGGCCTACGACGGGCTCATCCGCGCGGCGTCGAGCGAACTCGACCCAAAGAAGCGCATGGAAATTTTTCAACAGGCGGAAACGATCCTCTGCCGCGAGGAGGTCCCGATCCTCCCGCTTCACTATTATGTCGGGGTACAGTTCTACAACCCCGATCGCATCACCGGTTTTTGCGCAAACGTCCTCGATGAGCATCCGCTCAAGTATCTCCGCGTTCGCAGGTAGGTGAAGGGTCGTGATCGGGGTACGCTCCGTCATGCCCATTTTGCAGGAGCCTCCCTCGTCCGCACGATCTTTGATTTGACTCGGTTCCTCCGATGCCGATGACCTGCATTTCCTTCCCCCTGATCCTCGCGTAACGAATGTCGCGACACGTGTTTTTTCGGGGAGCACACGCGGCCCGCGTGTCCTGGCCGACGGCCCGTCGGCCAGTCTCCGAGGAAGAAATCGGTCCCGCGGCCGCGGGACGAGCCGCGTGTGCTCCCCAGACCATTCTCGAAGAGGATGGTGATCTACGAAATGGCGGAAACGGTTCCGCTCTAGAGAAACCGCTTAGGCGCGGATTTGGGCTTCCCCTCCGTCCTTGAGCTCTCGTGCCCGGGTTCGCGGTTCAACGGTTGGGAATCTCGTGAGCAGGATCAAGGGGGGACGGCAGCTTCGTGTGGCCCCGGGCATTCTCATACCGCCGAAGGCTTTCAAAGGAGCTGAAGCGGCGGGAGAGGAGGCCCTCGGCGAGCGCGCGGGCCCGGGAGGAGGGCGGGGTGCCGAGCCGTTCGACCGACCGCTCGTAGGCGAGGCGGATCTCGTCCTGGTTGAACGAGAGCTGGTGGTCCCGCGCCCGGTCCATGCGAAAATACTCGTCGGTGTTCCTCGTGAACAGCGGCAGGAATCGGGCGAGGTAGCCCTCGTAGTCGAGTCGCCCACAGGCGTGCAGGTTCATCAGTTCCTCGTAGGCGATGTCGTTTCGGGGGCCGACCGAGAGGGACATCCCGCGGCGGACGCCCCGAAAGCGGGGCCAGAAGGGCTCGATGAAGGGAGCGGGAAGATTGCCCCGGATCATCGGGATCCACTGGATGCGCCGATTCAGGAGGTCATTCATCGGCTTGCTGCTCATGAACTTCAGGAAGTCGAGGGCCACGCCGGGGTGGGCTGAGCGGCGGTTCAAGCCGAAGCTGAAAGAGCCGGAGAGGTCCTCTGCCTCGCGCCCGACGATGAACTTGCCGAACTCAGGATCCGAGGAGGAGGGCATCGCAAAGTCGCAGATGCCGATCTCGAAGTCCGCCTGGCGCGCGTAGCTCGCCGCATCCCAACTCCCGCTGGCGATCATCAGCGCCTTCTGCTGGATGAAGAGGAAGGCGGCGTCCATTCGGTCAGCCTGGGCAAACGAGGGTTGAAACTGCGGGATGAGAAGTTCCCGTGCCCGGAAGGTCGCGGCGAGGCGGGGGTCGCGGAAGTCCACCATGCCCCCGACGAGTGCCGCGGCGCGTTCCTCGTCGCTGACCTCCCCGTCGAGGTTGGTATCCACCGTGTTGTGGAACGTGGCGCTCAGAACGGTGTCGAGCCTCCCGAACATGAGCTTGGTGTTGTAGCGCCCGGCGCCGGCGATGGGAACGAGCGTCTGGCCCGCCGCGCGTCCCTTCTCCTTGATGAGCTCGCACGTGCGCAGGAACTCGCGAAAATCGCCCGGCGGACGGTCGAGCCCGGTGAGTTCGCGGAGTTTCGTCTTGTTGTAGAAGAGGCGGATGGTGAATCCCGAGGCAGGGACTCCGTAGTACTCCAGCAGTTCGGGAATGAAGCCTCCCTGCATCCCGTCGTAGTAGGTGTCCTTCCACGGGACGCCCGCGAGCGGGGTGCCCGCATTGTAGGGGTTGGGCTTGAGGATCTCCTCGGAGAGTGGCTCAAAGTAGCGCAGGAGGAGCTGGCCGAACTGGACCCCGGGGATCATGCCCATTTCAATGATCTCGGGTGCGGTGCCCCCGATAAGGCGGGTGGTCACCCACGACCCGTAGCCTCGCTCGCTGATGGGGATCTGCTGGATGACGACGTCGGGGTGAAGCTTCGAGTACTCGGTGGCGACCTCTTCGATCGCCTCCCCGATACCGGTCTCGAGTTGCCAGTGCACCATGCGGATGACCTTTCGGTTCCCCGTGGCTCCGGCGCGTCCAAGGGAGAGGACGTGTGCCAGCGCCGCGCCGAAGGCGACGACCAGGACGACGATCGCGAAACGAGAGCCTTTCATCGGGTACCTCCCGTTTGGCGGGCGCGGAGCCCCTCGAGTGAGGTGTCCTCCACGGCGGGAAGGGGCGCCCCGAGCCGCTGGAGGGCCTGAATTGCGCCGAAGGCATTTTGGTGCCTCGGGAAGTCCTTCACGAAGCGGGTGTAGTAGGTCGTGGCGAGTGCCGCGTCGTGGAGGCCTTCCTCGGAGAGGCGGGCGATCGTCCAGCAGATCCCCTGCCGTTGGATGAGCGAGGCGGGCCCGAGGTCGAGTGCGCGGCGGAGGTGTTCCACCGCCCGTCGGGGGTCATTGAGGGGAAAGCGCCAGAGCCTCCCCAGCGTGGCTTCGTACGCGCAGGCGAGCGAGGGATGGGGGTGATTGAGCCACCAGGCTTCGAGTTCCAGGACGGCCTTGCGCGTGTTTTCGATTTCCCCAAGGGAAGCGAGCGCAAGCACGCGGTGGAGGGCGGCCTCGCCGGCGGCGGGGCTGGAGGGGAAGCGTTCCATGACGCCGAGGTAGAGCTTTGCCGCGGTGGACGGGTCCGGGCGGAGCACGTCGAGTTCGGGGATCCGGGCGCTGGCCAGGTCCGCCCATGCGGCGAGCGGGTGTGAGGGAAAACGGCGGGAGATTTCGGCGAACGCCTCGCGGGCGCGGGCGGGGTCGGCGCCGGGTTTTCGATGGAGCCAGAGGTTGCCGGTGGCATAGAGGGCTTCGGCAGCAGGATCGGCGTTTCTGGCGACGGTGAGCGGGATGAGGGCGCTCTCTGCCATGTCCCAGCGGCCGAGGCGCATGTCCTCCCATGCCTGGCGGAGGGCGGAGGGCGGGGCGTTTCCTTCAGCGCGGCTCGCAGCCGTTCCCGTGACCAGCGCCAGCGCGAGGATAGGGATGAGGCGAGGGGACAGGTGCATGGGGCCTTCCAACGCGTAGAGGCTGGGGGCGCCGCTGCCAACTGAAAAAGAGAGCTGCCTTTTTCCCTTGACCGTGCGGCGTTTGCTATCGAGAAGGGAATGAGTCCAATCTTCAACCTTCGGAGGAACCATGAAAGTCGCGATGAACTGTTTGATTGCCCTCGGCGCCATCCTGTGGCTTTGCCCCCCCGCGCAGGCGGGAGGGATGAAAGCTGCCAAGGAATCACCCGAGAGCCAGGATGCCCAGGCCATGTTCGAGGTGCAGTCCCACCTGCGCACGGCGGAGGACAAGATTGTTCGCCTCAAGGAGGACGCCGCCAAGCCCGTTCTCACCGACCGGCTCAGTGCCGAGGATCGCGGCGCCACAACGCGGGACGCCTCGAAGGAACTTGTGGCGGCCGAAAAGATCCTCGGAGGCGCCAAGGGCAAGCTGGACGCTCCGAAAGCACGAGACTTCCAAAAGCGGATCGCGGTCGCGAAGAAGGATCTCGCGGCCCTCAGTAAGCCAGCCGCGCCGAAGCCACCCAAGAAGTGAAAGAAGCGCGACAACCCGCCGAGGATCCTGCATATCAACCGAACAACATTCCAGATAATGGAGGGGCACGCTTCGTCGTGCCCTCCGTGACGGCCGACGGCCACGACGAAGCGTGGCCCTCCATTCGGAGCAGAGGTGGATGTGTCCTTAAAAACCTGTGAGGGATTGAGTCGCGTGCTCGTGGATTTCCGATTGATTTCACATACACTTTAAAATTCGAGCTTCGAATTTGCCATGATAACCCCCGTCCGTACCCCACGGCTCGATGAGGCCGCCGTGGGCCTGCTTGTGGTGGATGTGCAGGAGCGGTTTACCCCCGTCATCCACGAGTGGGCGGGACTTCTCGACCGCGTGGGGCGGCTCATCCGTTTCTTCCGCCTTCTCAAGGCCCCGATCGGGGTCACCGAGCAGTATCCGAAGGGGCTCGGTGCGACGGTGTCCGAGGTGAGCGAGGCGCTCGGGGGGGAGGCGGCGTGGACGCTCGCCAAGACGCGTTTCTCCGCCGCGGGTACGCCGGAGTTGAAGAAGCCGTTCAAGGACTCGGGCCGCCGCCAGTGGGTGGTTTGCGGGATCGAGGCCCACGTCTGCGTCCAGCAAACCGTCCTCGACCTGCTCGACGAGGGCTACGGGGTCTTTGTGCCCGTGGATGCGGTGGGTTCGCGGCGTCCCTCAGATCGCGACGCGGCCCTCGCGCGGATGGCGTGCAGCGGGGCGGTCGTCTCGACGAGCGAGTCGCTCGTCTTCGAGGTTCTCCGCGACGCCGCGCACCCGCTCTTCAAGCAGGCCTCGGCGCTGGTGAAGTAGGGCGCTCTTACGGGATCTTCTCAGCCGTATCGATTCAGTCGGAACAGAATCGGCGCGAGCCGCGCCTCCCACAACTCAACATGGTTTTTCTCTGGTGTGGGGGGCGCGGCTCGCGCCGATCATGGAACTCCCGGAGAGGCACCGAGGGGTGGATCCAATCAGACGTATGATCTCAATCGGAATGTTACCGTTCGGATCGGGGCCTAATGAATGCCTTGCAACAATCAGACCCGGGCGAGTATCGCCTGGGAAAGCGGAAACTGGGTTGTCAGGGTGTAGCCGTCGGACGAGGGATCTTGGAGGTCATTGGCGCTGACGGGTGCGAACGGAGCGAGTCTTCCCCGCGCGGTATCGGGCACGAGGCTCGCGGAGGGGAGCGCTGCTGGATTCGTCCGGTGTCGGCTTCTTCTCCGCTCCGTCCTCGATGCCCCGCTGCGTGGCGAGGGTTGCCTTCAGGATCGGAAGTGATGCGCGGTCTTTGGGACGGCCCGCGGCCTCCTTGGCTGCGATGAGGTCGTCCAGGGAGGCGACCTTGAGGGTGATCTCCCCGATGGGGATGCGCCGCGCGGCCGCGCGCACCGACTCGAATCGTCGGTGACTCGAAAGCTGGAAGATCAGGTCCACCGCGACCTCCGGGCTGACGATTCGCATCATGCGCGAAAGGGGGTCGTACGGTTCTGCGAGGATTCCGCCGAGGAGACGAGCAAGTTCCGCGATCTTCCGGAGGTTGCGTGGAGTGTGGCGCACGAAAAGGTCCACGTCCTGGGTGGTGACGGGCGCGTCGAGGAGCGCGGCGGCGGCGTTGCCCACGAGGATAAACTCGAGTCCCGCGCGCCGTGCGGCGCGCGCGACGAGGAGGATCAACTTCTCGTCAGAACTCATAACCGCCTCCGGGGCGCCGGTGGAGGAAAAAGCGTCGCTGGCCACCGTACTTGCGGCGGAGAACGGACCAGAGGGCGAGGTGGAGGTCGCCGGGGTCTATCTCGGGATGCTTCGGCGCGATCCGTGCATGCCACATCGCGATCTCTTTCGCCAACTTGGCCGATTTTGACAGGACTTTCATGGGAAACCTCCGCAGGAAACATTCTCGCTGTGAGGTGGGGAGGTGTCGAGAGGGAAGGGAATCCCCCGTGCCACTGGGTGCTCCCAGAGTGGAACTGGTTTCAACCATTTTGTATACAGCACCTACCTCCCAAAACGGTCTGGGGAGCACACGCGGCTCGTCCCGCGGCCGCGGGACCGATTTCTTCCTCGGAGACTGTCCGCCGAGCCGGCGGCCAGGATACGCGAGCCGCGTGTGCTCCCCAAGAAAAACCGCGTCGCGACATTCGTTATGCGAGGATCAGGGGAGTCCCCCGTGCCAATCCCACGACATGTGAACGAACAGCCCCGGCTTCAACGTTCTTTCGGCGCCGCTGACGGGCGGACCGTGACCGTGATCGTGGCGGAGATCACGGGTTCGTCGAGGCGGATCACGATCCTTTTCGGGACCAGGCCGGTGAAGGACTTTCCCTTGAAGGCCTCCTCGACGACCGTGAACGGCTTGCCGCCCGCATTGATTCGGACCTCGATGGCCGCATCCTGTTCCCAGATGAGCAGGCGGTCGGTTGCATCCCGACGCCACAATGATGCCGTAATGAGCGCCGTGGAGAACTTCCCGGGGCGTGAGAACTCCACGCGGTCGGCCACCTCGAAAGAACCCGCGCCCTCCCGCCGGTAGACGAAGCCTCGATCGAGCCGCTGCAGCGTTGGAACCGGGTAGGCCCTTTTTAGATCGAGTGCGAAAACGTCCTCGGCCTCGGAAAAGGACTTCTCCGTGATCACACCCTTGGCCTCTCCCCCCGTGGCCTGGAGCGACCCATCCACCAAGGGCACGGAGTGCCCCCAGGAACTCAGGAAGTCGCCATCGTAACGGTTCAGGCCAAAAGTCTGCCTCGTGTAGATTTCTGCTCCCGGGTCGAGAATCAACGCACGCCCCTTCTCGACGACCACGAAGCTGCCGACATCGTTGTGGTTGTGCGAGACCCCGTTGTGGCCGGCGGCCATGGAGGCGGCGAAGCGTGATCCCGAGACGGGACACGGCCGCACCGTGAGGACGGTCGCTTCCGGGAAAAAATCGCGGAGGGCCCATGATGTGGGCGGCACGGGCGGCTCCGCCTCACGTTCATCGAAGCCGACGATCCCAACCACGTAGGGAGCGCCGCCAAAACCGAAGGCGAGGGGGGACCGCGAAATCGGCCACGTCTTCCAGTGCGGCCGACCGAGCCCGATCCGCCGCTCGATGAGATCGAGGGCCCACGGCGAGAGGCGGACGCCGACCGTCCCGTCGGCGTAGGTGGGATAGATGCCCTCGAGAATTTCGAGCCGCGGCGGGTAGAGCGCGATCTCGCGGACCCGGTCGGCGGCATAAAGGTTCACTTGTCTGCGGGTCGCTTCGCGCACCGTCTCGGCGAGCAGGACGAAGGCGCCAAAACCGTATCCCCAGTAGCCGATTCCCTCGAAGCAGTAGCCGTCTGATGCGAATCCGTTGAGAAAGAAGGGAAGGCCCGCCTCGACACCGGCGAGCATGCGTGCGCGTTCCTCCCGAGATTCGAGCAGCGCGAAGCCCGCCCCGAGGACGCCCGCGTGACAGACGGCGTTCCAGTTGTTGTCCCCGGTCATCCACCACCAGCCGTCGCGGGGGTTTCCAGAACGGAGGACTTCGAAATAGGGGTCCAGCACCCGTCGTCGGATCTCGCTCCGGATCGCCGCTCGTGTCGCGGGCGCCAGTTTCTCGCCGAGCCAGAACTCCACCGTTGCGAGCGCCCATGCCCGCGCGGAGGCGGCGAGATCCACCTCGATGCGCTCGCCCCGGAAGTTGGCGAGCGAGCCGTCATGCGCCGGGGCGACCCACGTTTTTTCTTCGAGGATTGTGGTAAGTTCGCGCTCGATGGCGGCGAGGAAACGGCCCCTGTCTTCGACGCACTCGGCCACCGCCATCGAGGCGAGCCGCTCGGTGCGGAAGCGGAACGGTTTCTCGTACTCGACCCGCGTCCCCTTTCGCGAGTAGAGGAGGTAGAGTTCGTCGGTGAGATGGGTGGGTGGCTCGGTGGCAAGCTTTTCGGCGGCGAGGATGACGCCTGGCACGAAAGGATGTTCCCCGAGCCGTTTCCACGCGGCGCGGTCGCCGATCGGGCGTCCCATTCCGGCGGGTCTTTCGGGAAGCATCGCGGCCAGTTTCGCCACGCGGTTCTCGTCTACGACGAGACGATGTTCT
The DNA here is from genome assembly GCA_964653025.1 of uncultured Verrucomicrobiota bacterium. GTDB lineage: Bacteria > Verrucomicrobiota > Verrucomicrobiia > JABWAM01 > JABWAM01 > JABWAM01. The sequence continues at coordinate 19,346 of CAZZBZ010000054.1, forward strand.
CCCTCCCGTGGAGGTTCGTCCTTCTTGGTCATGGCGGTCGAGGGTGGCGAATCCTTGGGAAGCCGGGCAAGCGAAACCTTGGCGGGCTTCCACCTCCGTCCATGGCCACCGGCCCGTGCGGAACTACTTCTTCGAAGCGCCGTTTTCGGGTCCCGCGGCCTCGTCGAGATTGTGGTGGTTCACCACGGTGCCGTCGTCCCGCGCGTCGCGCTTCACGTGGGGAAGGGCCTTAAAAAGCCGGATGAGGTCGCGCGTGCCGCCCCAGGTAAACCAGACCGTCGTCACAATCCCAACAAGGAGCGGCACCACGATCTGGTTGATATGCCAGTAGGTGGACCAGACGTGCAGCGGCCACGGGCGAATAAGGTACCAGAGCGTCATCACCCCCCAAATGGCAAACCAGAACATGCTCCACCAGAACATGCTCCCCGAGATGATTTTGTCGCCCCGGGTAAACTCGCGGTCGAAACCCATCAGTGAACCCCAGGTAAACTTCCGTTTCGAGGTCTCGGGGGAAGCGCCTCCGAGGGAGTATTTTCCGCGGTGGAGCATCCGATCCATGTTGAAGGGCTCCTTGCAGGTGAGGAGGGAGACAACCACGTAGACGACCACCGCCGCGAGCATCGCGTAGAAGTACATCACCTGTCCGTTGGCCGGGAACTTGTCCGCATGAGTTGCGAGGTAATCGCGGAGGCCCGTCGCACCGCTGTCCCCGGCGAGGCGGACGAGCCACGGGTTGATCGGCTTCCAGGCCTGCTGCAGCGTGATGACAAAAACCGCGAGGCCCGAGCCGGTGATCATCCCGGCCCATGCGGCGGCGGTAGTGCCCCGTTTCCAGTAGAGTCCGCCGAGGATCGCGCAGCCGGAACCCCCGAGGAAGATCGCCCCGGTGATGGCAAAAAACATCAGGATGTAATCCGTCTGCTGAAAAAGAAGGCTGAAGAAAAAGGCGAAGATCCCCACCCCGGCGATGGACCAACGCAGGAGCCGGATATGCTGCTTCGGCGTGAAGGGCTTCTTGCGGAAGGGAAGGATGACGTCCTGGATGAAGATGCTCCCCCACGAGTGCATGTAGGAGCCGTCGCAGGCGATCATCGCAAAGAACATGATCGAGGCGAAGGCGCCCTTCACCCCGATGGGGAGCAGGTGGGAGAGGGCCACGGGTGCCCGCATCTGATTCTGGATCTGGACGCTGTCGATCGCCTTGAGTTGATCGTTCACGGCCATGGCCCCGGCGGCGAAGTCCGGGTGCGTCATGTAGGTGAAGGCACAGATCCCGAGCAGGGTGATCATCACGCTCCGCGTCACTCCGCGCCAGCCACCCAGGATGTTCCCCATCTTCGCCTCGTGCGGGCTTGCCGCCGAGGAGCGGAATGCGTGCCCCCCCTGCCACGCCATCTGGTTGTAGAGCATGCTGAAGATCCCGATCATCACGTACCAGATGTTGAAGTCCGTCGCCCCCGCCGTGTCGAAAGGGTTGAGCATGGACTGGCCCTTCGGCACGTTCGACATCGCTCCCGAGATCTCGGACCAACTGAAGATCCACAGCAGCGCGATCGCCACGATCACGTAGAACACCCCGGAGAGCAGACCCTCGATCGCGTCGCTCACCATGATCGTGAGTTGCCCCCCCGTCAGTGTCAGGAAAAGGGCGAAGCCGAGAAAGAAAAACATCAGGATGCCGAAGGTGGGCACCATGTGCCCGAGGAGCGGGACCTTCTGCGGCAGCCCGCAGTAGTTCACGAAGAAACGCGCCCCGACCGCCGGGAAGATCCCGTAGTTCACCACGCCCGAGACCCAGGCCATGATTCCGGCGAAGACCCGAAAGTTTCCGCTGTACCGGATCTCGAAGAACTGGGCCAGCGTCATCGCCCGCGTCTCGCGGTAGCGGTAGATGACGAACCCCGTCAGCGAGATCACCAGGCCCACGGGGGCGCTGATCGTGTTCCACCAGCCGATGGCAAACCCGGCCTTGCAGATGTACTCGAAGATCGCCACCGCGCTGATCGCCCCGAACGCCGCCTCGCCCGCGGAGGTACACACGAGGTAGCGCCCTGCGCAGCGGCTCGCGCTCATGAAGTCCGCCACGCTCTTTACATGGCGCTGCGTCCCCCACGAGATGACGAGCACGACAATGAAGGGGATCAGGACGATCGCGTAGTCAATCCAGTGCATCGTCATAGGAAGCGTCGCAGCAGACCAGAAGGTCCCCTCGACATCAAGGGGCATCGAACTTTTGTCGCGTCTCAAAAATGTTGGGCTTCGCGGGCAAATTCTCTCTCCCGTGGGACACCGCCGCCTACCGATGGTAGCCCCCGTGTCCCCAGGGTGGGATCGGATATTGTGGGCACGGAGTTGTGGAGGGGCACGCCTGCCCCGCGTTTCGCGCATAGGCGTCAAGCTAACGGGCATGGTCCCCGCGACTGATGGGCGGAGCCGAACCAGAAGAAGCCACGGATGAAACACGGATTTCCACGGATAGAGGAGTGCGCCGATTCCGCCACACGGAATCGGCGCGTCTTCCGCGGAAGATGTCGGAGTTCTGCCCATGGAGCATGCCAGGTCCGTGTAGCGGACCTGGTATTCTGCTTCTGCCAT
>CAZZBZ010000055.1:0-21932 GCA_964653025.1 uncultured Verrucomicrobiota bacterium
AGGGGAAGACGACGTTGGGCACGCGGCCGTTCTGCTCGTACCAGGTCAGGGGCGCCAGCAGGTAACTGTTGGTTTTGCCGATGACCTTGGAAGGATCCTCGAGGTCGAGGAGGATGGCCCCGATGAGGTAGCGCTTACCCGCACAGGAGCTGGTGACCCCATGGATGATCTCCAGCCATCCCTCCTTGGTCTTGATGGGCGGGGTGGGACCGATCTTGTGCCACGCCCAGGTCGTGTAGCCGCACGCGAGAACGGGCTTGTGCTGGCCCCAGTGAATGAGGTCGGGCGAGTAGCTGATCCAGAGGTTGCCGTTTTCGCTTTCGGTGCCGGGGCGGTAAGGGCGGTCGAGACGGGCATAGAGCCCGTTGATTTTCTCGGGGAACAACGACGCGCCGCGGTTCTCGGGCAGGCCGATCACGCCGACGCGCTCGCGGGTGAGGAAGTCCTTCGTCTTGTCCAACAGCACGCAGGTGCCCCACTTGGCAATCCACCCGCCGCCGGGTCGGCAGATGTAGAAGGTGTCCCCGATCTTTGTGATCCGAGTATCGATGGGGTGCTGGTCGATCTGGCTGTAGAAGGGGTCCTCCTCGGGGGACGTGGGGACGAGGAAGGGCTGGGGGTCGAAGGTGAAGCGGATCCCATCCTTCGAGCGGGCGACGTGGCTCGTACGGCCGCGGCGGCCGTTCCAGCCGTCCGCGCGGTGGTCCACGGAGACGAGGAGGACGGTCTCGTCGCCGAGCATCGCCGTGCCGCAGTTGCGCACGCCATCGGCCCCGCCCGGGAAGTCGGCGGGCTTGATGATGGGGTTCTCCGGATGGCGATGGAGGAGGAACTCGCTGTGGATCATCGGGTACATGGGAAAAGAGTTGGGTTCAGCGGTTCACGGTTGGGAGGTTCAGCGGATGAAAAATTAGAAAGATGAATGTTGTTTGGATTCTGAGCTCGGAGCAGCGCAGATCAAGGCGTCAAGCACTGGACAGGAGAACTGGCCATTTGGTCGCGGGGAGAGGAGGCGACCTGCGTGGCAAGGTCGATGACCTGTTCGGGCGTGCGACCGAGCGTGCCCATGGCGGTGAAGCTGTGTTTCATGTGAGAGGTTGGTTTGTAGCCGCGGAGGTTGGCGGGTTCAGCGGTTCACGGGAAGCGGCTCAGTCCTCGGGGGGATGACGAGAGAATCTGACAGGTCCGCAGCCTTGCGCTTCGATTTTCCGACGGCCATTCTTTCCTCATGACTGCCCCCCCGCTCTGTGTCGGCCTCTACGTCAACGACCCCAAGGCGAACATCCTCAAGCATGTTCGTTGCCTGCGGAACTGGGGGATGCGGTTCCACTCGGTCTGGCGGGAGGACCTTGCGACGCTCAAGCCCGGCGATTGCGATGTCCTCCTCCTCCACGGAGGATGGTACGGGATCGACCGCGTCCCCGGGCAGGAGCAGCACGATTTCAGTTCGACCCCGGAACACCGCCGAATGGCCAACGCCGTGCGGCGCTTCGTCCGCGAGGGTGGGGGGGTTGTCGGGGTCTGCTGCGGCGCGTTCAACGTGGTCTGGCTCGGCCTGATCGAGGCGGAGATCTCGCGTTTGGGGGGAGTGGGGATGCACGCGCTCGAAGTGGTGGACGAGAAGCATCCCATCGCGAAGCCGGTCCTCCGCCGCGCGAAGGGGCGCAAGGACCGCCGATGGCTGCCGATTCCCTGCATGCGCGTCAGCGGCCCGATCTTTTTCCCGAAGAAGAAGGGGCAGATGCTTTTGAGTTACGACTGGGAGCAGCGTCTCGGTGCGGTGCTCGCCGGCGGATACGGGCGTGGACGCGCCGTGGCGATCAGCCCGCATCCCGAGATGACGGAGAACGAGCGCGATCAGAGCCTGCTCAACGAACCGCTGATGCCGGTGTCCGAGATGCTTCGCGCCGCCCTCCTCTGGTCCGCTGGGCGGCGGATGAATCCTCACGGTGGCGAGTGACCGCTCGCCGCGGACTGGTCAACACAAAAGGCCACAGAAATTCTCTGGCGGACGGGGGGGCCTTCCGACCAGAATCCTGCCTCCATGAGTCCCTCCCGTTTCAAGCCCGTCCGCATCGGCACCGTCGGTCTTCGCCACTATGGGGCCTACGTCTGCCGTCTCCTCGAGGAACACAGCCTCCTGCCCGATGCCGAGGTGAAACTCACGGCGGTGGGGAGCACGCCGAACGCCCCGAAGGAAACGGTGGAGCGCCTCCGCGCCGCGGGGGTGCGCGTGGTGGACGGATTCGATGCCCTCCTCCGCGAGGAGATCGAGGCGATCTGGATCCCGTTCCCGATCGACCTCCACCGCGAGTTTACGGCAAAGGCCCTTGCCGCCGGCAAGGCGGTGATGTGTGAGAAGCCGGTCGCCGGCTGCGTCGAGGAGGTGGACGCGATGATCGCCGACGCGAAGCGCGCGGGCTTGCCCGTCGCCATCGGGTACCAGGACATGTACAGCCCCACCACGATGCTCCTGAAGAAGCGACTGCTCGCCGGCGAGATCGGGCGCCTGAAGAGTATCACCGCCCACGCCGCGGGCCCCCGCGGCGACCAGTACTACGGGCGGGCTGCGTGGTGCGGGAAGTTCCAGCGCGAGGGGCGCTGGGTGCTCGATGCCATCGCCAACAATGCCCACGCCCACGAGATCAATCTCTGCTTCTTCCTCGCGGGGGCCGAGCCCGCGCGCGCCGCCCAGCCGGTTGCCGTCGAGGCCGAGCTCTACCGGTCCAATCCCATCGAGACCTTCGACACGGTCAGCATGCGGCTTGAGACCGACACCGGCGTCCCGATCCTCGTGCTCCAGACGCACGGCTGCGAGTTTTTCGTGGATTCGACCCAGGTGATCGAGGGCGAGAAGGGGCGCGTCTACCGCACGCGCGGCGTCGTCGTCATCGAGAAGGACGGGAAAGCCGAGGTGCTCCGGCCCGAGGAAGATATCCGCCACACGATGGTCCGCCGCTTCGCGAAGGCGGTGCGCGGGGTGGAGGACCCCGACGTGGCCCTCGCCACCCCCGAGACCTCCCGCGGGCAGGTCGTCGCGGTGAACGGCGCGGTCGAGGCCGCCCGCATCGTGGACATCCCCGCATCCTTCAAGCGCATGACGAGCGCCTACCAGGGCCAGTGCCACGCGGTGGTCGGGATGGAGGCGATGCTCAGCCTCTGCGCCCGTCGCGGGGTGATGTTCCACGAGAGCGGGCTCTTCCCGTGGACGGTCCCTCCCTCGCGCAAGGACCTCCGTGGCTACACCCGTTTCGCTGGGCCGAAGTCCTGACCGTGCGAGGGGTGAGCCGCGGGAAAGCGCGACGATTTCCTTTGAGAACCCGGGAGTCCGGTGAAACAATCCCACAAGGTGAGCACGGATTCCATCGAACGCCTTCTCGCTCCGTTCTGGCGGACTGACGATGGCCGGACTGCGGTCGAAAGGGCCGTTGCCTACGGAATTGATCTCTCGCTGATCGCGGAAAACCTGCGTCTCACGCCCGAGCAAAGGGTTTATCAGAACGACCTGGTTTTGACCGAAGCCGAGCAACTGATCGCTGCGCATGAGCGAACTCACCCGAATCACCCAAAGGCTCGCTGACTTCGATGCGGATTTCGTGGTGGCCGGGGGGTTGGCCACGATCCTGCAAGGGGCGGCCCTCATGACCCGTGATGTGGATGTGGCCTGTGACATGTCTTCCAAAAACCTCCTCCGGGTATGGGGGGCGCTTGCAGAACTTCATCCGATCCACCGCATGACTCCCGGTCGTTTGCCGTTTACCCGCGAGCAGGCGGAGAAGGGCGGGCTGAACAACCTTTATCTTTCAACCGATTGGGGGCAGCTCGATCTGCTCGGGGAGGTCAAGGGGATCGGTGGGTTTGAGGAGTGCCAGAAAAACAGCGAGCCAGTTCTCATTGGTGGCTCAGAAATTCGTGTTCTCACCCTGGATGCGCTCATTGTCGCCAAGCGCGCGATGGGCCGCCCGAGAGATTTGCACGCCGTTCTGGAACTCGAAGTCATTCGCGAACGGAGAAACATTTAGCCCGAAAGTGGTTTTTGTGAGCGGATCTACCTTTTCAAGCTAGCGGGAGTATTAGTCCGGGTTTTTTAGGGGGGAGATGCGGCGGATGCAGGCGCGGGCGGAGGAGGTCTCCCGGTTGACCCCGTAACCGATGGATCGGAGATCGTCATCGCCAAAAAATCGGAGCTCGTATTCGAACTCGTACGCCCCCGTGTCGTCCTGGAAGCGGGCCACGGTCCCCTCGGGATCGAACCCGAGAAGGCGAAAACTCTCGTTCGAGAAGGCGTAGAGGTGGGTCCGCCCTCGGCGCGGGAAGCGCAGGTGCCAGGCGTTCCCGAGTTCCCGAAGCATGGGGTTGGACTGGGCAAAGTGCATCCGCCCGCGGCGGCCCTCGTAGCGGAGCAGGCCGGGTTCGAGGATCGGGCGTCCGCACTGCGCCTTGTTGATGACCCAGACGTCCTCGCGGGGGTCGTGGCTGGCCGAGATGAGGAGGAGCAGCGTGGAGCGCGTGAGGACGTAATGGTGCCAGACGTTCTCAAAGCGCATCACGAGGACGTGGGGCGGGCCCTCGTGCCACTGCTTGTCGCGGAACTTCACGCCGCTCACGTTCATGTGGGAGGTGTCCATCCCCCAGGCGATCGTCTTCGAGGCGTGGGACGGCGTGGGCCAGATCACCGGGGGTTCGCGCTCCCATCCCCAGTGCTGGAGGCCCTTGTACGGGGAGCGCCCGTAGGCCGTGGTGCTCGCGTGCCAGCTCTCGCGGAAGAGGAAGTAGAGCGTCGCGTAGCCCTCGCTCGTGTACATCAACTCGGGGCCGGCCCTCGCGTTGTAGCGCTTCATCCGTCCGTAATCCAACCACCCGGCCTCCTCCTTCGGCTCCCGCCCGTCGTGCTCGAGCATCGCGAAGATAAGCGGGTTCACCGCATGGAAAAGCCCACCGAGCGCCTTGCCGTCGAGGTAGCCGTTTCCAATGAACCAGGAGAACTGCGGTTCAACGCCCGCGTAGCGCTCCATGGACGGCAGCCAGTCGAGGATCTTTTTCTCACTTGGGAAGGGCATCCGCGTCGAGGCCCCGAAAAGGGTCACGAACCCACGTGGGTCGAAGGCGCGCGCCGCCCACTTCAGGGCGTCCACCATCCGCTCGTCGATCGACGCATCCCCCGAAAAGAGGCGGTAGATATAAAGGTAGATGAAGGTCGTCCCGGAGTAGTTGGCGTCGGGACCGGTCCCTTCGTTGATCTGGCCGTCCTTGTCGTTAAAGACCCTGCAAGGCTCCCGGTGAAAGTCGCGAATGCCGATCTCCACGAGCTTCGGATCGTCGAGGAAGCGGCCCGCGAGACAAAGGATCGCGCAGCGAATGACCCCGCGATTGTTCATTTCGTCGATCGAAAAACTCGCGTGGGCGTCCGCCGCCGCGCGAACCATCGCCCGCACCTTTTCGCGCTCGGCCGCATCGAGTTCGTCCCAGATCCACCAAGCCGTGTAAATCAGGGGCTCGAGGCGCCAGGAGTTCTCGTGAACCTCGTTCTCCAAAAGGGTCGGTGCCGTCTCCCAGCCAAGGTCGTCGCCGGCCCTTTTCCCACGAAAGAGAATCGCCCCGCCGTGCGAGTTCTCCGCAAAGCCGAGGAGGCGGGCTTTCGCGTGGCGCAGCAGACGCGCGTCGCGGTGAAAACGGCTGAGGGGATGGGCCCAGCAAAAGGCGAGGTATCCGGTGAGCGCGGCGGCATCGCGCCCGGTGGCTCCGTCGGGATCCCCGAAGGGAAGCTTCTCCGTGTCGAACCGACCGAGCGCCTGCCCCGCCGTGCCGCGGGTCGTTCCGGCAAGCAGCGCATCGAGGCCCTTATCGAGAAGACCGCTGTAGCGGCGGTTGCGGGGGCTTTTGGCGAAGTCCAGGCGGCGAATTGCGGGCAGTGGATCAAGGGGATCGAGCATGGTCGGGGTGTTTACTCTCGGATTTTTGGGATTGACCCGTCAAACAAATCCGCGTGCCCGCAGATATGTGGGGGCGCAAACAACAGAGGAAGTTTGGCATTCCCTTCGACTCGGACCCGACCAGGCCAGCCTTGAGGCTGAGGGTGAGGAGAGTTGGAATCTTCGAATGGAGCCTTGCAATATGAAAGTCATTGTTTGAAAATGCTTGGTATGAAACGTAGCTATGCGAGCTTGCTGCAGTCGTACTTGGCGACCTTTCCATGCGTTGCCCTGCTTGGAGTTCGGCAGTGTGGCAAAACCACGTTGCTCCAAACCTTGCCCCCGGGCTGGAAGCATTTTGATCTGGAACGCCGTGCGGATCATGCCGTCATTTCGCGCGATCCGGATGCCTTTTTTCGAGTTAATCCACGACAGGTGGCGGTGGATGAGGCGCAGGTGTTGCCGGAGGTCTTTACCGCATTGCGGGTGGCCATTGACGAGCGGCGTGCGGAGAAGGGGCGGTTTGTCATCACGGGCTCCAGTTCACCCGCGCTCTTGAAGTCGATTTCGGAAAACCTGGCCGGTCGCGTGGGGACCATTGAGATGGCCCCTTTCTCCTGGGAGGAAATCACGGAAACGACGGGGCAGGATTCATTTCTGCGACGGTTGCAGGACCGAAAGGCCAGCCCAGCAGACCTGATCGAGGGTCTAAAATCTCGGGGAGAACTCGCGCGGGCACATGAGTTCTGGTTTCGAGGAGGTTTTCCGGAGCCGTGGCTGAGTCCGGGCGACGAGTTCCGCGCCCGTTGGGTGGAGCAATATATCCAGACGTACCTGTTTCGCGACGTGAAACGGCTATTTCCCGGGTTGGATGATGTGCGTTTCCGTCGGTTTCTCGAAATGCTGGGCGGGCTATCCGGTCGTATTTTGAACTACTCCGAGGTGGCGCGGGCGCTTGGGGTATCGCAACCGACCGCTCGGGATTATTTCAACATTGCGCATGGCACGTTCATCTGGCGTTCGCTCCCGTCCTACACGCGAGACGTGATGAAGCGGGTGGTGAAGCACCCCAAAGGGTACTTTCGCGACGGCGGACTGTTGCACGCCCTGCTGCGCATTCCCGACGGCGACGCGCTGCTGAGCCATCCGCAAATGGGCGCCTCGTGGGAAGGGATGGTGGTCGAGGAGATTCTACGCCAACTGAGCGCGTTGGGGGTGGCGTGCGAATCCTCCTACCTCCGAACCGGCGGTGGAGCGGAAGTGGACCTGGTGCTGGAGGGGAACTTTGGCCGTGTTGCCGTGGAGATCAAGCACACGTCCGTGGTGAACGGTCGTGATTTGCGAGGGTTGCGAGATTTTGTGACCGGTCAGAAGGCGCGGCTGGGCGTGGTCATCAACAACGATGTGATGGCCCGGCAGTACGAGGAGGGGTTGATCGGCCTGCCGTTTACGTGGCTGTAAAAATTCGATAGGAGACAAGCTGTCGACTGACTCACGGGGAGGGTGATACTTGACCGCACGCAGGGGACACCCTTCCAAAGGACGCGCAACTTGTTTAGGCTGCTTGGACCGCTTCCGATGAAAAAGAGAAAGCCCGCCTACCTCGATCGCGGGAAGAACCCCGACACGCGCGCCGCCGACCTCGTGCGTCGGATGCTCCTCGAGGAGAAGGTGGCGCAAATGGGGATGTTCGACATCCGCAAGGTCCTCGAAAACGGGATCCCCGCGGAGGCGAAGATGCGCGAGCGGGTGAAGGGGCTCGGAATCGGCTGCGTGCAGGAGGCGCGGACGACGGTGCGGGAGAGCGTGGGGATGCTCAACTCCCTCCAGCGGCACCTGCGGGAGAACACCCGCTTCGGGGTGCCAGCCCTCGTTGTCGGCGAGTGCCAGCACGGACACTACGCGACGGACTCGACGGTCTTCCCGCAGGCGATCGGGCTGGGGAGCACATGGAACCTTGCGCTCGTCGCGGAGATCGCGGCGGTTGCCGCGCGCGAGGCGCGCGCCCACGGGGTCGCCCAGGCGCTCGGCCCCGACCTCGATCTCGGGCGCGACCCGCGATGGGGCAGGACGGAGGCGACCTTCGGGGAAGATCCGTGGCTGGTTTCCCGCATGGGGGTCGCCACGATCCGCGCGATGCAGGGGGCCGGCGGGCGCGTTCTCTGCATGGCGAAGCACTTCGCCGTGCACGGGGCGCCGGAGGCGGGGATCAATCTCGCCCCAACGACCGCGGGAATGCGCGACATCCGGACCCTCTGGCTCCCGCCTTTCGAGGCGGCGGTTCGCGAGGCACACGTCGCCTCGATCATGCCGTCCTACAGCGAGGTGGATGGCATCCCGGCCTCGGCAAACGCCTTTCTGCTGACGAAGGTCCTCCGCGAGGAGTGGGGCTTCGAGGGTTACGTCTTCTCCGACTACGATGCGATTTTCATGCTGCAGAAGTTTCACCGCACGGCGGCGAACGCGGAGGAGGCCGCGCGGCAGGCGCTGCTGGCGGGGATGGATCTCGAGGCGCCGGGGGTCTTTGCCTTCGGCGACGCCCTGCTCGGCCTCGTCCGTCGGGGGAAGATCCCGGTGGTGTGCGTGGACCAGGCGGCGCGGCGCGTCCTCCGCGCGAAGTTCCTCGCGGGCCTTTTCGAACACCCCTTTACCGACGCGGGGCGGGCGGTGCGTCTCGTGGGGAAGCCCTCCGCGCGGGCCCTCGCGCGCCGGGTTGCCGGCGAGTCGATCGTCCTCCTCAAGAACGAGGGGAACCTTCTCCCGCTTTCGAGATCAGTTCGGCGGATCGCGGTGATCGGGCCGAATGCCGACGAGGCCCAGCTCGGGGACTACTGCAAGCCGAAGCCCACGGATGTGACCCCGCTCGCCGGGATTCGCGCGGCAGCGGGGAAGCGCGCGGCCGTCCGATACGCGAAGGGGTGCGGCCTGTTCGATCTCTCGCGACGGGGGTTTGCCGAGGCGGTGCGGGCCGCGCGTTGGGCGGATGTCGCGATCGTTGTCGTCGGGGAAAGCAGCCTGCACTTCGGCGGGGTGGGGTGGGGAATCGAGGGGAAGCCCGCGCTCGGGGGCGAGGGCTCGGACAGCCACGATCTCGCCCTCCCCGGCGTGCAGGAGGCGCTCGTGCGCGCGGTCCACGCGACGGGGACGCCGACCGTGGTGATCCTCGTGAATGGGCGCCCGATGGCGCTCCCGTGGATCGCAAAAGAAATCCCCGCGGTCGTTGAGGCGTGGTACCCGGGCGAGGAGGGCGGGCACGCGATCGCGGACGTCCTCTTTGGAAAGGTCAACCCGAGCGGCAGGCTGACGGTGAGCTTCCCGCGAAGCGTCGGCCATGTGCCCTGCTGCTACGACCGCAAGCCCTCGGCGGGCGGCTACTACCACAAACCGGGGCAGCCGGGAAAACCGGGGCGCGACTATGTCTTCGCCTCGCCCGAGGCCCTCTGGCCGTTCGGCCACGGGCTCTCCTACACCCGCTTCGCCTATTCCGACCTGCGCGTCGAACCGGGAAAGATTTCCCCGCGGGGCAGGGTGAAGGTCGCGGTCCGCGTGAGGAACGACGGTCGTCGAGCGGGCGCGGAGGTTATCCAACTCTACCTGCGCGACGTGGTCAGCTCGGTGACCACCCCCGTGAAACGCCTGCGGCGCTTCGAGAAGGTCTTCCTGCGGCCGGGGCAGGTGCGGCGGGTGATGTTTACACTCGGGGCGTCGGACATGGAACTTCTCGATGCCGACATGCGGCGGGCCGTCGAGCCTGGCGCCTTCGAGGTCAGGGTCGGCCCGCTCAAGGCGACCTTCGAGGTGGGCCGCTGATTTTTATTCTTTCCCCGCAAAAACGCGTTCCATGAGGTCGTCGGGGGGGAGTTTGAAGTTCCCGTAAACCACGACCTGGCTGATGGTCCCGATCCAGTCAAGCGCGCCCTTCTTTCCGGTTCCGCCGATCATGGCGATGTCCGCGTGGCGGCCCTGGGGGCGCATGGCCGACCTCTCCTCGCCCACGAAATTGCCATCGAGGTAGATGCGCGCGGTGCCGGTGGCGGCCTCATTGGAGTCGGCTTCCCACGTCACCCCGAGCATCACCTCCGACTCGGCGATGGCGCGGGGTGATACCTTGTGCGGTTTGGCCGCACGGAACAAGTTGCCGCCAATTTTTTCCTGCTGGTTGTAGGTGTTCCAGTAAACCGCGTCCTGGGCGATGTCGAAGAAGAGCGTGTTCCAGGGAAACGCGGCGTTGCCGAGAAACGCGTACTCGCCCTTGCGCTCGTCGAAGGGGAGGGCGGGGGTGAGCCGAACCGCGTACGCGAAGCGATCGGTGAGGTGGGGCTGAAGCGGGGCGGTGAGCTTGACCGTGTCGGTTTTTCCTTCGGGGTCATCGTTCTGGAAGGCGTAGCCCTTGCCCGGGAGAAACTTCACCTTCGCGCCCACCTCGCCGTCCGCGCCCGCAGGACTGCCGTCGTGCCAGAGGGCGGGGGTGTTCTTCGGGTCGTTCCCGTCGAGGTGGAGGAGCAAGCCCTCCTTGGGCACGTTGCGCGGGGCGGAAGAGGGCGTTGCCGCGCCGAGCGAGAGAGACGGGAGTCCGGTGAGGCAGAAGCAAAGCAGAGCCAGCGGCAGGAGTTGGGGGTTCATGATGATCGATGGGATTTTGATTCCGCGTGGGATGAAATTACCCGCGGCGGTCCACTTCCTCGCGGGCGATCTGGACCCATCGGGCCAGGCGCTGGGGTTCGTTGTTCAGCGTGTGCACGTCCTTCATGATGATCTCGAGTCGGCAGCGTCCCGCGACATCAAGGGTCTTCCGCAGGTCGGCGCGGATGGCGTCCTCGTCGAACCTTTCCGTGCTGATGGGCGTGGGGTTGGGCTTCCGGGAGAAGACGTAGTCGCGGCCGAGGGCTTCCGCCATCAGCGTCTGGTCGGCCCACGGCGAGACGGAGACGCGGGCGAGGTTGGGAATCCGCTTCACGATGTGCCAGCGCCCATGGAGCGGTTCGCAGCATCCGTAGTAGGTTCTTCCAAACGATTCCACGATGCTGAGTTGGTAGGGGAAAACAAACTCCTCGAACTGGGTGGGGGAGACCCCGACCGTCTCTTGGGACTCACTCAACACCCACAGGTCCTGCTTGCGCACCGGGGCGCCCGGGGGGCCGCCTGGGCGGGGGAGGTCGCGCGTGTAGCCGAGGGTGCCCGACCCGACGTAGTCGTTTTCGTTATTGAGCGTGTACAGGTCCTCCCGCTCCAGCCAGTTGGCGAACGCCAGGTGGTCGTCCCGCAGGAAAGCCATCAGGCGGTGGAGCCCCGTGGGGTTGTCGTACATCGCGAGCATGAGACCCTCGAGGCCGATGAGCTCGATCGCCCGCCAGGTCATGCCCATGGTCCAATAGAACGGGCCCCGGATCCGCACGGGCAGGATGTCCCCGAACAGGTCCTCGAGGGCGGCCTTCTGGGCCAGGGTCGCCTCGCGATCCACCGTGAACGTGCGGGGGCGCAGCTTGTCGAAGTCCGCGTCGAGGTCGCGAATCGGGGGATCCCAGGTCCGAGCCCCCATGTGCGCCTCGTCGCCCCCCTCGTGCATGACCACGTCGACCCCGTAGTTGCTCGCCTTGACCCTCCAGCCCACGTTCGCGAAGGGCTCGACCACGTGGTCATCCCGGAGTTCCTCGAACTGGTAGATCTCCATCCTGAGGCTTCGTTCCAGCCCACGGCCCCATTTGCCCGTGCACTGGAGCGACTCCGGGTGAACCGGCCGCCGCTCATCGCGGTTACCCTGCGGTTCGGCGAGGACCATCACGCGTTCGCCGTGGCCAGAATCCAGCGCGTGCCACGCGCGTCGGCGTTCGTCGTTGGCCGGGTCCCGCGCGATCGCGGCCTTCCGCCTCGCGAGATTGCGGAGGATTTCCCGATCATTTTCCGCAAGCGGGAAGCCGTGGGCTTCAGGGAGAGGGGTTGCGGACATCGGGCTCTGTGGAGAGGGTGGCATGGGGCGTTTCTACGGGATTCGGGCCCAGGAAGGATGGCGGTCGAGGCGGGCTTCCATGTCGCGGAACGCGACGATCGAACGCCGCAGGTTCGCGTACACATCGCCCCCCATCCCGTACCCCTGAAAACCGATCATGTTCGAATAGCCGATCTCGCGCAGGAGCCCGAGCACGGCGAAATGGTCGAGTTCGCCGGCGTCGAGCGGCTCGATGGTCGCGGGGATCCTGGCGCCCGGAACCCGTCGCGTCCCGCAGAGATTCAGCGATCGAAGGAGGGGGGCGGCCTCGGCAAGCCGCCCGCGAAGATCCGCGCCATCCACGGCGTACCAGTGGAAGCCGCAGAACACCGCGCCCAGGCGGGGATGTGCGAGGGCGCGGCAGAGGCGGACGGCATCGCCGAGGCGCTCCATCCAGAAGTTCAAATGGGGGTAGAGGGAGATGGTCGCGTCGGCCTTCTCCGCGGCGAGCAGGAGGCGCGCGAGCCAGCGCGAGGCCGCGGCGTCCCCCGCGGGGTCCGAGCGCGCAAGGGCCTTGTCGCTGGAACGCAGGCTGATCTCGTAGCGCAGGCGCCCCGGCGTGGATTCGATGGCCCGCAGCACGCGGAGGTTGCCGGGGTGATCCTCCCCCCCCGCGAGATCGATCATGAGCCAGACGCCGGCGACCTCCATGGCGTGCCTGGACCTGACCCCGGCGAGGCGGGGCAGGTCGTCCCATGCCGCCTCGTTGAGGAGGCTGAGGTAGGTGGCATCGTAGCCCAACTCCTTGAGTATCTCGCAACGCGCGTCGAAACCATACGCACCAAGGGCGCGCTCGAAATGGGTGTCCATGGCGAAGAGGCGCCAGCTCATGGGGCGCTCCTTCGGGAAACCCCCTGGGGCTTGCCGGTGGCGGCGCAGTCGTACACCGCGCGCAGGCAACGGAAGTTGAATACGGCCGCCTCGTTGACGAGTGCGAGCGAGGGGAGGCCGACGATCCGTCGCCAGAGGTGGACGAGCGGACGGTCGTGGGTGCCGAGCCCGGTACGATTGGCCATGACCCGGGTGCGGGAAGCGACCTTGCCGTTGCGATCGAAGGAGCGCGTCAGCTCCCCCTTCCCACTGTACATCAGCCACTCCCAGCGTACGGCCCCGCCCGTGCCCTCGACCTCGACCACCGACCGCGGCTCCCCGTGGGTGCAGGAGGCGCGCTCGTACGTCACGTGAATATTGCTTCCATCCCGGCGATGGAACCGCAGGCTTGCGCCCGCGTGGGTCTCGACGTCGAAGACCGTTCCCGCGGGCAGCTTCAGCTTGGTCGCGGGGTTGGCGCACCACGCATGGAGGACCTCGACCCGCACCGGGGAGAGCACGGCGTTGAGCATCGAGAAGTCGTACGGGGCCCAGTCCATGAGGATGCCGCCCCCGTTCTTGGAGCGGTCCAGGAACCAGCGGCTCGAGGGCTGGTACTCGATGCCCGTGCGGAATCGCTGGACGCGCTGGATGAAGGTGGTGTGGTAGACGCGACCCAGCGCTCCCGAGTCCACGAGCCGCCGCGCCTCCTGCGTGGTGGGGAGGTCGAGGAAGCGTGTGCTGCAACAGCCGACCAGGCGACGGTGGGAACGGGCGAGCGCGAGCAGGCGCCCGGCCTCCGAGGCGTCCATCGCCAGGGGTTTCTCGCAGAGGACATGCCGCCCCGACCTCAGCGCCGCGGCGGCGAGGGCAAAGCGGGTGAAGGGCGGGGTGGCGAGCACCACCACGTCGCCCCTCCGCGACGGCTCGGCGAGCATGGTCTTCGCATCGGCGAAGACCCGAGCGCCGGGGAAACGCGCGGAGAAATCCGCCCGCGCCGCGGGGTTTGGGTCGGCGACGGCGAGGGGAACCCGATTTCCGCCGGGCAACTTTTGTGCTGCCCGAGCGTGAAAACTGGAAATTACGCCGGCGCCAACGAGATAGATTCGGGGTGAGGGGAAGGGCATGATGATCGATGGGGGAAGATTACCGGCGCAGCTTCATGCCGCGTCGTCTTGTTTTCTGGGCATTCGGCGAGTGGCGGGTTGAAACCTGCCGTGCCTGATACTCATCCGCCGTGATGCCTTGGACCTGGCCGGTGAGCGCGGATTGCAGCGCCTTCTCCGCGACGAGCGTGGCGGCCAGCCCCTCGTTGAGGCCGGAGTCGCCGCTGTCGCCCCGGTCGAGCGCGGCCACGAACCGCCCGAGCATCCTCGTGTCGGCCCCCCCGTGTCCGCCCTTTCCGGGCGGGGGGATGCGATGGAGGATTTCGTCGCCGGTCCGGGAGGCGATCGTGCGGAGTTGGTCGCCGGCCAGATACAACGTGCCGTTTTCGCCCCAGATGCGGGTCTCGCGCAGCCCTTTCGCCTGGAAGAGTTGGAGGTTGAAGTTGCCGCGGACGCCGTGATCCCACTCGAAGATGACGGTCCAGTTGTCGAAGGTGTCCTTGTCTTTTGTGTAGACGCAGAGGTCGCCGCCGTAGGTGTTTTGCTTCTGGTGATGAATCGGAGTCGGGCCGCCGACCGGGAACACAAACCCAGCCCGGTCTTTGTAGGGGCAGGCCGCATTGATCCCAGGCGGGCAATCGCGGCAGTACTTCGCGGGCGCCTTTTTCGGGACGAACACATTCAAGCCGGCAAAGCAGGCGACCCGGGTGACCCGGTGCTCGTGGCCGATAAACCACTGCATGATGTCGAGGTCGTGCGAACACTTGTGGTTCAGCATCCCGCCGGTATTCTCGTGCTTGCGATGGAAGCGCCGCATGAAGGACGCGCTGTGCGGGATGCTGAGTTGTTCGAGGCCTTCGATGTGGATGATCTGCCCAAGAATGCCGGACCTCACGATGTCCTTGACACGTTCGTGGGCGGTCGAGGCGCGCATGTTGAAGCCGACGTAGGCGGTGCGGCCGGTTTTGCGCTGGGCGCGAATGATGTCGCGGCACTCGGCGCTGGTCCGGCCGATGGGTTTTTCGAGGTAGATGTGTTTGCCCGCCTGCATGGCGGCCACGGCGACGTCGCGATGCGTGAAGTCCGGCGTGGTGATCACCACCGCATCCAAATCTTTCTGGGCGAGAAACTCATCGAGCCTGGAGAATGTCTTCGCGCCCTTGAGGCCGCAGTAGTCCACGAATTTCCGCGTCCGATCGGGGTCCAAGTCGCAAAGCCCGAAGAGTTGGGCGCGGTTCGTGCCCGTGTAGAGTTCGCGGGCAAAAGTCTCGCCGCGCGCGCCGAGGCCAATCACGCCGATTTGGTATTTTCTGGCCGAGCTAGTTTTCTGTGATGATTTCTTCATGGATCTATGAGAATGAGGTCGATTCGTTATTGGTGAAGAACTGCTGCAAGAAAGGAGAGGCGTGCCTTCATGGTTTTTCATTGCCCGCCTGTGTTGACGGCATGGTGATCTCTTTTCTGGGTTCCGACTTGCTGAGCCCGACGGTCATCTCCGCGCCCGAAGCCGTTACCTTGTGCCGTCCTAAAAACACCGGCACCTCGCAGATACCCTTTTCATCGGCAGTTCCCTCGTAATTCGTCCACCATTCCTTGAAAACAAGATCACGGTATGCCTTGGCGGCAGGCATGGGGTTCCAGTCTTTGTCCCAGAGGGCGGTATATCCGTCGAGGCCCCACCGTTTGGACGTCAGCCAATGAGCGTTTTCCCAGAAGCCCCACATGAGAATTCCATCGACCGCCGGATGTTCAAAGCAGACACGGTACAAGTCTTCCAGACCCTTGGCCTTGGCATTTTCATCCAAGGTCTTCATGTCGAATTCGGTGATTTTAATCGGCAGGTTAAATCGTGACAGGCGATCCAGAACGCGCTTCACTTTTTCCTTGTCCACCCGATCCTTGAAATGACCTTGCAGCCCGATGCCTCCCACGGGAGCACCGGAAGCCAGAAGCGACTCGATCTGTTTTTCATACTTCTCCAGGCCGTCCCCTTTGTCCAGGTAATCCCCTGGAAGAACTCCGTAGTCATTGACATACAGGACGGCCTTTGGATTGGCTTTTTTGCACCACAGGAACATCTCCCTGTGGATGGATTCACCCAACCGCTTCTCGTAGAAATGGCCGTGCAACATCTCGTTGTTCACGTCGAATTCATCAATTTTATCGCGATAGCGACCAAGCAGGTTCATGGCGCGCGCTTCCACGGCATTCCGCAGGGACGGCGTGTCCAGTTGTTTGACCCAGTCCTGCACGAATTCATCCTCCGCCCAGTAGACGCAATGCCCCCGGATTCGCAGGCCGTTCTCTGTGCACCACGCCAATATCGCGTCGGCTACGGAGTAGTTGACCTCTCCCTGCTTCCTCTCGGTTGCGGGCCACTTCAGGGCATTTCCACTGACAACAGAGTTGAAGTTGTCCTTGAGCACGGCCAGATATTTTTCCCTGTCCGCCGGGGAGAGTTTGCCGTTGAACGCGCGTTCTTCGATGACCGTGCCGAACGGGAACTCGTGGGCCACCTGCTGAACGGTGACCCTGGCGCCGGGGGTGGTCTTTACCACAAGAAGACCCATGCGGTGTTTTAACACGGGCTGCCAGGTCTGGACCAGGAACGGGCCGAGGGCTTCGGCGATCTGTCGCTGGCCGGCCTCATTCGGATGGAGCCCATCCGGCAGGTTCTCCTTGCTGACCACGCGGAGCAGGCTCAGGAACGGCACGCCTTTGTTCTTCGCGAGTTCCTGGTAGGCGACTTCCAGTTGTTCCAGGATCGGCGGGCAGGCGTCGTACCCCTTTTTGAGATTTCGCTCGCGCCGCGCGGTCATGGTCGGGTCGGAGGCGTGCGGCTGGCGCATCGTCTCGGCGTCCACGCTGCACGGGGCGACCAGGATGATGTCTTTGGGCGGGAGCGTCTTGAGGGCGAGGTCGATGGCGCGCCCCAGGTTCTCCACGCAGAGGGCCACCTTTTTCTCGGCCGGCATGGGATTGCGCGATGGCAGGTCGTTGACCCCCAGGAAGAAGACCACGCGGTTGAAGGGGGGCGGCGTCGCCAGCGCGCGCTCGAAAGTCTCCACCGCGGCGGCGGTGCCCCGTCCTCCTTTTCCTGCATTGATCGTCTCGAGCTCGCCGGGCTTCCTGACGAGGCTCACCCAGCTCGATTTCCACTCCGTGATGGAGTCCCCGACGCACAGGACGGTCTGGGCATCCCCGGCTCCGTTTGCCGGGCCGGCCATCAGCACCAAGGCCGTTCCGACGAGAATCCAGGACCAGAGACATGTCCTGCACATTTGAGCGGTTTCTTTCCTCATGGGGGCACGGCTCACTTTGGTGCCGTCACCTTGGGGATGCCGGTGATCTTGCGGAACTTCGTCGAGCCGGCGACGTAAACGTCGCCCCCGAGGAAGGCGATCTGCGCGTCCTCCATCCGCCCGACGGGCAGGACCTCCACGGTCTGCGGGTTGATCCGGGCGAGGACCCCGCCCATGGTGGCCCAGATAAAACCATCGGGGCCCTTCGTGAAACTGTATCTCCACTTCTTGATGGCCGAGATCCCGGTTTCGGGCTTGCGCGGCACGGGCTGGGTCCAGAGCACCTTGCCGGCGGCCGGGTCGAAGCCATAGAGCAGGCCGCCCTCTTTCTCGGACGTGTACCCGAGCACGAGCCCCGGTAGCGCCTCGGTGATGTAGCCGGGTAAGGTCAGGCGCTCGTCCTCGGCCTGGTGGATCATCACATGCTTTGTCGTGTCGTAGACGAACAACCGTCCGCGCGGCGGCGTGAAGTCGGGATTGTTTTTGTCGGGGGCGGGCTTGGTGGAGCATACGATGTAACGCCCCTGGTCGGCCGAGCACATCCAGAAGACCGGGTAGTTGTCGAATGGGGCGTGCAGGCCGCCGGCCTGTTTTTGACGGGTATCCCACCAGCCGAGCCCGCCCCCGTTGCCGATGCGGACCACCTTGCCGCCGAAGTACACGCGGCCGTCGGCACCGGCTGCCGCGGCCATGGGCATATGGACGTCCGTGAACTCCTTCAGCTCGGCTACTTTGGACGGGTTGGTGTTGGGGGTGGCAACGTTCTCGGGTGACGACGGCTTCTCCGAAGGGGCGTCCGGGCTTTTGCCGACGGTCCACGGCTGGGTGGGGTCATAGGCCCAGACCTGTGAACTCGGGTAGCCGCAGAGGTAAAGCTTCTCCTCGAAGGAACAGAGGGAGTAGACCGACGACGTCGGGCCGAGGGTCTTGCGCTGGCGGGTCGCCGGGTCGAAGGACACCGCGCGGCCGTACCCCTCGGTCAGGGCGAAGAGCGAGCCATCGGACAGGGGCGCCATGCGCCGAATGGTGGATGGGAAGAGGGTCACGGGCGGGAGGTTGATCTGCTGCCACTCTCCCGCGGGCACCTTGGCCGCCTCGGCCATCGCTTCGTGGGTGAAACGATACCAGGCGCGCACCTTGCCCTCCAGGTCCACAGGCCCACGGGAAATCTCCATGCCCTTGGGAGGAGGATCGTTCTCGTCAAAGGCACCCATGAAATTCTGGCGTGGCTTGGCGAGCTTTTCGTCGGTCCACGGCGGGACGGGGATGGTGTTGCTCCCTACCGGTGCGCAGGGCGTCAGCTTGCCGTCGCGCAGCCAGAAGGCCTGGGTCTTGTCCTGCGCCCCCCCCTTCAGCCCGGTGATGCTGACATAGACCCCGGGGTACTCGCGATTGGACAGAAAGCGGATGGTGTTCTTGTCGCCCATGAACCGCTCGGTTTCGGCGAGGACCTGGCCCTTGCGCGTCTTGATGTTCATGCCATACAGCCGCCAGGGGCTGTGGCCGAGGGAGGCGTAAATCCAGTCTCCATCCATCACGATGCGGCGATACTCCCAGGCGGCATTTGGGTTCTCGGGGCCGACCGCGCCAAGGAAGTCCCCCTTCAGGGTGACGGGATCGATGGTGTAGAAGGCGGCCTGTTTCCGCTTCGTGACCAGGGGGCCGAAACCCCCGATGAGCGTGCCGTCGTCGTTGTGGGTGACCAGGCCCTCCGTGCCAAACACGACCTCCTCGCCATTCTGGCCGAGGGGAAACCCGCCGAACTGGAAATCGTTGGTTGCCGGGTCATAGACGAAAACGGCGACCGGCCCGTAGCCGCCCACGATGTGCGCCTTCCCCTTGATCATGTAGAAGCGGTTGAGGTGGAAGCCGAAGGTGAGTTTGGTGAGTTCGGGGCAGGCGCTCTTCTTGAGTTCCTTCGTGGCGGTGTCGTAGATGTAGACCTCGTTGGGCCCCTGGTAAGCGGGGTAGTAGATGAACACCAGGTCCCAGGTCTTGCCGTCGGGGTTGGGCACCCACCAGAGTGGTCCCTGCCAGCAGGAATCCGGTCCGTCGGCCATCTCTTCAAACCGAAGATCCGGCGCGCGGTCGAGGGCCGCGGCCAGATCGGGTTGCGCGACGGGTTTCCATTCCGGGCTCACTCCCTGCGCGCCCGCAGCCAGGAGGAGCAGGGCGATGACAAGGCCTCCGGCAAGGAGGGAACGCGTGGATCGGGAGGGGAGTTTCTCGGAAGGAAGGTGATTTGTGGTTTTCATGTTTTAGGGGGAGTGATTGCAGGAGATTCGGTTTGGGGCGACTTGGGGGTATCGGGCCAGAGCGCGTGGATCATCTCGACGGTGCGGTCCACGAGGATCTGGCCGGCTTCCGGCCCGCCGCGGTTGCTCTGGACGACCGCGCTGTAGCCCCCGCCCGCGACCGCGCGCGCGGTGGGTAGGTACTGCTCCGACCCGTCGGTGAGTTCGAGCACGAACGTCTGCTCGGCCCGGCTGCGGCCCTTGATCTGCGTGCCGTAGTCGCTGAACAGCTCGAAGGGGTTGGTGACGATCGCGATCTCGCCGATCCGCAGGACGTGCACGTTGACGGTGAAGGTCGGGTGCGCGTCCTGTTCGCGGAAGCGGCGGATTGTCGCCTGCAGCCATCCGAGGCGCAGTCCCTTCGCGCCCTTTTCCTTCAGGGCCTCGAGTTCCTTCTGCGCATTCGCCACCTCCTCCTCCGTCACTTTTCGGACGGGGAGGGTGATCTGCTCGACGCGGTGCGCGAAGGGCACCTCCGTGCGGAGATCCTGGCTCACCAGCGCGCAGAGGTCGGCGACCTCGCGGCCGATGCGGCGGCCGATTTCCTGGGTGGGGGAAAGGCCGCGCAGCTTCAGCATCCGGTCCTCGGCCGCCTTGCGGACCATCCTTCGGGGGGAGAGGTCGCCGCAGGCGGCGGGCCAGCCGAGCACCGCGAGGTCCTTCGAGAGGTGGGCGCGCAGGTGCTCGCGCACGTCGTGCCAGAAGTCGGCGTTGAGGGTGGAACGGTTCTCCACCTCCTGGGCGGGGCAGGCCACGTTGATCCCGGCGGCCAGCAGTTCCTTGCGCGCGTTCCAGAAGAACAGGGTTTCCAGGCCGGGGTCTGACGCGCCTTCGAGGCCGCGGAACTCGGGAATGGCGGTGGAGCCGTACATCTTTGCCGAGCCATCCGCGTAAACGGAGCGGCGGGGATGGCCGACCATGGCGTACCCCAGGCCCCAGCTCACGCCGCCGGGCTGCCGCGCCTTCCATGCGCGGAGGACGACCTCCTCCAGCCTTCCCAGCAGAAACTCCCGGTATTCCGCGGGGGGCATGACGCCCTGCTCGGGGATCTTGTACCAACCCTCGTTGACCACCGGCGCGGTGTGCGTGTGCGTGGCGGTCATGACCAGCTTGTCCGCGTCGAAGTCGGGCAGGCTGGCCTTCAGGCGCTCGCGCAACGACTTGCAGATCAGCGGGGTGAAATTGACAAGGTCCGCAGACAGGAAGATCGCCTGTTCCCCGCCGCGGTCGCCCTCGCGCCCCTCGAGGGCCACGGCGGTGGCCTGGACCGGGTTGTCCACCCCCTTCGAGATGCGCACATGGAACTGGCCGTCGAGGGCCACGGGCTTATCGGGGGTGAGGTCCACGGTCGCGGCGCCGACGCGCAGCTCCGCCGCCGGGGCGCTGGTCATCGCCATGGCGCCCAACACCCATGATGCGGCGGATATATTTTTATAGAGGCTCATCGGCAACTGCTTCGCGTATTCCCGCGGTCAATCATCACGGTTCAGCATGGCGTCGGATCATCATCCTTTGGGTAATCCCAAAGAGTCCCGGGAAGCATGCACGGGGTGGGGTCGCCCATCTCATCAGTCCCACGAGCCTCCGGTCGAACCATCACTGCGGCTCATGCACTGGCCGTGCTGCCCATAAGAGTTGGGGGACGTGTCGTACCGGTCCTCGGTCAGGAACGCGGCGTGCCCGTCGAGAAAGGTCATCGTCACCCCCGCTTCGTGTCTCCAGAAGGGCATCAACTTGCGATACGCATGCAGCTCGAAGGTGGTGCTGTAGTTAAACTTCCCGATCACCGTGGAAAAACCGATGCCCATGGCAGAGCCGTTGTCCGCGGAGGCGTCAGAGACAAAGTAGAACTCCGCAGGACGACTGATGGACTGAATCTTTCCGCTATAGGTGGCTGGATCCATGGCGCCGCCGCGGTGAAAAACCGCGCCATTCATCCCGTAGTGGGAGCCTTTCCAGCCGTTGTTCAACGGGTACGATCCTGCGCCGGGGTCGCCCCAGGAACTGCCGATCAGGCGTTCGCTTGGGCAACGCCAGATGCCTTTTGGGTAGTTGCCGTTGTAGCTCCAGTTGTTGGTGCTCCCAAAATAGCCGTCGTGCGTGAGGCGATGCATCCAGTACTTGAAGGTTCCAAGGTCGGGATGGAGGAGAGGAGGAAGAGAACCCTCATAACTGTCCGCGTAAAGCAGGAGACCATGGGTAATCTGTCTGAGGTTGTTCATGCAGACGCCGCGGTTGGCCGTTTCTTTGGCGCGACGGAGAGCGGGGAGCAGCAGCGCGGCGAGGATGGCGATGATCGCCACCACGACCAAAAGCTCAATGAGGGTAAATGAGAAATGAGAAGTGAGAAGTGAGAAGTGAGAATGGGGGGCGGGCTTGCCCCGCGTTGCGCGGGGGAGCGGGGGTTGTCGGAGTCCCGAACGCTTTCGCCTGCGCGTCAAACTAAGGGCGATATTTCTCCGTCCAGTTTCTTCTCGGCCCTGCAGTTTACAGGGAAGCCACGGATGAAACACGGATGGCAG
>CAZZBZ010000056.1:0-21770 GCA_964653025.1 uncultured Verrucomicrobiota bacterium
CAAGATGGGATAAGATCCGCTCATAGGGGGGGATCTCGAGCCGTATTCAAACCTGAACTGAATCGTTGCAGACGAGGGGGCGGGGGATGCGCACCCGACCGTTGCCACGTGAGCCCGGGCCTGCTAGAACACACCGCATGGCTAGAATCTTTCCCCTCGCGGTGATCACCGACGAAGTCTCGCAGGAACTCGACAAGGTCATCGCCTTCGCACGCGATTTTCGCCTCGACGGATTGGAGATTCGCAGCATGTTCGGGCGCGCATTTAAAGACCTCACCCCCACAGACCTGAAGATGATCCACACCCGTGCCGATGCATCGGGGCTCAAGGTGCCCTGCTGCGCCAGCCCGGTTTTCAAGTGCGAGGTGGACCAATCCGCCCAGATCCGCGAGCATGTGGATATCTTCAAGCGGAGCCTCGATGCTGCCCACGCGCTGGGGAGCGGGATTGTCCGCGTCTTCGCCTTCCACCGGAAAAACACCCCCTCGACGCGCGACGACTTACGCCGTGCGGCTGACCAGTTCCCTCCGCTTCTCGAACTGGCGCGGCAGGCGAAGGTTACCGTCGGGCTGGAGAACGAGTTTACGACGATGGTCGATAGCGGGGCGGAGACGCGGGACCTTCTCGCGTTGATCAATGACCCTTCGGTCGGGGTGGTCTGGGACCCGTGCAATATCGTCTTCCTCCCGGGGGCGGGAAATGTCGTGAAGGAGGACTACCCGCTCGTGGCCGACCGGGTGATTCACTACCACGTGAAGGATGCGAAGAAGGAGAATGGCAAGCCCCCGCAGCATTGCGTCGAACTGGGGATGGGGGAGGTGGACCATCCGCTCCAGATCTCGGAACTCAAGAAGGCGGGCTTCAAGGGGTGGGTATCCCTCGAGACTCACTGGCGGCAGAAGGCGCTATCCGCGGAGGAGCAGCACCTTCCCGCCGGCTTTACCTTCTCCGCGAACGCCGAGCCTGCCAGCCGCATTTGCATGGCGCACCTTGCCCGCAGGCTGGAGCAGGCTTGAGCTCGGAGGGAAGTTTCCATGGCTCGCGAGAGTGGGATGGCAGAAGCGCAGTTGGCTCCTCCGTCTTCGTTGGCCGCGGAGCTTCGCTCGCTGGACCGGCGGGTTCTGCCTCGTGACCTCGAGGGCCTCATCGTTCGCCTTTGCGCATGGAAACCCCTTTCGCTGCGCGAGATGGCGAGGCTCCTTCGGCGAGATGATGTTTACCTCCAGAACACGGTGATCAAGCGATTATTGGAGGACGGTCGCCTCGACTTCCTTCACCGCGGGCAGCCGAATCATCCGCATCAGGCGTATGTGGTGGGAGCTGCGCGTCGACGCGAACGCCCGTCCTCGAAGCCAAGGCAGCCTGTCGCGCCCCGTGCGGTTTCGGTGTCGACCGCGGTTCCGAAGACGGTTCCCGCACCGTTGGTGAGGCCGCTACCGATGGAGATGACGGATATCGGAAGGAACGACTGATGCGCGTCATTGCCGGCTCGGCCAAGGGATTTGGGTTGAGCGCCCCGAAGCATCTCGGTCTCCGTCCGACGCCCGAGCGGGTAAGAGAAGCGATTTTCTCGAGCCTCGCGGAAAGGATCCCGGGGGCGCGGGTCCTCGACCTTTTTGCGGGGACGGGGGCCTTCGGGATCGAAGCGCTGAGTCGGGGCGCGGAGTCCGCGGCCTTCGTGGAAAAGGACGGCCGTGCGATGTCGCTGGTCGCCGACAACCTGCGCAAGACCCATCTCGTGGAACGCGCGCGAATGTTTCGCGACGATGTCCGCCATGCGATCGAGGTCCTCGCGCGCGAGGGGGCGACCTTCGACCTCGTCTTTGCCGACCCGCCCTACTTCAAGCCGAACGAGGTTCCACGGGGCGAGGCCGGCGGTGGACGGCGGCGCGAACCCTTCTCGTGGACCCGCATGCTTCTCGATTCCGAAGTTCTCCCCAAACTGCTCGCGCCCGAGGGCCTGTTCCTTCTCGAACACTTTGTGAAGGATCAACAAATCGGGGCGGCGTTCTTCGAGACAGGGAAATCGCTCGGCTTCGGCGACTCGCGGGTGCAGATCTACACGCGTCGGGCGTGAGGTAGTTCGGCGGGGAATACGCGGATGGCGGCCTCGCCTTTGACGGGGCACTTGTTCTCGCAGAGCCCGCAGCCGTTGCAGAGGGATTTCTTCACCCACGGTTGGCGGACGCGGACGTGCTCGCCGCGGGCGTTGGTGGTCTCCACCTCCTGCGCGCGGATCGCGCGCCCGGGGATGGGGCAGGCCTTCTCGCAGGCGTCGCAGTTTTCGGCGCGCGCGTAAGGGAGGCATCGCTCCGTATTGATGCGTGCCACGCCGAGGAGGGTCTCGCGCTTGCGGGCGAGGGGGAGCGCCGCGATCGCGCCGGTGGGGCAGACCTGCCCGCAGAGGGTGCAGTCCCAGGCGCAGCCGCCGAGGCGCGGCACCAGACGCGGGGCGAACGCACCGGTGAGCGAGGTCTCGAAGAGGGTGGGGTGGAGGGCTCCGGTCGGGCAGACCTTCATGCACTGGCCGCAGCGCACGCAGAGCGCGGGGAAGTCGCGCTCGTCCCGTGCGCCGGGGGGACGGAGGATGTCGGGGCGCGACGGCGCCACGCCGAGGGTCGCGCGCGCCAGGCCCGCGAGGCCGAGGCCCCCGGCGAGGGAGAAAAAAAACGCTCGTCGCGAGGGTTCGAAGACCGTGCGGGAGAGGGAGGGCTTCTCGAACGCGAAGCGGACGATCCCCTTGGGGCAGGTGTCCACGCAGTCGAGGCAGAGGTTGCATGCCTCGGGAGTGAACGCGTGGTGCTCGTCAAAGGCGCCCATCCGGCAGGTCTCGGCGCACTGGAGGCAGGAAGGGCATCCCGCCACCGGTTGGCGACGGAGGAAAGAGAAACGCGCGAACAGGCCGAAAAGCCCCCCGAGCGGGCAAAGGGAGCGGCACCAGAATCTGCGCTCGAAATACTCGAGGACGAAAACCGCACCGAGAAGGGCGAGCGAGAGCCCGCCGAGGAGAAAGGTCCCGCTTCGAGCAGGAAGCAGATGGGCGGTCAGGAAGACGTGGAGCGGGCTCGATTCCCCGAGGAGTTTCTCGCTGGCGCGAAAACCCAGCGGGTCGAGGCCGAGCGCGAACCCACGCACGAGGAGCGCGAAGGGATCCAGCCACCCGACAAACGGCAGGCCGAGCACTGCCGCCCCGAGCACGAGGGCGAGCAGGCCATACTTGATCGCGCGAAACCGGCGAGGAAGAATTCCCAGCGGCGGGGGAAAAATCCTTCGCACCGCATCAAGCAGCGTGCCGAGGGGGCAGATCCAGCCGCAGAAGAAGCGCCCGAGCAGGAGCGTGAGCGCGAGCATGCCGAGGGAGGGGAGCAGCCATGCCCCGATCTCGCGCGAGGCGAGGAGGGTTGAGAGCGTCGCAAGCGGGTCGGACTGAAAGAGAAGGTTCAGGGTTCCCCGCGGCGTCCCCGCCTCGCCGGGGCGGAGGCTCACGAAAGCGCCGAGGAAGAGCGCGAGGACGACAAGCTGGATGGCCCGTCTCCAAAATCCCCAGGGAATCTTCGGTTGAGCTAGTGGATTCACCGGTCGCTTCCCCGGATAGCGACGGGGAAGGTTGGGGGCGAGATGAAACGGACAGGGGAGCCCACGCCGCTGGCGTGGTTCGGTCGCCGCCCCGGCGGACGGATCAACGGGGAAGAAATCGGTCCCGCGGCCGCGGGACGGGCCGCGTACGCTCCCCTACGAGAGGATGGCGAGCGCGAGGCCGGGGCGACCCGAGCGGCGCGCCTCATCACGGATGCGATCAACGAGTTCCTCGCGGATCTTCTCGCAGCGCGCGCTCCAGCGCTGGGTGCCGGCGAGGAACTGGGCGCATTGGCGCACACCCGTGAGGCGAAGGGCGCTACCCGTGGACATCCCTTTGGGGGCTTGGGCGAGGAAGTTGCGAATCTCCGCGACGAGTTGGAGTTCGAGGCACGCGCCCGAAGCGCGGGCCGTTTCGAACAGGTCGAGATGCTGGGGTTGCCCCGGGGACGCGGCCTTGCCCGCATCGTGTTGGTAGCCGAAGACCAGCCATTTCGCGAGGGCCAGCACCTCGGCTGCGGGCACTTCCGGTTTCGTCCGCGTCTTGTGGTAGTGGCAGAGAAGGGTGTCGGCCACCGTGTCGATCACCCAGCGGGGAAGCGTGGCCGCCCCGATCTCGGGGTCCGTGCAGAACCATGCGGCGAGGCCCTCCACATCGAGGGGTTCGATACGACCGTTGTCGTGGCGTAGGGGAAGGAGGTTCCGGGCGAGTTGCATCAGTTCAGGGATTGGCGGCGCAGAGGGCGGCGGCCTCCGCGATGAAGTCGTCGGGCTGGGCAAAGCGACGAAAAACCGAGGCGTAACGCACGGCGGCCACCTGGTCTTCCTCTCGAAGCCGGGCGAGAAGCCGATCGCCAATGGCGCGAGAGGGGACTTCGGCAAGGTGCAAGGCTTCCAGTTCGCCGACCACGGCGTCCACGATCCGCCCGATGCGCTCCTCGGTGACGGGCCGCTTGGCGCATGCGCGACGGATTCCCTGCCGAATTTTTTCCCGTGCGAAGGGTTCCCGTCGCCCATCCTTCTTGAGCACAAAAAAATTTTCCGCCGACACTTCCTCGTAGGTTGTGAAGCGATGTCCGCACTTCAGACAGGTGCGGCGGCGGCGAACCACGGCACCCTCCTGGGTCAGGCGTGAATCCACGACCTGCCCCTTCGGGGAACGACACTTCGGGCAGAGCATGAGGAAAGAATGCCCTACCGGTGACGTTTGGTCAAGCGATCTCATACATCCGGTGGGGGGGAGGGTGTGAACGAATCCTGCTCTTGCTCTTGCTCCTGCTCTTGCTCATAGTCCGCCTTGATCGATCGATTCGTCCATGACCTTCGACCACGAGAAACTCACCGTTTAAAGAGCAAGAGCAGGAGAATCCATGAGTCAGCCCTATCAGATCGTCGTTTGCAGCAGCATCGTGCCGGATCCCCTCCAGACTCTGGAGCCGGCGAGTGGCCCCACGGGCCCCGCGCTCAAGAATGAGATGATGCTTCCCGCCGTGCTCGATCCGTGGGCGCTCCATGCCCTGATTGAGGCCGCCGCGATCGCGAAGGCGGTTGCGGGGACCAAGGTCTGGCTCGTCAGTCTCGCCCCGAAGGCCAAGCTCCAGCAGGTGATGATGAGCGTGGCCCAGAAGGTGCCCTTCGAACTCGTCGCGCTCGACGGCCCCTCGGGCGGGTTCACCGATGCCCGCGAGGTTTCCTCCGCGCTCGCCGTCGCGATCAAGGCCCTTCCCGGCCTCGACCTTTCGCGCCTCCTCGTGTTTGGCGGCTGGGAATCCGCTTCGCGCGCTGCCGGCGCCACGATGCAGATGGTCGGCGAGATTCTCGGGATTACCGACCAGTTCCAGGGCGTGGATGAAATGGCCTTCCAACCCGATGGCAGCTTTCGCGTCCTCGAGCGCGTGGAGGGAGGACACCAGGTTTCCGTCTGCAAAGCCCCGCCCGCCATTCTCGGTTGGGCTACGGGCAACCGCCCCGAACCTCCCAACAACCCGCAGGTCGGGATGCAGAACATGCGGGCCGTGATGCCGTCCCTCCAAAAGGCGAAGCCCTCCCCGGTCACGACGGGAGGTGTCCTTTTCGACAAGGTCGCCCTCCCCGCCCAGCAGCGCCAGACCCGGATCGTCAAGGACGCCTCCCTCGACGACATGGCCCGCGAACTCGCCGAATGGATCAAAGGGAAAGGATGAAGGCAGAACGATGAAGGATGAATTCCGCAACCAGGGAGAACGATCCTCGTGCTTGGGGAGTGCCTCCCGCCTCCGCCCTCTGATCTCTGACCTCCGCTCTCCGACTTTTACCTTCTGACTTTTCTTCCATGGACCCCATCCTTGTTCTTCTCCATACGTCCGCTGACGGAATCCTCGCGCGCGGCGCGCTTGAGGTGGTGACGGCGGGTCGCACCCTCGCGGGCGCCTCCCCGTTTTGTGTCGGCGTCGTCGGTGCCAGCGTCGACAAGGCGCTTCCCCAACTCGCCGGTTGCGGAGCCGCGAAGGTTCTTGTCGCGACGGGCGCGGATTTCGCCCAGCCCCGTTACGCGACCGATGCCGCGGCCGCCGAGGCGATCGCGAAGGCCTCCGGCGCGAAGATCCTCCTCGCGCCGCACACCTCGCGCTGGGCGCGCATCCTGCCCGGCGTTGCGCATCGCCTCGGGGGCGCCGTGGACACGCATGTCACCGCAGTGGCCGATTTGGGGCAGGGGGTCGCCGTCACCCGCTGGTACTATCGCCAGCGCATTGAGGCGAACCTTCGACGGGCGCACCGCCCGTGGGTGATCGCGATCGAGTCCGGCTGCCACGAGCCCTGGAAGGCCCTCGGCGCGGCGCCTTCGGCGGAGAACGTGCCCGTCGTTCTCGGCGACGCCCATCGCCACACGACGGTGGAAGGGATCCGCAGCCCGCAGGGGGGCGAGCAGACGATTCGTCCTGAGGCGGAACTTCTTTTTGTGACGGGAGCTGGATGGACGAAGCTGCAGGCGGACGGGAAGGTTCACCTTGCCGAGGCCGAGAAGCTCATTCGCGGTTTTCTCACAGTTGCCAAGGCGTCGCTCGGGAGTAGTAAATCGCTGGTGGACCTTGGGGGCGAGGGACAGGCCGTGCTCCCGTTCCTCACGCACCTCCACCAGGTTGGACAGACGGGGTCCACGCCGCGTCACGCGAAAGGCCTCTCGGCCTGCTGCTTCGGCGAGGAGCCGCACACGGTCGGCTGGCGTTTCGTGGGGGAGCGTCGCGCGATCGATCTCAACCCGGCGTGCGGCTGGGCGCGAGGCAAGGCCGATGTCCTCTACGTGGCCGATGCCTTCCAGCTTGTCGCCAAAGTGAACGCATTGCTCGGGGGCGCGGCATGAGGTTTCGCCTCTCGACCTCCCTCCCTCCTTTTCTCGTTCTCCTCCTCGCCGCGGCCGTTGTGCGCGCGATCGAGGCTCCGATCCGGGATCCGAATACTCCGAAACCGGGTTCGATCGACGCCTTCCTCCAGGAAACGGAGTCCTTTATCCACGAGACGGAGAAGCCGTTTTCCTGGCTCCAGTGGGGCGCCGATCTCCGCCTGCGCGAGGAGTACTACAACAACGCCGCGACGCTGAACGGCTCCGTTCCCAACCACGAGTACAACTACCGTCGCTATCGCTCGCGGGTTTACGAGTCGATCCATCCGCTCGACACCGTCGCCCTCTCCGCGCGGGCGACCTGGGAGTGGCGCGAGTACACGAAGCCGGACTCGCGAAGCAACGACATCAACCTCGACGAGGTGATCATTGACAGCCTGAACCTGAAATGGGGCGAGGTCGGCGGTCTTCCGCTCACGTTCACCGTGGGGCGACAAGACATGCGGCTCGGGAGCGGCTGGCTTTTCATGGAAGGGACTCCGCTGGATGGCTCGCGAACCTTCTTCTTCGATGGTGCGCGGGCGACCTGGGCACAGAAAGACTGGAGTACGCTTTTCGACGCCGTGTACCTCCAGCAGTCGGCCTATGGGACGGATGTGATCTCGCCCTTCAACGACCAGCACCGGGCGCTCATCGAACAGGACGAGCGGGGGGCGATCCTCTACGCGTCGAACCGTTCGTTCAAGGACACGGAAATCGACGGCTGGTTCGCGTACAAGCATGCCCGCCGCGTCCTGCAAAACGGCGATAACGCCGACATCTACGTCCCCGGCCTCCGCGTCGCGCGGAACTTTTCGGAGGCGTGGCGGGCGGAGACGGAACTCGCCCCCGAGTTTGGCGCCAAGAACGGGAGGACCCTCGAGGCGTTCGGGGCGGTGTCGTCGGTGAGCTGCCGTTTTCGCGATCCCATGCAG
Source organism: uncultured Verrucomicrobiota bacterium (assembly GCA_964653025.1). GTDB lineage: Bacteria > Verrucomicrobiota > Verrucomicrobiia > JABWAM01 > JABWAM01 > JABWAM01. Next base: position 7,870 of record CAZZBZ010000056.1, read on the forward strand.
AACGTGGCGCGCCTCACCTACGAGTACCTCAGCGGGGACCAGCCGGGGAGCAAGGGGACGAACGAGGCCTTCGACCCTCTCTGGGGGCGCTGGCCGATGTGGACCGATCTTCTCGGTTTCACCTATGCGCGGGAGACCCGCGCGCAAGAGATCACGAACCTGCACCGCGTCGGTCCGGGGTGGAGTTTCATCCCCTTCAATCATGCCGAGATCCAGGCCAACTACTTCCTCCTCTTCGCGGACGAGAACACGCGCGGCGGCCAGCCGGGTTTCAGCGCGGACGGCCGTTGTCGAGGTCAGTTTGTCTCGGCATTCCTGAAGTTCTTCTTCACCGACCACCTTACCGGCCAGTTTCAGGCGGAGTTCTTCATGCCGGGCAACTACTACAGCCCCGCGATGAGCGATGCGGCGACCTTCTTTCGCTACGAGATGGCGCTCAAGTGGTGAGCGAGGAGAGGTGGTGGAGCATTTCTGCGAACACCCGCTCAACCCTTGAAGAGGGGCTGCCCGAACTTCAAGCGTGAGCGACTCCTGTCGTGGTCCGACTTGGGGATCATGCCGCGGCATAAACCGGCTCGGCTTCGGCGAAATCCTCCTCATGGAAATACCGCTCGAGGCACAACCGCGTGTAGGAAGTCACGAGAACTGGATTGACCCATTTTCGGGGGTCATGGTTGAGGGGAATCCGTGCTCGTGGCAGAGTTGCTCGCAACTTTTTTCGGACCCCGGGCCGACCAAAAAAAGTGGAGAGCGCTCGTAAATCATGAAGCCCGGACCGACCCTTTAACTATCATGAAATTACAGCGTTGACTGCGGGTATTTCATGGTATAGGTTTCGCGCGTGACCAACCGTAAAACCGACGTCGAACTGGTGCGCGTCGCCTTGAAACGTAGCCGCATCGTGGCGTTGCTCGGCCCGCGCCAGTGCGGCAAAACCACGTTGGCCCGCCAGTTTGTCCCGGCGGATGCCCTGAACTATTTCGATCTGGAGGACCCGGCAAGTCTCGCCCGGTTGTCTGAACCGGATACGGCGTTGCGTCCGCTCAAGGGCCTGGTGGTCATTGACGAAATCCAACGTCGCCCCGATCTGTTCCCAATGCTTCGGGTGCTGGCCGACCGCCGCCCCCTTCCAGCACGATTCCTCATTCTCGGCAGCGCTTCGCCAGACTTATTGAAGCAGTCTTCCGAATCTCTTGCTGGACGGCTAGAAACCGTCCCACTCGAAGGCTTCCGGCTGGCCGACCTTGGCGCAGTGGCGCAAACCCGGCACTGGCTGCGCGGTGGATTCCCCTTGGCCTACACGCCCCGCGCCGAAGCCAGTTCGCTCGCGTGGCGGCGGCAGTTTCTTCAAACCTTCCTCGAACGCGACCTGCCGCAGCTTGGCGTGACCATTCCCGCCGTGGCGCTGCGTCGGTTCTGGAACATGGTCGCCCACTATCACGGCCAGATTTGGAATGCCGCCGAACTGGCCCGCGCCCTCGCCGTCAACGAATCCACCGTGCGCCGCTACCTCGACCTACTGACGGGCGTATTCATGGTGCGCCAATTATCGCCGTGGCTTGAGAATCTCGGCAAACGTCAGGTCAAAGCGCCGAAAGTCTATGTGCGCGACAGCGGTCTGCTCCACGCGTTGCTCGGCATCCCGAATCAGCGCGACCTTGAACATCACCCCAAAGTAGGCGCGTCGTGGGAAGGCTACGCGGTCGAAGAAGTCCTCAAGGCGCTGCGACCGGACGACGCCTATTACTGGGCCACGCACAACGGCGCGGAAATTGATCTTGTGCTCTTCAAGAACGGCCTCCGCATCGGTGTCGAATGCAAGCGCGCGGACGCGCCCACACTCACACCTTCCATGCGCATTGCCCTTGCCGACCTGAAACTCGACGAACTGCACGTCGTGTATCCGGGCGCGAAACGCTACACGCTGGCGAAGAGAGTCGAAGTCGTGCCGCTGGCGGAACTGGTAAGGGCGAAGTGAACTCGATTTTCCTTCGATGGTTTCCTTGCGGCGGCAGGCTTGCCACGCGTCACGCGTGGGACAACGCCACCTACCCGTGGCAACCCGCCGTGTCCACCGCGTGGTGCGTGGCAAGCCTACGGCGGGATTGTGATTGGCATTTTGGCGTGGCACGTGCCACGCCGGGATGCGACAGGAGCGGGCGTTTGCACGGGATGAAGACGCCCCCCCACAGGGAGTGACGGCGGTGGGCGGGACAAAAGACCGTAAATTGGCAGGTGTAGGGGAGTGGTACGCCAGGCGCGAGGATCATGACGCCGACTGCGAGCGATGCAGATCAAAGGTGGTAAGTGACTGACGCCGAGATGTCCGGAGATTGACAACACGGTCTGCGGCGGGCACGAGGTCGGACGACCAGTGCCTCCCCATGAATCCCAACACCTTTCTCTACCTGAGTCGGAAAGAGGTTGAGTCCGTCGGCCTCGCGATGTCGGAGATCATCGCCGCCCTCGAAAGCATGTTCCGCGAGAAGGGCGAGGGCCGCGTGGAGATGCCGCCCAAGCCGGGCATCCACACCCGCAAGGACGCCTTCATCCACGCGATGCCCGCCTACATTCCCAGCCTCGGGGCCGCGGGGATGAAGTGGGTCTCTGGCTACCCCGAGAACCAGAAGAAGAAACTCCCCTACATCACCGGCCTGTTGATCCTCAACGACCCCGAGAATGGTTTCCCCATCGCCGTGATGGACGCCACGTGGATCACCGCCCAGCGAACGGGTGCCGCGACGGCCGTGGCCGCGAAATACCTCGCTCGCCCCGGAAGCTCGAGCGCCGGCGTCCTTGCCTGCGGCGTGCAGGGGCGGAGTAACCTTGAGGCGCTCGCCTGCGCGTTCAAGCTCAGGAAGATCCGCGCCTTCGATCTCTTCCCCGAGGTCGCACAGAAGTTTGCGGAGGAGATGTCCCCGGTGGTTGGCGTGGACATCGAGGTGGTCCGAACCCCGAAGGAAGCCGTCGTCGGGATGGATCTTGTCGTCACCAGTGGCCCGATCCTCAAGCACCCGTCTCCGGTGATCGAGGCGGGGTGGCTGGGGGAGGGAGGTTTTGCGAGCCCCGTGGATTTTGACTCCTACTGGAAGGGGGACGCGCTGCGGCAGGCCGACAAGCTGGCCACCGACGACACGGCCCAGATGGAGTACTACCGCAGTGTCGGTTACTTCAAGGACACGCCGCGCCCGTACGCAGACCTTGGAGAGATCGTCGCCGGCAAGAAGGCCGGACGCCAAACGCCGCAAGAGCGCACGATCTGCGTCAACCTTGGCATCGCCCTCGACGACATCGCGACGGCGATTCTCATTTACCGGAAAGCCAAGGAACGGGGCATCGGCACCGAGTTGCCTTTGTAGCTTTGGCCCGGGAAGGGGATTCTCCAAGGCCGTGCTGTTCGTGTTGACACGGCAGAATGGGTAGTCCCTTTTGATCGATATGCCACTACCAAGACTCCTGATCCTTGCCGACGGTTATGTCGAAGCCGATGTGCTGGACCTCACGCGTGGATCCCTCGACGTGACCGTCAAGACGGGCATCGAGATGGCGGAGTTCAAGTCCCTGGTCGCCAACTGCGACGCGCTGATGCCGACCTTGCGGCTGAAGGTGGACGCCGAGACCCTCGCCGCGGCGCCGCGCCTCAAGGTCGTGGCGACGAACACCACGGGGCTCGACCACCTCGACCTGAAGGAGATGGAGCGCCATGGCATCACGCTCTACAGCCTCAAGCACGATCGCGAGTTCCTTGAGACGATCACGACCACGGCGGAACTCGCCTTCGGTCTGCTCCTGGCGTGCGCGCGGCGCCTCCCGGAATGTTTCGAGTCTACGCGGCGGGGCGAATGGGGGCGGCACCTCTTTGCTGGCACGCAGCTTCGCGAGAAGACCCTCGGGATTGTCGGGGTGGGACGTCTCGGGACGATGATGGCGCGCTACGGGCTGGCTTTTGGGATGCGGGTGCTCGGCACCGACCCGACGCCGCTGAAGGTCCCGACCGGGGTTGAGATGGTTTCGATGGCGCCCCTCCTTGCGGAATCGGATTTCGTATCGCTCCATGTCCACCTCACCGACGCGACGCGGCACTTGCTCGGGCCGAAGGAACTAGCTTCCATGAAACGCGGGGCGGTCCTCCTCAACACCTCGCGTGGCGGCCTGGTGGACGAGGGAGCCTTGATCCGCGAGATGCGCTCGGGACGGATCGCCGCCGCGGGCCTTGACGTGATCGACGGGGAGTGGCTGGAGGACAAGCGGAACCATCCCTTGATCGCCTACAGCCGGGAGAACCCGCGCCTGCTCATCACGCCGCATGTGGGCGGGACCTCGCCCGACGCGACGCGGGCGAGCGTTCGCCACATGGTCGCCAAGGTGGTGGAGCACTTCCGCGAACACCCGCTCAACGCGTGAAGGGTCAGAGACGCAGCGAGAGGCTTCCCTCAACGGGACTGCTGAGAAGGATTCGCTCGGCGCAACGCTCTCCCTCGTCGGTGAAGACGCGGAGAGGTACGGGGGCCCCGGTTTGCCCGCGAAGATCGAGCTTGAGGCGTTTGCCCACCACTTCCGCGCGAGCGAGGTGGGTCCCGCACTTGGCCCGGGCCGTGACCGAGATCTTGTCGTAGAGGGTGGGGCGGTGGGGGTAGCGGCGCAGGCCCACGGCGACCTCGGCGAGGACCTCGCGCCACTCGCCCTCGTTCAGCGTTGCGAGGTTCATCTCGTGGGTCATGGGACAGGCGAAGAAGAGGCTCTGCAGCCCGAGGCGGGTTTGGCGGATGATCGTGCGGGCGATCTGGCCGAGGTCGCGGTGGGTGTAAAGGCCGGGGAGGACGGGCTTCACGGCGCGGCAGAAGTCCACGTTGTCCCCGAACGCATCCTGTTTTCCGGCGATCCGCCGATCGGAGGGGGCGAATTTGCCCGGGGGCATGACATGGGCCATCACGTTGAAGAACGCATCGCTGGGAACGGAGGCGGGGGCGTCCACGGGAATCGGCATGTAATCGAGGCACATGCCGGCGTTGCCGTAGGGAAGCATTCGCCACGCGTAGCCGCGCGGGTCGACGTAGGCGCAGTTGTAGCGGCTCGTCCAGGAACTGAAGACCTGTCCACGATCTAGGTAGAAGGTCAGCGCGTTCGAAGGCGGGTTGCGCCAGTGCATGTTCGTGGTGCGCCCAAAGCGAATTCCGTGCGCCCGCGCGATGCGATCGAGCTTGCGGAAGTTCGCATCGAGCTCCGTGCGGGAAAAGCGCGCGAAGCGGTAAGGGCGTGAGGAGGTGAGGCAAGGACGGACCTCGCTTCCCCGCCCGGTCTTCACACGCAGTCCGCGGTGGCTGATGAACTGCGACCACCAACGCCTCGAGTCGTCAAAGCCGTCGGCGAAGGCGTGCGCCGAGAACTGGGCGCCGCCGCGGTCGTGGAGGAGATTCACCTCGCGCCAGTCCTCCTTGGAGATCTGGTCCACGAAGAGCGAGACCTCGGGCCGCCATCCGAAGGCGTTGAGAAGGTGGACGTAGCGGAAGCGGCGGAGCACGGAGCCGTTCTTTCCGTCCGCGGCGAGGATCCGGGAAAGCGGCGCGGGCAGCGGGCTCCCATCCCGCGGCATCGAGGAGAGAATCCAGCGGAGCCCTCCCCAGCCGGCGCAATCGTCGAAGCGCATCGTGGCCATCGGGGGCATCGCCTTCATCGCGAACGGTTTTCGCGCGCACCACGCCAACCCGCGCCAGAAGAAGTCGTCGAGTCCCCAGCCATGCCCGAGCACGCGGGGTTTCCAAACCTCGGGGGAAACTCCCCACCAGACAAAGCGCCCCCGTTCGAGTCGTCCCGCGCGAAGGACGGGGTGGCCGCGGTCGTCGCGGAGCAGGGCGCACCCCGCCCCGGCCAGGGGCAGGATCGCGACCGGCGCGCGGAGGGGGATCATCTCGCCGGTCTCGCGGAAGGCGGTGACAAAGGAGTTCCCCGTTGCCACGCGGAATGCGACGGCCCGTCGTTCGCTGCCTGCGCGCAGGCCGAGCGCGCGGCGGAGTTCCACGGGGTAGCCTTGCAGCCATGGGTCGAGGCTGAAGAGGCCCACGCCGGCGCGCACCGCGCGCAGCAGCGCGATGGCGGAGTTCCGCGCGAGGGCGCGACCCAGGTGCGCCTGGGCGAGCAGCAGGCCGGCGCATTCGAGGGCCTCGGATTCCGGGAGCGGGGATTTTGCGAGATCCCAGACGCGATACGGCACGCCGAAGTGCTGGAGCGCGGCGATGACCGTGGGGTGGACCTCCGGGAAGGAGGTACGCGAAGAGTCCACAAGCACGAGCCACGAGGCGTTTCCCGACGCAGGCTGGTCCTGCGGGAGCGGGGGTAGAGGACGGTCCGGGGGAGGGGTCCAGTTCATATTCCAAGGTTCACGCGGCGCGCTCGGTGCAGGCCACCCGCGCCTCCGCCTGCAGGACCCCGAGCGGGTGGAGGAGGATGTTTCCGTAGTTGAAGTTGAGAAGGAGGGGGGCGGACATGGAAAAAAATCGAGGGTTGTGAGGATGAAAGCGCGATCACCTCGTGGAGGTCAATTGGCATCGGTTCGCCCGATTTTTTTCGTGGGGGTGGGTTCGCGCTTGAACCGGGAGACGCGGGTGATACCGTGCGGACTTCGCGCCATGAACGTACGCCTGCTGAAGTCCAAGATTCACCGCGCCCGTGTGACGGGTGGAGATGTGAACTACGAGGGGAGCCTCACCATTTCCGTGGACCTCATGGCCGCGGTGGGGATGCTTCCCTACGAGAAAGTGCTGGTGGGGAATATGGCCAACGGGGAGCGCTTCGAGACCTACGCGATTCCCGGCGCGCAGGGAAAGGGGGAGATCATCCTCAACGGGGGCACGGCCCTCCTCGGCAAGAAAGGCGACCTGCTGACCATCATGACCTTCGCGGATGTCCCGGCCGCGGAGGCCGCCGCCCACGAGCCTCTCAAGGTCACCTTGAAGGAGGGGAACCGTCCGCCCCAGGTTTGACGCGGATCTGCCGCATGAAAACCGTTGTCCGCGTCCGTGTTCCCGCTACCTCCGGGAACATGGGTCCCGGCTTCGATACTCTGGGCGTCGCGCTCCGCCTCTACAATCATGTCGAGGTTCGCCTGCTCCAGGTGCCCGAGGCGCGGCGCATGGACCGCCTGCCTCCCGGTCAGGCCGCCGGTGGAGTGAAAATGGTGATGGTCGCGGCGCGCGCCTTTTTTCGCAAGGTTGGCGCGGAAGAGCGGGGGGTGGCCGTCCGCGTCAGCGGGGATGTGCCGATCGCCCGCGGGTTGGGGAGCAGCGTGACCGTCCGCCTCGGGCTGGTCGCCGGACTGAATCACCTCCTGGGCGAGCCCCTGCGCAAGGAGGAACTTCTCGATCTCGTCTCCGAGCTCGAAGGGCATCCCGATAATGCGACCCCCGCCCTTTTGGGGGGGATGGCGGTCTCGGGAACGGTGGAGGGTCGGGTGGTCTGGTGGAGGATCGCGGTTCCCCGCTCCCTGCGCTTCGTGACCGTGATCCCTGCCTACGAGATGGAGACTCGCAGGGCGCGGGGGATCCTGCCCACATCGGTCCCAATGGCCGATTGCGTCCACAACCTCAATCGCGTGGCACTCATGGTCGCCGCGGCGGAGCAGGGCGATTTCAAGCGGATGGGGAGCCTTCTCGATGACCGCCTCCATCAGCCGTTCCGCGCGAAGCTCATCCCGCAACTCTATCCCGCGCTCGCCGCGGCACGTGCCGCCGGCGCCTACGGGGGCTGGTTGAGCGGAAGCGGTTCCACGGTGATGGCGATCACGCGGAAGAACCCGCAGGCCGTTGGCCGCGCGATGGCGCGCGTCTTCGCGAAGGATGGCGTGAAGTGTCGTGTTCATCTCCTCGAGGCGGATATGAAAGGGCTGAGGTACGAGTAGCTACGAATCATGAACCGCGAGACACGAGACATGGGGCGCGCTTCTGGCGCGATTTTCCTGGGAATCCTGATCGGATTTTCGTCGGCCCGTGGACAGGCCCCTGCCGCCGCGCCGGTGGCCCCGGCGGATTTCAGCGACATCGAGAGCTTTCTCAACCAGGTCGAGGCCGACCGTAAAAAATCGCTTTTCTCGGAGACCGATCTCCTTGCTCGCCAATGGAACAGTTACCTGGCGAGCGACGCCGCCCTTGTGGCCGCCTTCAAGGATGCCTACGAGGCGGTGCACTTCGAGGGCGCGAAGAAGGAGCATGCGAACGTCAAGGCCTGGGAGGACAAGAACAAGGCGCTGTTCCGCGACGACGATTTTCTCGCGGCGATGCGGTTGCATGTGCGCTACCTCGTGATCAGCCTGGTGAAGCGTTCGGGGGACGATGAGGCGGCCATGAAGATGACCATGGAGTGGATCCACTCCTTCCCGAAGGACGGGGACCGCTTCCGCAAGGTGTCCGGGCAGGAGATCCTGAAGAGGGGCCTCGCCGACAGCCCATTTGTAAAAACCTCGGCCGCCCCCCGCTTTGTGCTCGGTATTCCGAGCTGGCACGTGGGGGATCTTGGGAACCTCAGCGAGATTCACCGCATGAACGTGATCGGCTGGCTCCGCTCGAAGTCCGACCCGCGGCTCCTCGCGGAATGGGACACGAACCTCCGGATGGAGGAGGAACTCGCGATTCGCGAGGGGCTCGCCGCGCGCCGCGAGGAGTTTGCGCGCAACCGCCGGCCGTGGCTCATGCTCCAGGCGGGCAAGGACCTTGTGTTTGTCGGGCAACGACGGCAGGGCGTGGACCTCATGGTGCGCGCCCTGCGCGAGAGCCCCCGCAGCGACTATTACGACGCGATCGTGGCGGAAATTCGACGAGTGATCGCGGAGGCGCGCCAGCCCGCGAAGCCGTGAGTTTGCGGGGGGCTTCCAGTGCTGCCGCGCCGCGATGGGAGATCGCGACGGCCCGGGCAGCCGAGGCCGCCGCCCTCGCCGCCGAACTCGGGGTTCCCCCGCTCGCCGCGCAGGTGCTGCTGAACCGTGGTTTTGCCGATCCCGACGAGGCACGCCGTTTTCTCAACCCGCAACTCAAGGACCTGGGCGATCCCTTCGCCCTCCCTGGCATGGAGGCGGCCGTGGCGCGCCTCGTGCGCGCCGTCGCCGGCAACGAGACCGTGGTCGTTTACGGCGATTACGATGTGGACGGGGTTGCTTCCACCGCGATGGCGGTGCGCCTCCTGCGCGCGTTGGGGCTGAAAAGCGTCAGGCCCTTTCTTCCCGACCGCTTCGATGGGGGCTACGGGCTTGGGGAAGCTTCGCTGAAGCGCTGCCTCGCCGAAGGGGTGCCCGCCCTCATGCTCGTGCTCGATTGCGGGACCAACTCCGTCGACGAGGTGGCGGGGCTTCGCGCAAAGGGGGTGGACGTGGTGATCCTCGACCACCATGAGCCAACCTCGCCCGCCGACGCGAACGCGCTCGTGAACTACAAGCTGAAGAAGCTGGAAACCGGAAGTCAGAAGCCAGAAGGGGGAGTGGGACAGGAAACGCAGAAGGCCAAAGGCGAAAAGCGAAACGAGGAAGAGGGACAATCAGAAATCAGCAAACAGAAACCAGCAATCGGGATGAGGAACATCCCCACGGAGTTTTGCGCGGCGGGGCTGGTCTTCAAGTGCGCGCATGGGCTTCTCAAGCGGCTTCGCGAAGGCGGACACGAGGCGGCCGTGAAGTTGGATCTCAAGGAAATGCTCGATCTCGCGGCCCTCGCCACGGTGTCCGACCTCGCCCCGCTCTTCGGAGAGAATCGCATCCTCGTGCGGCACGGTCTCCGCCAGATGGCCGCCACGCGTCACGTGGGGTTGCGTGCCCTGATGGAGGTTGCCCGCGTGAAAGGGACTCCGACCTCGACCGACTGCGGCTTTCGCCTTGGCCCGAGGCTGAACGCGGCCGGGCGCCTCGAGTCGGCTGCCGCGTCGCTCCAGCTTCTCCTGACGTCCGACGAGGACGAGGCGCGGGATCTCGCGCAGGGGCTCGACGAGACCAACCGCGAGCGACAGGCGGAGGAGTTGCGCGTCTTTGGCGAAGCGCGGAAGGAGGCGGTGACGCAGTTCGAGGACCCTGCCACCCGCGTGCTCGTGGTGGGGCGTCCCGGATGGCACGAGGGCGTGGTGGGGATCGTGGCCTCGCGACTCGTGCGGGAGTTTCACCTGCCGGCGTTCGTGGTGGCCCTTGGCGACAAGGAGGTGGCCAAAGGGAGCGGGCGCAGCATCGAGGGATTCGACCTTTCCGCGGCGGTGAACGCGACGCGGGAGCACCTCGTCGGAGGCGGCGGGCACGCGATGGCCGCCGGGGTGAGCCTGCGCTCCGATCGCCTCCCCGCATGGCGCGAAGCCCTCCAGGAGTTTGCGCGCACACACCCCGTTTTCCGCGAAGGGCGTCCCCGCCGACGGAGCCGTGCGGATGCGGAGGCGCGGCTTCCCGAGGTGACCCTCGAACTGGCCGCCGCGCTCGAGAAGCTGGAGCCGTGCGGCTTCGGCAATCCCCGCCCGATCCTCGCGGCGCGCGGCGTCGAGATCGACGGCGACCCGCGTGCCGTAGGAAAAGAAGGCAGCCATCTCAAGCTCCGTCTGAAACAGGACGGCGCGACGCTCGACGCCATCGCCTTCGGGCGGGGGGACGCCCCCGTGAAACGGGGCGACCGCATCGATCTCCTCTTTGAGCCGCAGCGCAACGAGTACCAGGGGCGTACGACCGCCCAGGCGCAGGTTCTCGAACTCTCCCTCTCCGATGCGGCGAAGGAGGAGGGGAAGGGCGCGTGAACCCACACGGTCGCGCGACAGCAGGCGGACGGCGACACGCCATCCCTCCATCGAAATTTGGGATCTGGAATCCCTCTTCTGGAGGGCCGCCGTGACGGCGGCCGTGGGCGCGGAAAGACGGACGGCGACACGCCATCCCTCCAATTATGAATCGAACGGGTTTTGGAGGGCCCGCGTGTCGCGGGCCGTCTGCGCTGGGAAAATTCGAGACTACATGCTAGTCTTCGGGCCGATCATAACATGATGTTGAACACGCCCCCTCCTCTCCTTCCCGACGATACCGAGCTCATGCGGAGCGATTCGGAGATCGCCTGCGTTGCCGGCGCGGTTGCGTCGGCCGTGGAGGTCTGCCTCGACCTCGAAGCTGACAGCCTCCACCACTATCGCGAGAAGACCTGCCTCTTGCAGGTGGGAATCTCGGACAGCAAAGGGGCCTCTCTCCGCGAGTTCCTCGTGGACCCGCTGGCGGGGGCCGACCTCTCGCCGCTCTTCCGCGCGATGGCCGACAAGACCCTTGTGATGCACGGGTCCGACTACGACCTGCGGCGGATGGCCCAGGACTTTTCCTTCCGCCCCATGGCGATCTTCGACACGATGCTTGCGGCCCGCCTCGCGGGCCACAAGGCCGTGGGCTTCGACGCCCTCGCGGGCCGCTACGCCGGCGTGGAACTCGACCACGGCGCGCAGAAGGCCGACTGGTCGCAGCGGCCCCTCTCGCCGCGCCTCATCCGCTATGCGATCGGGGACGTCCACTGGCTGCCGATCGTCGCGCGCGAGATTCGCGTGGAACTGGCGACGCTCGGCCGCGCGGAGTGGCACCGCCAGCAATGCGCGCAACTCATCCTCCTTTCGGAACAGGCCACCGGGGAGAAGGAGGACCCGTGGCGGATCCGCGGTTCCGCGCGCTTCGAGCGCCGCCCCCTCGCGGTGCTGCGCGAACTCTGGCACTGGCGCGAGAAGGAGGCTGAGGGATGGGACCGTCCCGTGTTCATGGTCCTCCACAACGATCGGATGCTCGATCTGGCCGAGTGGGCGGCCGCAAATCCCCACGGCGACCTCTCGAAGGCGCCGGAGCTCCCGCGCCGCTGGCCGCCGCGTCGCTGGAAATCCCTTCGGATCGCCCTCGAGCGCGCATGGTCGCTCCCGCCTTCCGAGGACCCCGCTCCCTACGTCCATCCTCCGCGCCCCCCCTTCGAGCCGCACTTCGGGCCGAGGCTCGACCGCTTGAAGGCGGCGCGCAACGCGATCGCCGATGGGCTCAAGCTCGATCCCTCCATCCTCGCCCCGAACGGGATGGTGGAAGGCGTCTGCCGTGTGGACCCGACCTCCGTGGCCGACTTTGATCGAGTCGAGCGCTGGCTGCCGTGGCAGACCGAGTTGCTCGCCCCCGCATTTCTCGAGGCCTGTGGCCCCGGTCACCCGCTCCCGCCTGGCCGAAGGCGCTGAGTGCCTCCCCTGCAGAAACGCTTCGGCTGGCTCCTTACGCCGAGGGTCGGGAAGGAGTAACTTGGAGGGCCGCCGTGTCGGCGGCCGCGGACGCAGAAAAACGGACGGCGACACGCCATCCCTCCACCTCTACTTCCTTGCGCTCGCTTGGAGATGGAGGTCGTCGGCCCAGCCGAGCCAGTGGCCGACCGCCACGAAGAGGGCCGCATCCTTGGGCGGGATGAGCTTGCGGGGTTCCTTCGGTGTGCCTCGCGCGACCTCTTTCCCGTCCACGCGGAGGATCACGGCGTCTCCGGACTCGATCTCGATGAACTGCCACTCCCCCATACGAAAGGAGGGGGCGAGGTCCGGTGGGTGGGCGAGCTGTTCCTCGGCTGCCACGAGCTGGGGGGCCGTGGGTTTTGCCCACTTGTCGAAGCGCAGGCCGGTCACGAACTTCCCGTCGGCGGTCGTGACGCCAAGGAGCGTGTCGGTGACCTTTCCCCAGCCCCACTTTTCCACGTAAATCCACGCGGAGAGCGTCCAAGGGGCGTTGAGGCTGCCAGCCTTCTCGATGGGGAATCGGATCTCGTCATCGAACGACGTCAGGTGGAGCGCCTGTCCAGAAAACTCCTTCATCCACGCGATGTTGTCGGGGGAAGCCGCGGGTTTCCCTTTCATCACGGACGCGGCTGATGGGGACCATGTCGCGCCGCCGCAACCATCGAAGGATTCGAGGAGGAGCGTGGCGGGGCCGCGGGCGGCGGTCTTTGCCCCGCCTCGTGGGGCGACGCTGAACTCGCGGGCGGAAAACGCGCGGCGGCCGTCGGGCCACTGTGCCTCGACCTCGACCCAGAACGGTCCCGCCCTCGTGGGGGTAAAGGTGCGTTTCGCGCCGAGAAAGGGCTCGTGGTCTCGCCCCTCCCACACAACGAGGGCCTGCGCGGGGTCGAGCTCCGCGACGGCGAGGCTCACCTCGAACGACTGGCCAACGACGACGCGGGCGGGCACCCCCTCGATGCGCGCGATCGCGGAGCGCCAGGGCTGCGCCTTGAGCTTCGTTGGTCCCATGAGCCAGGCCATCGCGGCAAGGCCGCGTCCCTGCTGCCCAACGGTAAACTCGGTCTTGGTGTTAAAGCTGTCGCCCCAGCGATCGTAGAACGGATACGGGGATTTCTCATCTCCATCGAAGGGGAAGGTGAGCGCTCCGAGCTCCTTCTTATAATGTTCCAGGTAGGCGAAGCCTCCCTGCACGCTGCCGAGCGGGATGCCGGATGGAGGGAGCACGCGGCGGTCGCTCTGCGCATAATTATGGACGATCTCGCGCTGGCGCCGGGAACCGAGCCCGGTGAGGAAGACGATGTTGTTGGGGTTGCCGCCGGCCTCGTAGTTGAGGTTGCCGATCGCGGTCTCCATCCACTCCGGGCTTGGGGCAATCTGGTCGGCCACGGCGGCGTGGAAGGCATCGTCCACGGGAAAGTACCAGCCCGCCTTGCGATGGCGTTTTGAGGGCTCGGGGAAGCTCGTCCCGTAGGCGCTCTGGCGGGTCCAGCCCAGCTCGTCCTTCGCGCGGGCGACGAGTTCGGAGCGGCACTTCTCGAGGTGCTCCTTGTTGAGTTTTGCCGCAGGCAGGCGCCCCGTCTTTTCCGCGAAGGCGTACGCCTCCGCGGCAGCGCCGTACTCCTCATCGAGCCGCACCCAGCCCCACTTTTTCGTTTTCGGATCGGTCG
>CAZZBZ010000057.1:0-3364 GCA_964653025.1 uncultured Verrucomicrobiota bacterium
TGAAATGTCCGATGCCGGCGTGATCAACCAGAAGGACCTCTCCAAGTCCAAGGTCGCCCTCGTCTACGGCCAGATGAACGAGCCGCCCGGCGCCCGCCTCCGCGTGGCCCTCGCCGCCCTCGCCATGACCGAGTACTTCCGCGACGAGAAGAACCAGGATGTGCTTCTCTTCATCGACAACATCTTCCGCTTTTCACAGGCGGGCTCCGAAGTCTCCGCACTCCTCGGTCGCATCCCAAGCGCCGTCGGTTACCAGCCGACCCTTGCCGCGGAGATGGGCGAACTCCAGGAGCGCATCACCTCCACGAAGAAGGGTTCCATCACCTCCTTCCAAGCGGTCTACGTCCCGGCCGACGATCTCACGGACCCCGCCCCCGCCACCACGTTTGCCCACCTCGACTCCACGATCGTGCTCGAGCGTGCGATTGCCGAGCTCGGCATCTATCCCGCCGTGGACCCCCTCGCCTCCACCTCCAAGGTCCTCGCCCCCGAAATCGTCGGGCAGGAACACTACGAGGTCGCCCGCGGCGTCCAGCGCATCCTCCAGCGCTACAAGGACCTGCAGGACATCATCGCGATCCTCGGGATGGATGAACTCAACCCGGACGACAAACTTGCTGTGTTCCGTGCCCGCAAGATCCAGCGCTTCCTCAGCCAGCCCTTCCACGTCGCCGAGGTCTTCACCGGCTCCAAGGGTGAGTACGTCTCCCTCAAGGAGACCATCCGCGGCTTCAAGGAAATCCTCGAAGGCAAGCACGATGACAAGCCCGAGGCCTCCTTCTACATGAAGGGCGGCATCGACCAGGTGAAGGCCTGAGACAAGGGAGAATGTAAAACGGCCAATGAAAAATGATCAACGTGGACTGTCAGGAGTGAAATGCCGAAACGCATACGCTTCACTCATGGAGATCAGCGACGGTCTTCGTTTCATTGCCCCGTTTTAAGTTGGCCGTTTTATATTTTACATTCCCAATGCCTCTCCTCCTCGAAATCGTGACGCCCGAGGCGAAGACCTTCTCCGGGGAGGTTGACTCGGTGGTCCTGCCCGGCACCCAGGGCGAGTTTGGCGTACTGCCGGGCCACGAGCACCTCATCACCGGGATCGAACCCGGTGAGTTGGAGATCATCCAGGGCAGCCAGAAGTCTTGGTTGGCTGTCGGCGGCGGTTTCGTGGAGGTCCGCAACGACCGTGTTGCCGTCCTCACGGACATGGCGGTTCGCGTGGAGGACATCGACGAGAACGCCGCCGATGAGGCGCGCCGCCGCGCCGAGGCCGCCCTCGCCGAGCCACGTCAGGCCGACGATTCCGCGCGCGCCGTGCTCCAGCGATCCCTCGCCCAGCTCAACGTGAAACGGCGCCACCGTCGTTGAGCCACCTGGCGTAAATTTCCTCAAGACGTTCGATCATGCGGGTGAGCGAGTAGTCCTTCAGCACGCGCTCGTGCCCGCGATTCGCCAGCGAGCGGGCGAGATCGGGTTCCGTCAGGATCCGCAGGATGTTCTCCGCGAGAAGATCCGGTTCGTTTGGCTCGCAGAGCAACCCGTGCACTCCCGAGGTGATCACCTCGGGGATTCCCCCGATCGCCGTCGCCACCACCGGCCGCCGCATTGCCAGGGCTTGGAGCAGCGCCTGCGGCACCCCTTCGTTCGCGTACGATGGCAGCACGAACAGGTCGAGGTCGCACAGCACCTGCGGAACCTCGTCACGGTGTCCAATGAGAAAGACGCAGTCCTCCAACCCCATTTGCAGGAGATCCGCCTCGATGTGCGAGCGGCGCGGCCCTTCCCCGGCAATCACGAAGTAGGCTGAGGGTACCCGCCGCTTCACGATTCGCGCCGCGTTTAGGAAGTCCGGGTGCCCCTTCCAACTACGAAGAACTGAGACCATCCCGACAAGAAGCGCATCGGGCGGCAGGCCCAGCTCCTCGCGGAGTTTTCGTTTGCGATCGCCACAACCAAAGCGGTCGAGATCCACCCCCGTCGGCACCGCTGCGATGCGGCGCGGATCGAAGCCGTTGGTGCGCACCATATCCCGCGCGATTCCCTCACTCGTCGTGATGATGAAGTCGTGCAGGTGCTGGTAGACGAGCCGCGTCAGCCACCCCCGCGAGATCGGCGCCGAGATGTGGCGCGTCTTGATCACCAGCGGCACCCCCGCTTTCCGAGCGGCGCATCCCGCCAGCCAACTGTCCCGCGAGCTGTGCGTATTCACCACATCCACCTTCTCCGAACGCAGGAAATCGCTCAACCACCCCATGTTTGAAAAGAAATCCTGCCTTCGCATCGAAAGCGGCAGCGTCTCCACTTGGGAATCCAGCCCGCGTCGAAAAATATCACTCGAGGGCGGAGCGATCACGATCGTGCGGTGCCCCCGCTTCGCCATCTCCGTCAGTTCTACCATCACGCGGATCTCCTGCCCCCCCCAGCCCTCCGAGGCCTCGGTGTGGACAATCGTCAACTTGGATGTTCGGGTCGCCATTTTGGAAAAAGGTTCGCGGTAAGGGGAATCTTGTGATATTGGAACCCGTCCTGCAATGAAACACCTTCGCGAGTCTCTCCTCGAACTCATCCGCCGCGCCTCGGTCGAAATTCCGAGCGACGTCCATGGGGCCATCCTCCGCGCCCTGCGCGCCGAGCAGAGGGATACCATCGCCCATCAGGCGCTCGAGATTATCCAGCGCAACATCGCGATGGCAAAGAATAAGTCCCAGCCCATTTGCCAGGACACTGGCTCCGTTCTTTTCTTCGTCCATGCCCCACGCGACCTCGACCAGGCCGCCTTCCAGCGCGTCGCACGCGACGCCGTCCGCGCCGCCACCCGCAAGGGTGATCTCCGCCAGAACTCCGTGGATTCCCTCACCGGTGAGAACGACGGGACGAATGTCGGCCCCGGCGCCCCCTCCTTCCACTTCGAGCAGTCCCGCGGCGAGCGCGCCCATGTACGCCTCATCCTCAAGGGCGGCGGCTGCGAAAACGTCGGCGCCCAGTACTCTCTCCCCAGCGAAAAGATCGGCGCCAACCGCGATCTCGATGGCTGCCGCCGCGCCATCCTCGATGCCGTTCTCCAGGCCCAGGGCAAGGGCTGCGGGCCCGGCATCCTCGGCGTCTGCATCGGGGGTGACCGTGCTACCGGCTACCTCCACTCCAAGGAGCAACTTCTCCGTCATCTGGCCGACAAGAACCCCATCCCCTCGCTCGCAAAACTCGAAAAGGAGATTGTCGAGACCGCGAACCGCCTCGGCATCGGCCCCATGGGCTTCGGCGGAAAGACCACCCTCCTCGGGTGTAAGATCGGCGCCCTCAACCGCGTCCCCGCCAGCTTCTTCGTCAGCATCAGCTACATGTGCTGGGCCTACCGCCGCCA
>CAZZBZ010000057.1:3464-20727 GCA_964653025.1 uncultured Verrucomicrobiota bacterium
TCCCATGTTCGTTGACCGAGTCAAAATCTTCGCCAAGGCGGGGGACGGCGGGAGCGGCTGCGTCTGCTTCCGTCGCGAGAAGTTCGTTCCCCGCGGCGGCCCCGATGGAGGAAACGGCGGGGACGGCGGCAGCGTGATCCTCCGCGTGGACCCGCATACCAGCCACCTCTCCGACCTCCTCTACCAGCCCCGCCTCATCGGTGGGCGCGGTGGCCATGGCCACGGCAAGAAGCAGCACGGGCGCTCCGCCCCCCCGCTCATCGTCAAGATTCCGCCGGGCGCCGTCGTCCGCCGTCTGCCCGAAGGACATCTCGTGGCCGACCTCGTCGTCCCCGGCGAAGAGTTCATCCTCTGCAAGGGCGGGCGCGGCGGACGGGGCAATGCGGTCTTCCGCAGCTCGACCCACCAATCCCCGAGGGAGTTCGATGTCGGACACCCCGGTGAGGAGGGCGATTTCCAGTTCGAACTGAAAACCGTGGCGGACATCGGCCTCGTCGGGTTTCCCAACGCCGGCAAGTCCACCCTTCTCTCACGCCTCTCACACGCGCATCCCAAGATCGGTCCCTACCCCTTCACGACGCTCCACCCCGTCGTCGGCACGATGGAGTTTGAGGACTGGGGGAAGCTCACCGTCGCCGACATCCCCGGCCTCGTCGAGGGGGCGCACCGTAATGTGGGGCTCGGGCACGGCTTTCTCCGCCACATCGAGCGTTGCCGCTGCCTCGTGGTCCTCCTCGATATGGGCGGCACCGAGGGGCGCGACCCCCGCTACGACTACGAGACGCTCCTGAAGGAACTGGAACTCTATAACCCGCTCATCCTCCGCAAACCGCGCCTTGTCGTCGCCAACAAGATGGACGCCCCCGGTGCCGACGAGCACCTCCGCCGCTTCAAGCGCAAGTTCCGCCTCAAGCCGCTCCCCATCTCCTCCGAGAAGGGCGACGGACTCGATGATCTCCGCGCCGCCCTCCGCAAGGCGGCCGACGTCGCCCCGTCCACCGCCTAAAAAGGGTAGCCCGACGTGTCCCACGGCGGGTCCTC
This sequence comes from uncultured Verrucomicrobiota bacterium, assembly GCA_964653025.1. Lineage (GTDB taxonomy): Bacteria > Verrucomicrobiota > Verrucomicrobiia > JABWAM01 > JABWAM01 > JABWAM01. The sequence goes on from CAZZBZ010000057.1 coordinate 4,506, forward strand.
TCCGCCTCCTTCCTCCGGTAGCCCGACGTGTCCCACGGCGGGATCGGGATATTGTGAGAAATCCAGGCTAGGCGTCCACCCAGCCGCGCCGCAACCCGAGGCGGAAGAGCCATACGGCTGCCGCGGCCACGACGAGTCGTGGCGCCGTGATCCAGAAGGCCCACGCCCCGACCGCCACGAAAAGGAGGGTGTCCTCGAGAAGCGAGTGGCAGACCGCGATCGAGCGGTTGAGCATCCCGATCTCCTCCTTCCGTATCCGCCCGGATTGCGCCTCGGGGACAAGCACGCCCGCACCGTAGGCGAGCCCGAGCGTGTTCGCCACGATCCAGAGAAAAGCCACCGAGCGGGGCAACCCGAGTAGCGCGAGGATCGGCGAGACGAGCCGCGCCAGCCAATGGAGCAGGTCGAACTCGTGGAGAAACTCCTGCAGGAGCATCACCCCAAGAACGAAAAGAAGGACCTTTCCGACGAGCCAGCCCACGGAGGACGCCCATGCGGAGAGCGCCGCCCCGAGCGCCGCGGAGGCTGCGCCGGGGACCGAGATCACCGCAGCGGTCACCACCGTGGTGCTCGCCGGGAGGAAAAGGTTGAGGAGGAACGCGCCGAGCGCGCTCGAGAAAAGCCGCAACCCGAGCAGCCGCACCCCGTGGGTCCCCGCGCTGTGTTGCACGGAAACCTCGATGGGCAGGTTATGGGAGATGAGCACCATCAAGGCGAAGATCGTCACCTGACGATCCGTGAGCGGGATTGCCGACATCGCCGCGATGGCCGAATAGACGTTCATCAGCGCGCCGATGAGGAAGGCGAGCGCGGTTTCGCCAGGCAACCCGACATGGCGGAAGCCAGGTTCGATCCACTGCGCGAGCCACGGAAGCACCCCGCACCACTGGAGAAGCGTGACACCGAGCGAGATGGGTACCATCCGCACGAGAAGCCAGGCACCCGTCTTCACGGCCTTCTTCAGCCCGCGGAAAAGAACAGCGGCCAGGCGTTGCGGAATGGGGGCAATCTCACTCACGGTGTGGAAAAATAGCAGGCGGCGTGTCTCTGCGAAATGCGGAATCGGCCGCTGGCGAGGCGAGATGGAGAGTAGCCACGGATGAAACACGGATACAGAAAGACAAGTCCGCTGACACGGACTTGTCTCACCTTACCTTGTGAGCAGATGGTCTGCTGCTTGCGAAGGCGTGCCAATCCGTGTTTCATCCGTGGCTTCCTTCTCCATCCTTGTCTCCCTCCTCCTACCCGCCACAACCTACCTGCTGCCCCCTTCCCCCCGTGTCCGACCTCCGCCTCCTTTTCGCCACGCGCTCGCTGCGGCTCTTTGCCTACGGCTTCCTTGCGGTGGTGCTCGTCCTCTACCTCGCGGCGCTTGGCGTGCCCGAGTGGCGGATCGGGCTGCTTCTCACGCTGATCCTCGCGGGCGATGCGAGCGTCTCGCTCTGGATCACCACGCGCGCCGACCGCATCGGGCGGCGGCGGATGCTTCTCCTCGGCGCGGGGCTCATGGTCGGGGCGGGGCTCGCCTTCGCGTTCACCCGCGACTTCTACGTCTTGCTCGTGGCCGGCGTCCTCGGCGTGATCAGCCCGAGCGGCTACGAGGTCGGCCCCTTTCTTGCCATCGAACAAGCCGCGCTCGCCCACGTCGTCCCGGACCATGACCGCACCCGCCTTTTCGCGTGGTACAACCTCTCCGGAAGCCTCGCCACGGCTCTCGGGTCGCTCGCCGGCGGCTGGCTCTCCCTCAAAATCGGCATGCTCGCGGGATCAGAACTCGCCGGCTACCGCGCCGTGGTCGTGGGCTATGCCCTCATCGGCCTCGTCCTCGCGGCCTTTTTCTGGAGACTCAGCCCGTCGGTCGAGGTGCGCCCCGATGACCGTTCCGATGACCGCCTCACGGTGCCGCGTCTCGGACTGACTGAATCGCGCGGGGTGGTCGCGCGATTGAGCGCCCTCTTCGCCCTCGACGCCTTCGGGGGCGGGTTCGTCGTCCAGAGCCTCATGGCCTACTGGTTCCACGTTCGCTTCGGGATGGACGCCGCGGCACTCGGGACCCTCTTCTTCGGGGCAAACGTCCTCGCCGCACTCTCCAGCCTCGCCGCGGTCTGGATTGCCAAGCGGATCGGGCTGGTGAACACAATGGTCTTCACCCACCTGCCGTCGAATATCCTGCTCATCCTCGTGCCCCTCATGCCGGACGCCACGGGCGCGATCGTCGTGCTCCTTGTGCGCTTCAGCATCTCCCAGATGGATGTGCCCACGCGCCAGTCCTACACGGTCGCCGTGGTGAAACCCTCGGAGCGATCCGCGGCCGCGGGGATCACCAACATCGCGCGGAGCCTCGGCGCGGCCAGCGCCCCGATGCTCGCCGGCCCGCTCCTCGCCGCCGTCGCGGTCGCGGGCGCGCCCGTTCTGCTTGTCGGCGCCCCGTTCTTTCTCGCGGGGGGTATCAAGATTGCCTACGACCTCGCCCTCTGGCGCCAGTTCCGTGCCGTGAAGCCTCCCGAGGAGCAGCAGACAAGCTGAGCGAGGGAGAAGCCACGGATGAAACACGGATGGAGAAGGATGCGTGGATTCCGCCACACGGAATCCACGCGGGCTCTGCCCCGAACTTCAAATCCGTATTGTGTGGGTCAGCCTGGAGGCCTGCCAAACGCGTGTCAGCGCGTTTGGCGCTGTTTTCTCCCCATCGGTGTTTCATCCGTGGCTTGCTTTCTCCCGGTTCCCCGAACCACTCTGTCACTTTGCCACTTCCCTTCCTCCCATGCCCACCATCCAGAAAACCACATTTGAAGGCTCGACCGCGGTCGAGTTGAACACGCCCGTCCTCCGACTCATTGCCGTCCACGACACCGGCCCGCGCATCGCGCACCTCGGCCTCGCAGGCGGGGAGAACCTCCTCCTCTGGAAACCGAAAAAGTACGTGCGTGGCGAGTGGGACCTCCGCGGCGGTCACCGCGTCTGGGTCGCTCACCCGGGTGCCGACGAGAGTGAGGACACCTACGTACCCGACAACGGCCCGTGCGAGATCGAGATCCTCAAGGACGGCTTCCGTGTCACCGGCGCAAAGAGCCCGGTCAATGCGACGCGCCGTGGCTTCTCGGTGCGCGCCCTCGCCGACGACCGCCTCGAGGTGGATAACTTCGTGACGAACGTGGGCGACATGCTCTACAGCGGCGGCGTCTGGGCGCTCACCTGCACCGTGCCCGGCAAGGACGCGCGCTACGCGATCCCGCTCGGGGACGGGAGCGCATGGGACAACTTCACCCTGGTCAACTTCCGCATCTGGGGCGGCCACGGCAAGGGCGGATTCAACGACCCGCAGATCGCGGTGGGCGACGAAACCCTCGTCGTGACCCCGCGCGGCGTGGAGAACAAGCGCATGGTCCAGGCGCATCGTGGAATCCTCGCGATGAGCGACGCGGCGCGCGGGCTGACCTTTGCGAAGAAGGTGGACTGGCTGCCCGGCCGCCAGTACCCGCTCAATACGAACCTCGCCTTCTACATCGGCCCCGAAAACTTCATGGTCGAGATGGAAACCATGGGGCCCGAGCAGACGCTCAAGCCGGGGGAGACCCTTGTCCATCGCGAGATTTGGATCCTGCGCAAGGGCGCAGTCTCCCCCGACCGCGCCGCCCCGTTCGTGAAGCTGTTCGAGTAGCCCGACTTTCGGACCCGATTCATCCCCCATGTTTGAAAGCCTGACCCACCGCCTGCAGGACGTCTTCCGGAACCTCCGGGGGATGGGGAAGCTGTCGGAATCGAATGTCGCCTCGGCCCTGCGCGAGGTGCGGCTCGCCCTCGTCGAGGCCGACGTGAACTACGATGTGGCCGCCGGCTTTGTCGAGGCGGTGGGGAAGAAAGCGCTCGGGCGCGAGGTGCTCCGAAGCATCTCCCCGGGCCAGCAAGTGATCCAGGTGGTTCACGAGGAACTCGTGGCCCTGCTCGGAGGGGCGGCGGCGCCACTCTCGGTGGAGGGCTCCCCGCTCAAGATCATGCTCGTGGGGTTGAATGGCTCGGGCAAGACAACGACCGCGGGCAAACTCGCGCGCTGGCTCGTCTCCAAGGGACGCCAGCCGCTCCTCGTGGCCTGCGACGTTTACCGCCCCGCAGCGCGGGAGCAGCTCCATGCGGTCGGCGAGCAGGCCGGAGTGCCCGTATTCTCGCTCCCGGGAGAGACGGATGTGACGCGCATCGCGCGGCAGGCCTTGGATTTCGCAAAGATCCAGGAGAGAAACATCCTGGTGTTCGACACCGCGGGCCGCTTCCAGGTGGACGAGGAACTCATGGAGGAGCTGGTTCGACTCAGGGACGTGGCGCGCCCGCAGGAAGTTCTTCTCGTGGCCGACGCCGCGACGGGGCAGGAGGCGGCGAATGTGGCGAAGGCCTTCGACGCCCGCCTCGGGCTCTCGGGATTCATCCTCTCGAAGCTCGACGGCGACGCGCGGGGAGGGGCCGCCCTTTCGATTCACTCGGTGACGCGCAAGCCGATCAAGTTCGTGGGCCTCGGGGAGAAGATCGAGGACCTGGACGTATTCCACCCGGACCGCATGGCCTCGCGCATCCTCGGGATGGGGGACGTCCTCTCCCTCGTGGAGAAGGCGCAGCAGGCGGTGGACGCGGACGGAGCGGCTGACCTCGAGAAGAAGCTTCGCGCGAAGAACTTCACGCTGCAGGATTTTCTCGATCAACTGGGGGCATTAAAGAAGATGGGGCCCCTTGAGAATCTGCTTGAGATGTTGCCGGGAGCGACTAATATTAAAAACCTTGCGGTCAGCGACAAGCAGCTGGTGAGGACGCAGGCTATCATCCAATCCATGACTGCCAGGGAGCGCGCCCATCCCGAGATTCTGAACGGGAAAAGGCGGCTCCGCATCGCGAAGGGAAGCGGAACCACGGTCACGGAAGTGAACGACCTGCTCAAACGCTTCGCGATGATGAGGAAAATGATGCAGAACATGGGGAGCATGGGAAAGATGATGGGCCGCCTCGGCGGGATGCCAGGGCGCGGCGCTTTTCGCTGAAACATAAACAAGAAAAAGAACATGGCAGTTCGCATTCGCATGAAGAAAACGGGCGGTCTCAATGACCCGCACTTCCGCGTCGTCGTCACTGATGCACGGAATCCGCGGGACGGCCGCTTCATCGAGGAAATTGGTGAGTACCATCCCCAGCAGAAGGATGGCAACTTTCGCCTCGACCTCGAAAGGGCTCGCTACTGGATTTCCAAGGGAGCCCAACCCTCCGACACGGTACGGAGCCTGATCCGCAAGCTGGAACGCGTGGCGCCAAAAGCCTGAGCGCGCTCCCGAAGGTCATGAAGGACTTCGTGGAATACGCGGTCCGCGCCTTGGTGGATTTCCCGGATGAGGTCTCGGTCGAGGAAGTTGCCGACGAGAAGGGCGTGATCCTCCGCGTAAAGGTCAACCCCGCCGACGCGGGGAAGGTGATCGGCCGTCAAGGGCGAACCATCCAGAGCCTTCGCGGCCTGCTCTACGGCGCCGCCGCGCGACAGGGAAAGCGCGTCGCCTTGGAACTGCTCGAACCGCCAGGGACGACACCCGCCGACGGAGTCCCTCCATCGGTCAACAGCGACCGTCCCGAAACCCCGGCTTGAAAATCGACATCGTCACGCTATTTCCCCGGATGTTCGAGGGGCCGCTGGACGAAAGCATTCTCAAGCGGGCGCGGCAAAAGGGCCTGGTCGAGATCGCGATCCACCAGCTTCGCGAGCACGCCGAGGGCAAACACCGCATCACGGACGACCGCCCGTTTGGCGGCGGGCCAGGAATGGTGATGCTCGCCGGGCCGATCGTCCGCTGCGTCGAGTCACTAAAAAAGGAGGGCTCCCGCGTGATCCTTCTTTCCCCGCGGGGAAAGCCTCTCCGCCAGGAGATCCTCGTTCGCCTCGCGAAACTCCCGCACCTTGTCCTCGTCTGCGGACATTACGAGGGCGTGGACGAGCGCGCGCGGGAACTGGTCGTGGACGAGGAGATCTCCATCGGCGACTACGTGCTCACGAATGGCGCGCTGCCCGCGATGGTGCTCGCGGACGGTGTGGCGCGGCTGGTGCCCGGGGTCCTTGGCGACGCAGAGTCGGCCTCGGAGGAGTCGTTCAGCGAAGGACTGCTCGAGTATCCGCAGTACACGCGACCCGCGGATTTTCGCGGCCTCAAGGTGCCCGACATCCTGCTCTCCGGCGACCACGGGGAGATTGCCCGCTGGCGCAGGGAGCAGAGCCTCCATCTCACCCGTGAGCGCCGCCCCGATCTCGGGATGAAGTGAAAAAGGTCTTTCCATAGGAGGGCGTGTTGCGGTAGACAGTACGGTTCCCAACGCGCCGATGGTCCCTTTCGGCTCTCCAAAAACACCGACCCCGACATGAACCCGATTGTTACCAAGATCAGCAAAGAGCAGATCAAGAAGAACGTTTCCGACTTCGCCGTGGGCGATACGGTAAAAGTACACAACAAGGTGGTGGAGGGCGACAAGGAGCGTATCCAGGTTTTTTCCGGAGTGGTCATCGCAATGCGGGGGACCGGGGTGCAGAGAATGTTCACGGTCCGCCGTATCTCTTACGGGGAGGGCGTGGAGCGCGTCTTCCCCCTCCACTCGCCCAGGATCGACAAGATCGAGGTGGAGCACCGCGGCAAGGTACGCCGCGCGAAGCTCTACTACCTGCGCCGCCGTATCGGCAAGGGCGCCGTGAAGGTCAAGGATCGCGTCGAAGCCTGATCGACGCGCGCGCCCGGATGAGGCGTGAGCGGCGAAGCGGGGATGGCACGGCGTGTGAGCGGGATGGCCGCCGACACGGCAACTCTCCATCTCCTGCCTCCACGAATAGAGGGACGGCGTGTCGCCGCCCGCCGGCCCCCCTCGATCTCGAACGAGAACTTTCCGCGCGCGGTTTCGTCCGCGTCTGCGGGATCGACGAGGCCGGAAGGGGCCCCCTCGCCGGGCCGGTGGTGGCCGCCGCAGTGATCCTCCCCCCCCTCTTCTCCCACCCGTTCCTTAACGACTCGAAACGGCTCTCTGCCGCGCAAAGGGAGGAGGCCTACGGGCACCTCACCCGGGACCCGGGAGTCGCATGGAGCGTGGCGAGGATGGAGGCTGCGGAGATCGACCGGGTCAACATCCTTCAGGCCACATGGATGGCGATGGTGGCGGCACGCAACGGGCTGGTCCCGCCGCCGGACTGGACACTCGTGGACGGGCGCCCGGTCCCGCCACTCGGGTCCGCCTGCACATCGGTGGTGCGGGGGGACTCACGCTCGCTTTCCATTGCCGCGGCAAGTGTGATCGCGAAGGTGACACGCGACCGCCTCATGGAGGAACTCGACCGCGAACACCCCGCGTACGGCTTCGCGCGCCACAAGGGCTATGGCACGGCGGCGCACCTGCGGGCACTGGAAAAGGCGGGGCCGTGTCCCGCGCACCGCCGGAGTTTTTTTCCGGTGGCACAGGCGGAGAATCGGCGGAAGACGGCAGGATGAAGGGCGGAGCTCCGAAAGCCTTCGCGAGCCACCTGGCACATGGGATGCCGTGGCCACGGCGGCAGAGCCGCCCTTGTGGCGTACGGCGTGGAGGTTCGACGGGGTCTTCCTTGAAACATCCTTGAAAAGTCGGTTGACAGAACCGAGATTTCTAGGTAGTTTTTGCGTGTGAAAACTCGAAAGCGGGAAGTTTCCCTGCTGCGCGCGCTCCTACGCCGTCATCCCGTGGTGGGGATTGTTGGCGCGCGACAAGTCGGGAAGTCCACCCTGGCACGCCAGATTGCGAAGCAGGCGGGCGGCTCCATGATTTTTTTCGACCTCGAAAATCCCGAGGACCTGGCGCGCCTTGCGGATCCCATGCTGGCGCTCAAGTCCTTGAGGGGGCTGGTGGTGCTGGACGAGGTCCAACGCCGTCCGGAGCTTTTTCCGGTCTTGCGGGTTCTCGCCGACCGCCCGGGAACCCCGTGCCGGTTCCTGGTGCTGGGAAGCGCTTCGCCCGGGCTGCTCCGCCAGTCGTCCGAAAGCCTTGCGGGACGCATCGCCTATCATCACCTCGGAGGGTTCGCCCTCGACGAGGTGGCCGTGCGCGAAGCAACTCGCCTCTGGCTCCGTGGCGGTTTTCCCCGCTCCTTCCTCGCGCGCACCGACGCGGAGAGTCTCGAATGGAGGCGCGGCTTCGTCCGAACCTTCCTGGAAAGGGACCTGCCCCAGCTCGGCATCATGGTGAGTGCCGACACGATGCGACGCTTTTGGACGATGCTCGCGCATGTCCATGGCCAGATCTGGAACTCCTCCGAGTTTGCGCGCTCTTTCGGCGTGGCGGACACCACGGTCCGCTCCTACCTCGATCATCTTGCCTCGGCGCTGGTGGTACGCCTGCTCCAGCCATGGCACGAGAACCTCGGCAAGCGACAGGTCCGTTCCCCCAAGGTGTTTTTGACCGACAGCGGGCTGCTGCACACGCTGCTGAATCTTCCCCGCCAGGAGGACCTGGAATCTCATCCGAAGGTGGGTGCGTCCTGGGAGGGGTTCATCATCGAACAGTTGATGACACATCTGCGTGCCGAGCCGGAGGAATGCTTCTTCTGGGCAACCCATGCCGGGGCGGAGTTGGACCTTCTCGTCGTGCGGGGTGCCCGACGCCGCGGGTTTGAAATCAAGCGAACGACCTCGCCATCGATGACGAAGAGCATGGTTTCCGCCCTAAAGGATTTGCGCCTGACCTCGCTCGAGGTCATTCACGCGGGAGACACGACCTTTGATCTCGCGGATCGGGTCCGTGCGGTGAGCGCGAATCGCTTACTGAGCGATGTCCGCGGGTTTGATTGAGGCAACCGGAGGGGCGCAGGGCAGGCCCGCCTTCACTTCGTGGGAGCGGAGGGGAGGCCGACAGGGAGGGATGGGGGAACTGTCTTGCGGAGAAGGATATTAAGACGATCGAGGCGGCCCAGCGCATCCATTCGGGAGGGGGAGGATGCGAAGCGACTGGCGGCGTCCTCATAGGCCTGACGGGCCTCAATGAGGCGACCGGTCCGTTCGAGGAGTTGGGCGGCGGCAAGAGCGGCTTGTGGAGCCACAAAGGAGATGGGGCCCGCCGCGGAAACCGAGCGATAGAGACGGAGGGCATCCTCCTTGTTGCCGCGCGCTTCCTCAAGGGCACCCATACCGAGCACGGCGGCGGGGGCGAAGGAGGAGGTGGGGTGGTCGCGCAGCACACCCTGATAGAGGGCAGCGGCCTTATCCCATTCCGCCTGCTGGAAGAACACGTCGGCGAGGGTCATGGCGGCAAAGACGGCGGAGCGGGTACCCGCGTGCCGCTGGACGATTCCCTGGAGGGACTCGATCGACCGCGCCTCGGTAAGCGCGATGGCGGCATCGGATTCCACCCTGACTGCCTGGTAACGCCACGCAATCACGCCAACAATCGCGAGGATCGCCGCACCGAAGAGCCCGATGAGCCAGTTCTTCCGGTGGTCGAGCCACTCGATCAGGTTCTCGTAGGAAATCTCCTGCTCGTTGGGAAGGAGGTCCGGGCGCCGGGCGGCGCCCGCGGGTTGCTGGGGGAGTTTAGCCATGGGAGGGGGGTTGATTAAAGTTTGGGTTCGCGGCTTGCGATGCGGTGGAGAGAGCTGAAAACGAGGATCGCGAGGAAGACAGCCACGGCCCCGTTGGCCAGCTTCTCTTCCTGGCTCCACCCGGGTTTCACGGCGGCGGCAGCCTGGACCTCCTGGCGGCGGGTCGCCTCGGCGGCCACTTTGGCCTGCTGTTCAGTCAACTCCTTCTGCCCTTCGGCGACAAGGCGATTGCCCTCCGCGAGATTCTTGTTCGCCACGCCATGGGCGATGGCTGCGTTGTTGGCGTCGAGGAATGGGGCGGTGAGAATGTTGCTGGCGCCATCCATCATCTGGGCGCCCCGGGCGATTTTATCCTCGGGAGTAACCAAGGAGGGGGCGGAGGGAGCGTTGGTGGCCGTTGCGGTGGCAACCTGGTTGGCGATGGAGGTTCGGAGAGCCTCGATTTCTGTGCGAGCCTGCGCCTGGGTGGCGTCCTCCCGGGCGACGCTCTGGTCGAACAGGGTGAATGCGGCGGCAAAATTTCCATCGCCGCGGGCCCTCTGTCCAGCCTTGAGGAGGGAATCCACCTCAGTGGCCGTCGTATACCAAAGGAGCATATCCTTGCGGTACTCGACCGCCCCATTGGCAAGCTGGAGGGCAACGGTGGTCGCTCCTTCCACGAGCACGCCAACGGAGGCTTGCCCGGTCTTTGTCAGGATCGCGCCGGCGCGCGCATGCGCGGCGGCCAGGACCAGGGCGAAAAGTAGCGGGGCGAGCAGGAGGCGAAAGGGAGATTTCATCAGGCGTGTCGCAACTCGAATCTTGTGGCGGGGAAGAGGGATGACAAGTCGAAAGACGGGGTCAGCGCCCCTCACGAATGATCCGTACGGCAACGCTCCGCGTGTGTTCGAGGACGAACTTGCGCACTTCGACCTGGATGCGACGCATGCGATAGACCGTGATCAACTCGTGGGCGATGTTCTCGGCAACGGTCTCAATGAGGGCACGGGGCCTTTCGTGGACGCATCGAACCGTCCGATCTCGAACCTCGGCGTAATCGAGGGTCATCGCGAGGCGTTCCGTGCGGGCGCTCGGGGCGAGGTCCCAGTCCATCACGAGGGAGACCTCAAGCATCTGCGGCGAGGCGCGCTCCTCATGGGTCACTCCCACATGGGCCATCACCTGAAGCCCGTCGATGAGGATCTGATCGGCCATGGGCGCGGATTCTAGCGGGAGGGCCGTACGGCACAACGCAAAACCCCCCGGGTTGACAGAATGCCGTGTGGAGGATATAGGTACCGGCATGTGGCACATCCCCGCATCGCTTCTTCGCAAGCTTCTCCTGGCCCTGGCGGGCCGGGGGTTGGCCGCGCTGCGTCCCTGAGCGACGCGCGACGCGGGGAACCAACCCACTGGCCGCCACCGGCCCGTGGGTTTTTTTGTTTGCTGGAAACCTGCGGTCCCCGGGGCGATCATTCCCCAAGCCCACCAGCAACACCCAGTAACCCCCCATGAGCAAAGACCGAGTGATCATCTTCGACACGACCCTGCGCGACGGCGAGCAGTGTCCGGGAGCCTCCATGAACCTGAGGGAAAAAATGGAGGTGGCCCACCAGCTCGCACGCCTCGGCGTGGACGTGATCGAGGCCGGCTTCCCGGTGATCAGCCGCGGCGACTTCGAGGCGGTAAACACCATCGCCCGAAAGGTGCGCGGCCCCATCATCGCGGGACTGGCACGCTGCGTCCCGAAAGACATCGAGGCGGCCGCCGAGGCGATCAAACCCGCCGGAAAACGGGGGCGGATCCACGTCTTCCTGGGTACCTCGAAACTCCACCGCCAGTACAAGTTTGGCAAGGCGCAGGGCGAGATCCTGCGTCTCGCCGTGGAGGGCGTGAAGCTCGCCCGGGGATACTGCAAGGATATTGAGTTCTCCCCCGAGGACGGATCCAGGACGGAACTGGACTTCCTCGTGAAGATCGTCGAGGCCGCCATCTCGGCGGGCGCGACCACCATCAACATCCCGGACACGGTGGGCTACGCCACCCCGAAGGAGTACGGCAACATGTTTGCCCACGTGATCGCAAACGCGCGGGGGGCGCGCGACGTGGTGTTCAGTGCGCACTGCCACAACGACCTGGGACTGGCGGTGGCCAACTCCCTGGGCGCGATCCAAAACGGGGTCCGCCAGGTGGAGGGGACCATCAATGGTATCGGGGAGCGCGCCGGCAACGCCGCGCTGGAGGAGGTGATCATGGCCCTGCGCACGCGCCGCGACATCTACAACCGCGTGGACACGGGGGTGAACGTGCGTGAGATCATGCGCACCTCGCGTCTGGTGTCGCGGATGTGCGGCTTCGTCGTCCAGCACAACAAGGCAATCGTGGGCGACAACGCCTTCGCGCACGGCGCGGGCATCCACCAGGATGGCATCCTGAAGAAGCGCGAGACCTACGAGATTATGAATCCCGTGGAGATCGGCTGGGGGGTCACCGAACTGCCGCTGACCAAGCACAGCGGACGCCATGCCCTGGCGCTGCGCCTCAAGCACCTGGGTTACCGCCTGACCGACCGCGAGATGGATGCCGTCTTCGTCAAATACAAGGCGCTCGGGGATAAGAAGAAGTTTGTGTACGACGACGACCTGGCCACGATCGTGGACGAGCATGCGTCGGATGTGAAGGAGGTCTGGTCGCTGGACTACCTCTCCGTGACCTCAGGCAGCCACGCGGTTCCCACGGCCACCGTGCGCATGAAGCGCGCTGGCACCCGCGGGGAAGCATGCACCCGCGAGGATGCGGGGACGGGGGACGGCCCCGTCGACGCAGCCCTGAAGACGATCGACCGCATCACCGGCAAGCGCGGCAAGCTGCTGGACTACCAGTTGCGCGCGGTCTCCGCCGGGAAGGACGCGATCGGGGAGGTGACCATTAAAGCCGATTTTGGCAAGGGCCTGGTCTTGACGGGCAAGGGGGCCTCGACGGACATCATCGAGGCCAGTGCCCGCGCCTACCTGAACGCGGTAAACCGCTCCTTCGCACGCGAGAAATAGCGCGCGGGTCAGTTCTCGCGTCGACAGCCTCGACATGCTCAATCTTCACCTTCCAACCGTTGAACCATTGAACCTCTGAACCGTGAACCTCCGCCGTTTCATGAAGACCATGATCCGATCCTGTCTGGCCACCCTGGTGACAACAGGCCTCCTGCTCCTCGCCACCGCTTCGTACGCCGCGGAGGAAACCGACGATGACCAGAGTTTTCAGCAGGCACGGAACCTGTTCTGGTCCGGACAATACGAGCAGGCAGAGCCGATATTCAAAATCTACCTTCTCAAGCATCCCGACCACAAACCAAGCCAGGCATTCCTCCAGATGATCGCCCAGGCGCGCTCGCGCAACCCCTCGAAAATCGGCGAGACGCACCATCGCCTCGAGGGAATTGTGCTCGACGAGGTGGAGTTCAACAACACCGACTGGCAGACGGTAAGCGACTTCTTCCTGGAGAAGGCCAACCCGAAAAAAGATGGCAAGGATCCCGAGAAGTACGTCAACTTCATCAATCTCATCCCATCTTCCCTGAACGTGAAGGTGACGCTCAAACTCCGCAAGGTCACCCTCCTTCGCGCCATCCGCCACGCTTGCGAGGCGGCCGACCTCCGCTACGTCGTGGACTCCTGGGCCGTGATCATCTCGATGCCCGAGCGCGCCACATCGAAATAGCCAGAAGATTTTCCCGATGATCGATGCGCGGACCCGTCCCGAGGCCCCCGTCGCCCTTGTGACGGGAGCGAGCGGGACACTGGGAGCCGCCGTCGCCGCTGCTTTCGTAGCGCGGGGAACGCGCGTCCTTGCCGCCGGCAATCGCCGCAAACCCGACTTCGAGCCCTCCATCCAGCTCGACCTCACGTGCGCCGAGGAGGCCGCGCGCCTGCCAAAGTGGATCGGGGAGAACGGGGGAAGTGTGGACGCCGTGGTCCACTGCGTCGGTGCCGCGCGAGACGAGATCCTGCCAAAGATGACGGACGCAGCCTGGCGCGAGGTTCTCGATATCAACCTTCGCTCCGCCTTCCTGCTGCTGCGCGCCCTGATGCCCGTTCTGATCCGCCAGCGACGAGGGCACGTTCTCCTCGTCTCCTCTTGGGCGGGCCGGGTCGGACGCGCGGGACAGGCGAACTACGCCGCGGCGAAGGCCGGGCTTTTCGGGCTCGCGATGGCCGCGGCACGCGAAGTCGCATCGAGGGGTGTGCGGGTGAACTGCGTGGTGCCCGGGGTTTTTCCAAGCGCGATGACCGGGACGCTCGACACAGCGGCGCGGACGCGCCTGTGGGATGGTGCCGCCTTATCGGGGGATGCCGATCCGGTAGAGATGGCAGGCTTCATCGTCGATCTCGCCGAAACGCGGGGAATCACCGGGCAGGTGTTTCAACTCGACGGGCGCATTCCTCCCGTTTTCTAAAAGCTTTCATGTGTTCGCAACGCCCCCTTATCCTGACCCGCCAAGGCGGGGAAGCCTTCTCCCCCAGTGTGGTCGGCCACCGCAACCTCGATGAAGTGGATCTGCCCGACCGCAAACACTGACCCGTCCATGAGTCCGCCCCCTCATCCTGACTGAGTGGATACCTTTGAAGAATTGACAAAAAACCAGTCAACCAGTAGGTTAGCATCGTGAAAAAAGTGGGGCTTTTCGAAGCAAAAACCAAACTTTCGGAAATCTGCAGTAGGGTTTCGGAAACGGGAATGGCGTACACCATTACCAAGCGGGGCAAGCCACTGGTCAAAATTGTCGCCGTGGAGTTCGAATCCGATCCGCTCCACGAGTTCCGCCATCTTTCCATCGGGGAAGCGCGCAAGGCGTATGAGACCAAATATGGTCCCATCACCGAAGATTTTGATTTGCCGCCGCGCGAGTTGGATTTGGACCGAAAAAATCCCATGGATGATTGACCATGCCAGCGTCTCACCTTCTCGACACCAGTGTCTATTGCCAGCCGATCAAACCCCGGCCGTTGGCTTCGGTGATGCAAAGACTGGAGAAAATGGGGGATGCGCGGATCAGCATTTCCGCGATCTGCGAACTGGAAATCCTTTTTGGCATTCATCGCAGACAGGCCTTCAAGTTGCGGGACTCCTATGAGCGTCTCTTGAAAGACCGCTTTCAAGTTTTGGATGTGGACCGGCAGGTGGCGGCGACTGCGGTGGACGTGAAACTCCGCCGGGAAGCCAAAGGCAAGCCCATCGCGCCTTTTGATCTCCTGATTGCCGCCACGGCCAAGGCGCATCACCTGGCGCTTGCCACCTTGAATCCCCGCCATTTTCAAGACATCGAAGGTCTGGCCGTGGAAGACTGGTCCAAATAGGGACTGCCGCTGAACTTTCGACAGAATTTGCAGAGTTATGAAGGTTTGATTTTGCCCGTGAGCATGAACATCCGCAACGTCTTCACGGACGCAGTGCTGATCTCGTCATGAACCCTCCGCTGGAACATTTCTGCGAGAAGGCGCTCGCCGGCATTGAGGGAGAAGGACTGCTTCGACGGCTGCGCGTCTCCGAGCCCGCAGGCGGGCGCACGATCCGGATCGAGGGACGGGAAGTCCTGAACTTCGCGTCCAACGACTACCTTGGCCTCGCGTTCGATCCGCGGATATCCCGAAACGCGAAGGAGGGCGAACCGTCCGGGGCAACCGCCTCGCGACTGCTCGGGGGGAACCATCCCGCCTACGAGGAACTCGAAGCCGCGCTCGCCGCCTTCAAGCGCGCGGAGGCCGCGCTGGTCTTCCCGAGCGGCTACTCGGCGGCGATCGGAACCATTCCGTCGCTCGTAGGACGGGGCGATTTCATCGTGATGGATAAGTTGTGCCACGCCTGCCTCGTGGACGGGGCCCGTCTCTCGGGGGCGACCTTGCGCGTGTTCCCTCACAACAACATGGCGCGATGCGACGAACTCCTGGCCTCCTGCACGGAAAAGGCGAAGTCCGAAGGGGCGAAGGTCCTCCTGCTCACGGAGTCGGTCTTCTCGATGGACGGGGACCTCGCCCCGCTCGACCGTCTTGCGGAACTCAAGCATCAGCATGGCGCGTGGCTCATGGTGGACGAGGCGCATGGTACCGGGGTGATCGGCGCGAACGGGCGCGGCGGGGCGGAACATTTCGGGGTTGAGGGCGAGGTGGACGTGGCGATGGGGACGCTCTCGAAGGCGCTGGGTTCCGTCGGCGGGTTCGTCACCGGTTCCCGTTTCCTTCGCGACTTCCTGGTAAACCGCGCGCGCAGCCTGATCTTCTCGACGGGCCTGCCACCCTCGGCCTGCCGGGCGGCAACGGAGGCGCTGCGCCTGGTTGCCGAGGATCCCACCCCGCGACGCCGCTTGCGCGCGAATCTTGACCGGGTCGCGTCACGGATGGGACGGGAACTTCCGTCCCCGATCGTCCCGGTTCCCGTGGGCGACGAGCGCCGCTGCGTGGCACTCACGGAGGAGTTGCTCGGGCGGGGGGGATGGGTGCCCGCGGTGCGCTACCCAACAGTCCCGCGCGGGAAGGCGCGCCTGCGGATCAGCCTCAGCGCCTCGCACACGGACGCCGACCTCGACTGGCTCGATCGCGAAGTCTTCACACCGGAGTAGATCGACGCCCTCATCGGAAAAGCCGAAGGTTTCCTCCTTGCCCCCAACGCGCACCTGCCCCA
>CAZZBZ010000058.1:0-15891 GCA_964653025.1 uncultured Verrucomicrobiota bacterium
AATGTCACGGCCAAACGGGCCGAGGGAAAAATCCCGGCAGAGCTGCCATGCGCCCTTGCGTCGGGATTTGGGCTCGCGGGTCGCGAACCGCCTGAATCTCAGACCTAGCCCCGGGAAAGGGCCGCCGCCACGTCGGTGCGATAGGCCGCGATGGCCGGTCCGAGGCCCGCGATCGCACCGATCGCGACGGCCCCGAACACTGCGGCGGCATCGAACCCGTGGAAGTGCAGGGGCTCTGGGGTGAATCCCGTCGCCGCCACCACGAGGGGAGCCGCCATCCAAAGGACCCCACGAGCAAGCACGCAACCAAGAACTCCTCCGACTGCGGCCACCAGCGCCGCCTCGCCGACGACCACCGCGAGGACCGTGGTCCTCCGTGCGCCCAGCGCCCGCATCACGGCAATGTCATGGCGCCGCTCCCCCATCGAGTTGAGCATCGCGAGACCCAGCCCGGTCGAGGCGACCACCACGATCAACACCGACTGGAGGAAGAGAAGGCGGTCCACGTTGCCCACGATTCCCATGAGCTTGCGAACCTCCTCGGCGGGGACGGCGGCCTGCGCCTCGGGCCCGTTGTTAATCTCCTTGCGCAGGCCCCAGACCGCGAGGGGACTCCGCGTGCGCACCGCCACCGCGGAGACCTGGCCGGCTTCCGGGACGGAGGCCGACGGCTTAACGGCCGCCTCGATCACATGCCCCTCGATGTGGTAGAAGCTATCCAGGTTGATCCAGATCGCACGATCGATCGGCGTCCCCGTTGGGCGAAGGATCCCGACCACGGTCCACGGGGCGTGCTCGTGCTTTTCCCCTTCCTCGTTTGCCTGCAGACCGTGAGTGGCCACAAACGTCTCTCCCGTCTTCAGCCCGGTTTCGTCCGCCACGGTCGCCCCGAACACCGCCTCCCTTACGCCCTCCCCATGATCGTGGGGATGCGCCCCCGTCCCGGCCCCCCGCGGAAGCGCCCCGCCCCGCCTTGCCGCCCCCTCCATCGCCTCCTTCAACTCTCCCTCGTCAAAATGGAATGCCCGCCCCTCGGCGAACTCCAGCCGCTGGCCCGGTTGGGGTTCGATCTCGCGGAGAAAAGTGTCCGTGGTGCCCACCACGCGAAACCCCTCGTAGTTGTCCCCGAGCGCGAACGGGGCAACCCAGCGCACACGCGGGTCCCGGGCGAGCCGCTCGACGAGCCCGTAGGGGACGTTCCCGGGCGAGGCCTCGAGTTGGTAGACGACGTTGAGGACAAGTTGCAGCGGGCTGCCCTTCGCGCCCACCACAAGGTCGTAGCCCGAGTAGCCAAGGCGAAACCGGTCCTGCACCGTCGTGCGCAGGATCATGATCGCCACGGCGAGGGCCACGCCCACCGCCACGCTCATCGCCGTCAGCGCGGAGGAAAGCCCACGCTGGCGCGTATTCGCCCACACGATCCGGGAAAGCGTCATCGGGGATCCCTCCCCGTCTTCAGAGATGCGAGGTCCACCACGTCGCCGAACCTCGCCATCACCGACGGGTCATGGGTGACCAGGAGAAGGGCGGCCCCCGCCTCACCGGCAAGGCCCACGATCAACTCCATCACCGCTTCCGAATGCGACGCATCGAGACTGCCCGTGGGCTCGTCCGCAAGGAGCAGCTTCGGGCGGTTGATGAGGGCGCGGGCGACCGCCACGCGCTGCTGCTCTCCGGCCGAAAGCGCACGGGGACGGTGGTGGACCCTCGAACCGAGCCCGACGGCCTGGAGGAGCTTCTCCGCGCGGCGTGCCGTCTCCGCCGTCTCCTCATCGGGGTCTCCCGAAAAAACGGAACCCAGAATCACGTTCTGGAGGGCGGTGAATCCCGGGAGCAGGTTGAAGCCCTGGAACACGAACCCGATCGTCCTGCCCCTCACCCGGTCGCGCTCCTTCTCGGCGAGGGCCGTGATCTCCACGCCACCGAGGCGAACCGACCCTGCCGTGGGCAGGCGAATCCCCGAAATCACGTTGAGAAGGGTCGTCTTGCCCGATCCGCTTCGACCGCGAAGGCAACGCCGCGCCCCCGGGGCCAGATCGAAGCGGGGGACGTCAAGAATGCGCGAGATCCCCCCACCGGGAGCAGGGAACTCCACGCGCAGATTTCGGATCTCGAGCAGGGACATTCCTCCGGAAGAAGAGCGCTCCTGAGCGCGGGAGGCAAGCGCCAACGGCCGCCGACACGGCGGCCCTCCATCCCCAAATCCACCGCCTGCCTCGGATTGACAGGCCCGGAGTCGCAACCTAGCCTTGGTCGAATCACGCATGCAAACCTACGAACACGGCTACCTCATCGTCGGCTGCCTGATGGTGGTTTCCCTCGTGGTCGCCTCCATCCCCCTGATCCTCTCTTCCTGGCTGAGGCCGCGCAAACCCTCGGCAATCAAACAGGCCACCTACGAGTGCGGAATCGAGTCGCACGGTGATTCATGGATCCAGTTTAAGGCCCAGTACTACCTCTACGCCCTCGCGTTCGTGATCTTCGACCTCGAGACGATCTTCCTCATCCCCTGCGCGGTGGCCTTGGTGCCCATGGGTGAGCTGGGCCTCCTCGCCTTTATCGAGATGGTCGTTTTCGTGGGCGTTCTTCTCCTCGGCCTCGTCTGGGAATGGAGCAAGGGCGTACTGGAGTGGCGCTGAGGAACCACCATGGACGACAGTCTCAAAAACGAACTCCAGCGCGCGGGCATCTTTGTCACCTCCCTTGAGGCGGTGTACAACTGGAGTCGCCGTTCCTCAATCTGGCCCCTCCAGTTTGGCCTCGCCTGCTGCGCGATCGAGATGATCGCCACCGCCGCCTCGCGCTACGACCTCGCCCGTTTCGGCGCGGAGGTGTTCCGCCCCTCCCCACGGCAGGCCGACCTGATGATCGTCGCCGGTACCGTGACCAAAAAAATGGCCCCGCAGGTCGTCCGCATCTACAATCAGATGCCCGAGCCCAAGTACGTGATCGCGATGGGCGCCTGCGCGATCTCCGGCGGCCCCTTCAAACAGGGCTACAACGTCCTCAAGGGCATCGATCGCTACATCCCCGTGGACGTCCACATCCCCGGCTGCCCCCCGCGGCCAGAGGCCCTTCTCAACGCGCTGATGTTTCTCCAGCGCAAGATTGACCGCCAGACTCTCGGTACATCGCACCCCCTCCGGTGGTACGACCCCATGAACAAGGCGGAGTTCGCGGTGCCGCGCTTCGGGGCCCACGACCTTGAGCCGCCCTACGATCGATCGGCCTGGAAACCCCCGCGCCTCGCGCGATCCGCGCCATGAACGCCGAACGCCTTGCCTCCCAGTTCCCACAGGTAAAATGGGACGCCGCCACGGGCTCCTGGATCGTCCCCCACCAAGTCCTCCTCGACGTGGCACACTTCCTGAAGAACGATCCCGAGTTCCGCATGGACATGCTCTCGAACGTAACGGGCGTGGATTGGCTGTCCGCACGGGTGAAGGTTCGGGGCGAGGACGGGAAGGAAACCGAGCAGGAGCGCCCCGGTTATCTCGAGGTGATTTACCACTTCTTCTCGGTAATCGCGAAACAGGGCCCGATCGTCTTGCGTTGCCGCACTGACGGGCGGGAGACCCCGATGATCCCGAGCCTCACCCCGCTCTTTCGCAGCGCCGAGTTTCAGGAGAGAGAGATCTTCGACCTTTTTGGCATCGTATTCGGCGGCCATCCGGACCTCCGCCGCATCCTCATGTGGGATGAGTTTGAAGATTTCCCAATGCGCAAGGACTACGTCGAGCCCGACGACTACGAGTGGGAGCCCACCCCTCACGACGAGGTGCTGGAGAAAGCCCGTCGCCACACCCCTTCCTCCCCACCCGCGGCCACCCATGGATCCTGACCCCTCCATGTCGACGCCCCCCCGTCATATCCACCGCATCCTCCCCCCCCTCGGGCTTTGGGAAGGAAGCGGCGGCGAGGGACTTTCCGCGGACGACCCGCTCTATGGCCCGCGCAGCTATCGCGTCCGCAGCGGGCAAAATCTTTCAGGCCAGCTTCTCGAGATCTCGATGGGGCCGCACCACCCGAGCACCCACGGGGTGTTCCGCATGGACGTGGCGCTCGACGGGGAGACGGTGGTCCGCCTCAAGCCGGTGTTCGGCTACCTCCATCGCAACCACGAGAAACTCGCAGAGGGGATGAGCTGGCTCGCCTCGATGCCCTACACCGACCGCCTGGATTATCTCTGCTCGATGACGAACAACTGGGCCTACGCCCTCTCCGTCGAGAAACTCGCGGGGATCGCGGTACCCGAGCGCGCGGAGTATATCCGCGTCATCGTCGGCGAGCTCACCCGCCTCGTAAACCACCTCTGCCTCGTGGGTTTCCTCCTGGGCGATCTCGGCGCGCTGGGCACCCCCCTCCTCTACGCTTTCCGCGAACGCGAGAAGATCCTCGACGTCTTCGAGGAGGTGAGCGGCGCGCGGATGATGTGCAACTTCATGCGTTTCGGAGGCGTGCGCGCCGACCTTTCCCCCGAGGCGCTCCGTCACATCGCGACGATCGTGGACCGCTTTCCCGCGTTCCTCGATGAGTTCGAACAGCTCGTCTCGGGCAACGAGATCCTCCTTTCCCGCTGCCAGGGAGTGGGCATCCTCCCGCGCGATCTCGCCATCAACGCGGGAATCACCGGCCCCATGCTTCGTGCCAGCGGGGTGGACTACGACCTCCGCAAGGTGGACCGCTATGGGATCTACGATCGGTTCGATTTTCGCATCCCCCTCGGCGACCACGGCGACGTCTACGACCGCTACATGGTGCGCGTGCTCGAGATGCGCGAGAGCATCCGAATCCTCCAGCAGGCCCTCGAACAGATTCCCGAGAAGGGGGAGATCCTCAACCCGCAGGTGAAGCTCCGCAGCTTTCGCCCGAAGCCCGGAGAGGCCTACGGCCGCATCGAGGGCCCCAAGGGTGAGCTCGGTTTCTACCTCATCAGCGATGGCGGGGCCGCCCCCTGCCGCTACCGCGTGCGCCCCCCGAGTTTCATCAACCTCACCGTCCTCGAAGATATGTGCCTCGGCCAGAAGGTGGCCGATGTGATCGTGATCTTTGGCTCGGTGGACATCGTCCTCGGGGAGGTGGATCGCTAGCCATGTTTGGACTCGGACTCATCAAGGGCCTCGCGGTGACGGCTCGCAACCTGGTCGGAAGCTATTTCGACAAGGAGCGAATGACCACCATCCAGTACCCCGAGGAGCAACGCCCCACCCCGGAGAACTATCGGAACTTCCCCTTCCTGGTTTTCGATAAGGACCCGGACCAGTTGCGCTGCGTGGCGTGCAGGATCTGCGAGAAGGAATGCCCTCCCCAGTGCATCTTCATCGAGCAGCGGCGCGACGAGAAGGGCCGCCCCGTGAAGCAGCCGGAGATTTTCGACATCGACGTCTCGGTCTGCATGAGCTGCTCCATCTGCGCCGAAGTCTGCCCCTTTGACGCGATCAAGATGGACCACAAGTTTGACGACCCGACCAACGACCGTTTTGGAAGTCTTCTCTTCAACAAGGCGCGGCTCGCGAAGTCCAACGAGTACTATCATTCGATCCGTCCAAACGAGGCGGCGGAAGTGGACGCCCGCCTCGCCGCCGAGGGCGCGAAGAAGCAGGGGAAACCTGCCCCTCAAACGTAGTTGTCCAGCTACCGATTCGCCACAAGCGCGATATTCTCGCGGTGGATGCGGGCGAGAAGCGCGTAGCGCTCGGCCCAGTGCTTGAGGCCCTTTTGCTCCTCCGGAGTCAGGGCTCGGACCACCTTCGCGGGTGCCCCGAGGACCATCGAACCCTCGGGGATCTTTGTGCGCTGCGTGACCAGCGCCCTCGCCCCAATGATGCAGCGAGGCCCCACTTCGCACCCATCAAGGAGCACGGCCCCCATGCCGACAAGGCACTCGTCCCCGACCGTGCACGCGTGAATGATCGCACCGTGGCCAACCGTACACCACGCCCCGATGCGGCAGGGGCTTTCATCGGCCGTGTGGAGCACCGCGCCATCCTGCAGATTCGTTCCCTCGCCCACAAAAATTGAATCCACATCGCCGCGCAGGACGGCCTGGTACCAAACCCCCACCCGCTCACCAAGAACGACATGACCCACAAGGGTCGCAGTGGGCGCGACAAAGGCGCTGGACGGAATCACGGGGGCACGCTTCATCCGCTCGCGCACCCCGCGCTCAAAGGCGGCGATGTCTTTCAGCTTAGAACCGGTAGCCAAAGGTCAACTGCGGCCCGGCGGCATCGATCGAGCGATTTTTGCGGCCGGGCTCGGAAAGACCCGCGTTGGAGAAGTGGGTGTAGTTGCCCGCCACGCGCATGAACCACGAGGGGCTGATGTCGTAACGAAAACCAAGCCCGATCCCAAAATTGAAGCAGAAGTCCTGTCCCTGCCCCTGCTGGCCCTTCACGGGATCGGTGTATCCCCGGGAGTCCGTGAACCCGAAACCGACATTACCCTCAACATAAGGGACGAGGTCCCAGCCGGGTTGGACGAAGTTGTAGCGCGGGCCGTAGTTCATTCCCACAAAACGGTCCTCGATCCCATTCTTTACCGCCATGCCGTAGCCGCGGAAGACAAACTCGGTGTAGCCACGCAGGATCCCGCCCAGTTCCTTGTCGAGCGAGACATCGTCCAGTTTGAGCGAAGCCGTCAACTCAACAGGCACGAGCATGTAGCCCTTGTTGTCGGTGCGAATGTCGGAGATGAGCAGGCCGCTCCCGGTCTCGAGGGACCAGTCATAGTCCTTGGCGATCGCCTCGTTGGCCTTGGCGGGCGCCTTCGATTTCACAACGGGCATGGAATCCGCCATCGATACCAGCGGCACGAGGGCGAGGGCGAGAATGAGGGATGCGTTTTTCATGGTTAGATGGACGTATGTTAGTGACATTGAACAAGTTCCGCAAGTCGTTTTTTGAGATCAGCAACCCGCGAACCGTCGCAAATACCTCATGGAGACCTCGAAGTCCTTCGGCATCGGCGCAGAAATCTTCAGCGCCACCCCCGTCACGGGGTGGATCAACTCCAGGGTCTCGGCATGTAGCCCCACGCGGGAAAGGAGCGGACGCTCCTCCCTCCCTTCCTTGAACTTGTACCCCGACTTGAGTTTTGAAAGCAGCAACGGCTGCCCGTCCCCGTAGAGCGGATCCACGAGCACGGGAGATCCCACAGAGGCAAGGTGCACGCGCATTTGATGGGTCCGCCCCGTCGTTGGAAACACCTCCATCAGGGAATACCCCCGCCACCTCTGGATGAGGTGGAGGCGCGTCACCGCCGGCCGCCCGTAGCGATGGCTCATCCGCATCTGTCCCGGACGGGTCGGGTCGGTCGCGATCGGACGATCCACCACCATCTCCTCCTGCTCGGGCGACCCGCGTGTCAGGGCGAGGTAGCGCTGCACGACCTTCCCCTCGGTAAACTGGCGAGCCGCCTCCGTGAGGGCACCCCGCGTCTTCGCGAAGAGAATCACGCCGGTCGCCTCGCGGTCGAGGCGGTGGACGTTGAAGGCCTCGGAGCCGTAGCGCTCCTGCGCGAGGCGGAAGAGGTGCATCTCCTCCTTGTCCCATCGGTCGGGGGCGCACAGGAGGCCGGTGGGCTTATCGAAGGCCACGAGCGCCTCGTCCTCAAAGAGGATGGGGGGCAGGGCAAAAGGTGCGGGGGGTTCCACGAACCCACTATGCCCCAACCTCGCGGCCCGGTCGAGAGCGAAGGCAACGGATCGGTTGCGTGCGATCCCGAACTGATCGCCGTCATGCTCCACGCCCCATTCGCAAACTCGCGAAAAACATCGACCCCTTCAGCGACCGGGACTTCGCCTACTGAATTCGAAACGGAGCGCGGGCGCGGAGGTCGGCCGAGGAGGCCCCGACCTGAATCTCGCACGGGACCGTCTCGACCACGAAACGCGCGCGTGCCTCGTCCCAGTGCCGAAGATCCGCGACGCGGACCGGCAGCGTCACCGTCCGCATCTGGCCCGCGGGAATTCGCACTCGGCGAAAGGCGCAGAGTTGCTTCGACGGCATCGGAACGCTCGATTCGATCCGCCGGGCGTAGACTTGGACCACCTCGTCCCCGTCGCGATCGCCGGCATTCTTCACGTCCACGCTCACGTGAAGCGTGTCATTCGTAGAAACCTTGTCTCGGTCGAGCCGCAGGTTCGCGTACTCGAAGCGGGTGTAGCTCAACCCATAGCCAAACGGATAAAGCGGCTTCCCCTGGAACCAGAGATAGGTCTGCCCGTGGCTCACCTCGTAGTCTCCCAACGGGGCCACCTGGTCGAGCGAGGAGTAAAAGGTCGCCGGCAGGCGACCCGACGGGTTGGTGTCGCCAAAAAGGACATCGGCCACCGCATTGCCCGCCTGCTCGCCCGGGTACCAAGTCTCGACAATGGCCGGGATGTTCTCCTGCAACCAGGTGACCGCCAGCGGCCCACCGTTAATGAGAACGACCACGGTCGCGGGGTTTGCCTCGCAGACCTTCTCGATAAACTCCTGCTGCTCCTTGGGCAGGGCGAGGTCGAGGCGATCCTTGCCCTCAAACTCGTTCTTTTTTCCAAGACCCAGCCCGACAATCGCCACGTCCGACTGAGCCGCCAGACGGATCGCCGCCTCGAGGCTCGCCTTCTGACCGAGGCGCGCCTCCTCGGCTTTCTTCGGGTCTGGCTTCTTCGGGTCCTTCGACTTCTTCTTCACCTCGTCAATGTCGAACCATGGGGCGCTGCGCACGACCACCCGGTCCCCGGCGCGGTTTGCGATTCCCCGGTACAGGGTGACCGCCGGCTCCGCCGTAACCTCGCTTTCGTAGGTCCCGTACTGGAGTTGGTCCCCATACGGCCCGAGCACTGCGATCGAGTCCAGCTTGCGCGGGTTGAGCGGCAAGACAGGGGTCGGGTCGGCACGGCCGGGAACCCTCGCGTTTTTGAGGAGGACGATCGAGGCGCGTCCCACCTCTCGGGACAGGGCCACGTGCTCCTTGCTGCCGACCACCGAGTTCGGGATCTTCGTCCAGGGCACCCTTTCGGGAGGGTCGAACATCCCGAGACGGAACCGCACCGAGAGCGTCCGCGAAAGGGCCCGGTCCACTTGGGCTTCGGTGAGCAGGCCCGAGGAGGCGGCGTTGCTCAGGTTGGTGAAAACACTTCCATGCTGGAAAAAGACATCGGTCCCGGCTGCCAGCGCCATCGCCAGCGTCTTCTCCTGGGTATCCGCGAGGTTGTACTTGTTCTTGAGGTACGAAGGTGCCCCGTAATCACTCGCCACAACCCCGTCGAATCCCCACTCTTGGCGGAGCAGATCGGTGAGTAACCACTTGTTGGCCATGCAGGGAAACCCGTTGAGGCCGCTGTAGGCCGCCATGCAAAGGGCCGCCTTTCCTTCGACCACCCCTTCCCGAAACGGCGCGAGGTAGTACTCGCGGAGGGGGCGCGGCGCGATCGTGAAAATCGTCTCATGCCGCCCCGTCTCCTGTCCGTGACCGGCAAAGTGTTTCACGCACGCGGCGACCTTGAGGTATTTGGGATGGTCGCCCTGGAGCCCGCGCACGAAGGCCAGGGTCATCCTCCCGACAAGATGGGGATCCTCGCCGTAGGTCTCCATCACGCGCCCCCAGCGAGGATCGCGGGCGAGGTCCGCCGCCGGCGCCCAGAAGGTGAGCCCGTGGTATTGCGCGGTCGGGGCCTCGCGGTGCTTCGCGCGCGCCTCGTCGCTCACTGCCGTGGCCACGCGAAAGACGAGGTCCGGATCCCAGGTCGCCGCCAGCGCGACCGCGTGGGGAAACATCGTCGAACGACCCGCCCGCGAAACGCCGCGGATTCCCTCGCTCCACCAGTTATAGGCCGCGATGCCCAGGCGCGGTACTGCGGGCGCCGCCATGTCCAGTTGCGCGATCTTCTCCGCGAGGGTCATCCTCCCGACCAAGTCCGCGACCCGCTCCACCAGTGGGCGATTGGGGTCCGGGTAGATGGGCGGAGGTG
The DNA here is from genome assembly GCA_964653025.1 of uncultured Verrucomicrobiota bacterium. GTDB lineage: Bacteria > Verrucomicrobiota > Verrucomicrobiia > JABWAM01 > JABWAM01 > JABWAM01. The sequence goes on from CAZZBZ010000058.1 coordinate 9,959, forward strand.
GAGCCGGGACCGCAACGGGAGCCGCCGGGGGCGGCGTAGGCGCGGGAGCCGCGGCGGGAATCGTGGGCACCGGCGGGTTCGCCGGGGCCTGGGCACAGGCCGCGCCCCCCGCGACCGCGAGCATCGCCAGAAACATGGGAAGCCACCTCTTCATTTCACTTTGGGGCAGGCGCGGAAGGTTTCTCCATCGGTTTCAGGGAGCCCGAGGCGGCATCCCGCAGAAAGCGAAAGGAGTTCTCCGTGCCGGGCGCGAGGGAAAATGCGCCTCGCACCGTGGTGCCGGAAGGAAGGGTGACTTCCAGTTCATAGTCGCCGTGGAATCCGCGAAACTTCACCACGCCATCGAGGGGCACGATCCCCGAGGCCGTGGTGCGCCAGCGCTGGGTGACGAGTTCCTTCACGACGTCAAACACGAGCCGTGGCTGCCCGTCAGGTCCGAGCAGGCCCCCTCCGGGAAAGCGCGTCACCGGCCCGAGTTCCGCGTAGTTGATCGCGTCGACCGCAGGATGGCTGAAGGCCGTGGTGTAGAAGAGGCGACCGTACTCGGCCTGCAACTTCGGATCCCACGATCCCTGCCGCGACAACCCCTCGATCCATCCCTCCGCCGGCGCTTCGAACGCGGTGAGGTGAATGCGCACCCCCTCCTTTGCGAAAGCGTCGAGCACCTCGTAGACCACTCTCGGGTCCACCCACGCCCCCCAGGGCTGGCGCCCATGCAGGGAGACAAAATCTACCGCGACCCCCTGCTCCTTCAGCTTTCTCAGGTCCTCAAGACCGCGAAGGAGGTCGGCCTCCCGGTGCGGCGACTTTGCTGTCGAGAAGAACCTCGCGGCATCGCTGATCCCCAGCTTCAGGTCGGCGCGCTTCGCCCGCGCCACGCGGAAAACTTCCGCCGCCCGGGTCAGAAAGACCCCCTGATCGATCACTTCCCACCACGCCACCCGATCCGCATGGCGGTCCAGAAGGTCCTGCGCGTGCTGGAGGAGGCGCGGCGCCTGCTCCGCCTCGGGCTTCGTCCGTAACCATGACGGCGCGAAGCCGCTAAGAAAGCTGAGTTCCACCTCAATCCCGTGCTCACGGCACCAGGCCAGCGCGCGATCGAGGTCGTCGTGATGCCGTTCCCCATCCTTCGGCTCGATACTCGACCACCACGCGCTCTGCCCAAGCACCGTGAAGTTAAAAACTCCCGCGACGAGGGCGAGCTGCTCGGGCGTGGCCGCGGGCGATCGGAAATCACCCCGTACGCCTTCGTCACCCGCGGGCGGGAGGAAGGGTGGGAGCGAGACCCCGAAACGGAACGCGCTCCTCGTCTGCACCACCCGCCAGCGTGCATCATAAAGCGGTCGTCCCGTGGCATCGAGCAACTGGACACGCGCGTCGCCCTTGCGGTGCTTCTCGATGTTCGGCAGGGCGACCTCCCGCAGGAAACGCTTCTCTTCGGCCGCCGCCCCACGCTGATTCTTCGGCGGAGGGGCGATCTTCGGAAGATAAATCGCCCATCGCTCGTTTCCGTAGACGCGCTCCAGCCGCCGCTCCGGGTCATCCGACAGGACCGCGTAGGCCGCCGAGTACTGCGTCGCGAGGGCGATCACCTGCTTGTCTTCCAACTGGTTCAGCGATCGCCCCTGCACGAGCAACCGTTTCCCGTCGGGGGCCACGCGCATCCCCGGCTGGATCGCGTTCATCCGCTCCCACCACGGCGCGGCATACTCCGGGCTGAAATAGAGCTGGGTGCCATCCCGCCACTCGCCCACCACGGCCCTCCCCGAGCGGACGCGAAAACCGCCGGGCTGGCGCGGCACGAGAAAGACCGCGTCGACCGGCGTGTGCTCGCGCGCCCAAATTTGGACATCCACCCAGGACTCGTCGCCGGGGGGACGCCCGCGGAGATCGGTCCAGACCACTGCGGTCCCCAGCACGCAGGCCGCGATCCCGACAACCAGGGCGAGTGCGACATCGCGCCGCCGCGCAAGAGGACGACCGGAAAGCCACCCAAGGGCAAGCGCGCCGCCGAGAAGACCCCAGCCTACCATCCCGAAGTCCCGCCAGCCGAGAAGCGCCTTCCATGCGAAACCCGACGTCAGGCCCGGCACCACAAAGCCGATGGTGCGCCACGCCATGGCGCAGGTGAGCAGGGCGATCCCCGCGAGGGTTGCCTGGTGCCAGTGGAGACGGCGGTTCGCCAACGCGACGCCAACCGCGAGGACCAGCGCCTCCGGCAAAAGGACCTGCCAGGAAGGCACCGCGAGGCAGGCGGCGGTGAAGACCGCGCTCGCCGCCTCCAGCCACCCCCTCCACGGCGCGACCGCGGACTCCCGTGAGAGCGCAAGGGCCCACGCCCTTGCGGTCCCCCATGCGATGAAGGCGAGCGCGAGCACGAGGACGAAACGGGAACTCCGAAAAAACTGCGCGCGGATCGCGAGCGGCAGCGGATAAAACTCGGTGAGAACCGTGCCGGCGATAAACATGATCGCGACCGCCGCGAGGAGCAGGAGGGTCTTGCGCACCGCGTGGCCCGGTGCGCCGAGGCTCGCGGCCACCCCCGCGAGGGCGAGAAGCACGAGGAAGCGGGGGACATCGGCCTGTCCCGCGGACCACCATGCGAAGGGGAAGCTGTGCTGCCCCGAGCGGACGCGCATGAGGCGGAGCCACTCGGCGTCGAACACCGGCCGTTGGAAGAGCATCGGGACCCAGAGCGGCGCCGCGCACGCCGCGAACACCGAAAGGAGGCCGAGGACCTTCTTCCAGCCAAGTTCGCGCAGGGAGCAGACCGCCCAGAATCCCATCGCGAGGCCGAGGTGCCCCGCTTCCAACGCGTGGAAGTTGAAGAGGATCCCCGCCAGCGCGAACGCGAGCCAGAGGCGCCCGGCGTAGAGCAGCGCGAGGGCGCCCAGCGCCAGCGGGAACACGGCCCAAGTGTGAGTGAATCCCGGCGAGTAGAGCATCTCCTCCGCCAGCGCGCGCGAATGGCCGGCGAGAAGAAAAAGCCCCGCCACAAGACCCGCCCATCGCCCCCCAAAAGCCGCACGGCAAAGGGCGGCCGTTGCCACGAAGACGCCGATCGCCGCCGCCAGGTGAAGCGCCAGGTAGAGTTGCGGCAGCGGCACCACGCGGGTCGCCCACGCCACCCATTGGTAGAAGAGGCTCGGGTAGCGATCCAGGGTCAGGTTGACCATCAGGTCGTTGCGAAAGAGCGAGGCGTCGCGGAGCCTCTCCGCGAACGCCACCTGGATAGACTGGTTCCCCGCCCCAAGTTCGTAGCCCGCCCACAATACCTGCAGCAGCCCAAGCAGGACGCACGCGAGGATCCATAGCGACGGGTGATCCGTGCGGCGGCCCGGGGAGACCACCGTGGCGAGGGGGGAAATGGGAGGAATGTTTTCTTGCATTGAAAGCCGATAAAATCCGAGGTATTGGCTCAATAGTCCATCGTGAATCAATCCTCCCGAAAACCCGCGACCGCGATCCTGCTCGCCGCCCTTGTGGCGATTGCAGCCTACGTGGCCCTCACCGCGCACGCCGCCCGCTCCACGGAGGGCCCCTCACTCGACCAACTCGAACTCGCCATCGCCAATCCCGACGCGGGATCGGACACCTGGATGGCCTACGCCCAGCGCCTCCTGCAGGAAAAGCGCTTCGCGCACGCCTCCGCCGCCTTCCAGCGTGTGCTCGAGACCGACCCCTACAGCCGCGAGGCCAACCTCGGCGCCGCCTCCGCCCTCGCCCTCTCGCGCGACAGCGAGGCCCTCCACACCTTCCTCACCCACCTCCTCGTCGTCGAGCCAAGGCTCCTCCTCGATTTCCTCGGGCGCCCCGAGGCCGCCCCCTTCATGTCGGAAGAGCGCTTCAAGCTCCTCCAGTCCCGCTCCCACGCCCAGTCCTTGGACTGAGCGAAGTTTGGTCGCATCGCGCACCACTGTAGACGGCCTCGTTGAGGCTGTGGACTCAGCGGGTCAACGCCGTTTTTCCACCCTTCTTCCGGTGGGTCTCGTGCCAGAAAAGGAAGCCGCGGATGAAACACGGATGGCAGAAGGTGAATGACAGGTCCGCTACACGGACCTGTCATGTTCCGGGTCAGAACGGCCGCGTCTTTCCGCGGCAAAGCGTGACGATTCCGTGTAGCGGAATCGGCACATCTCTGATCCGTGTTTCATCCGTGGCTTCTTCTGGATCGTTTCACCCGGCAAGTGGAGCCATGAAGGCTCGATATTACATGGATGCCTGAACTGCCGGGAAAGCCACCCAGACCTGGCGGGACGACGCCGTTCCAAAGGCCGTTCCCGCGAAGTCGCCGAAAAAATCGCGCACGCGGAAGCCCGCTGCCTCCAGAACCCCCCGCACCTCTTTCGGCGGATACTCCCAACGTTGCAGTGTCTCGACCGCCCGCCGCCCGTCCTCCCAGCGGTACTCCCACCTCCTCCGCCACACCCGCGGGTCCGCATCGGGCTCCACGCTCTCCCAGACTTCGCAGGCAACCCCATCGCGTTCGTCGAAGAACCGTTCGCGAAGCGACAGCCCCGCCGCCCGCGTGACGGGATTAAGGAGATCGAACGCGAAGATCCCCTCCCCGCGCAGATGGGCACGGACACGGCCAAGCACCGCGGCGAAGCCCGCGGGGTCCGCGTGGCAGAGTGAGTTGAACCCGCACACGACAAGCGGGAAGGTCGCACCAAGGTCGAAATCTCGGAAATCTCCTTCCACAAGCCGAACCCGCGCCCCGTGCGATGCAAGGCGTCGGGTCGCGGCGTCGAGCATCGGACGGGACACCTCGACGCCGACGAGTTCGACCCCCGTCGCGAGAATCGCCTCCGCGATCCGTCCGGACCCCGTTGCAAGTTCGAGGACGGGCCCGCCGGTCCGCCGCGCGAGCCCCGCGTAGAACGCGCGGTCGCGCGCCAGCGTGGAGTACTGCGCGTCGTAAAGCGCGGGGTTTGCGTAAAGCGAGGAGTGCATGGGGACGCAAGCGGCCTTCGCCGTCACGCAGACAACCTGTAGCACCGCAAGGCCGTGAGATTCGACAAGACTTTGCAGCACGCGCGGTGTTTGAGAGGATGCAAAACATCGTCCCCCTGCCTCCCCATGAACATCTCACGCCTCCTCCCCTTTCTCGCCCTCGGCCTCCTCGCAGGACAACTCCCCGCCACCCCGAACTATCCCATCGTCGGGACCGGGCAGATGAAGTGCTACGACAGCGGCAAGGAAATCGACCCACCGAGACCGGGTAATCCATTCTACGGGCAGGATGCGCAACACGCCGGCAACCCGCCCTCCTACGCCCTCAACGCCGACGGCCTCACGGTACAGGACAACGTCACGGGCTTGATTTGGCAGCGCAGCCCCGCCCTGAACGGTGGCACCCCCCGCTCGAACGACAAACTCACGCTCGCCCAGGCGCGGGCCCAGCCAGCGAGGCTCAACGCCGCCCGGTTCGCAGGGTTTACTGACTGGCGTCTCCCGACAATCAAGGAACTCTACTCGCTCATCCTCTTCAGCGGCGTGGATTCGGGTCCCAACGCCAATGCCTCCAGCATGGCCCCGTTCCTCGACACGCGATTCTTCAAGTTCGCCTACGGCGATCCCGATGCCGGCGAGCGTACGATCGACTCGCAATGGGCCACGTGCACCACGTACGTCGCCAATGCCAACCAGATGTTCGGGGTCAACTTCGCCGATGGGCGCATCAAGGGCTACGGGGCCCAGATGCGCGGAGGCGGGGATAAGACCTTCTTCGTCCTCTGCGTCCGCAGGAACCCGAACTACGGAAAAAACGACTTCCTCGACAACCAGGACGGCACGGTCACCGACCGCGCCACGGGGCTCATGTGGACGAAAGCCGACAGCGGCAAGGGCATGAACTGGGAGCAGGCGCTCGCATGGGCGCAGCGGAAGAATGCCGAGAAGCATCTCGGCTACTCCGACTGGCGCGTGCCGAA
>CAZZBZ010000058.1:15991-20681 GCA_964653025.1 uncultured Verrucomicrobiota bacterium
GGCGGACCCATGGGCGAGGGCGGCATGGCCTCGGGCGGCGGCACCTACACGTTGATGGACGTCCACGGCGCCGGCGCGCAACGGAGCGACCCGAAGGAGGGCGAGGCCGCACGCTACCCCCACGGCCGCGGCCCGCAGGGCGACGTCGTCCGCATTCTCAACCACGTCCGCCTCGTCCGCGGGTGATCCTCAACCGTCGATCCTTGGCGTCTTGGCGTGAGACCATCCTCTCCGTGTCCGTCCTTCTGCACCCTCGCCGTGAGATGCCTGCTTGACATGCCTACAGTGCAGGCATAATGTGAATCGCCATGAAAAAGCCGACGATCCAGTACACCCTTCGCCAGATTCCCGACCGGGTGGATGCTCGATTGCGGGAGACGGCTACCCAATACGGGGTAAGCCTGAATACCGCCGCGGTGGACGCGTTGGCCCGCGCGCTCGGGATCGAGGGGCAACCCGTGGTTCATCATGATCTCGATGACCTCGCGGGAACCTGGGTTGCGGACAAGAAGTTCGACCGGGTAATGGCAGAAATGGACCGCATCGATCCGGAGTTGTGGCGATGAACATGGCGATCGACACCAACCGCTATCGCGACTTCTGCGAAGGAGTGGCCGAAGTGGTGGAGCATTTCCGTCTGGCCGACCGAATTCATCTCCCATTCCCCGTCTTGGCCGAGTTGCGCGCCGGGTTCGCTTGCGGCACCGCTTCCCGTCGCAACGAGGGGACCCTGAACACGTTTCTGAATCGCCCGCGAGTGGCGTGCCTGTTCGCCGACGAGCAAACCACCTATCACTACGCCCGCATCTACCGGCAACTGCGAGACCAGGGCACCCCGCTTCCCACGAACGACATCTGGATCGCAGCGCTCGTCCAGCAGCACAACCTCCTCCTCTATTCCCGCGACCAACACTTCGATCGCCTGCCACAACTGCCACGGGTTTCGTGACCGTGCGCCTCGTCCGGACCACATCCCCGCCTCACGGCGGGACGGCACCAATGCCCGAAAGGATCGCGCTGACCTCCCGGATGATCGGATCGAAGGTGGTTTTATCCTTCGCCGAGAGGCACGAAAACACCAAGGAAAAGCACCAGAACACAAGACCGGGAGGCGTCGGTTCGGGGAAACTCGGCACCCATGTCCCCCGTGCCACCCCACTTCAAGCCGTCCCCCGGCCGCTGGTTTGTTGCCGCGGCCGGCACGGGGCTCCACCTCTGCTTAGGAACGCTCTACGCATGGAGTTTCTTCCAGAAGCCGCTCGTGGAGACCTACGGCTGGAAGAACGGCGAAGTCGCCTGGGCTTTCAGCCTCGCGATCCTTTTCCTCAGCACCGGCGCGGCGATTGGGGGAATCCTCCTTCCGCGCGTGGCCCCACGGACACTCGCAGTCTCCGGAGCACTCCTCTTCGCGGCGGGACATCTCCTGGCCGCCCTCGCCATTACCTGGCGCTCGTTGCCGCTCCTCTGGATCGGCTACGGGGTGCTGGGCGGGCTCGGGGCCGGGCTCGGCTACGTCGTCCCAGTGGCCACCGTGGCGCGGTGGTTTCCCGATCGCAAGGGCCTCGCGACCGGGCTCGTGATCATGGGCTTCGGCCTCGGCGCGCTGGTCGCCTCGAAAATCCTCGCTCCCGTGCTGATGGCGCTGGGCCACGGCAGCCTGCCGTTCGTCTTTCTCGGAATGGGAATCTTCTTCCTCCTCGTGGCGCTGCCCCTCGCGACGCGAATGGCCAACCCGCCGGGCGACACCGAGGGGCGACGTTCGTGGGCCGATCTCCCCGCCGAAATGCGCGCAGCCAACGCGGACGTCTGGTCGTGGCGCTTCGCGAGGATGTGGGCCGTCTTTTTCTGCAACATCGTCGCGGGGATCATGTTCATCGGCTTCCAGTCCCCGATGCTGCAGGAGTTGATGCGGCGCGCCGGCTCCCCGCTCGGCGCCGCGCAACTCGCCGCCGCGGGCGCGACGCTCATCGCGTTCAGCTCCGTCTGCAACGGCCTCGGGCGCTTCGCGTGGGGCGCAGCCTCGGACCGATTCGGGCGCACCAACGCCTTCCGCGCGATGCTCGCCTTGCAGGCCGTAATCTTCTTCGGCCTGCGCTTCGTGGAGTCCCCCGCCCTCTTCAGTCTCCTCGTCTGCGCGGTGCTCCTCTGCTACGGGGGCGGCTTCGGGGTGATGCCCTCGTTCGTGATGGAAACCTTCGGCCCGCGACGGATGGCCGAGGTCTACGGCGCAATGCTCACCGCCTGGGGCGCGGGCGGGGTGGTCGGTCCGCAAGTCGCCGCGTGGTTCAAGGACCACCACCCCGCAGACGCCGCATCCTACGCTTTCCTCAGCGGCGCGCTCGCGCTTACTGCGGGTTTTATCGCATCCCTCACCCTGCGTCCCCCCGCGAGTTGCCCGACCGGGCTCCCTGTGCTTCCCCCCTCTTCCGCACGACCGCTGCAAATCGCTTTGACACGCTCCTCTCCATCCCCTACTTGTCGGCTCCCAAATTCGGCTGGGTAGCTCAGTAGTAGAGCAGGGGTCTGAAAAACCCCGTGTCGGGGGTGCGATTCCCTCCCCAGCCACCATTTTCAAAAAAAAGGCGACCGTGAGCCTCGGACGAGCGATCCTGTGCCTTCTTCTGCCCCCGCTCGCCGTCGTTGACAAGGACTGGGGCGCCTTTGTCCTCGTGTTCTTCCTCATGCTCGCGGGCTGGGTGCCGGGGGCGATCGCCACCATCATCTTTTGCACCCGAAAAACATGAAGCTCTCCCACACCATCGGATGCTGGTTTCTCCTTATCCTCGTCCTCTGTGTGATCGGTTTCGCGCTCTTCCTCTATTTTGGCCCGTTGGGAGGAAGCCTCCTCCGTCACAAGACGACCGAGAGCTTCCTTTTCTATGCCAGCCGCGTGAACGGCACGACACGCCTGCAGGTGACCACGCTGCGCGCAATCGAGATTTTTCAGCTTTCCGACGCGCCGACCGTGCTGGGCATCCCCCTCCCCGAGGTCGTCGTCGAGGCCCGCGCGCCCGTCGAGACCACTTGGTACCTTGACCTCAAGTCCCCTTGGACCGTACGCGTCGCGGACGTCTCCGTGCTCGTCAACGCCCCCGCGTTACAGTTCAACACCCCGGCCATCGACGTCGCCCACCTCGATTACCGCGAGGTCAAGGGCAGCCTCTGGCGGCGCTCGGCACCGGTGGCCGAGAAACTCCGCCTCGCGCTCGGCCCGATGGCTCGCCGCGCCGCGGCCTCCCATCTCCCCGAGGTCCGCGAGACCGCCCGTGCGCAGGTCGCCGCCTTTGTCCGCGCGTGGATCCTCCACGAGGAAGGGGACGGCAAGACCGGCCCCATCGTGGTCCGCTTTGCCGACGAACCCGAGCCCGCTCCCACCCTCGCCCCACCCAGCCGTGGTTGAACCCCGTGAGCCCCCGCTCTCGCAGCGGGCCGAGGCCCTGGTCTATCGCCCACCCTCGTGGATTGAGCGCCTCGACTGGACCGCGGTCTTCGCGTCAGTCCCCGGTCTCCCTCCAATGACGGCTCCAAAAGGAATCGAGGTGGATCTCGGTGCCGGCGATGGCGGTTTCCTCGTCGAACGCGCACGCCGCCACCCGGAGCGCGGCTTCCTCGCCGTGGAGCGTCTCCTCGGCCGCGTCCGCAAGATCGCGCGCCGCGCCACCCGCCTCAGCCTCGGGAACGTGCGTGTCCTTCGGATCGAGGCCTCCTACGCCGCCGAATGGCTCCTCCCACCGGGCTCGGCAGACACCATCACCGTCCTCTTCCCGGATCCGTGGCCCAAGCGTCGCCACCACAAGAACCGTCTCGTCCAGACGGAGTTCCTGGATGCCTGTGCCCGCGCCCTCAAGCCCGGCGGTTGGCTCGGCCTCAAGACCGACGACGCCCCGTATTTCACCCACATCCAAGAAGTGGCGTCGGCCAGCCGCCTCCTCGCCCCGTGGAAGGAGGCGTGCGCGGCAGAACTCCTTCCCGAGACCACGGACTTCGAGCGCGACTTCCTCCGCGAGGGCAGGCCGATCCACTTCCTTGCCCTGCGCCCAATCCCTGCTCCCACCTAAAAATAGATCTCCACGGGAATCCCTCAGGAACTAGCCGCAATCAATCCCCGTCGGAATGCAAGACGACACGAACGGAGCCGCCCCCCCCCCCCCGAACCAATCTCCCTTAAAATCACCCTTGGGGACCAAATCCCATTTGACCCCACTGGGAAGACAAGGCATTTTATGTCTTCCATGGCTTTTCCTATCCGCGAAGTGCAGGGCGTCTCCATCCTCGATCTCGACGGAGAGATTGATCTCCATCGGTCTCCCGAGGTCCGCGCCGAGATCAGCAAGCTCATCGACCGCAAGTCGAAGGCGGTGGCCGTCCACTTCGGCAAGGTAAGTTACATCGACAGCTCAGGGCTCGCCACGATCATTGACGCCTTCCAGAAGATGCGCGGCTACGGCGGTAAGCTGGGCCTCGTCGCCCTCACCACCCCGGTCCGAAGCGTTTTCGAGGTCGCCCGTCTCGACCAGTTTTTTAAGATCTTCGACGAGGAATCGGCCGCAGTCACCGCGCTGCGCGCCGACGCCGGCCTCTGATCTTGAAGAAGCGTTTCCAAGATTTCCTACTGAACCTGGGGGATTACTTTCTCCTCCTCGGGCAGACGCTCGCCATCTGCGTCATCGGCCCCTTCCGCGGCAAGGGA
>CAZZBZ010000059.1:0-20403 GCA_964653025.1 uncultured Verrucomicrobiota bacterium
CTGCGGAAGTTCTGCCAGATCCCCATCGAGGTCGGCACGGGTGCGAGAAACCACACCATCCAGACACGGCCCACGTGAAACGCCGGGAAGAGCCCGGCACACATCACCGCGAAAAGGGTCATCGCCTCCGCCGAGCGATTGATCGAGGTCCGCCATTTCTGCCGCGTGAGAAAAAGGATCGCCGAGATCAGCGTCCCCGCGTGGCCAATCCCGATCCAGAAGACGAAGTTGGTGATGTCCCACGCCCAGCTCACCGGCTGGTTGAGGCCCCACACCCCCACCCCGGTAGAGACGAGGTAAGTGAACATCGCCACCGCCATCAGGGTGACGAGACCGGTGAAGGCGGTCGCAAACCACCACCACTTCGGGGCGCCACGCTCGCTGATCCCGCTGATGTGCTCGGTGATCCAGTGATAGCCGCGCCCGTTCAGGACGATGGGACGTCGGCGCATTATCTGCGCGTCGGCATCCGTCATCGCAAGGGTAGAACCGTGGGCCATGGTCAGTCGGGTCGTTTCAGTGCTCCACGGGGTTCTGCGGATGCGGCGGGTGCTGCGGTCCCGTCACGGGATGCTCGGAGTGACCGTGTCCGTGGGCGGTCCCGAGCGAACTCATTCCCACCTGGTCCGCGCCCGGCATCCGCATGTTCGGGTTGCGCAGCCGGGCAAGGTAGGTGAGACGGGGACGCACATTCAGGTACTCCAGCATCCCATAATCGTGTGGCAGCTTTTTAACGCGGGAGACCTCGCTCTTCGGATCGGCCACGTTGCCGAAAACGATCGCCTGCGCGGGGCAGACCTGCTGGCAGGCGGTCTTCACGCCGTCGGTGGGCACCAGGATGTCGGGCGAGGCGCCGGCCTTCACCTTCTGGTCGATCTTCGCGGCTTCGAGGCGCTGGACGCAGAAGGTGCACTTCTCCATCACCCCGCGCATACGGACGGTGACGTTCGGGTTCTTCTGCATCTTCACGGTCTCGGCGACGCCCTTGGGCCCGAGCGGGCCGAGGTAGAGCTTGTCGAGTTGGCGCTGGTTGTAGTCGAAGAAGTTGAAGCGGCGGACCTTGTAAGGACAGTTGTTGCTGCAATATCGCGTGCCGATGCAGCGGTTGTAGGCCATGACGTTCAGCCCCTCCTCGTTGTGGACGGTGGCGTTCACGGGGCAGACGGTCTCGCAGGGGGCGTTCTCGCACTGCATGCAGGCGACCGGCTGGGTGAGCATCGCAGGATCGTCCTCGCTCCCCGCGTAATAGCGGTCGAGACGGATCCAGTGCATCTCACGCCCCTTGGCCACCTGGTCCTTGCCGACAATCGGAATGTTATTTTCCCCCTGGCAGGCGACGACGCAGGCGTTGCAGCCCGTGCAACGGCCGAGGTCAATGGACATCGCCCACTGATGAGGCGCATCCATCTTCGGATGCGCATAGGCGGAGCGCGGAGGCGGCATATGCGACTCCAGGCTCATCTTGTCCACGAACGCCGGATCCTCCTCGAAAACCTTGAGCGGCGCCTCGCGCACGAGCGCGCGGCCCTCCATCGCGCCATGCTCCTGGGTCACCGCCAGTTTTACGGCCCGCCCCGCGAGCTCCACGCGCGCCCCGAGCGCGAAACCCGCCGATACCGAGGCGCGCACCGCCCAGGCATTGAAACCGCTGTACGCGCCGACCTTGCCCACCTTCCATCGCCCGTAGCCCAGCGGCAGCGTGACCGAGCCGTTCGCGTGGCCGGGGGCAATCATCGCCGGCGCCTCCACGGAACGCCCCCCCGCCGTGATCCGCACCACGTCGCAGGTCAGCACCCCCTTCACGTTGCGGTTTGCGATTCCCAGCGCGCGCGCCGTCGTCGGGCTCACCAGCGCGGCGTTCTCCCACGTGAGCTTCGTCACCGGGTCGGGCATTTCCTGGAGCCACGCGTTATTCAGATAACGCCCATCGTCCACGCTCGCGTCCGGAGCAAAAACCACCTCGATCCCCTCACCTGCCACCGACGGCGGGTTCGCGGCAAGGTGCTCGGCACAACGACGGAGGTCCGCACGCCCCGCAACCAACGGGGCCGCGCTTCCCTCGAGAAAGCCATCGTGGACAAACTTCTGCCACGCCTGCTCGAAGCTGAACGCATCGAGGCTGCGCCCCGTGCGCTCGCGGAAGGTCGCACGCACCGCCTCGGGACCCTCGGGACGGGGCAGGCCCACGATCCGTGAAAGGAGATCGTGATCGGACCACCCGCCGTGGAGGGGCAGGATCATCGGTTGCGCACAGAGAAGCGAGCCGTCGCGCGCCGTCCCGTCGTTCCACGACTCGAGATAGTGCGCCGCCGGCACGTGCCAGGCACTCCGCGCGGAGGTCTCGTCCTCGTAGAGCCCCCAGCGGATCACGGTCTTCACCGAGGACTGGAGTTTCTCCCAGCCCAGATCGGCGGGGGCGGTATAAACGGGATTTCCGCCGAGGATAATCAGGGTCTCCACCTTCCCCTCGCGGACACGGGCGGCCAGTTCGAAGAGCTTGAGCGACGGGATGCGCTCGGGCCGTGCGAGTTTCACGGTCGCACCCGTGTTCCCGAGTGCCTCATTGAGCGCCGCGGCGAGGACGTGCACGCTTGCCGACTGATGAAGACCCGCCACCACGAGCGAACGGCCGCGGTGTGCCCAAAGGTCGCGCGCGGCCTCGCGAATCCACGCGGGAGTCGCCGCGCTTTCCGCCGCGGGCGCACCTCCGGAAGAGAGCCCTGAGATCTCGCGGGCAAGCGCCGCCGCCACTGTCCCCACCTGGCTCGAGGGCATCCGCAAGCGGTGATCGGCCATCCCGCCGGTGAGCGTGTAGCGCGACTCAACCACGTAGAGGCGGTTCATCCGGTCGCCGGGCTTTTCCACCCGACGGCCCGCAGTGAAATCGCGCACCGCGCCGAGGCCCCCCTCGTCCTCGTTACCGAGAAAGTCGCATTCGAGCGAGAGGATCACCTCCGCCTTGTCGAACTGCGGCACAGGGACCATCCCAGGGCCGTAGGCCACCTCGTAAGCCGCCGCATCGTAGCCGGGCGAAAGGGGTTCCTCCACGCACCACACCGCCTCGGGATACTTCGCGAGGAGGAGGATGCGCAGACGTTCGCGCGTCGGGGACTCCGTGCCGTCCACGAGAAAGGCCAGAGAACGCCCCCGGTCCGCCGCCCAGGTGGCGCGGAGTTTTTCGAGATCGGCGACAAACTCGGTCTCGGGCACGCCAGTCCCCCCTTTCAGGAAGCGGCGGGCGCGTTCGGGGTCGTACATCTCCAGCACCGAGGCCTGCGCGAAGGCATCGGTCGCCCCGCGGCTGCACGGATGGAGCGGGTTGCCCTCGATCTTCGTGGGGCGACCATTGTAGGTCGTCACGTGGAGTGGCATCCCTCCGCGGCGGCGCGGCATGAAGGTCGCGTAGCGGAGGTGGCGCCCCGGCACGAGCCACTCGGGCGTCTTGGTGTAAGGCACGAGGTGTGCCACGGGGCGGCGGCAGCCGCCGAGGCCGACCCCCGCGAGCGCGAGGGAGGCGCCCATGATTCTCAAAAAGTTGCGACGGGAAATGCCGTCCATCTCAAACTCGGCGGCTCCGTCGGGAAACTCGCGCTCGAGCCACGCGCGGAACTCGGGCGTGTCGGCCGCATCCTCGATGCTGCGCCAGTAGCGCGAGCCCGTGGCGTCCGCAGGTGGATGCTGGAAGATGCGTTTCACAGGAAGAAGAGGGAAGCTCGAAGCTTGAAGTTGGAAGTGAGGATCAGAGGGAAGGGATATTCGGGAAGGAAAATGGATTCAGGGATTCCAGATTCATACTTCCAACTTCCATCTTCACCTCTTACCGGTGGCATCCCGCGCAGGTCACGGGAGGCCTCACCCCCCATTCCTTGACCAACTTTTGACCCATCTCCAACTGGGCCTGAGGGGTCGGGGCACGCCAGTCGAGGTCGAAGACCTTGTCGGGCGGGCGGATCTTCGCGGCGGGATTGCGGTGGCAGTCGAGGCACCAGCTCATGCTCTGCGGCTGATCGTGCCAGAGGACGGGCATGTGGTTGACCTGCCCGTGGCAGTGAACACAGCTCATGCCGCGGTTCACGTGGACTGAGTGGTTGAAGTAGACGAAGTCGGGGGCCTTGTGGACACGGACCCACGGGATGGGAAGCCCCGTCTGCCAGCTCTCGCGGAGGGCCGCCAGCTTCGGGCTGTCCGGCTTCACGTGCTGGTGGCAGGCCATGCAGGTCTGCGTGCTCGGGAGGGTGGAGTTGGCCGAACGCTCCACGTTCTGGTGGCAGTAGCGGCAGTCGAGCCCCACCTGGGTGACGTGGAGCGCGTGGTCGAACGCGATGGGCTGGATCGGCTGATAACCCACCCGCGTGTACTTCGGTGTGAAGAAATACCACACCGCGCACACGGCGATCGTCCCGATCAGGGCCACCCCGACCAGGATCAGTGGAAAAATGCGATTTGCCGATCGCGGGAAGATGTTCGCCATGGGTCCCCGATATGACCGTAATCACGTCGGCTCCGCAACTCATGCCTTGCCGCCAAAGGAAACGTAATCGTCCACGTCGAGAAGGTCGAACCATGTGGCGATGTCGTCGCGCTTCGGGGCGATCTTCTCATGCACCCCGTGGAAGAAGGCACGAAGTTCCACCGAGGAGGGCGCGCGGCGATCCATGTACCCCGACCACACGAAGATCTCAGCATCCGTGTGCGCATGCTTTGCGTTCTTGCGGATCCAATCGATAACTTCGCCATCCCCATCCCCCGCCACGAGGCGAGCCTTGAGCTTTTCCGCATCCACCCCCGCATACTCGAGGAAGAGTTGGTCGAGCGGACAGGCGTAGTTGTACTCGCCATTCGTGCCGGCAATCACCGCGCGCCCCTTATCGAGGATGCGCGGGAGGATGACGTAACCACCGAGGCGGACGCGAGGGCTGCGGGGCGGGCGTTGGGTAAGGTTGAAGGCGGGGACGTTGGGCACGGGAATGATGGGATTGGGATTGGGAATCTGAAGAGCCCAATATGGCCCAGCACGCGACGGAAGCAAATGTTCCCGACGGCGAAGTACACGACGAAGTGTATCCCTATCACGTGCAAGGAGCGCGACCGGTCTTGCGTTCGAGGCGAACTATGAGTGAAATGCATGGAAAGGAAGCATTCATGAATCACTCAAAAACGCGGATCGGCATTCTCACCGGGGGTGGGGACTGCCCCGGCCTCAATGCAGTGACCCGCGCGGTGGTCAAGGCCGCCGCGAAGCGCGGCTGGGAGACGCTCGGGATCGTCGGCGGGTTCAACGGCCTGCTCGATCCGATCCAGACCATGGCGCTCGACTACAAAAAGATGGACGGTCTGCTCAGCTCGGGCGGGACAATCCTCGGGACCTCGAACCGTGGGCCGTTTGCCGCGAAGACGGGCCACGGGGAGGGACAGCGCATCCCGAAGGAGGTTCTCGACGCATCGAAGGCGACGGTCGCGAAGCTGGGCCTCCAGGCGCTCGTCGTGGTGGGGGGCGACGGCTCGCTCACCATCGCAAACCAGCTTTACGAGGCAGGGATCCCAATCGTCGGCGTCCCGAAGACCATTGATAACGACCTCGAGGCCACGGTGATCACCTTCGGTTTCGACTCGGCGGTGGCGTGCGCGACCGATGCGCTCGACCGCCTGCACACGACCGCGGAAAGCCATAACCGTGTGATGGTCCTCGAGGTGATGGGGCGTTACGCGGGCTGGATCGCAATCAGCGCGGGGATCGCCGGGGGCGGGGATGTGATTCTCATTCCAGAAATTCCTTTCCATTACGACAAGATCTGCGCGCAAGTGGCAACCCGAGAAAAGATCGGGAAGCATTTTACCCTGATCGTCGCTGCCGAGGGGGCGCGCGAGGCGGGAGGCGGTTTTGTGGCGCAAGATACAACGGCCAAGGATCGCGAGGCCCAGCTCGGCGGGGTCGGGGCCGTGGTTGCCAGGGAGATCGGGAAGCGGACGGGGAAGGAGACGCGCGTTTGCGTGCTCGGCCATCTCCAGCGCGGGGGCGGGCCGACCTGCTTCGACCGCCTTCTCTGCACGCGCTTCGGCGCGGCGGCGGTGCGCCTGATCGTCGAGAAAAACTTCGGGCGAATGGTGGCCCTATGCCCGCCGACCATCACCTCGGTGCCTCTCGCCGAAGCGGTGGGACGGCTCAAGACGGTGCCGGTGAACGGGGATCTCGTGACCACCGCGCGCGATCTCGGGATCAGCTTCGGGGACGCATGAGGCCCGCATCCTTGCGATGCTGGGCGGAGATAAGTCTCGGCGCGATTCGTCATAACCTGCTTAGGATCCGCTCGCTGCTTCCTCGCGATTGCGAGGTGATGGGGGTGGTCAAGGCAAATGCCTACGGGCACGGGCTTCCCACGGTTTCCCGAGCCCTCGCGGCGCAGGGCGTGCGCAAATTTCTTGTGGCAAATATCGCCGAGGCCGAGGTCCTTCTACGGGCCGTGCCGGGGGCGAAGGTGCTCCTCGCCGGGCCCACGGTGCCCGGAGAACTCGACTGGGCCGTATGCCAGCGGGGACTGGCCTTCGCCCTTTCCAGCGCGGCGGAACTTCAGAGGATCGAGCGCGCGGCGAAGAAGGCAGGGGTCTCCACGGCCGTTCACCTCAAGGTGGATACGGGAATGGGCAGGATCGGGTGCCGCGCGGAGGAGGCGGGAGAGCTTTTTGCGCGGGTTGCTCAATCTTCGCATGTGCGTGCGGAGGGAATCTTCTCCCACATGGCCCGCGCGGAAGCGGACCCGGACGAGTGCCGCAAGCAACTGGTGCGGCTGATGCGTCCCGTTGAGGAGTTGGGGCGGCGCGGCGTGAAGGTGGAGGCGATCCACATCCACAATAGTGCGGCCGTGGTCAACCTGATCCCGAACGATCGCCTCACCCATGCGCGCCCCGGCATCGCGCTCTACGGACTGGGAGAACCGCGCGCCGCTTGGCGGCGTCGGCTCGGTGACCGGCCGCTTCGACCGGTGCTCGCGTGGAAGGCGCGCGTGGCCCTCGTACGCGAGGTCGCGAAGGGGACGACCATCAGCTACGGCGGAACCTTTCGTGCCCCCCGCAAGATGCGGGTGGGCGTACTCCCCGCCGGCTACGCCGACGGAGTTTCCCGAAAACTTTCCAACTGCGGCGAGGTCCTGATCCGCGGGCGACGCTGCCCGATCCTCGGGCGGGTGACCATGGACATGACGATGGTGGACCTCTCCCGCACGCCCGCGGCGCGCTGGGGGGATGAGGCGGTGCTCATCGGCAAGCAGGGCGGGAATGAGATCACGGCGGGCGAGGTCGCGGACCGTGCGGGCACGATCTCCTATGAAGTCCTCTGCGGCATCAGTGCGCGCGTCCCGCGCGTGGAGGTGAGGTAGTTTCCTCGGGCGACCGATTGACTTTTCAGATGGTAAAACATAGTATGACGTCATGACGAAAACCATTACGAAGGTCGGCAACTCGCAGGGCATCATCTTCGATGCCGCCCTCATGGAACTGGCGCACCTGAAGATGGGGGACCGTGTGAATGTGGAAGTCCATGTGGGGGGCACGATCACGCTCACCCCCATCCATCCGCGGCCGTCTGCGCAGGAAGTATCGCAGGTCATCAAGGAGACCATGAGGGACTACGCACGGACGATGAAGAAACTCGCATGAGCGTTACCCCCGAAAACTGTTTTCACCTGACGGTGGCCATCGTTCGGGAGATTCACGAGCAGGCCATCGCGAGGTTCGGCGGGTCGGACGGGATTCGAGATATGGCGTTGCTGGAGTCGGCGGTGGCAGCGCCGCAAGCGGGTTATGGCGGGAAGTCCGTTTACATGGACGCCGCCGAGATCGGCGCCGCATACCTGTTCTACCTCTGTCGGAACCACCCGTTCGTGGACGGTAACAAACGCACGGCACTGGGCGCATGCCTCGTCTTTCTTCGTTTGAACGGGATCGAGCCGAAGGCGGATGGGTCGGAGTGGGAGTCGTTGACCCTGGCGGTCGCCGCCAGCGAGTTGGATCGCCCACAGACCACTGCACGGTTGCGGAGGCTTCTTTCGAAATGAGTGACCCGACTTTCTACGCGCAGCTTGCGGACATCCACATGCACACGCACCTTTGCGGACACGCAAAGGGGGAGCCGGTGGATTACGCACGCCGGGCGGTCGAACTGGGGCTGGCGGAGATCGGGATCTCCGAGCACTGCCCGATGCCGGCGACCTACGACCCGTTGCGGCTGGCAGAGGAACGTTTCCCTGATTATCTCGCGATGGTCGAGGCCGCGCGGAAGGCGTTCCCGAAGTTGAGGATCAAGCTGGGGGTCGAGGCGGAGTACTGCCGCGGGCAGGAGGAGTATGTCCGCCACTTCCTGAGCCGGGCGGACTGGGACTGCGTCCTGGGCTCGGTGCATTATCTTGGGATGTGGTGCCTCGACGACCCGAAGGAGATTCCGACGTGGAAGGCGATCAAGGATCTCTTTGCGACATGGAAGGAGTATTTCCAGCTTTGGAAGGAGGCGGCCCGGACGGGACTCTACGACACGCTCGCGCACCCCGACCTCGTGAAGAAGTTTGGCTTTTTTCCGAAAGAACCCTGCGAGGAGCTTTTCGAGGATGCGCTGCGGGTAGTCGCCGAGAAAGGGATCTGCATCGAGATCAATACGGCGGGGCTGAGGAAGCCGGTGAAGGAGATTTATCCGAGCGAGGCGTTTCTGCGAATCGCGAGAAGGCTGGAGATCCCGATCACCCTGGGCTCCGATTCCCACGCGCCCATCGAGGTCGGGGCGGGTTTCCGAGAGGCGGTTCGCCTTGCGAAGGATTGCGGGTACACGCACTCCGCGCGCTTCGAGAAACGGAAGCGGACGATGTGGCCGCTGCCGTGAGCACGGGGGGATCGGAGCGGATTCTCACGCAAAGCTCGCAAAGGGCAGAAGCGGATTGAGCCACGGATGAAACACGGATGATCACGGATGGGGAATGCGCCGATTCCGCACCACGGAATCGGCGCGTTGCCTTCGGGAGAGAGCAGACATCAGCGGCGGAAAGATGCGCCAAGTCCGTGTCCGCGGACTTGGCGCTCATCATCTGCGATCCGTGTTTCATCCGTGGCTTTCAGTCTTCAGGAAGGGCCCAGTCGGGGGCGATATCCCATTCGGTCGGGATAGGAACACCGGCGGCGAGTTTACGCTCCGCGAGGAGGCCGATCATCGCGGCGTTGTCCGTGCAGAGGGTGCGCTCGGCCCAACCGAGCGCGAGTCCTTCGCGGCGGCAGGCCTGCCCGAACGCGGCCTTGAGAGCACCATTGCACGCGACCCCGCCGGAGACGGAAACCGCACGCACCCCGAGGGTGCGGGCAGCGCGGAGGGTTTTGCTAACGAGAGTCTCGACGACGGCGGCCTGGAAAGAAGCTGCAAGATTGCTGATTTCTGGAGCCGAGGCGGACGCGGAAATATTGGCGACGGCGCGACGGAGGGCGGTCTTGAGGCCGCTGAAGCTGAAGTTCCCGTCGCCTGAATGGAGCATGGGACGGGGAAAGTCGAAGGCCTTTGGGTTCCCGCCGCGGGCAGCCTTCTCGATCTCGGGACCGCCGGGGTAACCGAGACCGAGGAGTTGGGCTGCCTTGTCGAACGCCTCGCCGGCGGCGTCGTCGAGTGTCTGACCAAGGAGACGGTGCTTCCCGGTACACTCCACGTGGACGAGAATCGTGTGGCCGCCGGAGACCACGAGGGCGACGAAGGGAGGTTCGACGGGAGCAGAGTAAAGGTGGGCCTCGACGTGGTGGACGGGCAGGAGCGGTTTACCGAGACGAAGGGCGAGGCCGCGCGCGGCGGCGACCCCGACGAGCAGGGCACTGGGTAAGCCCGGGCCGCGCGTCACCGCGACAGCGTCGATTTCAATAGGGGAAATCCGCGCCTTCTCCAAGGCGTCAAGCATGATCGCATCCACAGATCGGAGATGCTGGCGAGAGGCAACCTCGGGGACGACACCCCCGTAGGGAGCATGGAGCGTCGCTTGGGAAGAGACGACGCTGGAGAGGATCGCGCCGTCTCGCACGACGGCGGCGGCAGTTTCATCGCAGGAAGTCTCGATGGCGAGGAGGGTGAGCATAGGAAAAGTTCACTTGCCGATGCGGTCCGAGGTGTACCTCATGATCCGTCCAAAATCAGTGGGAATAAAATGATGACGGTGAGATGGGACAATTCGACCTTGAAGCCACGCCCCCCGCCCGGCATAACGTGCGCCCACCTTAAAGGAAACCCCCATGAACCACGAACCCGCAAAAACCTCGTGCTGTTGCGACGAATCCTCCGGACAGTGCTGCCTCACAAAGTCCTGCTGCATCTTCCGCAGCTCCGCTTGGGCACATGCCCTGCCACGCTGGGGGCTCGCCCTCCTCTTCCTCGTGGCGGCATACAACAAACTCGTCCATCCGGAGATCTGGGTTGGCTACTACCCAAAGTTCGAGCCCATCCTCCCAGCGCTCCTGCTGAAGCCCTACTTCGCCGTGCTCCCCTGGGTCGAGCTGATCATCGGTTCCCTGCTTGCCCTCGGGCTCTTCACCCGCTGCGCGCTGAGACTCACCGGCCTGGTGCTGCTCTCCCTCATATTCGGGATGCTGATGTCGAAGCAGTTCGACGTGGTGCTCCAGAACTTCATCTATCTTTGCGCCACCGCCGGCCTGCTGGCCTTCGCCGACCACCACGGCCTCGGCCTCGACTGCCTCCGCAACGGATGCTGCGGCTCGAAGAAGGAGGGCGAAGGCGCGAAAAGCGGCTGCTGCTCCTGACCCCTCCCCAAATCCTGTCCCATCCCCACCCATGAGCAAACCCACCACCTTCGGCGTCATTCTCGGAACTCGCGGATTCTTTCCCACCGAACTCTGCCGCGAGGGCCGCGAACAGGCCCTCGCCGCCCTCAAAGGCCAGGGGTTTGAGGCGATCGCCCTCACTCCCGAGGATTCACCCCACGGCTCCATCGAGTCGCTCGCCGAGGCGCGCAAGTGCGCCGATCTCTTCCGCAAGCACCGCGACCGCATCGACGGTATCCTCGTATTCCTCCCGAACTTCGGCGATGAGCGCGCCATCGCCAATGCCATCCGCTGGGCCGAACTCGGAGTTCCCGTCCTGCTCCAGGCCTTCCCCGACGATGCGACCAAGATGACCATCGCCCACCGCCGCGACAGCTTCTGCGGCAAGATGTCGGCGGCAAATAACCTCCGCCAGTACGGCATTCCCTTCAGCCTCACCACCGACCACACCTCCGCCCCGCATTCGGAGAGTTTCCTCCACGACCTGCGCCGCTTCGCCGCCACCTGCCGTGTCGTCCGCGGATTCAAGCACGCGCGCGTCGGCGCCATCGGGGCCCGCCCGGGTGCCTTCAACACCGTCCGCTACAGCGAGAAGCTCCTCGAGCGCTCGGGGATTTCCGTCGAGGTGATCGATCTCTTCGAGGTCCTCGGCATGGTCGGCCGCCTCAAGGACGGCGACCCCGCCGTCCACGCCAAGCTCGACGCCATCCGAGCCTACGTTTCCACGAAGGGCATCCCCGAAGCCGCCCTCCTCAAAATGGCAAAACTCGGGGTCGTCATCGACCGGTGGATGCAGGAGAAGCAGCTCGTCGGCAGCGCGATCCAGTGCTGGACCGCCCTGCAGGAGTTCTTCGGCGTCGTTCCCTGCACGCTCATGAGCATGATGAGCCACAGCCTCCTCCCCAGCGCCTGCGAGGTGGACATCGCCGGCATGCTTGGGATGTATGCCCTCCAGCTTGCCTCGGGACGCTCTGCGGCGATCGTGGACTGGAACAACAACTTCGGCGGCGAGCCGGACAAGTGCGTCGTCTTCCACTGCTCCAATCTGCCGAAGGACATTTTTTCGGAGGTCCGCATGGACTTCCAGGAGATCATCGCCGGCTCTGTCGGCAAGGAGAACACCTACGGTACCATCGTGGGCCCGATCGCCCCCGGCCCCATGAGCTTCTGTCGCATCAGTACCGATGACCTCCGCGGGCGCGTCTCCACCTACGTCGGCGAGGGGGATTTCACCGACGACAAGATCAAGACGTTTGGAGGTTACGGCGTCCTCCACGTCAAGGGCCTGCAGGGCCTCCTTCGCTGGTGCTGTCGCAACGGCTTTGAACACCACGTGGCGATCTCCCGTGGTCACGTGGCAGAGGGGATCGCCGATGCGTTCGGGACCTATCTCGGCTGGGAGTGCCGCCATCACGGCGCAGACGCGTAATATGCTCACGGCCTCGTTTGACACGAGGAGAAAGCACGCTAGGTTTCCCGGAATCCTCAATGTCCAATATTCGCCATCCATGAAGCCGTCGAAAAAATCCAAGAAGGCTGTGCCAGCCCAACTGCTGGTTCGCTACGGTGCCGAGCAGATGAGCTTCAAGCCATCGCAGTTCAAGATGCGGCGATCCATCCTCACCATCCCCACGGCGTGGAAGTTTGCCCTCATGACCGAGATTGCCTTCGAGGTGAATGCGCCGAAACGCCGTGCGAAGCGCAACGGGGCGACCCTCTGCCGTGGCATCGTCCTTGCCTGTCGTCCCCAAAAGGGGAAAAAGGGCCACTACGAGGTGGACCTCGTCCTCACCCAGGTCCCTCGAAGTCATATCGAGATTTTTGACGAGGCTCGCCCCCACCTCCCCCTCTGTCTGGAGATCAGTTGTTCCGAGTGCCGCTGGAACCTCGCCGGCCTCTCCGGCACCCGCGGTGATTGCCAATCCATCCAGAAGTTCAAGCAACACGTCTCTGTTTCGGCCTGAGTTTGTCCTCGAAAACCGGCTTGCGGCGCGCCCCAAACCCGCCTTGCATGGGGCCATGAGCGAGAGCACGCCACGCACGGCGGTAATCATTGGAGCCGGGGTCTCCGGCCTCGCCGCGGCCACCATTCTTTGCAGGCGCGGCTGGCGTGCGACCGTGGTGGATTCCGCGGACCGGGTCGGGGGGGCCGCGCGTGCCTTCCGCCGCGACGGTTTCCTCTGCGAGGAGGGGCCGAACACGCTGCTCGTCTCGCGTGCCGAGACCCGCGGCTTTCTTGAAGAGACAGGGATGCTCGCGAAGGCCTGCGAGGCCGCACCGTCCGCGAAGAACCGCTTCGTCGTCCTCGGCGGGAAGCTTGTCGCGATTCCAGCCTCGCCCCCTTCTTTCTTCGCCAGTCCGCTCCTCTCCCTCGGGGCGAAACTCCGCCTCTGCGCCGAGCCGTTTCTCCCGCGCGGACGCAACCCTGACGAGACCCTCGCGGACTTCGTCCGCCGCCGCATGGGCCCCGAGCCGCTCCGCGAGCTGGTTGGGCCGTTTGTCTCCGGCGTCTTCGCCGGCGACCCCGAGCGACTCATCGTGCGCCACGCCTTCGCCCGCCTCTGGCACCTTGAGCAGGAGCATGGCAGCCTCATCCGCGGCGCGATGAAGCGCGGCGGCGGTACCGGCCCAAAAGGGAAGCTCGTCTCCTGGCCGGGTGGCCTGCAGGACCTCCCCGAGGCCCTCGCCAGGGAGGTCGGCGATGTCCGCCTGCGGACAGAAGTCTCCGCCGTGCGGCGCGAGGGGACTCGCCTCATGGTCGAATGCGGCACGGGAGCGATCTCTGCAGACCGCGTGATCCTCGCGACCGACGTGGATACCGCCGCGCGCCTCCTCGAACCGCATGTCGGGGACGCGGTCCGCCCGTTCCGCACCATCCCCTTTGCCCCCATCTGCGTGGTCCACCTCGGCTTCCGCCGCGAGGACGTGGGCCACCCGCTCAACGGTTTCGGGGCCCTCATCAGCCGCGCGCGCGGCATCCGCACGCTCGGGACGCTCTTCTCCTCCACCCTCTTTCCCGGCCGCGCGTCCGAGGGGAAGGTCCTCCTTACCGCCTTCGTTGGCGGGGTGCTCGACCCTCAAGCCGTCTCGCTCAATGACGAGTCCCTCGTCGGGCAGGTCCTCCGCGACCTCGGTCCACTCCTCCACTTCAAGGCATCGCCGATCTTCCGCAACACGGCGCGCTGGCCCCGGGCGATCCCCCAGTACGAGTCGCGCCATGGGGAGGTCGTTGCCGCCTGCGAAGCCGCCGAGGCCGCCCTTCCCGGCCTTCACCTCATCGGCAATTTCCGCGGCGGAATCTCGATGAACGACTGCCTCGGCAACGCCGTTGCCCTTGCCTCTTCGCTCTAACCCGCATTTCTCACCCTACTCTCTTTCGCGCTCCCGGACGGACTTCGGCAGTGGGCGGGCCACCCGGCCGCGCGGCTCGGGCGGCGGGGCGTCGCTCACGGGCTCGTCGAGTTCCACCTTGCCCTTGAGGGTGCGGCGCATCTCGCGCGTCTGCTTCTGGCCGAGCCCGAAGAAGTTGAAGTCGGCGAGATGGCCGAGTACGCGCAGCCCGCCACGAACGAGGTAGCGGAAGTCCTCAAAACTTCGGATCGCCGCCAACTGCCGCCAGATAAAGCGCGGGGTGACAAAGCTGCTGTAAATCCCGCGGGTCATCTCGAGGAGTTCCTCGTGGGGAATCGGGCACTTCATCACGGGATCGCGCATCCCGTAGTCGTCCCAGTCATCGGTGCGCAGCCAGCCCTTCTCCTTGCACTCCTTAAAGAGCGGCGTACCCGGATAGGGCATGCAGATCGTGGCCTGGAGGGTGTCGATGAAGCCCTTGTTAAAAAGATCCCGCGTGAGGTCAATCGTCCGCTGCGCGTCCTCCTTGCTCTCCCACGGGTAGCCCACCATGCAGGTGACATGAGGCATGAGCCCGCCCTTCTTGGCCATCCGCATGGACTCCTCGAGCTTGCCCACCTCGCCCAGTTTATGGATGCGATCGAGCGTGGACTGGTTGGCCGACTCGAGCCCGTAGAGCACGAAACGGAAGTTCGCCTTCCCCATCAGGTCGTACTCCTCCTGGGAGAGGACGCCGGGGATCATGTTGCAGCCGAGCACAATCTTCTTGGAGTAGCCGCGGAGAATCACTTCATTGCAGAAATCCTTCAGCCAGCCACCCGCGGGGAAGGTCCCCGTGTCGTCGAACACCTCGCGCACCCCGAGATCAATGAGGTGCCCAATCTCGTCGGCGTGCTGCTTCGCCGTTCGACAGCGAAAGTTCGTGAAGGTCGTCGTCCACGAGCAGAAGGTGCAGCGCCCCCACCAGCAGTCGCGTCCCACCATCGTGTAGGTGCCCGGGTTGTACTTGAAGTTGCCGTTCTCCTTCGCGTAGAGACGCCACTTCGTCAGCTCGCGGTCGATCATCGGGAGCGTGTCGAGCCCGTGCTTGAGCACGAACGGCCCCGTGGAAACGATTTTGTCGGTGTCGTCGCGCTTCCCGTCCCGCCAGGAAAAGACCCCCGGTTCGAGGGCCGCCCCCTTCTCGATGTGCGCGCAGAGGTTCAGCAGCGCGAAGTCGAAGTCTCCCCCCGTGAGACAGTAGTCCGCGCGACAGTTGCGCAAGGATTCCTCGGGCAACGCCGTGATGTGGTCCCCCATCAGGACAAATCTCGTGGCGGGTGAGAGATCCTTCAGCTTATCCAAGTACCTCCAGTAGCGCTTCACGATCGGGGTCTTCACCTCGATCGCGATCACGTCCGGGCGGACCTCCAGGAAACGGCGGTCGAAAGCCTCGACCGTATCCATCTGCGCCACGCCATCCTCCCAGAAGACCTCATGCCCTGCCTGCTTGAGAACCGTGGCCGCGTAGGCGGGCACGCATGGGTAGATGAAGGTCGGCTTGTTGAACCATTGGAACTGGCGGTTCTGCGAAATCAGCGGCACGCCCTTCGGGTCCGGCAAGGGCGGATAGGCAATCATTACCTTGAGGGGCATGGGGAAGAAGAAGTCAGCGGTGAGCAGGCGGCAGTCAGGGGTGATCGGGGCATGTAAAGGTGAGCATCAGAAGCTGGCCTTCTCCTCGGGGAGTTGCCGAGCGGCCAGGCCGCGAAGGAAGGCTGCGCCGTACGCGAAATGTGATGCCAATATGACACCGACCGACGGCAACATCAAACGGGGCCCCGCCCGCCCCACGCTCTGCGCCGCAAGAAGGAGGTAGGCCGCGGCGAGGACCGCCAGGGTCGCGCCCGCCCACGGCACCCCGGCCGTGATCGCTCCGAAGAGGACGACCGTCCCGACCACGAGCGCCGAGGGCGCAAAGTACTGTGCCCGCAGCGAGGTCTCGGGAAAACGCTTGGCGAAGTAGCCGCGGTGCAGGCCGTAGTTCGCGAGTTGGGCAAAGTGCTTCTTCAGCGATGGCCGCCGGTGGTGCTCGATGACCGCGCGCGGCTCGTAGCGGATCTTCCACCCCTTCTTCACGAGGGCGAGGCAGAACTCGGTATCCTCCCCCGGCCAGAAGTTCGTTCCAAACCCTTCAATCGCCGAGAAGGCAGAGCGGCGGACCAGCAGATTACAACTGGGCCAGTCGTCCACTTCCGCCGGCGCGCACGGCACGTAACGGCGCCTCTCTCCTCCGGAGACCATCCACGACTCGTAAACCGCCCCGCTCACCTGCGCCCAGAACGGGTCCTCCTTCGGGGTGATCGCCGGCCCTCCGACTGCGGCCACTGCAGGATCATCGAAATGCGGGAGCGCCGCCACGAGCCATCCCCCGAGGGGACGCGTGTCGTCGTCCACGAAGGCGAGAATCTCCCCACGCGCGAGCTCGGCACCGCGATTGCGCTTCGCCGCCGGCCCCACGGGTCCCGTCGGCTCCTGTCGGACCCGGGGATCGAGCCCCGCGATCCTCTCGTCCGGTAGAACGATGACCTCCACCTCCCCCGCTTCGAAGCAGGCTTCAAGGCAGGCAGCAAGCCAGCCTGCATCGCAACGAAGGGGAATGAGGATGCTGACCATGCGCACGACGCGGGATGATGGCCGAAGCCGCCCCGTCCCGCAACTGCTCTGGCGGTTTTTGCTTGCGTGCGACAAGCTTCCTTTCTATCGTTTCAGCCTGTTTCAAGCGAGCGTAGCTCAGCCCGGTAGAGCGCCACCTTGCCAAGGTGGTTGTCGTGGGTTCGAATCCCATCGCTCGCTCCATTTTCTCCCTCTCAACCTCAGGTTAAGAGGCGATCCTGCCTCCCCGCTAAAACTTCTGCGCCTTATCACGGGGAGGGTTGCGTTTGGTTTTGACAGACCCACTCGCGGACGGCATGAGGAGGCATGGAAATGCCCACGGCGATGCTCGGACGGACCGGTCTTCGGGTGTCGCGGCTTGGGTTCGGCTGCATGCGGCTCCCGATGAGGGGGGAGAAGGTGGACCGCGAGCGTGCGATCCCGCTCCTGCACCGGGCGGTCGAGAAGGGGGTCAACTACTTCGACACCGCGGTTGGCTACTGCCATCAGGACAGCCAACGGGTCCTCGGTGAGGCGATGGCCGGCCTCCGCGATCGCGTGGTCCTTTCAACGAAGAACCCGCACTATAACAAAGCTGACGAGATCACCTGGTGGACGAATCTCGAGAACTCGCTCAAGCGCCTTCGTACCGACCATATTGACATCTACAATTTTCATGGACTGAACTGGAAGCACTTCACCGAGGACGTGAAGGGGCCGCGTGGTCAAATCCGATGGATGCTTCGTGCGAAGGAGCAGGGCCTCATCCGCCACATCTGCTGCAGCTTTCACGACACCGCGGCGGTGCTAAAGAAAATCGCCGCGACCGGGCTCTTCGAGTCGGTAACCCTCCAGTACAACCTTCTCGACCGCTCGAACGAGGATGCCCTCGAGTACGTATCGAAAAAGTGCGGGATGGGAATCGTGGTGATGGGTCCCGTGGGTGGTGGCCGCCTCGGGGCGCCCTCGCACAAGATGCAGTCGCTCATCCCCGGCGCACGGAGCGTAGCCGAGGTCGCGCTTCGCTTCGTGCTCGCGAATCCCTTTGTGTCGGTCGCCCTCTCGGGAATGAACGCGCGGCGGCAGCTCGACGAGAACGCCCGTGTCGCGCACGAGGCGGGGCCTCTTTCCGCGGGGCAGTCGCGACAGGTGGATTCCGCGCTCAAGCGGTTGCGGAAGCTGGCCGACCTTTACTGCACGGGCTGCCGCTACTGCATGCCCTGCCCCCACGGGGTGAACATCCCCGCGAACTTTTCCGCGCTCAACCTAGCCCGTGTTTACGGGCTCACGAAGACCGCGGAGCGCAGCTACGCGGGGCTGAAGAAGGGGCAGGCCGCGTGGTGCGTGGACTGCGGGGCCTGCCTGCCGAAATGCCCGCAGAGGATTCCGATCCCAAAACAGCTTCGCGCCACGACACGGATGCTGGGGTAAGTTTGCAAGAGGCTCCTCCTGCCGCCGCACTCCTCAGGGTGCGCGACAAACGGCGGGTCGCCCCGGCCCCAATTTCCGACGCTCGACCTTCGGCTCCCAACACTCCATTCTCGCCCTCGACCTACGATCCTTTTATTTTTCCATGGACGTCATCATCCGACCCACTCCCGAGGCGGCTTGTCAGCTCGTCGCGCGCGTCATCGCGGGCGAACTCCGCCGCAAGCCCCACCTTGTCCTGGGCCTCGCTACAGGAACGACAATGGAAGGTGTCTATCGCGAACTCGTTCGCATGCATCGTGAGGAGAAGCTCGATTTTTCGCTCTGCCGGACGTTCAACCTCGACGAATACATCGGCCTGCCCCCGACCCATCCAAACTCCTACCACCGCTTCATGCGGGAGCACCTCTTCGACCGGGTTAATATTGACCCGCGCAATACCCGCCTGCCCAACGGTCTCGCCCCCGACCTCGATGCCGAATGTGCCCGCTACGAGGAGATGATTCACGATGTGGGAGGCATTGACCTCCAACTCCTCGGCATCGGACGGGCGGGACACATCGGCTTTAACGAACCGCTCTCGGCCTTTCGCTCGCGCACCCGCGTCAAGGCACTCGCGCCGGACACGGTCGCGCAAAATGCACCGCTCTTCGCCGACCCCGCCGCGATGCCACGTCGCGCGATCACCGTGGGTGTCGGCACCATCCTCGACACCTCGCGCTGCATCCTCCTCGCCACCGGTGCCGCGAAGGCAAATATCATCGCCCGCGCCGTCGAGGGCCCCATCGCCGGCATGGTCTCCGCCACCGCCCTCCAACTCCACCCGCGTTGCAACGTCGTCGTGGACGAAGAGGCCGCCTCCCGACTCGATGGAGTTAAACATTATCGCTGGATCTTTGAGAACGAACCCGAGTGGGAAACGTTTCGCTAAACCCGCCTGCTTCGGCGCGAGCCACGCCTCCCACACACAGAGAGAGAAGGGTTGTTCTTTGTGGGAGGCGCAGCTCGCGCCGACCGTTCCACCAATCCCCCACGTACTTGTCGTTTCCCCTTCTCCCAGGACCCGTTTTCCCGGTTCCCTTCTGGAACCTGTGACCTGTAACCTATTGCCTTCCCCATGCGCGTCCTCATCGTTCGCCTCTCCGCGCTCGGCGACGTAGTTCAGGGCATTCCCTGTCTCGTCGCGCTCAAGGAGAGTTTTCCAAACTGGCAGATTTCCTGGCTCACCGAGGCGCCAAACGCGTCCGTCCTCGAAAAACACCCTCACCTTCATCGCCTCTTTCTCCTCGAGCGCGGCTGGCGCCGGGGTACCGCCCCGCTCAACCCTTCCAACCTTGTCCAAGGGAGTGCCAACTTCCTCGCCACGTGGAAGGCCCTCCGTGCCGAGCGCTTTGATGTCGCTATCGACCTACAGGGCCTCTTTAAGAGCGGTCTGTGGAGCCGCCTCAGCGGCGCCCCCCGTCGCCTCGGTCACGGGGGAACCCGCGAGTTCGCAGACCGATTTCTTACCGAGATCGTCTCCGCCCGACCCACTTTCGATCCCGCTTATCCCCTAATCGAACGCTACCTCGATCCCGCACGCCACCTCGGCGCGGATTCTACCAAGGCCCGCTACGTTCTCCCCCCCTCCCAACCCGGGGCGATTGAGGCGACCCACGCACTCCTTGGAAATCTTTCCGATGGCCGCCCCCTCGTGGCGCTCTGTCCGTGGAGTGCCTGGCCCAGCAAAAACTGGCCCAGCAAAAACTGGCACACCCTCGCCACCTCCCTCGCTGCGGAAGGAACCGTCCTCATCCTCGGTGGTCCTGAAAATGCGACGGAAGGGGCCGCCGTGTTTGGCAGCCTCGACGGAGTTCACAACCTTGTCGGTCACACTTCCCTGCCGGTTCTCACGGAGATTTTTCGACGGTGTTGCCTCGCGATCGGTCCCGACAGCGGCCCCCTCCACCTCGCCAACGCCACGGGCGTACCGCGCATCCTCATGCTCTTCGGCTCGACCTCAAACCGCCGCTCAGGTCCCTGGGGCAAGGGCCATCGCGCCCTCGCCCGCGACCTGGATTGTCAACCGTGCTTCAAACGCCTCTGCCCACTCAACCACCATGCCTGCCTGCGCGAACTTTTGCCGGAGACCGTCCTCGACGAGGCGCGCGCGCTGTTACGCCCTGCCACTCCGTGATTTTGTTTGGGGAGCACACGCGG
>CAZZBZ010000060.1:0-5904 GCA_964653025.1 uncultured Verrucomicrobiota bacterium
TGATGAGCGTGAGTTCGAGGACGTCGGGCGCGATCACGCGCAGGCCGTGGTCGCCGACCCGGGGAAACTCGAGCGGGTTGAGCGTGTCGAGCGCGCGCCCCGCCCCCCCCGCGAGGGCAGGCAAAACGAGGAGGGCGAAAAGAACGGCAAGCGGGCGAGGGAGTTTCATGGGAGCGGTTAAAAACGGTTTCTTAATATTTTCCGCGGAATGGAAAACCGAAAGTCAGGGCGGATTTTTCTGCTTTTGGTAGTTTCAAAGCACCCCCCTATCTTTTCGCTTTGCAATGGCGCTGCGTCCTTGCAGCATCACCCTTCTATGCGCATTGGATTCCTCTCCCAGAAAGATGTCAGCCGCCTCGATTGGGCGGCGAAGAACAAATTTGGATCGATCGAGTGGATTGGCTTCGAGAATAGCGACTGCGGACCGAGGTTCAAGGACTGGAAGGGTCCGGCCGAGACCTTCGCCGCTGAGGCCGCGAAGCGAAATATCCGCATCTCCTGTATCGGCGCCTCCTATGGGAATCCCCTCGATCCCGAAAAGAGCGAGCTTCATCGGGCGGCCTTCCTCCGTGCGATCGATGTCGCCGCGCACCTGAAGGTCAAGACGATTGCCGGCTTCTCGGGCGCCGTGATCGAACTCGAGAAAGCGGGGTGGGGCGGCCACACCGTCTACAAGCCGTTCGAGAACTTCATGCCGCAGTTCCGAGCCTTCTGGGAGCCCATCGCGAAGATTGCGAAGGACAAGGGTATCCGCATCGCCTTCGAGCACTGCGCCACGGGAGCCTTTCACCTCCCTGTGATGAACTTCAACTTCATGGCCAAGCCCGCCATGTGGGAGCGCGTCTTCAACGAGATCCCCTGCGACAACCTCGGGATTGAGTGGGACGCCAGCCACCTCATCTGCCAGTTCATTGACCCGGTGGCGAACATCCACAAGTTCGGCCACCGCATTTTTCACGTTCACGCCAAGGGGGCCTATGTGAACCGTCACCTTCTCGCGGAGTATGGGATCTGCCACCCGGGCGTGATCGAGCACCGTATGCCCGGGCTCGGTGAGGAGAACTGGATCGAGATCGTTCATGCCCTGTTTCGCGCGGGCTACGACTCGGACCTGAATATCGAGGGCTGGCACGACCCCGTTTACCGCGACCACGCCGCGGTCCAGCCGGCGGATGTGAAGTCCGCGGGGGTGGATCGCCAGGCCGGCCAAAAGCTTGAGGAAGCGGGGCTCATCGTCGCCCGCAAGTGTCTCGAGCGCTTTACGGAAGGGACCGAGTAGGTCCTTCTGTGCAGAGAGCCTCCGTTCACGGTGCGTACTATGGCTGCGACGAACATTGTCCTCGATGCCGCGAGCAGCAGCACGGAGATGCTCGTGGATTCGGCTATGGCCACCGCCACGCGGCCGGTCGATGCCTTCTGGGCGTGGTTCTTCACGGCGCACTTACTGGGGATGCGATTGGCGGATCTCGCGAAGTTTGCCGGGTTTATCCTCGCGGGGGTGGTGCTCGGGAGGCTTCTCCGAATCCCGATCACTCGCTGGCTGACACGGATCACCCCCGAGACCGACCGCGAGACGGGTGAGCGGATTGGGCGCGGGGTCGAGCAGGCGGTCTCGCTCCTGATCTTCGCGATCGTCCTCGGCTCGGGCGCCGTGGACGTGCTCCACCTTCCCGGTTGGGCTTGGGAGAAAGCACGTCACCTCCCCACGGTCTTGATGGCGACGGCCTCCACGATGCTCTTCCTGCAGATCGTGGAAATCTCGCTCATCGGGCTTCGCCGCCGATGGCAGGACGGGCAGACCCAGGTGGACGAATCGCTCATCAGCTTCATTCGCAAGGGGGTTCGCATCCTTGTCATCCTCGTCGCCGTCCTCGTGGCGGCCGACAACATCGGCTTCAAGGTGACGGGGATCGTGGCGGGCCTCGGGGTTGGTGGCGCGGCGGTGGCCCTCGCGGCACAGGGCATGATCTCCAACTTTCTCGGAACCGTCGAGGTGGTGGCCGACAAGCTCTACCGCGTCGGCGACCGCATCCAGTTTGAGACCTTCGACGGCTTCGTAGAGGAGTTCGGCCTCCGCAGCACGAAGGTTCGTGCCCTGACCGGCGAGCTGATCATTATACCCAACAGGAAAATGGCCGAGGTCCAGATCCGCAACCACTCCCGCAAGGGGGGCGTGCGGACAATCCTGACCGTGGGACTTGTCTACGGCACCTCGCACGAGCGCATTGGCGAGGCGATCCGCCTCCTCGATGAGATCCTCTCCACGCGCAAGGACGTGGAGTCGCACCAGGTAACCTTCAGGCACCTCGGTACCTATTCGCTCGACCTCGAGATGATCCTCTGGGCCCGCTACAAAACCTGGCCTGAGTACAACGCGCTGATGCACGCGCTCAACAGCGAGATCAAGAAGCGCTTCGATGCTGTCGGCATCTCCTTCGCCTTCCCGACGCAGACGCTCCATATCGAGGGTGGGTCATCGCCCTTCGCGCGCCCCTCCTGATCGGAGCGCGCCCCCGTCAGTGGAACGCTGCTCATCGGGGCCACCTCCTTCCGAGCCAATCGGCCCAGCGCCGGTGGAGAGGGTGTTCGAGGAGCCATGCGAGGCTGATTGCCGCCGCGAGCGCGGTCCACGCGATTGCGAGCGACACGAGGGCCGGCGGATTCCATGCCGCGGCGAGGTCGCGACCGAGGGCGAGAACTGGGAAGTGGCACGCGTAGAGCCCGTAGGAGATGCCGCAGAGGCCGAGCAGGGCGGGGCGGACGAGGGGGCGGCGGGCGGCGCGCTCGAGAGCGGGAGCGAACATCGCCAGGACCAGCGGGGCCGCGAGGTAGGTGCGCTCAAATGCGCCGCTCGTGGAGGGGCAGTCGCCCAGAAAGAGGAGGAGGGCGCCGATGGCGTGAATGAGCAAGAGTGCCGTGAGCACCGGAGCTGAAGGATGACGGGAGGATGGGGGGGCGCTTCCCTGGAGGAGTCGAGCGAAGAGGGGCAGGAACAACACCGCCACGAGGAGGTCCTTGAGCGCGGCGTCGGGGACCGAACGGGAAAGCAGGGGGACAAGCCCCACGCCGTAGCCCGCGAGCCATGATGGCACCCGCCAGCGGAGGGCGGCGCAGTCGGGAGAGGCGAGCCATGCGCCGATCCACCACGTGGGAAGGAGCGCCGCGATCGAGGCATCGTGAAATCCTCCGAACCAGACTCCGATCCAACCGGCAGTTCCGAACGCCGCCACGGTGCCGACCAGTGCCCGTGGACCGAGGCGGCGGCCGAGGAGCAGGAGCGCGGGAAACGCGAGGTAATATGCCGCTTCGAAGGAGAGGGACCAGAGTGGAGTGTTCCCGAGATAAGCCTGTTGCCACCAGGGTCCGCCGCCGGCCTGGAGCATGAGGAGGTTTGCAGGGAGTTGCTGGATCGCGAGGGAGGTTCCGCCGCGATGGAGGGAGAAGAGGGCAGTGAGGAGCAGGGCGCCCAGATAGACGCCGTAGAGACGACGTACGCGGCGGAATGCGTAGCGGTTAAGCGAGGCGGCGTCGAGGGGGTCGCCGCCGTGCGAGCGCATCATCGCGAATCCGGACAGGAGGAAAAATGCGATGACCGCTTCGTGACCAAAGGCCGAGAATTTTGTAAAAAGCCAGGGAAGGTTGCCCGCCGCGCGCCACCAGTCCGAATAGAGGAACCCGATGTGATGAAGGGCCACGTAAAGGGCGAGCGCCCCGCGGAGGGCGTCGAGGGACCGGATGTGGCCTCCGGGGTTTGCCGCAGGACGGAGGAGGGGGCCGCTCAAGGGGTTTCAGCCGCCTCCGCATAAACGGCGAGGTAGGCGTCGGCGATGGCCCGGATGGAGAACCGCTTCTCGGCAATTTCACGGCAGGCGCGGCGGTTGAGTTCGCCCGTGCGCCGTGCGAAGGCGATCATCTCGTCGAGGGTGTCGCAGACGAAGCCGTCCACTCCGTGGCGGATGCCCTCGGGCATCCCGCCGCGGGCAAACGAGAGGATGGGGGTGCCGCACGCGAAGCTTTCGGGCAGGACCACCGGGAAGGGTTCCTCCCAATCGATCGGGCAGAGCAAGGCGGCGGCCGAGCCGAGAAGGCGGTCCTTTCCCTCGTCGTCCACCACCCCGATGTGGCGCACGAGGCGACCGTCGAGGTGAGGCTTGATCTCGCGCTCGTAGTAGTCCTTCTCCTCGGGAAGATGGGAGATGTTCCCGGCAATCACCAGTTCGCGACCGAGAGCCTTCGCCACCGCGATGGCGGTGTGCACCCCCTTGCAGCGCTCGAGACGGCCGAGGAAGACGAAGGGGGCGCGGGTTGGGTCCGTGTCGGCGCGAAAGGTGTAGCGTTCCACCGCCACGCCGTTGTAGACGGTGCGCCAGTTTCCGCCCCCGGTCTCCCCGCCCCGGCGGATGTGGTCGCTCACCGCGGTGAAGATCAGGCGCCGCGCACCGAGACGTTCGGTCGCGCGGATGTTGGGGGCGTGGACGCGCCGCATGTAGGTGTTCACCTTTGCCACGCGGCGGCGCAGGATGGGCGTCAGGTAGGCGAGGCGGCCGAAGTTGTGGATCACGTCGTGGCGTCCGGCGGCGAGCGCGAGCCCGAGGCCGACGCGGGCGGTGTTCCACGTAGATTCGATGCGCCCGATGCGCGTGGCGTTCCGTCCGAAAATTAGCAGCTTGCCCGGCGATCGGGAGTTCGGTCCCGCCCAGATCGAGACGTCGTGGCCGCGGCGGTCCAGTTCCACGGCGAGGTCATACATCACCCGCTCAATGCCTCCATAGTGGAGCGGGGGGACCGGGATCAGTGGGTCCGACAGGAGAAGAATTCTCATGGGGCCATCGCTTTTTCAAGGAGTGCGACCAGCTTGGCGGATTCCTTCTCCCAGCTAAAGACGGTTCCCGCGGCGTGGCGGGCCGCGGCCCGCGCCGCATCGAGAGCGGCGGGGTCATCGAGCCATCGCTGGAGGCCGCGGGCAAGGCTCTCGGCGTCGCCGTGCTCGTAGAGGAAACCCATGCCCGGCGCCTGCTCCATCGTCCATTGCTGTCCCAAGGTGCGCGTGGCCGCGACGGCAAGGCCCGCGAGCGGGTAAAGCAGGATCTTGTTCGTGATGCAGAGGTCGCGGTTCGGGGGGTGACCCGTTTCCAGGGCAAGCCCCACGGTGTGGCGGGCGAGGGTGGCGACGAGAGCATCGGGGGGGCACCAAGGGTGAAGATGGCAGCGCGGGAGGAATCCCCCGCGGCGCGCATGTTCGAGGATCTCCAGCGCGGTTTCCGTGGGGCAACTGCCCCGGAGATGGAGGTCGAAGTCCCCTTTGAGGAGGGCGCAGGCGGCCAGAATGTCCCCGAGTCCCCGGTCAAGGCCCACGGTTTGGGAGAACCAGGTCATCGAAAGGCGGGCAGGTGGTGGGGCGGCGGGGGGCGGCAACTTCT
Source organism: uncultured Verrucomicrobiota bacterium (assembly GCA_964653025.1). GTDB lineage: Bacteria > Verrucomicrobiota > Verrucomicrobiia > JABWAM01 > JABWAM01 > JABWAM01. Next base: position 5,421 of record CAZZBZ010000060.1, read on the forward strand.
CGGGCGGAAAGCAGTTGAGGATCACCTCGATATCCTCGCGACCGTAGGCCCGCGCGGCCTCGCGCGCGATGAAGGGAGAAGCGGCCACCAGGCGCGCCGCGCCGCGCAGGGTGGATGCCAAGGTGATGTGCGCGAGACGGTTTCCGGAATCATCGAGCCCACCTTCCCGTTCGGCAGGGTGAAAGTCCTCGAGGTCGAAGATCCATGGGATTCCAAAACGGCGGTGTGCGGCCCAGGCGATCGCGAGACCGGGGAGCGTGTGGCCGATGACGAGCGCGGGGTGAAAGTCCTCGATTTCGCGCAGGTGGAACTCTGCCCAGGGTGCCAACGCCGGGAGAACAGTGGCCTCGGAGAAAGCTCCTTCCAAGAGGGAGGCTCGGGCGCGGTTGCGCTGGAAACGGCTCCAGGCTCGGCGGGTTGCCCCCCAGGAGTGGATGCGGACATGGCGGACCGCCCAGGGTTTCCTCCGCTCCAGGCCGCCATC
>CAZZBZ010000060.1:6004-11482 GCA_964653025.1 uncultured Verrucomicrobiota bacterium
CCCTCCTTGAGGACCGGGGCGGAGCCAAGGAGCGAGGTCTCGTCGGTGCGCGTCCCGCCCTCGGCGAAAATGACCACGGGGCGCGGGCCGCGCAGAAGGCGTGCGACCTCCTTGACGGCGGAGAAATCAGCCTTCGTGCGGTCCACGGGGATGCAGTGCAGCGTGCGGAATAAGCCGTTCATACGTCCGCCGAGGAGTTCGAAGAGTTCGATCTTGGCGAGCCAGTGAACCTGCCAGGGGAGGCAGGATCCGAAGAAGGGAGGGTCCCACTCGGAGAGGTGGTTGCTGACGACGAGGAGCGGCCCGGCGCGCGGGAGGTTTTCGCGGCCGATGACGCGGATGCGGAAGAAGACTCGGAAGAGAAGGTTGAGGAATACCCAGAGCACCGCGTAGGCGGCGTCGTGGTGGAGCGGGGAGGGGTGCCTTGCTGATGTGGGGAAGCGCTTGCTCATAGGATTAGTCTGACGTAGAATCCGGACAACCATTGCTTATGCAAAACGCCCCTTCGACGTCTGACATTGTGTCCTCGCTCCGTGAGTCGCGCATCTTCAAGCCTCCGTCCGAGTTTGTGAAACGGGCCCACATCAAGAGCATGGCTCAATACCGGAAACTCCACTCGGAGTCCATTCGGAACCCGGATAAGTTTTGGGGACGCGTAGCGTCCGAACTGGAGTGGATGAAGCCATGGACGAAGGTTTGCGAATGGAAGGAGCCCCATGCGAAGTGGTTCGTCGGCGGAAAGACGAACCTGAGTGTGAACTGCATCGATCGCCACGCCCAGTCGTGGCGTCGAAACAAGGTGGCGCTGATCTGGGAGGGCGAGCCCGGGGACGATCCTCACATCAGTCGCGCGCGCAACATTCCCTACGCAAGTCTCCTGCGGCAGACCTGCCAGTTTGCCAACGTGCTCAAACAGCTCGGGGTGAAGAAGGGCGATCGCGTGATCATTTACATGCCGATGATCCCCGAGGCGGTGTTCGCGATGCTCGCCTGCACCCGGATCGGCGCGGTGCACAGCATCGTCTTCGGAGGTTTCAGTTCCGAGGCGCTCAAGGACCGCATCCACGACTGCGGTGCGAATGTGGTGATCACGGCCGATGGCGGCTATCGCCGCGGGGCGGTGATCGAGTTGAAAAAAAACGTGGACGTCGCGGTCTCTCAAAGTCCCACAATCCGCCACGTGCTCGTGGTGAAGCGCACGGAGCAGCCTGTTCGCATGGAGCCGGGTCGCGACCACTGGTGGCACGAGCTCCAGCAGAACGCTTCCTACGAGTGCCCGCCCGAGCCGATGAACAGCGAGGACCCGCTTTTTATCCTCTACACGAGCGGCTCCACCGGGAAGCCGAAAGGGATCCTCCATACCACGGGCGGGTTCATGGTCGGCTCGTACCTGACCAGCAAGTACGTCTTTGACATGAAGGAGGAGGACGTCTTCTGGTGCACCGCCGACATCGGTTGGGTCACCGGCCATACCTATACCGTCTACGGCGCGCTCCTGAACGGGATGACGAGCGTGCTCTACGAGGGTGCCCCGAACCACCCGGCCCCCGACCGTTTCTGGCAGATCATCGACAAGTTCGGCGTGACGATCTTCTATACCGCGCCGACGGCCATTCGCGCGTTCATCAAGTGGGGGGAACAGCACGTGATGAAGCACTCTCTGAATTCGCTGCGCCTGCTCGGTACCGTGGGTGAGTCGATCAACCCCGAGGCATGGATGTGGTACCACAACGTGATTGGCAAGGGTCGCTGCCCCATCGTGGATACCTGGTGGCAGACCGAGACCGGCTCCATCATGATCACCCCGTTGCCGGGGGTTACCCCGACCAAGCCGGGCACCGCCACGCTCCCCTTCTTCGGCGTGGACGCTGCCGTGGTCAACAAGGAGGGCAGGGAGGTGCCGCCCAACGTCGGCGGCCTGCTCGTGATCCGCAAGCCCTGGCCCTCGATGCTTCGCGGCATTTACGGCGACCCCGATCGCTACCGGAAAACATACTGGAGCGAAGTGAAGGGCTGCTACTTCACCGGCGATGGCGCGCGCCGTGATAAGGACGGTTACTTCTGGATCATGGGCCGCATTGACGATGTGGTGAACGTCGCCGGCCATCGCCTCGGCACGATGGAGGTGGAAAGCGCCCTCGTTGGCCACAAGATGGTGGCCGAGGCGGCCGTGGTGGCGCGCCCCGACGACCTCAAGGGCCAGGCCCTTGTGGCGTTTGTGACCCTCAAGTCGGGGCTAATCCCCTCGAAGGACCTCAAGGAGGAGTTGCGCAGCCATGTCGGCAAGGAAATTGGATCACTAGCCAAGCCCGACGACATTCGCTTTACCGACACCTTGCCGAAGACCCGCAGCGGAAAGATCATGCGCCGCCTCCTGCGCGAAGTCGCCGCCGGCGGCGACATCAAGGGCGATGTGACCACGCTCGAGGACTTCTCAAGCATCGCGAAGCTTCGCCAGGACGACGAGTAGGGGTCGGCGGGGGCTGCCCGGGGGAGGCCTCCGCGGGTAGCCCGTGCTGTCCCCAGCGCGGGACCCGCCGTAGGGACACGGCGGGAAAGGCTCCTCCTTGATTTCAGTGGAATTGCGATCCGCAAGGCGCCGGGAAAATCGAAAGACCCCACCTCAATCCTCCCCTTGGAAAGGGGAGGAAGCCTGCCACATCAGGGTGTTTCTCCCCCGCCTGCTCGCGAAAGCTTTCGGAGTTCCAAGGGGGAGACCAAGAGGGGGTGTTCCGAGTCTCGGTCCTGAACAGACCGTCGGCCCAAAGGGCGACCCACTGGAAGTGATGAGGAACCACGGAAAAGGGGAGAGAGGTCAATCCACCTTTTCGATGGCAGCCAGCTTTGTCCCTGTTTCTTGAGATTCGAATCGGTTCCGAGGCGTTGACGCGTGACGTGGAGGACGAGGCGAGACTCCTACGGCCTGACCTTCATCCCGGTTTTCGCGGCGAGGGCTTTCTGGCGGGCGTCGAAGGTGTAGAAGTCCTTGGCCCCGAGCGCGGCGGCGGCCGCCACGTGCAAAACATCCGAAGCGCGTGCGCCGAGTTTTCCCGTGTGGGCCGCGCTCAGGGCTTCCGCTTCGGCGTACACTTCTGCCCATGCCACGGGGGTTTCGACTAGCGCGCCGGTCTTCGTGTCCGCCTCGATTGCGGCAATGATCGCTTGGCATTCGTCCGCCGTGATGTCCTTGCGGAAAAATGCAAGACGGATGGCGTTGCGCGCTTCGTGACGGAGAAATGGAGTGAAGGCGAGAGGAGCGTTCAAGTTGGCGGCCATCTCTTGTGCCGGTGCGCTGTTCGCGTCCCGACCGTACAGCGACACGAGAAAACTGGTGTCGGCATAGGCTACCATCGGCTTTTCTCCCGTTCCTCCAGCACGATGTTCGTGAGGTGTGTGCGCCGATCCCCGAAGATCGCCTTCGCGCGGGCCGCGAAGTCCGGCATCTTGAACTTGGCCGGGGTCTGGGCGCGCGGGGGGCAGATTCGGGCCACGGGGCGGGTCCGGTTCAGCACCGTGACCTCTTCTCCTTCGGCGACCCACGCAAGCACGGTGCTGAAGTCGTGGCGCACCTGTCTGATGGTGGCGGTTTTCATGTGTCACAGTATGTGACACGTTGCCCACCCGCGTCAAGCGCCGGATTCGGAATATTCGGTTGGCCGCTTACTGCTCGCTTCCGCTCAACCCGTGCTCGCCTGGGGGAGGTGCCAGTTGCGCCAGATGGCCACGAGACGCAGGGCGGTGACGATCCCGGCACCCGCGACCAGTTCGACGACCGGGGGGGCGTGGAGGGCGCGTAGGCCGGCCACGGCGAGGGCGCCGAGGACGGAGCATGTCGCGTAGATCTCGCGCCGGAAGACGAGGGGGATGTCGTTCACGATCAGGTCGCGGAGGACGCCGCCGCCGGCGCCGGTGACGACGGCGAGGAGGCAGACGCTGAGGAGTGGCAGTCCGAAGTCGAGGCCGAGGGTGGCCGCGGAGGCGCTGTAGAGGCCGAGCCCGAAGGCGTCCACGACGTTCACGGCACGGGCAAGCGCGCCGTTGCGCTCCTTGAAGAAGAGGAGCGCCACGACGCCCGCGCCGGCCGCGAGGGGGAGGTACCAGGCCTCGCGGAGGGAAACCGGGATGCCGCGTCCGAGGAGGAGGTCGCGCATCCAGCCGCCCCCGAAGGCGCAGATCACGGCGAGCATCACCACCCCGAAGAGATCGAGGCCTTTCTCGCGGCCGCGCCATCCCCCGGAGAGGGCGAACGCGACCACGGCGAGGATATCAATGATCGTGAGGGGCCACATGAGGAAATGAGGAAGGAAAAATGATGAAGGATGAGGTTAGGTGATAGGAAGGGAGGTCCGGAGCTCCTGGACAAGCTCTCGGGTATTTGCCATGGCGGGGAGGGGGGCGAGGATCTCATCGAGGTGGGCGAGGGCGCGCGGGATGTGCGCGAGGAAGGCGGTCTTCCCCAGCACCGCCCCGAGGTAGCCGTAGGCCCCGAGGGCTTGCATCAGCCGCTGGGCGGCGGCCGGGAGGTAGCCCTCGGCGAGCGAACCGTCGGCGTCGTGACTTCTGAGGTGGGACTCCAGGAGCGCTCGACGCCGCACGGGACCGAGATCGGTGTAGGGATCTTCGAGGAGGGAGGCGAGGTCGTAGGACGGGTGTCCGGGACGCATTCCCTGGAAATCAATGAGCCATGTCTTTTTCTCGTGGACCATGAGGTTCTGCGACTGGAAGTCGCGGTGAACAAGCCTTCGCGGGAGGTGGCAAAGCCCGTTGGCGAGGGCCTCTCCCTCGGCCTCGATGGCCTTCCGCCGCGGTTCTTCGAGGAGGAGACCGGCCCGTCGCCCGACGAGGTTTTCGAGGAAATAGTGGCGTTCCCATCGGTAGAGGTCCGCGTCGAAACCGGGCATCGTGGGAACGGGAGAGGTGGCCAGCGCGTGGAGGCGTGCGGCCTGGTCGAGGGCGTCACGGTAGAGCGTCTCGATCGCGACGGGCCCGGAGCCGGGCGCCCAGAAGCACTGGTAGAGGCTGGTGCTCCCGAGGTCATCGAGACCGATGAGGCCCCGGGCGGGCTCGTGGAACAGCAGGGCGGGTACGCGGAGGCCCGCCCCACGGAGGAAGAGGGCGATGTCGGCGTAGAGGGCGTTCTCCTTCCGCGTGGCGGCGGAGTAGTGCATGACCACCCAGGCGTGTCCTCCCGGGATGTGGACGCGCCAGAAGACGCGGTCGGAGCCGCCCTCGGTCAGGGGTTCCCAGAGCGCGACACCGGCGGCGCCCGGAGAGAACCCGTGGGCCGCCAGCCGTCCTTCCACTTCCGCGCGCAGGGCGTCGTCGGGAAGCGGGGAAGGGGAAGCGCCGGGAGGGGCGCTGGCGTCGGTCATGGGGCGCGGGGGATCAGTCGGCTGCCGCGCGCGCCACGGGCGAGGGGTCCTGCACGCCGTTGAGCAGGAAGAGCGCGGCCATGCGGACGGCGAGGCCGTTGCTGAC
>CAZZBZ010000060.1:11582-20239 GCA_964653025.1 uncultured Verrucomicrobiota bacterium
GTGATGCGGACCCCGAGGCGCTCGAACTCCTTTGGGATGAGCGTGGAGGGGCCGCAAAGGGTGACGCGGGCGCCGAGCTTGGTCAGGGCCCAGATGTTCGATCGGGCAACGCGACTGAAAAGGATGTCGCCGAGGATGAGGACCTCGAGCCCCTCGATACGGCCGAGTTTCTCGCGGATCGTGAAGACATCGAGGAGCGCCTGGGTGGGATGCTCGTGGGCGCCATCGCCGGCGTTGACGATGCTGGCGTTCAGGCGCTCCGCGAGGAAGAGGGCCGCGCCGGCGGTGGAGTGGCGGAGGATGACAAAGTCGGCGTTGAGCGCCTCGATGTTCCTGGCGGTGTCCTTGAGAGACTCGCCCTTGGCGATGCTCGAGGCCTGGGCGGTGATGTTCAGGGTATCGGCCGAGAGGCGCTTGGCGGCGAGCTCGAAGGAAACGCGGGTGCGCGTGCTCGGCTCCATGAAAAGGCTGGCCACCGTCTTGCCCCGAAGGGCGGGGACCTTCTTGATCGTGCGGGTGGCGACCTCCTTGAAAGAGGCCGCGGTGTCGAGGACGGTGATGATCTCCTCGGGGGTGAGTTCCTCGATCGTAAGGAGATGACGTCGGGTCCAGCTCATGGTTGGATTTTCTCGATACCGACCTCGTCGACGCCATCCTCCTCAGACATCCTGACCTTGATCTGCTCCATGAGGGAGGTGGGTGAGGTCTTGCCCACGTAGTCGGCGCGGATGGGAAGTTCCCACAGGCCGCGGTCCACGAGCACGGCCAGTTGAATACGGCGGGGACGGCCGAAATCCATCAGGGCGTCCATCGCGGCCCGAACGCTCCGTCCCGTGAACAGCACGTCGTCCACGAGCACCACCGTCTTGTCGTCGAGGGAGAAGGGGACCTCGGTGCGTTTCACCTCGGGGGCCACCCCGCGAAGGCCGAGGTCGTCGCGGTGCATGGAGATGTCGAGGATACCCGTGGGGATGGGATGGCGGGTGGTCTGGGAAAGAAGGGTGGCAAGGCGTCGCGCGAGGAAGACGCCGCGTGTCTGCATGCCGACGAACACCAGACGGGAGGCATCCTCGTTTCGCTCAAGGATCTCGTGGGCCATCCGCGCGAGGGCGCGCTGCATGGCCTCGGCGTTCAGAAGGATCGTCATCGCGGCCGTCGAGGGAATGGGGACGGGCGGCACGTTATGGCGGCGACGGGCGACGATCCTTGCGCCACCCGGCGCGGTGCTTGACGATCCAGTCGAGGAGGGCTCGTTCGAAGCCGATGTCGTGTCCGACCTTCTCACTCTCGATCCACTTGTGGCGGAGGATCTGTTCTCGCTCAGCCAGAAACTCGCGGTAGAGAACTGACTTCTGGAGCAGTGCGGGACTCGCTGTGGCCTTGCCGCCCGGGGCCTGCTTCTGTTCGGTTTGAGGCATCGCGCTCGCGTCGACTTCCTTACAAATCTGCGGTTTCAGGTCGATTTCGTCAATAGGATTCCCGAACCGTACCGTACGCCAGAATCAGAGACGGGTGATGACCTTCAGCCACGGGCCCTCGGGAACATCCTGCTCGTCCACGAAGCGCCAGTCGGTGCGGGTGGTCCCCGGGAAGTCGAGGTAGTCCCGAATGGCGGGGGAGACGTCGATGCCTGCCATGTTCTGGCCATGGGCGCGGGGGCGCTGGCCGCGGAAGACGTACTTGTAATCGTCCGTGAATACCGGACCCACATCCTGCCACTGGGCATAGCAAACGCGGTCCCCCTCCTTGATCTCGATCCAACGGTTTTTGCAGACCGACTTGATCTGGGAATTTTTCTTGACCTTGAAGTATTGGAGAATCGGACACATTTCCAGGTAGTCCGGGTTGCTGATATCGTTGAAGGGCAGGGCCACGTAGAACGGATTCTGCTTGGGGGCGAACTTGGCGGGGAAGTAGCCCTTACGGTAGATGGGGCTGTCCATGCCTCCGTAGTTCTCTTTCCAGTGGTGATCCCAGGCGCTCATGTGGTTGTCGGACCATCCCGACTTCGGCTTGGCGCGTTCCCCAATCCAGAAGACCGTGGTCACAATATTCTTGTGGACCGGGGCTTCCTGAATGGCCACGAGGAGGTCCGACTCCTGATCGAGCGTCTGCTCCAGGCTTCGCTTGGTCCTCGAGCCAAAGCACTCCTGCATTCCCAAGATGCTGAGCATCAGGAGGATACAAACGTATTTTGGCGTTCGATAGTTCATCTAAGGTCGGGGATTGTAGGGCCGAACCCCGGCTTGTCAACGGCTTATTTGAAAAATATAGTTCTTGATTTATTTTTCTCACGAGAGGATCCGCTCCCAGGGTTCAATCAGGCTGAGACGTTGATCCGCAGCAGACGGCTGCGCGTTCAGCAGATTGGGCGAGGCAAGAAACTTTTTTGGCGCTCAGAGCTCGCGCATCGCACGCGAAGGCTGAAGTGTCGCGGCTCGCCAGGCAGGCAACAACCCCGCCAAACTGCAAATTAAGAGGGCGCCTCCGCAGATCATGACCAGATCACGGACGCTGGTGGCCGCCGGGAGCTGGTCAAAATGGTAGACTTCCCGAGGAAAGAGTTCGAACCCCGTGGTCTTTCGAAGGAAATCAAGAAACTCATTCCTGTAATGGAGAAGGGCCAATCCCAAGCCCAGCCCAAGTCCAGTTCCGATCACTCCCACGGCCATTCCCTGTGCCAGAAAGATCTGGAGGATATCCATCGGGGTGGCGCCCAGGGATTTCAAGATCCCGATTTCCCGGTGTTTCTGGACGGTCACCGTGATCAGCGTGCTCATAATCCCGAAAGCGGCCACGATGATGATGAAGAAGAGGATGAAGAACATGACGTTTTTCTCGACGGCGATCGCCGCAAACAGACGGCGATTCAACTCCATCCAGGTATTGGCCCGGAGCGGAGGCATCAGCATCTTGTTGAGGTCGCGCTGGACCCCTTCCACCTGTTCGAGGTCCGCCGTCATCACTGCGAGGCCGTGGACGTTGTCCCCGAGGTCGTAGAGGTCCTGGGCCGTTTCGAGGGAGCAGAACACGAAGCCGTAATCGTACTCGAACATCCCGCTTTCAAAAATTCCGCTGACCAGCATCTGGGCGGGGAGTTGGGCCACGCGATTCGTCTCCAAGCTGCGTGGTGAGTAGATGGTGAGACGGTCGCCCAGAAAGATCCCCTGGCGGCGGGCCATCTCGCGCCCGACGATGACTCGCTCGCCCCCCAGGTCGAATTTTCCTTCCACCAGGTATTTCGACAGTTGGCTCACCCGCCCCTCGCGCACGGGGTCGATGCCCTTGAGGTACGGGGTGAAGACACGGCCGCGGTGTTTGGCGAGCACGGGGCCGACGATGAATGGGGCGCTCCCCCGGACTCCCGGACGGGCGTCCACCGCCTTCATCGTCTTCTCCCAGTCTTCCATCGGGCCGAACGAGGTGATGGTGAGGTGCGAGTTGAGGCCGAGGACCTTCAGGCGGAGCTCGCGGTCGAAACCCGTCATCACCGAGATGACGAGGATGAGGACCATCACGCCGAGGGTGACGCCCACTACGGAGATCACCGTGATCACCGAGACAAAGGTGCGCTGGGGCCGCAGGTAGCGCAGGGCGAGGAAGAGCGGGGCCGGAAGGGTCATGAAATGGGTGGGGACTATGGCCTCGGGAAAGGGGTTTTGCGAGGGCCGAGTGCTCGTGGCGTCTTATACGCATGGAGGGCCGCCGTGCCCTCGACCGGGAACGAGCCGACGGCTCGCGACGCGCGGGCCCGCCACTTGCCGTTACGATGATGGGTTGAAACGCAGGGCCTCAGCGCCGGCTCAGCGAAACATCTGCATGAGATACGTGAGCCCCCGCGAGGGCATGCCGACGAAGATCTGCTGGACCATGTAGGAGGGGGACTCGCTACGCGCCTCGCGCACTCGCAAAAGCATGAGGAGGATTCCGAAGAGGGAAAGGGTTTCCACGGCGAACAGGACCGTATAGCGATTCCACTCGATGCCGAAAGCCGGGTGGTGCAGGTTCCGCAACGCATCGAGGCCCATGCCCCAGGCGACAGGAAGGATGCCGATGAACGCGCTCACGACGACTGCGTAGAAGGCGAAGTAGCGGGCCTGGCCCGGTTTACCCGCCACGGTGTTCATCAGCAGCCGTGTGAGGGCGAGGTCGAAGCATGCCCCCATGAAGCCTCCCGCGACCATCAGGCCGATGGCCACCTTCGCGGGGGATTCGAAGGCCCCCGCGGCGAGCAGGAACCAGGACGGGATCGCCACCATCCACCAGGCCAACACGAGGCCGAGGTAGGGGCGGCTTCCGAGGCGATCGGTGTGGTGACCGAGCATGCGGAGCGCGAGCATCCCGAGGAGGTTCGCGGCGGCCCCGATCCAGAGGATCGAACCATCCCCCATGGAGATCTCCTCGCGCAGGAAGACCAGGACGAAGGTCCCGTGTGCACCGAGGCTGAGATGCACCATCACGCCGAAGGCCAGCAGCCGCATGAACGGCCCGTCGCGGAGCATCTCGCGCCAGTCCATGGTTTCCGCAGGCGATTCCCGTGGTTCGGTTGGGGGCGGTTCGGGGATGCGCTTGAGGAAGGTGAGGCTTGTTGCGCCGCCCGCAAAGCTGAGGAAGAACACCAGCGCGAAGCCTGGCATCGTCGCGTGCCCGGCGAGGAGTCCGCCCGAGATGAGGAGCGTTATCACGCTCGCGAAGTTGATGAAGGTGCGGTCGCGGCTGAGGTACAGCCCACGGACGCTTTCCGGGACCACGCTGGTGATCCACGGCATCCATGCACAGGTCGCCAGCCCGCGCAGGAGGTTGAAGAAGAACATCACCGCCAGGAGCAGGGTCACCACCGCGTCGCGGGGTAGCAGGCCCACCGTGAGGGGAAGCAGGGAAAGGAGGGCCAATACGCACACGCGCGACGTCCATCCCGTGAGCATCAGGCGTTTGTATCCGTAGTCGGCCGCGTAGCGGGAGGCCGGGATCTGCATGATCGTGAGGATCGGGAGAAGGCCGGCAAGCACCCCCAGCGTGGTGGCCGAGGCGCCCAACTCGTGGGCGAAAAGAATGAGCGGGCTTCCGGTGCAGATTTGCCAGGAAACCGCGTTGAAGGCCTGGAACCAGTAGGCGTTGGCGATTCCCGCGGGGAGTTTCTTGTTCGGCTCGTTCACTTCGCTGTCTCCCAGTTTGGAGGTGATGCCCGGGCGCGTCAACCGCTTTGCCCTCATATTCCACTGGCATCGTAACGACTCAGCTTCGCACGGGCACGACGAAGCGTGCCCCTCCATTTCTGTTGGTTGAGGGAGGGGCACGCTTCGTCGTGCCCTCGGCAGTCCGCGGGTGAATCTGGTGCTTGAGTTGTTGCATGGAACTCATGCGGCCCCCGATTTCCCTTGCTCCGTGCCGCTGCCGCGCTTTGATGCAGCGCATTCGGAACGCGATATGCGACATCTCACGCGCCAGGAACAATGGATTCTCGCACTCCTCGCCCTCGCCTTGACAATCGGGGCCGCGGTGCGATTGTCGCGTAGCCCGACCCCTCCTAGCGCCACGAACGGAGCCGTTCAATCCGCCACAAACCATGGATCAGAAATCGGAAGACAAGGCGATTGAGGCCATCCTCGGCGAGGATGCCCGATTCGCAGGGGAAGCCTACGAGCTCGTGGTGGACGCCCTCCGCGTCGCCGCCAAGGGCCGCCGCAAGTCCGCCTCCGGTGCCAGGATCGCCCGTCTCGATGCCGCGGGCCTCCTCGATGCCGTCCGTTCCTTTGCCCTCGAGGAGTACGGGCCGATGACGCTCACTCTTCTGCAATCGTGGAATGTCCGCAACTGTCGCGACATTGGGGAGGTTGTGTTCAACCTCGCCCGCCGCGGAGTCGTCGCCCTCGAGCCGGGCGATCGCCGTGAAAGCTTCCAGGAAGGTTTCGATTTCGAGGAGGCTTTCCGTCGCCCGTTCGAGCCGGTTCGTCCCGTTCGTCCCCGCGCCCGATCTCGCTCCCGCCGTCTCGGTCACTTCTGGAAGGCGTGAGGAAGGGGCGGGTCCTTACGGGGCTTGGCATGGAGGGTTTCCGTTGCGACACTCCCGCCCCATGACCCGCGCCAATCCTGACCACCCTGCCGCCCGCGCCACCCGTTTCACCTTGCCGAACGGCCTGGTTGTCATCCTCTGCGAGGACCGCCGCGTGCCCGTGATGTCCGCGCAGGTCTGGTTTCACACCGGCTCCATGCACGAGGATCGCTGGCTTGGCTCCGGGCTCTCCCACTTTCTCGAACACATGCTCTTTAAGGGCACCGCGAAGCGGGGCGTCGGCGATATCGCCCGCGAGATCGAGGCCTGCGGCGGAGGGGTCAACGCCTACACCAGCTGGGACCGTACCGTCTATCACGTGGACGGGCCATCCGATGGCGGACGTCCCGGTACCGACTCGGGTACGGACAAGGCCATGGAGGTTCTCCTCGACGCCGCGATGAACTCCACGCTCCCGCAGGAGGAGTTTGCCAAGGAGAGGGATGTCATCCTCCGCGAGCTGGCGATGTACCGCGACAGTCCGGACAGCCAGGCCTCAGAACTGCTTTTTGCGAGGGCCTATGCCGTGCATCCCTCCCGTCATCCTGTGATCGGGTACGAGGAGGTCTTCAAGTCCCTTACCCGTGACGACGCGCTCGCGTACTATCGCGCGCGTTACACGCCGAACAACGCCCTGCTCGTGATGGCGGGCGACCTCGATTCGGCGCGCGTCCGCGCCCGCGTGGAGGAACTTGCCGGCGGCTGGGCGCGCCGCCCGCTGCCTTCCGAGCACCTGCCCGACGAACCGTCGCAGATTTCCCCGCGCGAGGCGGAGGAGGAGAGCCGCACCGCCGCCGAGCAGACGCGCCTCCATGTCGCCTGGCAGGCCTTCGATTTCCGCCACCCCGACGCCCCCGCGCTCGAAATCCTCGCGATGATCGCGGGCCATGGCCGCAGCTCGCGCCTCTACCAGGCCCTGCGCGAGAAGAAGCGCCTCGTTCATTCGGTGGATGCCTGGCCCTTCCTGCCGGCGTGGACCGGGTTGCTCGGATCGAGCGCCCTTGTCGAACGCGAGAAGGCCGACGCCGCACGCGACGCCATCCTCAGGGAGATGGAACGCTTCGCCCGTCAGCAGGTCACGCGCCCCGAGCTCTCCAAGGCGCTCAAACAGGTTCTCAGCGGACACCTCGGTTCCCGCAAGACGGTGCATGGCGTCGCCACCGAGTTGGCGCGGAGCGAGATTGTCGCCGGCGACCTGTCGTTCTTCGACCGCTACCTGGAGCGCCTGCGCGAAGTGACCCCCGTCGAGATTCGTCGTGTGGCCGCCGCGGTCCTTCGTCCGGAGCGTTTTACGTGCGTGGCCGTCCACCCGAAGGGAACTCTCCACCGTGCGGTGGCGGTTTCGGCGGCCCGCGTGGAGCCCGTCACCCGCCGCGAGGCGCTCCCAAACGGCCTCGTCCTGCTCTCTCGCGAGGACCGCCGCCTGCCGTTCGTGGACTTTCGCCTCGTGATGAAGTCGGGCCTTCTCTTTGAGGATGGTCACAATAACGGGGTGAGCAGCCTCGTCTCCCGTCTCCTGCTCAAGGGGACGAAACGTCGCTCCGCCGAGCGCATCGCCCGCGAGATCGAGTCGGTCGGGGGCGCGATCTCCACCTACAGCGGCGGAAACAGCATGGGGCTTTGTATCGAGGTGATGAAACCCGACCTCGCCCTCGCGATTGACCTTCTTGCCGACGTGGCGCGAAACGCCGCCTTCGCCTCCCCCAACATTGAAAGGGAGCGGGAGATTCAACTTGCCGACATTCGTCGCGAGCGCGAGAAGCCCATGCACGTCGCATTCCAGAACGCGCGCTCTCGCCTCTTCGGCGCGCATCCCTACCATTTTCCCCCGATGGGGACGGAGCAGACCGTGGCTGCCCTTTCCCGTGCGGACCTCCTCGCGTTCTGGAAGCGCGTGGCGACCCCGTCCAACATGTCCCTCGCCGTCTTCGGCGACGCAAACCCCGCCGAGGTTCGCCGTCTCGTCCGTAAGCACTTTGGGACGATGAGCGGGGGAGCGGTCCCTTCCTCGGTTACCGCCGAGCCGTCATTCGGGAGGCCCGATCGGGTCGAGGAGGAACACGACAAGGAGCAGGCCGTGGTCGTGGCCGCCTTCCCGGGAATCGACCTCCGCAGCCCGGATCGCCCAGCCCTGGAACTCATGATTGCGACCCTTTCCGGGATGGGCTCGCGTCTCTTCGTTCGCCTGCGCGATGAGTTGGCCCTCTGCTACTATGTAGGCGCTGCGGACATGCTTGGCCTGGAGCGCGGTTTTGTCTGGTTCTACATCGGCACCGACCCTGCGAAGGCGGCCGACGCCGAGCGCGAGATGCTTGCAGAGGTCGCACGCCTTCGTCGGGAGGGCGTGGACGCCGCGGAACTTGACCGCGCGCGGGCCGGCCTGCTCGGAGAGAAGCGACTGGGGCGCCAGGATCCGGGCGAGCACGCGCTCTCCAGCGCGCTCGATGAGCTCTACGGCCTCGGTCACGATCACGCCGACCAACTCGACGCCGCCATGGAGAAGATCACCCCCGACGACATTCGCGCCGTCGCGGACAAGTACCTTTCCGCCCCGCCGGTAATCTCGGTGGTCAGGCCAAAGGCCGTCTCCCCGCCGCCGTCCTGC
>CAZZBZ010000061.1:0-19962 GCA_964653025.1 uncultured Verrucomicrobiota bacterium
ATGCGCTCGACGATATGCCACGCGGACTTGTCGTGGAGGGCCTGCCAGCGGCGCTCGTCCTTGGTGTGGTGCCAGTCCTTGTCCACCTGGTAGTAGGCCTGGGCGCCGGGACGCTCCACGATGTTGCAGATCTCGTTGTTGTGGCTGTTCGACTCGTCGTAATCCCTCACGATCGGCTGGGACATCGTGGAGTAGAGATCGTTGAGCTCGTGGAGCAGCGGTTCCACCTCCGGCTCGAGGGCGCGGACGTTCAGGCCCAGGCGCCGCGCCTCGCGGATGGTGATCGGGTAGGAGTGCGAGGGATAGGCGGAGTTGAGATCCTTGCTGATGCGGCGGGCCCGCCCGCCATCGCGCATGTGGTAGCCGAGGAGTTCCTCGCAGATGCGGATCGAGAGCGAGCTCGATCGGTCGAGCGACCCGATCACGAGCGGGTGGAGGTACTTGTAAACCTCGGGGTACGGGTTCTGCTTGATGCGTTGCTCCTTCCAGAGCCGCAGGATGCGCATCACCTCGTCGTGGCTGACGGAGACCTGGTTGCTGCGGGGGTCCACCGGCGAGAGATCGTGCTTGAGGGAAGTGTCCACCGCCGTGAGGAAGGAGGTGGAGCCCATGTGGATCTCGTCGGCGCCGAGCGCGACCATGGTCGCCGCCGAGGCGCACTCGAACGGCGCGAAGAGCACGAGCCGATCGAAATAGTTCCTCATGAGGTGGACGAGGCGGAGCGCCGCCTCGGGGTTGCCCCCCTCGGACTTGATAAAGAGCCCGAGCCGCTTGCCCGGCTTCTGCCCGCGGAGGAGCTGGGCCATCGCCATCACGTCGTTCTGGCAGATCGAGCCGCCCGTCGAGGTCCAGTAGGAAAGAAACGGGTACCCCAGCACCCGGCTGAGGCGGGTGAAGACCTGCTGGGTCTTCTCGGTGAGAATGGGCGACGCGGCGATGCGGCCCCGACGGGGAGATTTTTTGCGCTTCACGATCCCCCCATGCTGCTCGCCCCCCCCCGCCCTTTCAACCGAAAAGAATCCGCAGGGGAGCACATGCGGCTCGCATGTCAAAATCGGCGGCCCGCCGATTTTCCATCGTAAACCAGCCGCCGGGCCGACGGCCAGGACATCCCAATCCATGAATCGGGACAGGCTGCAGCCGCGTGGGCGGCTCTCGAAGAAACCGACATCGTAATGATCGTTACGCGCGCCCATCACAAGTTTAGTGAATGCACGCAGTTGACATTAGCGTCAACTTCGTGTTATTTCTATCTCATGGAAAACACCCCCCCTTCGCCCCGTCGGGCCATCGAGCGCTTTCATCTGGGCTTTCTCGACCTCCTCGGACGGCGGGTGGAGAAGCGCCTCTTCGCGGTCAAGGGCGGTTGCAATCTCCGCTTCTTTTTCCGGAGCATCCGATTTTCGGAAGACCTCGATCTCGATGCCTGGACCGTGTCCCCCGTCACACTGCAACGCCAGGTAAACCACGTTCTCGCCTCACCTCCCCTGCTCCAGTCCCTGCGTGCGGAGGGTCTCTCGCTGGGGGCCGTCACCGAGGCCAAGCAGACCACCACCACTCAGCGATGGAAAGTACGGCTCGTGGGGAGAGGGGAGGAAATCCCCACACGGATCGAGTTCTCGCGGCGAGGACACGACGGAGAGGCGGTTCTGGAGGCGGTGGATCCCACGGTGCTCCGAGTGCATCGTCTCGGATCGATCCTCGCGCCCCACTACGGGCTGCAGGACGCCTTCCGCCAGAAAATGTCCGCCATGGCCGGGCGACGCGAACCCCAGGCGCGCGACCTCTTCGATCTCAAACTCCTCCTGGACCAGGGCGCCCGGGTGCCCGATGTCAAAGCCGCTCGGGAAGAAGCGCGGCAGGCGGTCGCCGTGGCCAGGACGATCTCCCATGAGCAGTTCATGGGACAGGTGGTCCCCTTCCTCGATCCCGAATGGCAGGAGTTCTGGAGTGCTCCCCGGGCATGGAACGATCTGCGGGCGGCGGTGCTGCGCGCCCTGGGCGGAAAGGAGCCGTCATGACCCTCGTCGCCGCACTCACCGGTGCCCGGGCCCTCGGGACCGCGTTCTTCGAGACGCGCGACCTCGGGGCAAAACTCGGCACGTCCCCCGCGCACGCGAGCCAGATCGTCCGCCGTCTGGCGGGCCACGGCCTGATCGGCACGCTGGGCAGGGGGCGCTGGTTCTTGCCCGAACGGGCGGCCCCGCTCGATGCGGTCGCGATCCTCGCGGCGCCTCACCCCGCCTACGTCTCCCTCCGCACCGCCCTTCACCGCCACGGCCTAATCGCCCAGGTGCCCGGTCACATGGAGGCGATAACCCTCGGGCGTTCCCGCCGGGTGGCTACGCCCCTCGGGACGTACGCGTTCCATCACGCGAGCCCGAGATTCTTCTTCGGCTACCAACCCTGGGGCGAAGGCGGAATCCTCATGGCGACTCCCGAGAAGGCGTTGCTGGACCTGCTCTATTTCGGCGCTTCGCGCCCCGGCACATTCCGTGCATGGCCGGAACTGGAGTTCCCCCGGAGCTTCCGCTGGGGCGACATGCGCACGATGGCGCGAAAGATCTCCTGCCCCCGCCGCCGGGCATGGGTCCTCGCTCACCTGGATAAACTGCGTCGACAGGCCACGTAACAACACCAACACATCTGCATGCCCACACTTTTGCCAAACTGGAAGCGCCTCACGGAAGAGGTCCCGGGCGTGGACTTTCGCCTCCTCAACCTTCGAAGTGCCGAGGTGACCCGGCGATTGAGGGATGGGGAACTCGATCTCGGATTGGTGCGCCAGGATGCCGTGGGGACTTCTCTTCGCAAGAGGCCGTTCGTGCGCATGGGGTTCGCGCTTTTTATCCCGAAGAGACTGGCTCCCGTTTCCGAGAAGGCGGCTGACTGGAAGAAGCTGCTCAGTGAACCCTTGGTCGGTCTCGAAGGAGAGGGGGCGTTTCAGGAGAAGATTGCAGACTGGGCCGAATCCCAAAGCGTGCGCCTCACGGTAAAGCTGGTCTGCCCATCGTTTTCGCTCGTGGCCGAGGCGATGAGGACCGCGCACTTGTGCGGTGTCCTCCCGGAAGCGGCCTCCTCCGAAATGAAGGACGCGGGGTTCACGGTGCTGAAGCCGCCTGCCTTCCGTTTGTTAGACCGCCAGATTTCTATCGTTTGGTCCCCAAGAACCGAGACGGTGCGCCCGGTCCTCAGCCGCTGCATGGATGCCATCAGTAAACTGACCAGTTGAACGGAAGGTCCGTGACCAGATCACGGCAAGCTCCGCCTCGGACTTCGTAGGCAGTTACTGGAACCGCACCCGCGGGTCCACGAGGGCGTAGGCGAGGTCGGTGAGGAGGAGGCCCCCTAAGTAGAGGAGCGAGCCGAGCCAGACGGAGGCGCGCACGACGGCAAAGTCGGAGGTCCGGATCGCGTTCATCATCAGGTTCCCCAGACCGGGGATCCCGAAGAAGCTCTCCAGCACGAGCGAGCCCATGATCAGGAACGGCAGCGAGGCCACCACCATCGTCACCAGCGAGATCATCCCGTTCTTGAGGACGTGGACGAAGAGGACGCGGCGGGCGGAGGCCCCCTTGGCCTGCGCCGTGCGCACGTAGTCCTGGCGGATCTCCTCGAGGAAGACCGCGCGGTAGAGCCGCACGTCCGATCCCAGCCCCGCGAGGACCGCGAGCGCCACCGGCAGGACGAGGTAGCGCGCCGTGCCGAGCCCCGCGAGGTCGAAGCCAAACGCCGGGAACCACGGCAGCTTCACCGCCATGAGCCATTGCCCGAGGATCACGTAGGCCATCACCGGGATGCTCATCATCATCACGCAGGCGAGCGCGCCCGCGAGGTCGAGCGCCGATTCCCGCACCATCACGAGGAGGAGCGCCGCGCTCACCGCGAGGCAGAGGCCCACCGCGAACGCCGGCAGCGTGATGAGGAGCGACGGCACCATCCCGCGCTTGAACATCGTGGAGACCGGGTCCCCCGTGGCGTCGGACCGCCCGAGGTCGAAGAGGGCGAGCGCGCGCAGGTGGCCCGCGAACTGCGAATCCCACCACGCCTCGCCGGCGCGGAGGTTCACGAAGCGGGGCTTGTCGTAGCCGCGATTGTGGAGCCAGTTCGCCACCGCCTCAGGCGGCGCCTTCGGCCCCAGGATGCGGAGCGCCATCGCGCGCGGCGTCTGGATAACGAAGAAGAGCGCGAAGGTGAGGAGCATCACCCCGAGCAGGATCGGGATCACCGAGAGCAGGCGGCGCAGGAGGTAGTCACGCATCGTGTTTCGAGTTCCACCAGAAGGCCACGGCTGCCAGGAGGGCAAGCCCGATTCCCGCCGCCCACGCCGGCCAGGTCGGCGCGCGGTTCCACTCGCGGCGCAGGCGCTCGCGCAGGGGAAGGTCCACGGAGACGTACTTGGCCGCGTTGGCGACGAGCGGGTTCGAGGTCACGCGCGGGGACCAAGGCTGGTTGAGGGAATAGGTGACCGGGTGCGCGAGGAGCACGATGGGGCAATCCTCGTTGAGGATCTCGGTGAGGCGCTGGACGAGTTTCTGCCGCTCGGGGGTGTTGTCCATCGCGCTCATGAGGTCGAAGAGGCGGTCGAACTCGGGGTTCGCGTAGCGAGGGTGGTTGCTGCCGCGGGGCGGTGCGTTACGGCTGGCGAAGAGCATGAAGAAGTTCTCGGGATCGGGATAGTCTGCCTGCCAGCCACCCGTGACGATCTGGAAGTGGCCCCCGTCCACCTTGTCCTGTTGACGGGCCCAAAGGTTCTCGATCACCTTCACGCGCAGGCCCAGTTGCTCGATCTGCCCCTTCTCGAACTCGGCCATCTGCCGGCTCTCGGGATCGTCCACGGTGGTGTCGAGGGTCAGTTCCAGGGGGCGACCGGTCGCCGGGTCGCAGCCTCCAGGATAACCCGCCTCGGCGAGAAGCTGACGCGCACGCGGAAGATCGTGGGCGAGCCAGGGGTTCTTTAGGCCCGCCTGGTAACCAAAGACCCCGGGGGAAACGATCTGCTCAGCCTTGAGGAAGATCCCGTTGAAGAAGATCTCGTTGGCGAGTTCGTGGTCGTAGGCGCAGGCGATCGCCTGGCGGAGCTTTCGGTTCTTGCCGAGGACCGGGTCGGTCATGTTGAAGATGAGGTAGAAGGTCGAGGGGTTGGCGTCGCGGTTGAGGTGGACGCCGCGCGCGCGGTAGGCGGGGGTGAGGTCGCGCGCGGAGTTGAGCACGGTGCTGAAGACATCCTTCGAGATCCCCGAGCTGTCGAGCCAGCCCTGGCGGAAGAGCAGCCATCGCGGGATGCTCTCCCGGATGATGGAGAACTGGATCTCGTCCACGAGCGGCAGCGGCTTCCCCGCGAGCGGGCGGAAGCGCGCCTCCTCCCCCATCGCCCACCCCCCGTCGGGAAAGCGGGTGGCCTCGTAGCCGGGGTGCCGCTCCATGCGGAGGAGACGGCTGCGGCGCCACTCGGCCAGGCGGAAGGCCCCCGTGCCCACGGGGTGGAAGCGGAACTGCTCGCGGACGACGCCCCCGTGGGGCTTGCCGTCGTAGTACTCCACCGCCTCGCGGGGAACCGGCGCGGTGAACGGCATCGCGAGCCAGAAGAGAATCTGCGGGCAGGGCTTCGCAAGGTGGAGGCGAAGCGTGTGGGGATCCACCACCTCGATGCCGGGGATGGGGCGCGCGTAATCGAACGCGCCGGCCTTCTTCGCCGCGGCGTACGCCTCACCGAGACCGGGAAGTGGTTCCTGAAGGACCGAGAGGATCGGGCACTCCACCGCGGGGTCGGCAATGCGCTGGAAGGCGTAGGCCAGGTCGCCGGCGAGCACCTCCCTCCCCTTCCCCGCCGTCGCGGCGAAGCAGGGATCGTCCGTGAACTTCAGTCCGCGCCGGAGGCGGAGGGTGTAGGTCATCCTCCCTTGCGGGTCGCGTCCGCGCTCGGGCAACGACTCGAGCAGGCAGGGCTGGAGCTCGTAGGGATCGGTGCGGAACGGGTGGTACTCGAGCGGGGTGTCGTAGAGGAGAGAGATGATCGCGTGGCCGAGCGTGTCGTAGCTCACCTGCGGGTCGAGGGTGCGCGGGTCGTCGCCAAGGGCGCGGTAAGAAACCTTCCAGGGAGACCCGTCGGGCCGTGTGGTGTGGAGGGGCGCGGGGTTCGGATCGTTCCCGCAGCCGGCGAGGGCGACGGCCAGCGCGAGGGCGAGCACGGCGCGAAAGGCGGCGAGAGGGATGCGGGGCGGCACGGGTGGATTGTTCCCGGAGCGGCGGCGCTTCTCAACGCGATTTCTGCGGCCAAGCTCTGCTTGCCGAAAGCAACCCTTTTGGGGATACTCGGTGGATTCTCCACATTGTGAGCCCGCCCCTCGACTCTCCCATCCCACCCCTGCCTGCAGCGCGGGGACGCCTTGCCCCGTGGCTCGTTGCCCTCGGGCTCGGTTTTGGAGGCGCCGGGTTCCTTACCTTCCTCATTCCATGGTTTGAAACGGTCGTCTACCGCCAGGCCACCCCCTCACAGTTGGTCGGGAACGCCCTGGTCCCCGGAACGCTTTTCCTCTTTTTCCTCCTGGTCGCCCTGCTGAACCCGGCCCTGCGTCGATTCCTCCCCTCCTTCGCCCTCGACCGTCGGCACCTGCTCGCCGTGCTCGCGCTCTGGATCTTCGCGGGCCTCGTGGTATGGAACACCCTCGGGCCGATCCTCCACGCCGCCGGAAACGCGATGGCCCCCCCGAAAGAAACGACCGAGATGAAGCGCCTGCAGGTGCTTCAAAACCTGAACCCCGCTCTCTATCTTCCCCCGGAAGCCTCCCGTGCCTATTACTTCGGCCTCGGGGACGGCATGTCGCGGGTGCCGCCCTCCTCGATCCCTTGGCGCGCGTGGGTCTCTCCCCTCGCGTTTGGCATCCCGCTCGCGATCGCGCTCGTGGCGATGGCCTCGTCGCTGGTCCGCATCGTGCATCGCCAGTGGTCGCGCCACGAACTCCTCACCTACCCCCTCGCGGATTTCCTCGGCAGCCTGCTGGCCACAGAGAGGGGCCGCGCCTTTTCCCCGCTGCTACGCGACCGAATCTTCTGGACGGGCTTTGGGCTGATCTCCTTCGTGCTCCTCGTGAACGGCCTGCGGCTCTGGTTCCCGGGGATGATTGAAATCCCCCTGAGCTTTTCGCAGATCCACCTCCTCAAGGAGTTTCCCTTCCTGGCCAAGTATTGCGGGTCGGAGGGCTACTCCCTGCTGCGCGGCTTCGCCTTCCCCTTCATGGTCAGCATCGCGGTGCTGCTGCCCACGGAGGTCTCCCTGACCGGCTGGCTGGGGTGGATCCTGTTCGTCCTCGGCACAGGCAGCTGGTTCCTCGCCACGGGCGAACCCCTCCAACTCGCGCCGATGCAGAACGGCATGTCCCTCGCCATGGGTGCCATGATCCTTTACATCGGTCGCCGTGAGTACTGGGCCATCCTCCGCAACGCCGTGCGGTTCGCCCCGGCCACCGACCCCGGCCTGCGAGGGGCCGTGATCGCCTGCCGCGTGTTCGTCGCAGCCTGCCTTCTCGCGGGGTCGCTTTTTGTGCGGGCGGGACTCGACTGGCCCCTGGCCGCGCTGCTCGTGGCCGGCCTCGCCCTGGGCTTCCTGCTCTCGGCCCGCATCACGGCGGAGATCGGCATCCCGTTCCTACCCGGCTTCACGGGCACCGTGGCAACGATCCCCTTGAAAATCCTCGGTCCCGCCGTCTTCGGCCCGCAGGGCCTGGTGGTGATGAGTTCGCTCAACTTCGCCTGCGTCGCGGAACAGGACAACAGCATCGCCGCCCAGGAAACCGCCCGACGGAAACTGGAGGAGGCGGAAAGCGAACGGCTACCCCGCCGCCTCAACGGACTCCTCGTGGCCGGCCTCGCCCTCGGCCTCGCAGCGGGCGTCTTCTTCATCCTCTGGAACAACTATAGCTTCGGTGCACGACAGGAAAGCCGCTTCCTCAACGGGTTCTTCAATGCCGAAAAGGTGGGCGGGATCGCGATGCTCGGCGGAGAGATCGGGCGCCTCCGCGCCGATTCGACGAGCAGAGGGGACCAGGCGGTGGTTGGGCTGCCGCGCCTGCTCCGCGCACGACCGGAAAAGCAGTACTGGAAGTTCTTCTCGCTCGGGGTGGTCGTCGTGGGAGGCTGCGCCCTCCTCCGCCTGCGCTTCTCGGGCTGGCCCTTCCATCCCCTGCCGCTGCTGCTGCTCGGGAGTTGGATCCTTTCCCGCCTCTACTTTGCCTTCCTGCTCGGCTGGCTCATCAAGGTGGCCCTGCTCCGCATCGGCGGGGGACGCGTCTTCGCGCGATCAAAACCGTTCTTTTTTGGGGTCATCGCGGGCTCGGTCGTGATGAGCGGGATCTGGCTCGTCGTCGGGATCATCTCCTACCTCACGCAAAACATCATCCCCCCGGTCGTTAACTTCTTCATCTGATGCTCGAAGTTCGCGAACAAGCCCATCTTTCCCTGCGTCGGATGCTCTCCATCTGCATGGACAGCCTTTCGCACCGTCTCCTGCGCTCGGCCGTGACGGTGGGGATCATCGTGCTGGCCATCGCGTTTCTCGCACAAATCCTCTTCGACGGCTACTTCGGCCGCGCGGTGAGGGACGCCGTGAGCGCCGACGCCGGACGCTCCACCGCCTACAGCCGCTTCCTTCGTCAGGCGAGCGTGGTCGAGACGTCCGAGAAACTCGTGCGCGCGTGGGCAACCCTCCGTCCCGACACGCCCGATTTCCGCAACCTCGAACGACGGACCGGTTTTTCGCGCGCGGAAGCGGAAAAGTTCGTCGAGGACTGCCGCCGGGTGGACGCCTTTGCCCGCTTCTTCGACAACCTGCCAAGCGGCAGAAAATCCCTGCTTGCGGGGGAAGCGACGGCCTTCGAGGTCCTCGACCTCCTGCAACGCGAGAACGACCGCCGCATCTTCCTCGATCGATTGGGGCATATGAAATCCCTCGATGTGCCCGGCGGCATGGCGGGTCTCGAGGCGTTGGGGCGGGATTGGCCGGGTTTCCGCGAGCGCCTCGCGCGGGCGGAAGCGGGTTCCCGAAAATCCACCGAAGCCGTCGCGGCACTCCACGGCAGGGACGGGCCGCGCGCCGCGCTGGGGGAAGCGGTCCGGTCGGGCCGCACGGATGTTTTTTTCCAAGGACTTCAAGGGGCGGGTCTCGAGATCGCGCGCGAGGAAGCCCTCCGGATCACGGAAGGCTGGCGCCGCGAGGAGGATCTGGCCTGGGCCGTCGGCTTCCTCAAGGCCCCACGCCTCCGCGCGGCGTGGTATCTCCAGTACCAGCAAAGCCTCAACCCGCTCGAGGCGCTGGAGGAGTGCGCACGGTCCGCCTCGCGGCGAGATTGGTTGGAACGAGAGATCGCCCGCCTCGACGGGGCGGCGTTCGACGCGGCGCGTTTCCTCCATGTCGCCACGGAATACCGGGCGCGGGTGGAACTCCTGGAAGCACGCGAGCGGCTCGTGAACCGCTACGGCGATTCGGACCGTTTTAACGAGAAGACACTCTGGCTGATCGCCGTCTCCCTGCTCGTCTGCATCGTCGGGATCACCAACGCGATGCTCATGAGCGTGCTCGAGCGCTTCAAGGAGATCGCCACGATGAAGTGCCTCGGCGCGAGGAACCAGACCATCGCCTTCCTCTTCGTGATCGAGTCCGCCGCCATGGGCGTGGCCGGCGGCGGCCTCGGCATGGTCATCGGCGCAATCATCGCGCTCGGGCGGCAACTCCTCGATTCCGGCGGCCGCGTGCTGGCCCATTTCCCGGTCGCCGACACGCTGACCGGGGCCGGGATCTGCCTCGCCTGCAGCGTGCTGCTCGCCGCGATCGCGGCCATCTATCCCGCCGGCATCGCCTCCCGCATGGCGCCCATGGAAGCCATGCGCGTTGACTGACCCCGATGAACGCCCCCGCCCCCGCTTCCCCCGCGCGCCGCCCCGACGGCGTCATCGTCCGCACTCGGGACGTCTGCAAGGAGTACCGCAAGGGCGAGGTGGTCACCCGGGCGCTCCGCGGGATCACCTGCGAGATCCGCCGCGGCGAGTTCATCTCCATCATGGGTCCTTCCGGAAGCGGCAAGTCGACCTTCTTCAACATCGTGGGCGCGCTCTCCACCCCGACCTCCGGGCGCGTGCTGATCGACGAGGTGGATGTGGCGCAGCTCAGCAACGACGAGCTGGCCTACATCCGCTGCAAGAAAATCGGCTACATCTTCCAGTCCTACAACCTCGTGCAGGCGATGACGGCCCTGGAGAACGTGATGACCTCCATGCTCTTCGCCGGGGTGATCGCCGACGACGCGCGGAGACGCGGCATGCGCCTCCTCGACCGCGTCGGCATCAAGGACCAGTGGTTTCATCTCCCGAAGGAACTCTCGGGCGGGCAGCAGCAGCGCGTGGCCATCGCGCGCGCCCTGGCCAACGAGCCCCGCATCCTGCTCTGCGACGAGCTGACCGCGAACCTCGATCTCGCCACCGGGCAGCAGATCATCGACATCCTCATCCGCCTGAACAAGGAGGACGGCGTCACCATCATCTGCGCCACGCACGATTACCGGATGCTGGACAAGTCCGATCGCATCTTCTGGATCCGCGACGGGGAGATCGAGAAGATCCAGGACCGTGGCGAGGTGAATATCCAGCTCGGCACAATCGGGGGAGTCGCATGAACCGCCACCTGCTCCTTGTCCTGGTCCTCGCGGCGGCGCCCTGCGCCCGCGCCGGGGCTCCTGCGGGGGAACCGCTCGACGCGCCCCGCTTTGCCGCGACCGTCTCGGCGCTCACCCGCGCCCCACACCGCCTCGCCGGCACCCCCGAAGGCATCGCCGCTGGAAACTTCCTCGAGCGCGAGCTCCGCCAGGCGAAGGGCGAGGTGTTCGTCCAGCGCTTCAGCTTCCCACAACAGGATTCGCGCGAGTGTTTCATCGAGTTCGCGGGGAAGAAGCTCCCCCTTCAACCTCTGGCCGCCAACGGGCTACAGGCCAGCGTGACCCCCGCGGGCGGCATCGAGGGGCCGCTCGTGAACATCGGCAGTGGCGGCGACGCGGACATCGACGGGCGGGACCTGCGGGGGGCCGTGGCGATCGCCCGTTTCGGATCGAGGGGCGCCCTCGAGCGGGCGTTCCGGCTCGGCGCGCGCGCCATCGTCTTCCTCGGCGAGGAGTCCGACGAGCGCTCCTGCCTCCAGGACAAGCGCAGCTATGCCAGCGTGGATCTCCCGCGATTCTACCTGCCTCTCGAAACCGCGCAACGCGAAGGACTCCTCGCGGCACCGCGCGGCCGCGTGGTGTCGCGCGTCGAATGGGTGAAGCGCACGGGGCGCAACCTTTTCCTCTGGATTCCCGGGACCGCCCCGGCATTCCGCGAAGGAAAAGGCGAGTACATGATCCTCTCGGCGCCCTACGACAGCGAGGGGATCGTCCCGTGGCAGGCCCCCTCCCCCGGGGCCGCCGCCAATTGCGCGGCGCTGCTCGAGATCGCGCGGCGCTACGCGGCGGCGCCCCCGCGACGCTCGGTCCTCATCGCGTTCTTCGACAACCACGCCAACTTCCTCGAGGGCGGAAGGCAGTTCTACGCCGCGTTCCGCCGCAGCTTCCCGGTGCTCATCAAGGACCCCCTGCCCGTGCGGAAGCGGTTCGTGGCCGAGGAGCGGGAAACCTTGCGCCAGTTGACCGACCTGCTGAAGGTCCCCGACCCATTCCACGGCGGGGGACGGTTCTCGGAGAGGGGTTTTGAAATGCTCCGCGACGCGGCGAGGAGCCGCCACGGGGACTGCCAGCTCGCCCTCATCAACCTGCGGCTCGAACAGGAACGCCACCGCAAGGCGGGACGTCCCGCCGATCCGTCCATCGATCGAGAAATCGCCTCCCAGCTCGCGCGGCGGCAGGAGTTCCTGGTTGCCCGCGAGGCCGTGCGCGACCGCCGCCTGCCTCCGGAATCCTCGCGTGCAGGCTTCGAGCAGGTCCGCCGCGAGGTGCTGGATCGCCTCGGCACGCGTTTGGGCGAACTCGACGAGGTGGAGACCTCCCTGGACGACGCCCTCGCACTGACGGGGCGCCTGGGCGGCAACCATCCCGTGATGCACGCCTCCCTCCGTTTCACCGGGGGAAACCTCCGATGGCTCCCCGTGCCTCCCCAGACGCACAACTACGAAAAGCTTTTTTCGGATCTCACCGCGGCGGCGACGAAGGCCCTGGCCAATTCCGGCCGATCCTCCGGGGTGATCTGGCCCACCGAAAAACAGGAGCGCAACTGGTGGAGCTGGACGACCGTCGAGGAAAGCGACCTCGCCTCGGCCTTCGAGATCCCCTGCATGATCCTTGCCACGGCGCTCGATCGCGCCCCGCAGGCCTACATGCCCCGTCCCACCGTCGATGCCGCGGGGCTTGAAGGCATCCGCCAGCAGGCCGCCGAATCGCTGCAGGTGCTCGACCTTCTCGCCAACGAGGCGTGGGCCTCGGTGCCCAACCGCCTCGCCACCGTCGGCCACCGCTCGATCTTCCTCGACGACTACCAGTGGGACGCGCGCACCGCCACTCCCGAGGGTCACATGGTGAAGGGGTACACCTTCGGCCAGAACGCCCCCAACCGTCCGGAGCCCCGCGTCCTGGTCCACATCATTGGCAACGACCTCCGTCTGTTGCAGAGCCAGGTCGTGGTCGGGGCGTTTTCCAGCGAGAACATAGCCCAGCCAAAGGACTACTACACGTGGACCGACTCCAACGGCTGCTTCCCCTGGATGGGCGTCCATCCGTCACTCGCCCCCCGCGGCCTGATCGAGGCGGCCAAGTTCGATGCGGACGGCCTGATCGAGAGCATCACCGTGGCCAACCCCAAGGGAGGCAACGGCTCCGTGAGCGCCGGGTGGGAGAAGGCGGGGTTCTACAACACCCGCACCCAGAGCGATGGGTACGTGATCCTGCCGATGTTTCACAGCCAGTACGGGCGCCTCATCGGGCGGACGCTTCCTTTCGGAGAGGGCTTTCGCCCCTCCGCGTTCGGCCTGCTGAACGGTCTCACGGACTCCGTCTACAAGCGTTTTCACCTCCGCTACGACCCGTTCTGCGGGGTCGGCACCTTCCACGTTGAGAAACCCCTGGGCATCAAGGTCCTCTACCAGGACCAACTCAACCGCGAGAACGTGGCCCTGCTCATCAACTGCCCCCCGGGCGCGACCAAGGGCATCGGCTACGAGCCCGGCAACGGCCAGCCCCCCGGCCCCCGCCCCCCCACGCGCGACCTGCGCTCCGAGGCGGCCCCGGACTTCGTCCACCTCGACGAGACGCGCCTCAACCGCCTCCGCCAGCGCAATATCATCCTGAACGCCCTGGAAAGCCTCCACGCCCGCGCCACCCGATCGATCGAGCAGGCCCGCGTCGCGGCCGCGAGCCTCCGACACGCCGATGCCGAGCTCTGGTCCGGGTTAGCCACGGCGCTCGAACGCCGCGTCTACCACCCCGTGATCGCCACGACGAACGACATGGTCGTGGCCGTCACCTTCCTTCTCGTCCTCGCCATCCCGTTCTCGCTCGGGATCCAGAGCCTCCTGCTGGCGACCTACAACGTCTACCGCAAGATCGCGGCCTTCGCCCTCGTCTTTGCCGCAACCTTTCTCATCCTCTACTTCGTCCACCCGGCCTTCGCCTTCGCGGCCACGCCGATGATCATCATCCTCGCATTCGTGGTGATGGTGATGAGCGGGGGCGTGATCTGGATCATCGGGAACAAGTTCATTTACGAGGTGAACAAGATGCAAGGCCTGGCCACCGCGGCGCACGCCCTGCGCCGTGGCGCCGTCGGCAACCTGGGCGCCGCCCTCTCGCTCGCCATCTCGACGATGCGCCGCCGTCCCGCGCGGACCGTGCTCACCACCGCCACGGTGCTGCTACTGACCTTCACCATCCTCTCGTTCGTTTCCGTCCAGACCGAGGATGGCGTCAACCGCCGCCCCGTCGGGGTGGCGGATCCCTGCACGCGCCTCCTCGTGCACCGGAAGGTCTGGCGGTCGATCGACCGCAACGTGCTCTCGGAGATCCAACGCCTCGTCGGTCCGAGGGGCGATGTCCGAGGGCGCTTCTGGCTGACCGAGGAGATCGACCTGGACATGAGCACCAAGGGCTACTCCGCGAACCTGCGCATGGCCATCCCCGTCATGACCCCCGGCGGCGCCCAGGCCCAGGCGAACGCCCTCCTCAGCCTCGATGCGCGGGAACTGGAACTCCTCCCCGCCCTCCGCGACTGCCTCTCCGGGCGGGTGGAAGATTTCGCGGCCGGCAAGGGCATCTACCTCTCCCCGTCCGTCGCCGCGCAACTCTCGGTGCGCGCCGGCGACACGGTGCGCCTCCGCGGCTACCCGTTCGCGGTCCTGGGCACCTTCGATCCCGTGAAGATTGCCACCGTGCGCGACATTGACGGGGCGCGTGTGCTGCCGGTGAACTTCATCGCCACCCAGCAGGCCATGCGGTTCGCCAGCAAGGGGAGCGCCGGCGGGGGCGCCGAGGCCGCCGGCGACACGCAGAGCGACCTCGAGGATGCCCTCGCCCGACTCGAACCGCAGGCGCTCGATGCCGTGAACCCCGAGAATGTCATCCTCGTCCCCCCCCAATGGGAGGCCGCGCTCGGCATGTCCCTGAAGTGCCTGAACATCTACCCCTCCGCCGGCGCCGACCTCGAAAAACTCGCCACCGACCTCGCCCTCGTCAACGAGACGGGCGCCTACCTGAACCAGGGCGGCGAGACGACCCTCTTCTCCTACGGGAAGAAGTACGGGGTCTCCGGTGCCGCGGATGTCCTCATTCCCCTGCTTCTCGGCGGGTTGATCATCTTCTCGACCATGCTCGGCTCGGTGATCGACCGGGAAAAGGAGATCACCACCTTCTCCGCGCTCGGCCTCGCCCCGAAGACGATCGCCGCCCTCTTCTTCGTCGAGGCCGGCGTCTATGCCGTCATCGGCGGCTTCGGGGGCTATCTCCTCAGCCAGGTGGTCACCCGCATCCTCGAGGCGCTCGCCACCTACGGGCTCTTCCGCTCGCCGGAGATGAACTATTCCTCCTCGACGGCGATCTACACCATCTTCCTCGTGATGGCCACGGTGATGGTCTCCACGATCTACCCGGCCCTCCAGGCCGCGCGCAAGGCCACCGCCGACACCCGCAGGACCTGGCGCCCGCCCCACCCCGAGGGCGACACCTGCCGCTTCGAGTTTCCCTTCACCATCTCGAAGCACGATATCGGGGGGATCCTCTGCTTCATCCGCGAGCACTTTGCCACCCATGCCGACCGCACGGTGGGCCGCTTCGCCGTGGACAAGGTTCGCGTCTTCCTCGAGGAGGAACATGGGATGCCCGGCCTGCGCGCCACGATCTGGCTCCAGCCCTTCGACCAGGGCATCAGCCAGGACTTCACGCTGGTCGCCCGCCCCTCCGATATCGAGGAGGTGTGCGGCATCCATGTCGAACTGACCCGCCGCTCCGGCCCCCCGACCGCATGGGAGCGCGCCTACCGCGTCTTCCTCGGCGACATGCGCCTGCAGTTCCTCCTCTGGCGGACGCTGCCCGATGAGACGCGCAACCTCTACCTCGCCGAAGCCGACACCCTCCACGCCTCGCTCCCGAACCCCCTCGGCGCCGCTCACCGCTCACCGCTCACCGCTCACTGAGATGACGCAAAAGATCGACAAGGAACTCGAAAGTTACCGTCAGATCATGACGCCGCCGGGGACCTTCGAAGAAGGCTTCTCCTGGGCCTCCGTCGTCGGGGCGGTGTTCATCGGAATCCTCATGGTGCCGGGCTCGATCTACATGCACCTCCTCGCCGGCCTCGGGGTCGGCCCGGCCGCCAAGTGGGTGACCGTCATCCTCTTCATGGAGGTCGCCAAGCGCGCGCACCAGGACCTCCGCAAGGCCCAGATCTTCACGCTCTTCTATATGGCGGGCGCGGTGATGGCCTCCCCGTTCGAAGGCCTCCTCTACAGCCAGTTTCTTATCCAGAGCGACGCGGTGGTCGGCCAGGGCATGGCCGAGATGATTCCGTCGTGGTTCGCCCCGCACGACCCGCACGTGCTCGCTGAGCGCAACTTCTTCCAGGCGGCGTGGCTGCCCGTCATCGGCCTCGTTGTCTTCAAGGAGATCATCTCGCGCCTCGATAACTCGATCCTGAGTTTCGGGCTTTTCCGCCTCGCCTCGGACATCGAGAAACTTCCCTTCCCGATGGCGCCCGTCAGCGCCCAGGGCATCACCGCCCTCGCGGAGGACCTCGATGAGCGCGATTCCGGCAAGTCCTGGAGGTGGCGGATATTCTCCATCGGCGGCGCGATCGGCCTGCTCTTTGGCCTGCTCTACATGGGCCTGCCCACGCTCAGCTCCGCCCTGCTTCACACCTCGATCTCGATGTTTCCCATCCCGTTCGCCGACTGGACGGGCAAGACCCAGGCCTTTCTCCCCGCCGTCGCCACGGGGCTCTCGTTCGACCTCGGCGCGCTCATGGTCGGCATGGTCATGCCTTTCTGGGCCGTCGTCGGCGCCTTCTCGGGGCTCATGATCACCTGGGTCCTGAACCCCCTCCTCTACCGGCACCACGTCCTCGTCTCCTGGGCGCCCGGCGACAGCACGGTCGAGACGATCTTCAAGAACACGCTCGATTTCTACTTCAGCTTCGGCCTCGGCATCTCGCTGGCCATCGCGGTCATCGGTTTCAGTTCGGTATTCAGCGGCCTGCGCGCCCTGCGCAAGTTCCGCGGGCAGGGGGCCACGGAGGTGCTCGCCCCGCCCAAGGGACGCGGCAATATCCCCTTCCCCATCGTCGGCCTGATGTACGCCACGAGCGTCCTCCTCTATCTCACCGTCTGCGGCATGCTCATCGGGTGGCACCGCGGCGTGATGGCGGTGCTGGTGGTCTACGCCCTCATCTACACGCCCATCATCAGCTACGTGACCGCCCGCCTTGAGGGCATGGTCGGCCAGGCCCTCACCATCCCGTTCGTCCGCGAGGCCGGCATGATTCTCTCGGGCTACCAGGGCGTCGCCTGCTGGTTCCTCCCCTTCCCGATCCACAACTACGGCGTCCACACCGTCTTCTACCGCGAGGCGGAACTCACCGGCACAAAGTTCACCTCGATCTGGAAGACCGAGTTGATCCTCGTCCCGTTCATCATCCTCTGCTCGATCGTCTTTGCCCAGGTCATCTGGTCGATGGCCCCCATCCCCTCCTCCGACTACCCCTACACGGAGCAGATCTGGGAGCTCACCGCGAAGAACCAGACCCTCCTCTACTCCTCGACGGCGGGCGGCTACTCTCAGTTCCGCGAGGCATTCAAACCCCTCCTCATCGCGGTCGGCCTCGGGACCGGCCTCGGGCTCTTCAGCGTCCTCAAGCTCCTGTCGGCCCCCGTTATGCTCCTCTACGGCCTCGCCGCCGGGCTGAACCAATCCCTCCCCCACACGCTCATCCCGCAGTTCGCCGGCGCGCTCCTCGGGCGATTCTACATCGAGCGAAAGGTCGGCAAGGATTGGCGGCGCTGGGCCCCCGTCCTCACCGCCGGCTTCTTCTGCGGCTCCGGCCTCATCACGATCTTCTGCATCGGCGTGATGTTCCTCTCCAAGTCCGTCTTCCGAATGCCGTATTGATATGAGCCCTCTTGCCACATCCACCGTAACGAGCGGGCCGTCCTCTGCTCCTCCTTCGCGTCCTTTGCGTTCTTTGCGCGAGTATTCCGCTCTGCGGTCGCTCCCCCTTTGTGTCTTCGTGGTTCCTCTCCGCCTCTGCCCTGCTCTCCCATGACCGCCTCCCTGATCAAGCTCCGCGGCGTCGCCAAGATCTACGGCAGCGAGCCGAACCGCGTCTACGCCCTGCGCGGCGTGGACCTCGACATCTTCCACGGCGAATACCTCTCCATCATGGGACCCTCCGGGTCCGGAAAGAGCACGCTCTTCAACATGATCGGCGGCCTCGACCACGCCTCCGAGGGAACCGTCGAGATCGACGGCGTGGACCTCAATCGGCTCACCGAGGGGCAGCTCGCCTTCTTCCGCGGACGCCACATCGGCTACATCTTCCAGTCGTACAACCTCATCTCCTCGCTCACCGCGCTCAAGAACGTCTCGCTCCCGGGGCTGCTCGCCGGGAACGCCCCCGCCGAGGCCGAGCGCCGCGCGAAGGAGGTCCTCGAGCGCGTCGGGCTCGGCCACCGCCTCGACCACCGCCCCGATGAACTCTCGGGAGGCCAGCAGCAGCGCGTCGCCGTCGCGCGGGCCCTCGTCAACCAGCCCGCGATCATCCTTGCCGACGAACCCACCGCCAATCTCGACCTCAAGACCGGCGAGGAGATCATCGAGCTGCTCCAGCACCTCTGCCGCGATCTCAAGGTCACCGTCATCACCGCCACGCACGACCACAAGATGCTGAAGGCCTCCGACCGCATCGTCTGGATCAAGGACGGCCGCGTCGACCGCGTCGAGAACGCCCGCGACCTCAAGATCGAAACTGGCGGCATCGCGGCACACTGACGCCGACCAGCCGACGGCCACGGATGGACACGGATTTTCACGGACAAGATAAAACAGCGCCGATTCCGCCACACGGAATCGGCGCGTATCCGTCAGCAGAATGAGATGGTTCTTCCTTCCCGCAGATGCGCGGCAAGTCCGTGTAGCGGACTTGCCGCATCTCTGCTCCAATCTGTGTTTATCCGTGTCCATCCGTGGCTAATCTGATTCCCACCACCGTCCTCCTTGCGTGGCACCACCTGCGACTTGAGATCCCCCGCGAGTGGGAGGTGGTGGGCTTCAGCCGCAACGCGGACGACGGGCGCCTCGCCCTCGCCGACCGCGACGGGGAAGTCCTCCAGCTTCACTGGAAGAAGATCCCCGCCGCCCCCAACCTCGACCGCCGCCTGGAGGATCTGGCCCGCGCCAACCTTCCCCCGGGCACGGATCACGCCGCGGCAAAACTGCGCCTCGAGGGCTGGCACGACTGGCGCGTCTCCCTCTCCGGAAACCGGAACCTTCCCTTTTTCGCGGCGCGGCACCTCGCCGCCCACGGGATCCTCCTCGCCGCCGTCTTCCCTCCCCATCCCGCCCGACGGGAGGACGTGGTCCGCGGCGTGCTCGCCTCCTGGACCCCCAACGACGGTCCCACTCGCGCCTGGGCCGCCTTCGGCCTCGCCGTGACGCTCCCGTCCGCGCTCGACATGGAAGTCACGGTCTCCCTGCCCGCATTCCAGCGCTTCGAGTTCGCGACGCCCAAGGGCGACCGCGTGATCGTCCAGCGATGGGGAATGCTCTCCGCCCTCCTCGCGGACATGGACGCCGCGGCGCACTTCGCGCGGATCAAGGGCCGCGGCACCCAGGTTTGGAAACTTCCTCCCCCGTTGGACCCGTCGCGAAACGCCACCACGGAACTCGCGCTGCGCCGGACCCCGATGGGCTGGTGGTCCACCCCGCGGCGCATGCCGAAGGAGGGTCGCGCGTGGCTCTGCCCGCGACCTGACCTCGAACGCCTCTACGCCATCGAGGCGTGGACCCACCGCGACCTGGGACTTCCCGCCTGGGTCCCCGACATCCTGACCCCGGCATGAACCTTCTCCCAAGCAGTCCCGCCCGACGCTTTGCCGCCGCCGACCTCCTGCAAACCATCCCGGTCCTCAACTCGGAGACCCTCCGGACTCCCGTCGAAAACGGCGCGGTCCGTCTCACTCTCCCCTTGAAAAACGCGCGTTGGATCTCGGTGTTGCGCTTCTGGCTCCCCCTTTCCCGTCAGCGGCGGGTCGAGCTTGACCGCCAGGGCGTGGCCACCCTCTCGCTCCTGGACGGGCGCCGCACCCTCGAAAGCATGGTCGAACTCCACCAGCAACGCTGGAAGCTCAGTTGGTTCGAGGCGCAGGGCATGGTCCTCGACTTCCTTCGCCCGCTCGTCAAGGGAGGCTTCGTCGCCCTCGTCACCCAAAATGGTGGGTCTGCCCCACTGCGC
>CAZZBZ010000062.1:0-10841 GCA_964653025.1 uncultured Verrucomicrobiota bacterium
TGAGCCTCGCAAGCGGCGCAAGCGCGCTCTGCCCCCCTATGAACGAACTCGACGAACGCGCCGAAAAGGCAGCGAAGATCTCGGCCCGTCCGGATCGCTATAAGGTCTGTGAAGGTTGCGAGTCCATCCTCGGACGTTCCACGAACACCTGCCCGAACTGCCACGGCTATCGGTTCGATGAAACCTCCGAGCGGGTGCGCACCCAGGCGGCCGTGCTCGCCACGCGCCCCCAGATCAGCGTCACCCCCGACGACTTGGAGCACTGAGCCGGGCGACGCTCATCATGGTCGAAGCCGCGGTCGTTGATCGCGGCAAGAAACGGGGTCAACGACCCCGTCTACAGCAGACCATCCAAAAAAAACGCGGTCGTTGACGGCGGTCAGGATCACCCCTTCACCGCGCCGCCCATCAGGCCGCGGATGAAGAGGCGCATCGAGAAGAGGAAGAGTACCACCAGCGGTACGCTCGCGATCGTGTAGGCCGCCATGAGCTGGCCGTACTGCTTCACGTACTGCCCCTCGAGCTGCATCAGCCCCACCGAGAGCATCTGCCGCCAGGGATCGGTGATCAGGACGAGCGGGAGCATGAACTCGTTCCACGCCCCGATGAAGCGCGTCACCGCCAGCGTCGCCAGGATCGGCCCGCAGAGCGGGAGCACGATCTGCGTCATCTGGTAGAAGTGCGAGGCCCCGTCCACCTCCGCCGCCTCGAAGAGATCCTTCGGGATCTCCTCCACAAACCCGCGGAGCCAGAAGATCGTGCCCACCTGCGCCCCCGCGGTGATCACCAGCGAGATCGTCCAGATGGAGTTCAGC
This sequence comes from uncultured Verrucomicrobiota bacterium, assembly GCA_964653025.1. GTDB lineage: Bacteria > Verrucomicrobiota > Verrucomicrobiia > JABWAM01 > JABWAM01 > JABWAM01. The sequence continues at coordinate 816 of CAZZBZ010000062.1, forward strand.
ATCCCGAGCGACTTGAGCAGCGCGTAGAGAGGGAGCAGGTTCGCGATCACCGGCATCATCAGCAGCGACATGAAGAGAAACCAGAAGGCGTTCCGGAACGGCACCCGACCGCGCGCGAAGAAGTAGGCCCCCGGAAGCGCCAGCGCGAGCGTGGCGCCCACCGCGGCCACCGACACCACCAGCGTGGTCGCGAGAAGGTCCTTCACCGTCCTCCAGCCCACGATCCAGTTCGACCACTCGATGCGCGTGGGGAAACTCCATGGATGCAGGAAGAACTCGCGGTTCGCCTTGAAGCTCGTGGTGAGCATCACGTAGAGCGGAAGAAAAGCGATGAGAAGCACGCCGCAGATGAGCGCATGCTTCAGCAGCTCAGCGCGCTGCGCCCGCGCCCGGGCTCCAGAAGTGGTCGGGGCGGGCATCATTTACGGCTCCTCACGAGGCGGTTGTTCAGCGTGGTCAGCGTGTAGATGATCGCGAAGAGCAGCACGCCCGCCGCGCACGCGAGCCCCGCCTTCTGCTGGATGAACGCGGCGCGGTACATGTAGAGCCCCGGCACGTCGGCCACCCCTCCGGGCCCGCCCGATTCCCCGAAGAGGATGAGGATCGCGCCGAAATCCTGCAGGGTTCCCACGAAGACCATGATCAGGCTCAGGCGGATCTGCGTCATGAGCAGCGGCAGCTCGATCGAGGAGAACTTTCGGAACCATCCCACCCCATCGAGGTCCGCAGCCTCGTAGATTTCCGTGCCGATGTTCTGAAGTCCCGCCAGGTAGACCAGCACCCCGAACGCGCCGACCCACGGGAACCCCCAGAAGAGCAGCGCCGGGATCGCCAGCTTCGGGTCGCCCAGCCACGCGGGGCGCCCGCCGACGAAGCTGTTCCAGTGCAGCCAGTTCACGTCCACCCACTCCAGGAGCCGCATCCCCCCCGTCGCGCGGAGGATGTCATTGAGCGGCCCGATCGTCGGGTCGTAGAAGAGTTTCCAGATGAGGATGATGACCATGCCGGGGACGATCATCGGGATGACAAAGGCGACCCGGTACCAGTACTGGGCGCGCTCGCTGCGGAGGCGATGGATCCAGACGGCCGTGATGATGCTCGGGAACATCTTCACGATGTTCGCCGCGGTGAGGATCCCCACGAGGCCGAACCCGCGGCGGAAGACGGGATCCGTCCACAGCAGGTAATAGTTCTCCCATCCCGTGAAATAGCTGATGTCCTGGCCGTTCCAGAAAAAGAAGCTGTGGAAGATCCCCGAGATGGCCGGCCAGTAGGAGAACAGGCCGATGAGCGCGGCCGCAGGCAGGATGAACAGGTATAGCACCGCGTGGTGCCTCAATTCCCGCAGGGCTCCTTTCACGCGCGCAAAGCTAGCAGGTCGCGAAAAAAATACCAGCGGCGGTCAAGGGCGCTGTTCAGCTCCGCATGGGCACGACGAAGCGTGCCCCTCCATTCGTGGTGCGTGGCGAGCCAACTCTGTCGACCAAGGTACCCCGTCGTGTCCCGACGACGGGTCTGCCCCGTGCTGGGACAGCTCGAGCTACCCTCGCAACTCGACACTCGATCCTCTCCTCAGACCGCCCGTTCGTTCTTCTCGTCGGTGCGGATGCGGATGGCTTGCTCGACCGACATGACGAAGACCTTTCCATCGCCGATCTTCCCGGTCCGCGCGGCCTTGATGATCGCATCCACCGCCTTCTCGGCGAGGTCGGCGATGACCACGGTCTCGAGCTTGATCTTCGGGAGGAAGTCCACGGCGTACTCGCTGCCACGGTAGATCTCGGTGTGGCCCTTCTGGCGACCAAAGCCCTTCACCTCGGTGACGGTCATCCCCTCGACGCCAATCTCAGAGAGCGCCTCCTTCACCTCCTCGAGTTTGAAGGGCTTGATGATCGCCTCAATTTTCTTCATCTGCCCGCCGCTCCGGGGGGCGGATGTTGGGGTCTTCGGTTTGCGGGGGGTGGGCATGGGGAGATTCAGGGGTTATTCGAAATCGTAAACCAGGACGCGCTCGGCAACCGGTTTCACGCACTCGGCGGAAAACTTCTGGTGCACGGGATGGACCGCATACGCGTCGAGTTCCGCTCGGCTGTCGAACCCCATCGAGAGGGCCACGGAATAGGACTTGTCCACGACGGGCCGTTCCGATGGGATGGGCATGCCGCAGTTGAGATGCTTCACGCCGGGGATGCCGGGGAGGTCCGCCAGCGCGCGTGCGCGGAAACGCGACACGGCATCGGCGGGGGCATCTTTGCGAAACCAACAAATCACCACATGAGTCAGCATGGCATTTTAGGGAAGAAAGTCGGGAGCATAGCCCCTCGCCCCGAGGCCGGGGCAAGCGCAAACCCCCGCGCTATGCGCATCAACGCCTTCCTCGCCGCCGCGGGGCTTGCCTCCCGCCGCGGCGCCGAGCGCCTCATCGAGGAGGGACGCGTGACCCTCAACGACACCGTCGTTCGCAATCTCGCCACCCGCGTGGACCCCGCCTCCGACCGCGTGGAGTGCGACGGCCAACCAGTCATCCACGGGACGCGCCTCTACGCCCTTGTCAATAAGCTCCCCGGCTACGCCTGCACGCGAAACGACCCCCACTCGCGCAAGACGGTCTACGATCTCCTCCCCGGCGACCTCCAGGCCCTCGCCCACGCCGGGCGCCTCGACGTGGAGTCCGAAGGGATGCTTCTCCTCAGCAATGACGGGGACTGGATCAACAAGATCACCCATCCCCGCCACGGGACGCGCAAGGACTACGAGGTCGAGGTGCGCGGCGTTCCAAACAAGGAGACCCTCGAGCGCGCCCTCCGCGGCGTGCAGTCCCGCGGCGAAACGCTCCGTCTCGAGGCCGCAAGCGTCTTGGGGGTGAAGGGCGGTCGCGCAGTCCTCTCCGTTTGCCTCCGTGAAGGGCGCAATCGCGAGATCCGTCGTTTGTTCGGCACTTTACAGCATGAAGTGCTTCGGCTAATCCGCGTCGCCATCGGCAGCCTGAAACTCGGAGCCCTGAAACCGGGTACCTGGCGCTGGCTCACCCCCGAGGAAGTCGCCCTCCTTGCCCATCCCCTGCCCCAACCCCCACGCACGAAACCCCATGAGAACGCCCCCCGTCCCGCTTCTCCTCGCCCTCTGCCTCCCCGTCCTTTCAGCCGCCGCCCTCCGCGCCCAGGCCCCCGAGATGGGCACGGTCACCGGCGACCGGGTCAACATCCGAGGCCGCCCGCTGCCCACCGCCGAAATCTGCGTCCAAACCCGAAAAGGCGACCTCGTTGAAGTCTACGAGCGCCGCCTCGTCCAGACTGTTGGCACCAACACCGAGATGTGGGTCCGCGTCGGCCTCCCCGCCTCGGCCACCGTGTGGCTGCAATCCTCGTTCGTTGACGACAAGGGCGCCGTCACCGCGCGCGTGAACGGCCGCGCCGGCCCGAGCCTGATGTGGCCCGTGGTCCACGTCTTTTCCAAGGGCGACGCGGTCGCCGTTCGCACCAACTCCGCCGAGTGGGCCGGCATCACCCCTCCGCCCGGCGCCTCGGGCTGGATGGCCGGTCGCTTTATCACCAACAGTACCCTCAACATCCCCACCGCACCCGCAGCCCAATCCCCCCCATGAGCGCCAAAATTCTCGACGGCAAGGTCATCTCCGAGCAGGTCCTCCAGGAAACCCGACAGGGGGTTGAGGAGTTTCGCGCAAAACAGGGCTACGCCCCCGGCCTCGCCTTTGTCCGCGTCGGCGAGGACCCCGCCTCCGTCGTCTACGTCGGCGCCAAGGCGAAGATGTGCGAGCTCATGGGCATCCAGGGCCAGACCTTCATCCTCCCCGCGACGGCCACCGAGGCGCAGGTCCTCGAACTCATCCGCAGCCTCAACGCGCAGAAGTTCGTCCACGGAATCCTCGTCCAGTCCCCGATGCCTTCCGCGATCCGCGAGGACCTCGTCTTCGAGACCATCGAACCGATCAAGGACGTGGACGGCTTTCACCCGCTCAACCTCGGCAAACTCGCCGTGGGCGACCCGACCGGGTTCATCGCCTGCACGCCTGCGGGCGTCCACCAGATCCTCATCCGCAGCGGCATCCCGCTCGCCGGGCGCCGTGTCGTCATCCTCGGGCGCAGCCGCATCGTCGGCAAACCTCTCGCCCTGATCCTCAGCAACAAAGGGAAGGACGCCGACGCCACCGTCACGATCGCCCACTCCCGCACGAAGGACCTCCCCGCCGTCGCCCGCGAGGGGGACATCCTCATCGCCGCGATCGGGAAGAACCGATTCGTCACCGCCGACATGGTCAAGGAGGGCGCGGTGGTCGTGGACGTCGGGATCACGCGCGTCCCCGATGCGACAAAGAAGTCGGGCCACCACCTCGAAGGGGACGTGGACTTCAAGCCCGTGGCCGAGAAGGCGGGCTGGATCACGCCGGTCCCCGGGGGCGTGGGTCCAATGACGATCGCGATGCTCATGGCCAACACCCTCAAGGCCGCGAAACTCCAGATCCGTTGACCGGCGCGGGGCAGGTCCTCGCCGATGATCGGGGTCGGTGACCCCGTCTCCGGACCGCGGTCGGCGACCGCGGCTACCTCACCGCGCGGAGGTCCTGCTTCTCGACCCGCTTCTGTTCGCCGGGGTCGGCTTCTCCTTCACCGGCTGCTGGCCGCCATCGGTGCGACCGAGTGCCACCACCTCGGGTGCGAGTCCCTGCCACATGATTGGCTGGGTGTGGTGGTGATGGAGTAGTAGGTGCGGCCATTCCCTGGCCGCCGTCTGCTCTCCGGTGCGGCCATTCCCTGGCCGCCGTCTGCTCTCCGGTGCGGCCATTCCCTGGCCGCCATCCGATCCAGAGGCGGGCAGGAATGCCCGCACCTACAGCGGAGGACATGTCACGAGGGGAATCTTCTTCTGTCTTCTGTAGGCGGGGTAGGTGACCCCGTCTCCGGACCGCGGGTCAGCGACTGCGGCTACAGCAGAGGGCGTGGTTGATTCATCTCCTTTTGCCGCTCAATCTCCGCGACGACCATGGGGAACATCACGGCAGAGATCTTCGGTCCCGCCCGCTGGATCTGGAGCCCGACGGCTCGGAAGAACCACTACGCGCTCTTCGCACGAACGATTCCCCTCCCCGCCGGGACCCCTCAGGTCAACGTCCGCATCGCCGCGTCCCAGCACTACGAACTCTGGCTCAACGGGCAGTTTGTCGAGCGCGGTGCCGTGCAGGGAGATCCGAAGTGGTGCCATTACGACGAGATCGCCTTCAAAATCCCCGCTCCAAGCGAAACCCTTCACGTCGCGATCCTCGTCCACCACGCCTCGGGCACGCACATCCACTGCCTGATCCCCGGCCCCGCGGGCGTCCTCGCCCGCTTCGACGCCGGCGGGACCACGGTCGGCACGGACGAAACATGGCGCTGCCTCGACCTCGATGCATGGGCCAACGACGTGGACGCCCGCGGTTGGGCGCTCGGCTGGTGCGAGGACTACGACGCGAGCTGTGAGCCCCCGGGGTGGGCGGAGAAGATCTTCCCGGACAAGGTCGCGCGCGTTTGGCCGAACGCCGTCCTCGTCCCCGATGCCGATCGTACATTTACCAATCTTCACCCGCGCCCGACCCCGAAGCTGGAGCGACGCTTCGTCCCGCCATCCACCTTTCGCGCGTGGCGGGCGCCCGGCCCCGCAGCCGAGAAGGCGGGCGACATCTCCCGCGTCTGCGACGAGGAGCCGCTCGAGTCGGTCTCGCCCCCGCAATCCTTCGACCTCGACGCGCTGAACCAGGCACTAGTTTCGAGCAACGCGATCACCCTCGACCTCGGGGGCGAGTTCATCGGCCATTATGAGATCGAGATCGAGGCGCCCGAAGGCGTGGTGTTCGAACTTTCCGGGGCAGAACTCCTCAAGGGAGAGCGCCCATGGATCTGGAGGAAGAACACCTCCTACTCGACCCGGTACCGGACCCGGGCGGGGCGGCAGGCGTTCACCTCGTTCATGTGGAACGGCTTCCGCTGGCTCCACCTTGTCGTGCGTGGAAACACGCGGGGGCTTCGCATCCTCCGTATCGGTTGCGTCGAGCGAAAACCTCCCCTGCGGTACCAGGGGGATTTTCAAGCGGGAGACGGCACGCTTCAGAAAATCTTCGACCTTTGCCGGCGAACGCTCGAGGTGGGCGTGCAGGAATACCTCATCGACTGCCCGTCGCGCGAGCAGGCGCAGTACTGGGGCGACGGGGTCTTCATCGCCCAGGGCCTGTGGAAGGGCTTCGGCGCCCGAGCCTGGCTCGAGTTTTTCCTCGAAGGTTACCTCCATGCCCCTTTCCGCGAGGACGGGCAGATCAACGCGGTCTATCCGGGCGGCGCATCCGTCCTCACCGACTACAGCCTGATCCCGCTCGTCGGCCAGCGCTTCTTCCGAGAGAACACGGGAGGCTTCTACAAACCCGCGGAAACCTTCGCAAAGTCGATGCGCCTCAAGACCTGGTACGACCGCCACCTCAACGCGCATGGGCTTATCGAGTACCCTTTCAAAGATTACTTCGACCGGCACCTCATCACGTTCATCGACCATCCCGGAATCGGCTGGCACAACTCACCCCACCCCGGCATCGACCGCGAGGGGGCCAGTTGCCCGCTCAATATCTTTCTTTACGGTTTCCTTCGGACCCTCGCCGAGATCGGGAGCGCGATCCATCAGCCCGGGGCGGCTGAACTCGATGCGCAGGCTGACCGCCTCGAGAAGGCGATCCGCGCGGAGTTTTTCGACGGCAAGGTCTTCCACGATGCGATCAAGGGGGGAATCCTCTCGGAGGGAACCTCGTGGCAGACGAACGGTCTCGCCGTGTACTTCGATCTCGTCCGTGGCGACGAGGCGCGCCGCGTGATGGAGCGGATGCTCGAGGGCTACGACCACCTCTGTCGCTGCACGCCCTACTTCCACTTCTGGTTCCTGCCCGCGTTGCGCAAGGTTGGGATGGAGCGAGAGGCGATCGACCTCATCCGTCGCGAGTGGAAGCCGATGATCGACGACGGGGCGACCACCTCATGGGAGGGATTCCTCGGAGACCATCTGGACTCGCGCTGCCACCCGTGGTCCACCGCCCCATTCCTTTTCCTCCTCGAAAAGTAATCCTTATTATACCACCCGCCTTCCAAACTCCTCGGGGAACACCCCGCCGGCGGCAACCCCCCGATCCTCGCGTAACGAATATCGCACCACGCGTTTCTGCGGGAAACGCCCACGCGGCCCGCATGTCCTGGCCGACGGCCCGCCTGCGCGGCGAGCCATCGGCCAGTCTCCGAGAAAGCAATCGGCGGGCGACCGACTACTTCTTCTTTCCGCCGCCCTTCTTTCCTTCGCCCTTGCGGATGGCCTGGGCAACGAGACTGCCGTCGGCATCGGTCGTGTACTTCAAGGTGATCGTGTCGCCAACCTGCAGGTCGGCGAGCGTCTTCGGGGCGCCGTCAATGAGAACCTTGGCCTTGTCGTCAACCTTGTAGGTTTTTCCGCCGATCGCGATGGACTTGGCGGCAGCGTCCACCTTCTCGATGGCGCCGGTCGCCTTCTCGGCCTTGGGCTTCGAGGCCTTCTCCTTCGCGGCGGGTGCAGGAGCGGGGGTGGGAGTTGCGCCGGCCTCTTCCGCACGAAGGACGGGGATGGCGAGCGTGAGGGCAAGGCCGAAGGCCATGGCTGACAGGAGTGTGGTTTGGAGTTTCATAGTTTGGGTTGAGGTTTTGGTGAAGTGATGAAGACGATTCAAACAACAGGCCCCGTTAAAAGTTTCTCGAACGGTAAAACTTTTGGGAACGCGACAAGATTGTCGCGCACCCACGGGGCCTGGGGCACGGGGAAATCCTTGTCCGCCGCCATCACGAAAGCTACAACGCACGGCATGAAATCCACCCAGCGGGACGTCGGGATTGCGAAGTACGACCGCCTCATGCGGGTCGGGGGACTCCATCTCGAGGGTGTCGAATGGCGCTCGCCCATGGGATCGCCCTTCCGGATCGTTGGATTCCCGTGGATCGCCACGGACGGCGTCTATCGGCGCATGCCGCTCAAGCCGTCGCATCCGCTTCCCGAGGCCGTGGACGCCCTCGCCAACTGCACCGCCGGCGGGCAGATCGCGTTCCGAACCAACTCGGGAAGGCTCGCGATCGCCGTCCACCTCGCGGGTCCCTCGACGATGGACCACATGCCCGCCACCGGGCAGAGCGGCTTCGATTGCTACGTCAACGGACGCTACCTCTCCACCACGCGGATGCGCCCTTCCCTAAAAAAGTACGCGCACCTCTTCTTCGATCTCCCGCGAGGCGAGATGCGCACGGTGACCCTGAACTTCCCCCTCTACCAGGGGGTGAAGAAGGTAATCCTTGCCCTCGACACGGGTGCCCGTCTCCTGCCTCCCCCGCCCTTCGAGAACGACCGCCCGATCGTCATCTACGGCACTTCGATCACGCAGGGAGGCTGCGCAAGTCGCCCCGGCATGGCGTGGACGAACCTCCTCAGCCGCCGCCTCAACCGCCCGATCATCAATCTCGGCTTCTCGGGAAGCGGCCGTGGAGAACCCGAGGTCGCCCGCGTGATTTCGGAAATCCCGAACCCGTCCCTGCTCGTCCTCGACTATGAGGGGAATGCGGGTGACACGATCAGAAAATCCCTCATCCCCTTTATCCGCATCCTGCGGGCGGCGCACCCGCGTGTCCCGATCCTCGTGGTGACGTGCTGCCCCTTTGCCCGCGAGAACTTCAAGCCAGGGGAGCGGCCCGCGCGTCTGGGACGGCGTGACTTCCAGCGGGACACCGTCCGCAAACTCCGCGCGAAAGGCGACCGCCACCTCTTCTTCCACGACGGCTCCACCATCCTCGGCACGAACGATTGGGAAGAGTTCGCCGTGGACGGCGTCCACCCAACCGATTTTGGATTCCACCGCATCGCCGAAGCGCTCACCCCCGTCTTCCGTCGGATCCTCAAGGTAAGGCGCTGACGCGCGCGCAACGACTCAGCTTCGCGCGGGCACGAAAAAGGTCACTGGTAGCCACACTTCGTCGCTTCGTCGGCGTAGGCCTCGAGAAGTTTCGGATCCGCCTCGAAGAAATGGTCCGAGGGCGAAAGGATGAGACGCCCGCTGTGCCCCGCCTCCCCGAAGCAGCGGCGCACCTCGGCGCGGGTCTGCTCGGGAGTGCAGCCGACGAAGAAGTGGAACTGGTCGAACCCCCCGATCATGCACATCTCTTCGCCCACGCGGCGGCGCGCCTCCGCGAGGCGGGTGTCGCCCCCCATCGCCGCCGGGGTGAAGGTCTCCATCGCGTCCGGCTTCATCGCCGCGATCCGCTCGAGGAAGGGCATCATCCCCCCGCAGGTGTGGTAGACGATCCGCTGGCCGGCCTCGTGCGCCGCCGCGATCACCGGCGCGTCGTACGGCGCCACGAACTCGTCGAAGATCGAGGGTGAGATCACCGTGGACGAGGCGTCCCCCCCGCCGAACTCGACGAGGTCGTAGGCCGCGCCTTTGAGCGAGCGCACCCAGGCCAGTTTCCTCCGCTGGAGGATCCCCAGCAGCTCGTGGACCCACTTCGGGTCGTCGTAGGTGGCCATGATCAACTCCTGAATCCCCACGAGGCAGGCCGCGTCCTGCCAGGTCCCCGGCTGGCCGAAGATGTCGAAGCAGCAGACATGCCCCCGCACGATCCCACGCTCACCAAACCCGTCCGCCGCGCGGTTGATCGCGGCGGCATCGCACAGCGGCAGGGTGCCGAACTCGCCGATCAGCTCGATGTCGCGCTTCTCTTTGATCAAGTGCTCGATGCACCATGCGGTCTGGTCGTTGGATTGCAGGACGACCGTGAGGTCCCCCTTCGGGGTCACGATCCGGTGCCGCGTGGTCGGGTATTCCTGGCCCGGGATCGGTTCCTCCACGATGCGCCAGCGGTCGCTGGAGATCAGCCGCGAGGACTGGAGGAACTGCTCGGGCACTGCCTCGGCGTATTCGCCCCGGGACGCGTCGGGGCGATACGCCATCGCCCAGTGAATCGCATCCAGCCCAAAGCGGTCGAA
>CAZZBZ010000062.1:10941-19698 GCA_964653025.1 uncultured Verrucomicrobiota bacterium
CGTCGGGGCGATACGCCATCGCCCAGTGAATCGCATCCAGCCCAAAGCGGTCGAAGAACTCCCGATTGGAAATCCCACCAAGACGGTGCTTGAGGTACCACGGCATCACGTGGTGGGTCGTCACCGGGAGGCGGTCCGGCTTCTTCCCGGTGAGGGCGCAGAGCATGCGTTGCTTGGAGGTCATCGGATGCAATCGTCGCATGGTCCGATCCGGAAGCCACGGATGAAACGCGGACTCCAGAAGCAGAAAACCAGGTCCGCTACACGGACCTGGCATCCTTCGTGATGAGATGTCGGCAACGCTCCGCGGAAGACGCGCCGATTCCGTGAACATCCGTGTTTCATCCGTGGCGCTTCTGAACGTGCGGGATGGAAGCCGCTTCGCCCGGCTTTCAGTAGCCGATCAGCTCCAGGCGTCGGATGGGTTCGAATTGCTTCATATTGCGGGTGGCGAGAGGGCAGCCGTGTTCGAGGGCCCACGCCGCGATCCAGAGGTCCGGCTTCGACATCCCGCCCAGCGCCTGGCGGGAGCGCAGGTCGGCCACGGCCCGCGCGTAGTGCTCGGCGGTCCCCAGACCCACCTGCCCCACCGTGAACAGCCGAAGGAACCGTAGCGATTCGCCGAAGCGCTCGGCCGAGATGACAGCGCCCCCCTCGAGGAACTCGCCGGCCGCATGGGCGGGGACGGCGAAGGTCTCGCCCGCCCTCTCGCGGAGGAGGCGGATGCACCCGGCGTTTTCACGCCCCGCAGCCCGCCAGAGGTCCACGAGAAACGTGGAATCAACGCAGATCATGGCGCTCCCATTTCTCGCCGGCGCGGCTCTCCTGGACCACGGTGAGCATCTGCTGCGCCTCGCCGTCAGAAAGGGGGCGAAGGTCAGCAAGGGCGGCAGCGATGCTGCCGCCGGTGTGCGCCGCCGCAGCGGTGTTGAGCAGTCGGGCAATGACCTTCGTGAATGACTCCGACTCGCGTTTCTCGCCCGCGAGACGGTCGTAAACGCTGGACTCCACTGCGATCGTCTTCGTGCTCATGTATGTAAATTTACATGTTAACTTAAGGATGTCAATGAATCTATCCATTCAACTGCGCGCCTCGGCCGGGGAAAGAGGCGCGCCATCACCCACGATGCCTCGCCGGGCAACGTTCATGGCTTCGGGGAGGACTTCGTCCAAAGGGTGAGATTCGTCATGTCCTTGCGGTTCATGTTCGGGGGAAGGTTCCAAGCGCGGGGTCAGGCGAGGCGGGCGAAGGCGGGCCCGGGACCGCTCACGCCGGCCTCGGCCTCGAGGCGGCCTGCCTCGGCGACGCGCGACACGTCGGCGAGCGTGGCGTCGAGGGCCTCGAGGTACGCGGCGGCGCCCGCGGAATCGTGGGCGAGCATCACGTAGAGCTGGGTCGAGGCGATGAATCCGCGCGCGAGCATCCCGCGCACCATGAGCGCCTTCGCGGCCGTGGAGGCCGCGCCGAGGCCGAAGGCCATCGAGGGCGACGAGGGCATCCCCCCGACCGTGATCTTGCAGGCCGGGTGACGCGCCGCGAGGGTCCGCAAGCCGTCCTGGAGTTCCCCGCCAAGCTTCCAGACGTGCCCGAAGGTGTCCGTGCGCTGCATCTTGGCGATGCAGGCGAGCGCGGCCGCGGGGCCCACCCCCTCGGTCCAGAAGCTGCTCGAGATGAAGCTCGCGTTCGCGGCGTCCATGATCGCCTCGCGACCGAGGATCGCGGCGCAGGGGAAGCCGTTCGCCATCGCCTTGGCGTAGACCATCATGTCCGGCGCGATCCCGAGGCGCGCCATCGCGCCGGGAAAACCGAACCGCCAGCCGCTGCTCACCTCGTCAATGACCCAGATCCCGCCCGCCGCGCGGCAGCGTCGGCCCACCTCTTCGAGGAAGCGGTCCTTCGGCTCCTGCGAGCGCATCGGCTCCATGACGACGGCCGCGAGCCTCCCGCCGAGGCGGTTCATCGCCTCCTCGAAGGAGTTGAGGTCGTTGTACTTAAAGGGCACGGAGGTGCCGTGAAGTTCGCGCGGGACGCCGAGCGGCTGGAGCCCCGGCAGGAGGTGGCCGTCGAGGGCCGAGTCGTTCCCGAGGTTCGCCGCGAGGTACCAGTCCTGCCATCCGTGGTAGCCGCAGAAGGCGATCCCGCTCCGCCCCGTCGCGGCGCGCGCGATGCGCACGGCCATGGCGAGGGCCTCGCCGCCCGCACGACCGAAGCGCACACGCCCAGCCCATGGGTTGAGACCGAGGAGCGTGTCCGCGAGGGCGAGTTCATCCGGGGAAACGAGGGTGCAGTACGTCCCGAGGTTGAGGCGGCGGCGGACCGCCGCGGTCACCTCCGGGTCCGCGTAGCCGAGAAGGATCGCCCCGACGGCGCCGGCAAAGTCGGTGTATCGCTTCCCCTCCATGTCCCAGACATCGCAGCCCGCGCAGCGGCTGAACTGGACCGGCCAGGTCTTCGGGTCGAACATCTCGGCCCGCTTCGAGAGGAGGCCGGTGCCGCCCGAGACCTTCGCCTTCACGGCGCTCCAGAGCTCGGCGCCCGTGGCGGGTTTCGTCACGGTGCCCGCCGGCAGGTGCGGGGCGAGGAGACGCAGCGCGTTCCCGAGGAAGAGGTCCTTGATGTCCCCCTCGTTGAGGCCGCACTCCTCGCAAGCTTCGCGGAGGCAGAGAAGCGACTCGATCCCGATGGTCGTCATGCGGAAATTCGTCGCGGGGATGTACTCGGGCTGGATGATCTCGGGGTGGACCCAGAAGAAGCTATCCCCGGTGGTGATGCAGCGCCCGCGCATCTCGCTCACGGGATAGTCGGACCCGTAGAGGACGCGGCGGGGACCGAGGACGCGGAAGGCCTCGCGCATCGCGTCGGCCTCGGCGACGGCTGACATGTCGAGCACGGCGTTGTCGACGTCGGCGAGGTGGCGGAGGGCCTCGGTGCCGTTGCGGTAATTGAAGGAGCGGGCGACGTGGGCGAGGACGAGGCGGCAGTTCGGGTACTTGCGGCAGAGGCGGCGGACCGAGGCAAGGTTCCCCTCGTCGGCGATCGCGCGGTCGCGGACGATGTGGAGCATGAGCACCCCGTGGATCTCATGGCAGACCTCCCACATCCACTCGGGGGCGTACTCCTCGAGGGCGGCGTTGAAGGTATCCGCCCGCGCGGCGTAGAGGTGGTAGACCTTGATCCCGACGAACTTCTCGCGCTTCAGCAGGGCGCGGGTGGCGGCGGGGTCATCCTTCGGGGAGACGAGGGCGAGAGCGCGACTGAGGGGCGTGCCGTTCTTGCGGACCTCCTCGGCGAGCCAGGTGTTGATCACGCTACGGTCCGACTTTGGCTCGGGAAAACCGAACCAGAGGCCGTGGACCTTGCGCCCCGGCACGATCCGATCGATCGCGGCGCGGTGCGCCCGACAGTCGAGGAGCGGGTGGCCGTCCAGCCACTTGTAGCGGGTGTCCGGGAAATGGACCGCGTTCCACGGATGGGTGTGGATGTCGTAGATCTCGGCGGGAACGAAGTCCTCGAGGGAACGGGCGAGCTTGCGGTCGGTGTCGGTGAGTTCGGTGCAGATCTTCATGAAAATCTAGGAATAAGCAAAGTAGGGTAGAAGAGAAGCCGCATCGTCAAGCTCCGTTCATCTGCTCGGATGTGAGCCCTGAGCAAGGGCTGTTTCCGTTGCAACCGCTCGATGTTCTATTTGAAAATATCCCAGACCCTCTGTAGGAAGAAAGGATCGCCGCGGGAACCCGAGATGTGCGGCGACATCGTTTCGTGAAAAACTCATCCCGCGCAGCGCCCTCTCCTGTCGCATCCCGGCGTGGCACGTGCTACGCCAAAATGCCACAACTCGCCGCACGCCACGACGGCTACACTTTGGCCACTGTTCAAGGGTCCGGGTTCATGACATCTGGAGGCTCTCTACTTTTGGTCGGCCCGAGAACCGAGGAACGCGGTCATCACCCGTGCCTTTTCGAGGCTCGGGCGGAAACGGGGCTTTCGGCGGGATGACCTCGAACAACGGATCCCGCGGCGCGTCAGGGTCGCTCGCTCACTTCCCTCCCACGAACCGCTTCATCCGCTCGACGGCCTTCTCGATGTCCGCCATCGGGGCCGCAAAGCAGGCGCGAACATGCCCCTCCCCCGACGCACCGAAGGCGTCGCCGGGAACCACCGCCACCTTCTGGGCCTTGAGCAGTCCGAGCGCAAACTCGCGGCTCTTCATTCCGGTGCTCCGGATCGAGGGAAAGGTGTAGAACGCCCCACGCGGCTGGTGGCACCCGAGCCCCATCCCGCGCAGCTCGCTCACGAGATAGTTCCGCCGCAGGCAGTATTCGTCGCGCATCCGCTCCACATCGGCGTCGCCGTTCTTCACCGCCTCGACAGCCGCTTCCTGGCTGAGGATCGGGGCGCAGAGCATCGAGTACTGGTGCACCCTCATCATCGCCTCGATCATCGGAGGAGGCGCGCACACGTATCCGAGGCGAAAGCCCGTCATCGCCCACGCCTTGGAAAAACCGTGGAAGAAGATCGTCCGCTCCCGCATCCCCGGCATCGTCCCGATGGAGACGTGCTTCCCCTCATAGGTGAGCTCCGCGTAGATCTCGTCGGTCAGGACGATCAGGTCGTGCTTCACCGCGAGCGCGGCCATCGCCTTCAGCCACGCCTCGTCTACCGTGCCGCCGGTGGGGTTCGTCGGAAAGTTGAGCATGATCGCGCGGGTGCGAGGGGTCACTCGCTTCGCGAAATCCTCGACGCGCGGCACAAACTGGGTCTCCGAGGTGGCGGGCACCGCCACCGCGACCCCGTGGGCGAGGACCACGCAGGGGTGGTAGGAAACGTAGCACGGCTCGTGGTAGAGGACCTCGTCGCCGGGGTTCAGGATCGCACGCAGCGCGATATCCATCCCCTCGGAGACGCCCACCGTGATGAGGATCTCCTTTGCGGGGTCGTAGCCGAGGCCGAAGTTTCGCTCGACGTAGGTGGCAAGGGCCTGACGGAGGGAAAGTAATCCCAGGTTCGACGTGTAGCCCGTGCGCCCCCGCTCGAGCGCGTAGATCGCCGCCTCGCGGATGTGCCAGGGCGTGACAAAGCCGGGCTCGCCGATCCCAAGGGAGACCACGTCCGGCACGTTCTGAACCACGTCAAAGAAGTCGCGGATCCCCGATCGGGGGATGCCGCGGACGTGGCGCGCAAGGTGATTCTCGAAATCCATCCAAACCTTGTAGCCTTTCCACCCACCCAAAATCAACCGCTCCTGGGGGAGGCATTACCGTGGCACACGGCGATCACGATAACTCTCGGACACGATAATTATTAACGCCCCTCAATGGACACTTCCGTCGTACGCCTCTCAACATGCGGAAGATGCCCCGTCGTGCGCCGACGATCCCTCCCTCCGCAGGAACCGCAGGAGCTTTTCCGCTGAAGACCGACCGAAACCTTCAACCTCCATGAGGTCCTCGACCGCGAGCTCGCGGAGGCGGCGCACGGACCCGAAACGCTTCAGGAGCGCCTGCTTGCGCGTCGAGCCGATGCCGGGAAAGTCGTCGAGGATCGAGTTCCGGATCTGCTTTCTCCGCCACGCTTCGTGATGCGAGTTTGCGAAGCGGTGCGACTCGTCGCGCACGCGCTGAAGGAGGTGGAGCGCCGGCGAGTTCGACGGCAACCGCAGCGACCCGGGGTTGCCCGGTAAAAAAATCTCCTCATCCTGCTTCGCCAGCCCCGCGATCGAGAGATTCACCCCCACCTCCTCGATCACGGCCACCGCCGCGTTGAGCTGTCCCTTCCCCCCATCGATGAGGACCAGGTCGGGAAGCGGTTTTTTCTCGCGAAGGAGGCGGGCGTACCGTCGCCCGACGATCTCCCGGATCGAGGCGACATCGTCGTTGAGCGACGGCGGAGACGATCCCGCGGACATGGGATGCCTCTCCAACCCGGCAACCGGGGTTTCCTTTTCGTCGCCGCGGATTGTGAAGTGGCGGTAGTTCGCGCGCGCCGGGCGGCCCGCGACGAACTGGACCATCGAACCCACGGCGTGCTGGCCGTGGATGTGCGAGATATCGAAACCCTCGATCACTTTCGGTGGACGCGCGAGGCCAAGGGCACGCGCGAGGTCGGCGACCTCCTCCACCGAACCCGGTGCGACGGGCATGTCGCGGCGGAAGCGCCGCTGGCTAGACCTCACCGTCGTCCGCAGGTCATGGAGAGCGTCGCGGAGGGCGGCCGCCCTTTCGAAGTCCTTGCGCTCGGCGGCTTGCCGCATCTCCGCCTCCATCTCAAGGAGAGCGTCCTCGTCCTTTCCATCGAGAAGGAGGCAGGCACGATCGATCCAGCGGGCGTATTCTTCGCGGGTGGCCCGTCCGACGCACGGGGCCGCGCAGTGCTGGAGGATGTCATTGTGGCAGTGGCGATAGTCGCTTTCGCCGGGCTCGGGAGACAAGCAGGAGCGCAGGTGGTAGACGCGGCGGAGATACTCGAGGGTGTTTCGCAGCGCCGCGGCGTTGGGGAACGGCCCGAAGTAGCGGCTGTCATCCGGTTTCTCGAGGCGGGTCAGCACGAAGCGCGGGAACGGGTCGCGAGTGAGCTTGAGGAGCAGGAAGCGCTTGTCGTCGCGCAAGAGGATGTTGTAGCGCGGCTTGTACTGCTTGATGAGCTTCCCCTCGAGGAGGATGGCTTCGGCCTCACTGCGCACGGCGTGGCACTCGAGATCGGCCACGGAATCCACGAGCGCGCGGGTCTTCGGGTCGAGTTGGGAGTACCGCGCGGGCTGGAAGTAGGAGCGCACGCGGCGCGCAAGCGCGCGGGCCTTCCCCACATAGATCACGCGGCCAAGGCGGTCGCGCATCAGGTAGACGCCGGGGCGGTTGGAGAGCTGCTCGATCTTCGCCTGGATAGAAGGGGTCACCGGCATGGCTCAACGTGGCGGAGGAGAAGCCACGGATGGACACGGATGGCAGAGAATGAGCGTCAGGTCCGTTGACACGGACCTGACACACCTCAACCACCAGAACGTAGTTCGAACTCCGCAACGAGACGCGTCGATTCCGTGTTGCGGAATCGACGCATCCCCCATCCGTGACCGTCCGTGTTTCATCCGTGGCTTATCCCAATCCGCACCCGGTCAGAGAGGCACCGCACGGCGGGTGAGGCGCTCGCGAACCCCCCGTTGGATCTCACGGATCTCCTCCACCCCCAGCTTCCCCGCGAGCCAGAAATAGGTGAGCCCCCCGAGGCCCACTCCAAAAAACGTGCGACAGAAGTTCCCGAGAAAGGCGTGCCCCGCGAACTGCTCGGCGAGCGCCCAGTCCCCGACCCAGACGACGGCGCTCATTCCCGAGGCGGCCACGAGAATCTTCAGCCCGGCCCCCCAGGTTCGTCGGCTCACCGGACCGACCAGCCGTGAAAGCGAGGAGAGAAGAAAAGTCGCGCTCGCGAGCGCCGAGAGCGCCGTCGCAAGCGCAAGCCCCGCCGGACCGACGTGAAGACGCTCCACGAAAAACCAGTTCAGGCAAAGCGTGATCACGATCGAACCCAGCGAGACGAGCATCGGGACAAGGGTCCGGTTCAGCGCGTAAAAGGCGGGGCCCAACACCTTCACCGAAGCGTAACCGACAAGGCCCACGGAAAAGGCGGTGAGAACGCGTGCGGTGCCAAGGGTATCCTCGAGGTCAAAACGCCCGCGCTCAAAGAGAAGGCCGACGAGCGGGGTGCTCAGGAGGGCCAACCCGCAAGCCGCAGGGATACAAAAGGTGGCGTTGAGCCGCAGGGCGTGTTCCACCCGCTCGCGAAAGGCGCGCGGATCCACCTTGACCGCGTCCACTGCCAGCGAGGGAAGCGCCGCTGTGGCAATCGCAACCCCGAACATCCCGATCGGGAGTTGGATGAGGCGGAAGCCGAAGGCGAGCCAGGTCACCGCGCCCTCTCCCAACCCGGAGGCAAAGATGCTGTTGATGACCACATTCACCTGCGTCGCCGAGACGCCGATGATCGCGGGCGCCATGAGGCGGCCAATGTCGCGCAGGCCGGGATCCTTCGGGTCCCAGGACCAGCGAAAGCGGTAGCCAGCGCGCCGCATGGCGGGGACCTGGACGAGCCATTGGAGGGCGCCGCCGGCCAGCGAGCCCACGGCCATGCAGACCACGGCCTTCTCGCCAAACCCAGGGTCCACGAGCAGGGCGAGACCGAGGCCGACGACGATCGAGCCAAGGTTGAAGAAGATCGAGGCGGAGGCGGGCACGCCGAAGCTCCCGAAGGTGTTGAGCAACCCCATCGCAAGCGCCGCCGCCGCCACAAAGATGATGAAGGGGAAAAGAACCCTCGTGAGGCGAACGGTGAGTTCGACCTTGCCGGGATCCGACGCGAACCCCGGGGCAATCGCCCCGACAATCCACGGAGCGAGAAGAATCCCGAGCAGGGCAATCGCGCCGAGGATGATGATCTGAAGGGTCATCGTCAGGCGCGCGATCCTCCACGCGCCGGCATCCCCAAAACGGGTGCGCGCCTTGGAAAGAACGGTGACAAACGCCGAGGAGAGCGCCCCCTCCGCGAAGAGGTCGCGGAGAAGATTTGGGATGCGAAATGCCATCTGGAAGGCGTCGTTGAGCTTTCCTCCTCCAAACATCCACGCGAAGACCTGGTCGCGGACGAGGCCGAGGACACGGCTCGCCATGACGGCGAGGCCGACCTTGCCCGCGGATCGAATCATGCGCACGTCACTCACGCGGACAACGTTAGCAGGGCCGCCGCATCGAGGCAACGGGCGGGTGCGC
>CAZZBZ010000063.1:0-19643 GCA_964653025.1 uncultured Verrucomicrobiota bacterium
TTCGTCCGCCACGTTCTTCGCCGTGAGGTCGGACTGGATGAACTCCTTGAGGAGCGGGCCGCCTGCGAGGAGGTTCGGCATCGCCAGGTGCGGCACCCCGATGAGCACGCGCCCCATCCAGTAGGTTGGCCAGGCGACGCGGTAAACCACGCAGCACGGCAGCCCGTGCGCCGCGGCCTCGAGGGTTGCTGTCCCGCTGCAAACCGCCCCCGCCCAGGCACGGCGATGGAGTTCCTCGGACGGGAGAAACTCCGCGCCGGGCACGAACTTGCGGATGGCCTCCTCCGCGGCGGGCGAAGCCGCCGCCCACGCTACACGCGCGCCGGGACGCAGCCGCACGAGATCGGACGCCGCCTCCGCGAGTGCGGGAAGATGCGCGCGCACCTCCCGCTCACGGCTCCCCGGAAAAAAGGCAAAGAGGTTGCGGTCGCGTTCCCCGTCGTCGGCAGGCTTCACCCCACCCAGCGGGTGGCCCACGAAAATGGCGCGCAAGCCCGTCCCCTCGTAGATCGCGGGCTCGAAGGGGAAGAGGCAGAGCACGGCGTCGAGGAACCGCGCCATCCCCCATTTGCGCCGCGCATTCCAGGCCCAAAGCTGAGGGGAGACATACTGGATCAGCCTCGCATCTCGCCCAAGGCGCGTGCGCGCCGCGCGCAGGAATCGCAGGTTGAATCCCGGATAGTCCACGCCCACCACGACGGACGGGGGGGCCTTCTCCATCTCGGAAAGGACCTCGGCCATCAGGCGGCGGAAGTATCCGTAGTTGCGAAGAACCTCGACGATCCCCACCACCGCGCGCCCGGTGGGGTCGGCGACGATCCGCACGCCGGCCGCCTTCATGAGCGGGCCGCCCATCCCAACAAAATCGAGCGAGGGATCGCGGGCGCGCAGCGCCGACACCAGCTCCGCGCCGCGACGGTCGCCACTCGCCTCCCCCGCGAGAAGAAAAATAGTTTTACTCATCAGTTCGAGATCAAAGGAGGAAAGGCAGAAGCCACGGATGGAACACGGATGATCACGGATGAAGGATGTGCCGATTCCGCCACACGGAATCGGCACGTCTCCGTGAAAAAACTCGAAACGGTTCTGTGGCCCGGAGCCGACGAGTCCGTGTCAGCGGACTCGTCACTCAGCTTCTGCCATCCGTGTTTCATCCGTGGCTTTCTTTCAGATTCAGAAGGTTCATGCGAGGTCGGCGAGGCGGACGTAGAGCTTGCCCGGGAACTGGCGGACCAGCTTCTTCAACTCGAGGACCATCAGGGTGGCCGAGACGACCGAGGGGGGCAACTCGCCTGCTCCCATGATGGAATCAATCGGCGTTTCCTCGCGCCCCACTGCCGAGAAGACAAGCCGCTCCGTCTCGGTAAGCTTCACGGAGATCGCCGGGGGCGCCCCGTCCTCTCCTTCCTTCGCGCGGTCGGGGCCGCGCGGCAGGAGCATTTCAAACTCCTCGAGGACATCCTCGACGCACTGGACCAGCTTGGCTCCGGTCTGGATGAGCTTGTGGCATCCGAGGCTGTTTGGCTGATCGATGCGACCCGGCACGGCGAAGACCTGGCGCCCCTGCTCCGAGGCAAAGTTCGCCGTGATCAGGGCCCCGCTCGCCGCACCCGCCTCGATGACGAGTGTCCCGAGCGACATCCCGCTCACAATGCGATTGCGCATCGGAAAAGTCTGGCGGTCGGGTTTCTTTCCCATCGAAAATTCGGAGACCACCGCCCCTCCGCCCGCGACGATCTCCTCCGCAAGCTTTGCGTGGTCTGCCTTCGGCAGGTAATCAAAACCGAAACCCAGCACGGCGACCGTCCGCCCCTTCGCCTGGAGGCAGCCTCGGTGGGCCGCAGAATCAATCCCCGCCGCGAGCCCGCTCACCACGGTCATCCCGATGTTGGCGAACTGAAATCCAAAGCGCCGCGCGGTCTCCTGTCCGTAGTGGCTCGGGTGGCGCGCGCCGACGACGGCAATCGAGTTCTTGTCGCCCCCCTCAAGACGACCGCGGACATAGAGAACGAGAGGCGGATCGTGGATCTGGCGCAGGAGCACCGGGTAATCTGGATCCTCCGCGCAGACAAGGCGCAACCCCTGTGCGACGGCATTCTCGAGTTCCTTCTCCCAGGGGATCTCCTCGCGCCAGCGCGAGATCGCGCGCGCCATTTCCTTCCCGACACCGTTCACCGACCGGAGTTCCCGATCGGACGTCTCCAAAATGGCCTCGGGGTTCCCGAAGCGTTCCGACAGGCGGCGTACCGTGACCGGCCCAATGTGATCCACCATGTTCAGGATCAGGCATGCCTCCGCGCGCGTCATACCGATCCAGCCTGCCTCCGCCCCGCGAAGCCTTCAATCCCATTTCAGAGAAGGATTCACCCCGTCATTGTGCCATCGCTCGAGGAAGGGCTTCGATCAGGTCGCCTGCGGTGCCGCCGCCGGTCGGCGGCAGGGCGAGGTCCCCTGCCCGCGCGTGGATCCAGACCCCCGCCCGCGCCGCCTCGGCGGCCGACAGGCCGCGCGCCAGGAGCGCCGCGATGATCCCCGCGAGCACGTCCCCCGAGCCTCCTGTCGCCATCCCTGGATTCCCCGCGAGGGCGTTCACGGAGAACCGCACCCCGCTCATCCCCTCGCTCTCCGCAAGCGGATCCCGCACCGGCACCATCCGCGGATGCGCAATCAGCGTGCGCGCCCCTTTCAGGACGACTGTCACGCGGTGGCGACGGGCAAACGCCCCCGCCACCCCGAAACGATCCCGCTGCACCTCGGCGGCAGTCGTCCCCGCAAGCCGCCCCATTTCGCCGGGATGCGGGGTGAGAATCACCTCTCCGCGCGCCTTGCGTAGGATCTTCGTCTGCCGGGCTAGGAGGTTCAGCCCGTCCGCATCCACCACGAGCGGGACCGGACAACTTTCCACGAGGGTGCCTGCAAACTGCCGCGTCGCGACATCGAGGCCGAGGCCGGGGCCCAGCACCGCCGCCTGGGCCATGTGCAGGAAGGGCTTCACTTCGTCCAGCGAACGCCGCGTGAAGAACCCTTCCCCGTCATCCTCGACAGGGGTCACCATCACCTCAGCGCCCGCAAGCGGGAGGATCCCGGGGTAGAGCGACTTCGGGACGAGCAGATGGACGAGGCCGGCCCCGGCGCGGAGCGCCGCGCGGGCGGCGAGGGCCGGCGCACCCGCGAGGCCGACCGAGCCGCCGATCACGACCACGCGGCCAAAGTCCCCCTTGTGCGAAAAGCGCCTTCGCGGCACGAAAAACGGGGCCATGTTCGTCGCGGTCAGGAGGCCGCAGGTGGAGAGAATGTCCGCGACAAACTCCGTTGGAAAACCGAGATCGAGTACGTGGAGATCCCCAACAAAATCGGCGGCGCGGTCCTGGACGAGGCCAAGTTTCGGGAGACCGAAGGTCAGGGTGTGGCGCGCACGGGCAACGGCACCCAGCGGAAGGCCCGTGTCGGGATGCAGTCCCGAGGGGAGATCGAGCGAGACCACTTCGAGTGAGGGCCCGCGAAGCGCGGAGACCAGCGAAAGGAGGGGTTCCTCAAGAGGGCGGTCGAGGCCGATTCCGAAAAGTCCGTCAATCACGAGGCACGGGCGCCCCGAGGGGCACTCCCGATGGACCAGCTTGAGGAACGCACGCGTCTCCGCCGCCTTCCACGCGCGAAAGGCGCGCACCCGGTACCCAAGCTTCGCGAGGCGGCGACCGGCCACCAGCGCATCGGCGCCGTTGTTTCCTTTCCCCGCAAGGACCAGGACGCGCACGCCCGTCGGGTAGTGGGCGGCGACCCATTGCGAGGCAGCACGCCCCGCACGGGCGATGAGCTTCTTCTCCGAAATGCCACCCTCGCGCTGCGTCCGGA
This sequence comes from uncultured Verrucomicrobiota bacterium, assembly GCA_964653025.1. GTDB lineage: Bacteria > Verrucomicrobiota > Verrucomicrobiia > JABWAM01 > JABWAM01 > JABWAM01. The sequence goes on from CAZZBZ010000063.1 coordinate 3,853, forward strand.
GGTCGAGTTCCCTCATCTGCGCCGAAGTGACGATTTTCATGGGGATTTCAGGATTCAAGCACGGCAACCGCAGCGGCGGCGGTCTCGTGGTGCGTCAGGCTCAGGTGCGTGTTCCGAACCCCAAACTCGCGGGCAAGGGCCTCTCCACCGCCGTGGAGAACGAGGAAGGGTTGGCCTCCCTCACGGCGGCAGACCTCGATATCCTTCCAGCCCAACTTTGCGCCAATGCCGGTCCCGAAGGCCTTGCTCACCGCCTCCTTGGCGGCGAAGCGCGCGGCGAGATGTCGCGCGGGAAGCTTCATCCCAAGGCAATACCCAATCTCCGCGGGGAGGAAGATTCGTTCAAGGAAGCGCTTACCGAAGCGCTTCCACGAGGTCTCGACGCGCGAGGTCTCGATGAGGTCAATGCCAATGCCAACAATCATGAGTCAGAATCCTGATAGCCACGGATGAAACACGGATATTCACGGACAAAGCATGCGCCGATTTCGCCACACGAAATCGGCGCGTTCGTTCGAGGAAACCCAGAACTTCTCCAACAGTTGAGACGCGTCAGGTTCGTGTCAACGGACCTGGCGCTCCCCTTCTCCCATCCGTGTTTCATCCGTGGCTTCTCCATCTGCGTCGAGGGCTACCAAAACATGAGGCAAGAAGCCCTGTTTCCGAAGCCGATTATGGGGCGCGGAGGATGCGCAGCATGTCGCGAACGGCATCCTCAAGGCCGAAGATGAGCGCGCGGCAAATAATCGAGTGTCCGATATTGAGCGTCTCAAGGTGCGGGATCGTGAGGGCCGGCCCGAGGTTGCGGTAGTTGAGGCCATGCCCCGCGTTGATCCGAAGCCCGAGCGCATGACCGAGCTTTCCCGCCTTCATCAGACGTTCCAACTCGCGCTTGCGCTCGATGACCGTTCGCGCCTCAGCGTACGCGCCGGTGTTCAACTCGATCATCTCGGCCCCGGAAGAAGCCGCGGCACGAACCTGGTCCAGATTCGGGCTCACGAAAAGGCTCACACGAATCCCGCGCCGTCGAAGCTGCGGGATCACCTTTTTCAACCGCCCCTCAGTGCGCACGACATTGAGCCCACCCTCCGTGGTCACCTCCTCGCGACGCTCGGGAACGAGGCAGACCTCCTCCGGCTTGAGCTTGAGCGCGATTCGCACAATCTCCGGCGCGAGCGACATCTCGAGGTTGAGCGGAAGGCGCCCTTCCTTCCTGACCATCCAGACGTCCTGGTCCTGGATGTGGCGGCGGTCCTCGCGCAGATGAAGCGTCACCCCGTGGGCGCCGGCGCGCTCCACGGCGTGAAGCGCATCTGCCAGCGACGGCTCGGCGCGGGCGTCCACCCCTTTTGCGCAACGATAGCGCGCCTGTCGCAGGGTGGCCACATGATCGAGATTGACGCCAAGCTTCATGGTTCTGGGTGGGACAGGGATTCAGGTGCCAACTTTGACGGGGTTCAGGATCTCATTCAGCATCGCGCATGCTGACAAAACCGCAAGGTAGCTGGTCTTCGGATTCTGCGGCGAGGGAACATTCTCGGTGCGGGTCACCATCCGACCAAAGGCGCCCTCCACCTCCAACTCGTGGGAGTTGGTGGTGATGCCGGGCCCCGTGATGACTCGCACCTGCGTCTGGTCGAGCCCAAGCGCCGCAAAACTCACGGTCACCGCCACGTTCACGTTCTGGGGAAACCCCCGGATCGCCTCGCGCGCCGTCCCCTCAAAGATCACCGTCTCGCCCGTGAACTCTGCCAGCCGCAGGCCCTTCTCAACAATGTACGGGGCACCTTCAAGGGCTGCGGGCGGCTTCGTCGTGGTGAGGCGCACCGAAGTCACCCCCCCCGTCATCGCCGCCTCTAGGCCGTCAATGCCCGCCACGGCACCGCTCGGGATGTAGAGATTCGCATTCTTCCGCCGCGCGAGGGCGAAGACCTCCTCGTAGATTTCCGCGAGCCCGCCAACACTCATTACGATCACGTCACGCCCCATCTCGAGGGCCTTCGGGACGAGTTCCCGGGCCACGACTCCGTTTGCCGCCTCGATGATGAGGTCGCAGTGAAAAGGCACCGAGTCCATCGGCAGCACGTCAGGCGGGGGGTGAAGCTCATTGGCGATGGCCTGCGCCTTCCGCTCGTCGAGGTCGCAGAGAACCACCAGCCGGGCGCGGTCCTGGAAGAACTGCGCGATCGAACGGGCAAGCTGGCCGCCGATGGCGCCGCAACCCACGATGCCAATGCGTTTTAAATCGGGCATGGAAGAATCCTCGGATGCCGCCGCGCGGCTTAGCAAGCATGAAGGCGCGGCAACGAACGCTTCACACTTCGCTGGGGCCGCGACGCCCCCGTCGCGGAAGGCGGGACGAGGGCGTCCCGACTCCAAAGCCGAAGCAAACCCGGGCGCCCTACTTTTTCGAGACGGCGGCGCGGACCGCGTCAAGCGTGCCGGCGCAGCCAAGCTTCTCGTTCTTTTGGGCGATGAACTTGGCGTACTCCGCCATGAAAATCTTCCCGGGGGGGCGGAAGTCGAACTCGGAGGGCTTGTCGCGGAAAAACTCGCGGTGAACGCGCGTCCAAACCAGGCGACCGTCGGTATCAATGTTGATCTTGGTAACGCCGAGCTTTGCAGCGGGCAGGTACTCGTTCACATCCACGCCCACGGCGCCGCCAATCTTCCCGCCGGCGGCGTTGATGCGGGCAACCTCCTCCTGAGGGACGCTGCTGGAGCCGTGCATGACGAGAGGTTTTCCGGGGCAGCGTTTCTGGATCTCACGGATAATCTCGAAGTGGAGGGACTGCTTGCCCTTGAACTTGAAGGCGCCATGGCTGGTGCCGATCGCACAGGCGAGCGAGTCGCAGCCCGAGAGCTTGAAGAACTCCTCGGCCTGGGCGGGGTCGGTGAGGCAGGCATTGCCGTCCTCAACCTTGATGTCCTCCTCGACGCCGCCGAGCATCCCGAGTTCGGCCTCAACGCTGATCCCCTTCGCGTGGGCGGCCAGGACAACGCGCTTCGTGATCGCAACGTTCTTCTCAAACGAGTCGTGCGAGGCGTCGATCATCACCGAGCTGTAGAAGCCGCTGGCGATGCAGTCGAGACAGGTCGCCTCGTCGCCGTGGTCGAGATGGACCGCATAGATCGCCTCGGGAAAGACCTTGTCCGCGGTGCGGATGACCGCCTCAAGCATCAGCTTGTGCGTGTAGGCGCGCGCGCCCTTGGAAAGCTGGATGATGAAGGGTGCCTTCGAGTCGAGGCATCCCTGAAAGAGGCCCATCGTCTGCTCGATGTTGTTGATGTTGTAGGCCCCGACGGCGAACTTGCCGTAGGCGACCCCGAAGAGTTGCTGGGTGGTGACGATCATGGTGGGAAGAAGGTAAGACCAAAATATGCACGCGACCCGATGGAAATGCACGCCTTCTTTTTTGGATATTCCCAGTAGTCTAACTCATGGCATGAGGCCCGACTTGACGGGACCGCGTTTGCGCATAGGTTGAAACCTCAACACACCCCACCCCCACCCAGAAACAATCACCATGGCACTCCAAATCGGCAGCAAGGCACCCGACTTCACCCTCAAGAGCAAGAATGCGAGCGGGCTCGCAGACATCAAGCTCAGCGCGAACTACGGCAGCAAGAACACCGTCCTCCTCTTCTTCCCCCTCGCCTTCACGGGCGTTTGCACCCAGGAGATGTGCGAGATCAGCGCGGGCTTCGGCGCGTATCAGGGTCTGAACGCCGCGGTCTACGGGATTTCCGTGGACAGCCCCTTTGCCCAGGAAGCCTGGGCCCAGAAGGAAAAGATCTCGATCCCCTTGCTCAGCGATCTCAACAAGAAGACCGCCGAGGCCTACGGGGTCCTGCTCCCCGACCTCGTCGGGCTCGGGAGCGTCTCCGCACGCGCCGCCTTTGTCGTGGATAAGAACGGCGTCGTCCAGTACGCGGAGGTCACCCCGACGGTGAAGGATCTCCCCAACTTCGCGGCGATCAAGGCCGCCCTCGCGAAGCTGAAATAAGGCGCGCTTCTCGGGCCTTATGCCTCGCCGATCGTGGCCTTCAGGCACGCGATGATCTTCGCGGCGTGGAACTCGATGAGGGAGCGATCCGCCCCCTCGATGAGGAGGCGCACCTTGGGCTCCGTGCCCGAGTAGCGCAGGAGGACACGGCCCTTGCGCCCCATCTCCTTCTCGGCAGCGTGGACAAGGTCGAGCACCCCGTCCACCTCATCGAGGGGCGGTTTGGCGCGCACGCGGAGATTCTGGAGCACCTGCGGATAACGCTTCAGGCACGAGGCGAGTTTGCCCAGGGACTTCTTGCTCTCGATCATGATCCGCAAGATCTGCAGCGCGGAGACGATGCCGTCCCCCGTGGTGCTGAAGTCGCGAAAAATCATGTGCCCTGACTGCTCTCCCCCGATGTTCGCGTCGATCTCGATCATCTTCTCGATCACGTAGCGGTCGCCCACTGCGGTGCGAACCACCTTCCCCCCCGCCTCCTCGATCAGATGGTCGAGCGCGAGGTTGCTCATCACGGTGGTGACCAGCGTCTTCCCGCGGAGTTGCCCTGCCTTGAGCGCGGCGAGGGCCGTCACCGCAAGCACGGCATCCCCGTCCACCACGTTCCCTGCCGCATCGGCAAGAATCACGCGGTCGCCATCCCCATCATGGGAGATCCCGATGTCGGCGCGGTGCTGCCGCACGGCCTGGGCGATCACCTCGGGATGCGTGCTGCCGCACTCGTGGTTGATGTTCGTTCCATCCGGCGCGGCGTTGAGGACGATGAGGTCCGCGCCCAGCTCGCGCAGGATGCTGGGGGTGGACTTGTACGTGGCGCCGTGGGCGACATCCGTCACCACGCGGAGTCCCTCAAGGGTCATCTGACGCGGCACGCTGGACTTCACGAACTCGATGTAGCGGGCGACGGCGTCGTCAATGCGCGCGGCCTTGCCGATCTCGGTGGCCGTGGGGCGGATGCGATCGATGCGGCCGGAGAAGACGATCCCCTCGATCTCCTGCTCGACGCGGTCGTCGAGCTTGTAACCATCGTGGCGGAAAAACTTGATCCCGTTGTCCTCATACGGGTTGTGGGAGGCGGTGAGCATGATCCCTGCGTCGCAGCGAAGGGATCGGGTCATGTAGGCCACGCCGGGCGCGGGGAGCGGGCCGACGAGCAGGACGTCCACCCCCATCGAGGTGATGCCGGCCACCATGGCGTTCTCAAGCATGTACCCCGAGAGGCGGGTGTCCTTGCCGATGATGATGCGGTGACGACCGCTTCCACGGCTGCCCTCAGAGCGAGCGTTGCCCTTGGTCTTGAACCAGTGGGCGGCGGCACGCCCAATTTTCAGGGCGGTCTCGGCGGTGACGGGCTCGACGTTCGCGACGCCGCGCACGCCGTCGGTGCCAAAGAGCTTATTCTCGCGGGCGCTCGGGAGGGTCATGGGAACATCTGAGGTTGTTGGGTTCAGCGAAGCAAGCCGCGGGGAGCTTCGTCCGGAAGGGGGTCGCCGCGCAGGCCGCCCGATCGAACCTGGATGACCCACCAGACGATGGCGGCGAGGATCACGGAGACCACCTTGAGCCCAAAGTTGTGGGTGAGCCAGGTTCTCATGCGCGTTTAAGAGGTTGGTTTGTGCCGAAGCGCTGAAACAGGGCCCGCAACTTCCCGAGCCAGGACTGCTCCGGGTTTCCGACCAGAAACCCGACCAGTCTCGTGCGCAACTCCTCGGGGGTCAACCCCGGGGAAAGCGCACCGCCGCAGGCGACCGAGATGCGACCGGTCTCCTCGGAAACCACGATCACCACGGCATCCGTCTCCTCGCTGAGCCCGATCGCCGCGCGATGGCGCGTGCCCATGCTCGCCGAAAGATCGACCTGCTGCGTGAGCGGGAAGATGCAGGCCGCCGCGAGAATACGGTCGTTCTGGACCACCACCCCACCGTCGTGGAGCGGGGAGTTCGGATAGAAGAGCTGGTCGAGAAGGTCCACGGAAACGCGGGCGTCCACCGGGGCGCCGGCCTCGGAGAGGTTGCGGAGGCTGATCTCGCGCTCGACGGCAATCAGGGCGCCGACCCGACGCGCGGAAAGCCCGGTCGCGGCGCGAACGAGGATGTCCGCGACCGCGCGCTCGCTCGACACGGTAAAGAAGATCGGGCCGCTGCCGAGATGGGCCAGCGCGCGCCTCAACTCGGGCTGGAAAATCACGACAAACGCCACGACAATGAACGCGAAGAAGTGCCCGAGGAGCCAGTTGATGGTGTGCAGGTCGAGGATCTCGCTCATTACCGAAAGAAAGAGCAGGAGCGTGACGAGACCCAGGAGCACCCGCGCCCCGCGGGTACCCCGGATGAAGCGCAGCACGAAGTAGATCCCCATCGCAAGGATGAGGATCTCGATCATCGCGCGCCAGTACTGGACTTGGAAGTCGGCCACGCGCTTTTTTTACGCGCAACCGCGCCCGCGCTCAAGCGAAAGAGGCAGGCAAAGTGGCGAAAGCGCCATTTTACCTGGTGTTCCACGATTCACGGACCGATCAGAACAGATCTCTCGGGCGTGGGCGCGGCTCGCGCCACTTCCGCCCCGACTAATCGATCCGTTTCAGTCGCAGACCACAGTTCCGATCTTCTCGCCAAGGACGGCGCGACGAAGGTTTCCCTCCTTGAACATGTCGAAGACCACGATCGGGATGCGGTTGTCCATGCAAAGTGAAAAGGCGGTGGAATCCATGATCTTGAGGCGGCGCTTGAGCGCCTCGATGTACCGGATGCGCGCAAAACGTTTCGCCTTGGGGTTCTTCATCGGGTCACTGTCGTACACCCCATCCACCTTGGTCGCCTTGAGGATGACCTCCGCCCCCATCTCGCTCGCCCGCAGCGCCGCGGTGGTGTCCGTGGAGAAGAAGGGGCTCCCGGTGCCGGCCGCGAAAATCACCACGCGCCCCTTCTCGAGGTGGCGCACCGCGCGCCGACGAATGAAGGGCTCGGCCACCTGCGCCATGGGAATCGCCGTGAGGACCCGCGTAAAGACCTTCTCCTTTTCGAGCGCATCCTGCAAGGCCAGCCCGTTGATCAGCGTGGCGAGCATGCCCATGTAGTCCGAGGTGGCCCGCTCGATCTCGCGGGAGAAGGTCCCGCGCCAGATGTTGCCCCCACCGATCACGATTCCCAGTTCGATCCCGAGGTCTTTCACCTCCTTGACCTGGCGCGCGATCCGCGCGATCTGCTTCGCACAGATGGGATCTCCTTTCTCATCTCCCAGCATCTCCCCGCTCAGTTTCAGGACCACGCGGCGATATCGGGGCTTCGAGGAAGGACGTTTCATGACCCGCCCATTGGATCGGATTTCTGGGACAAAATCAAGCTCGCCGCGCGGCGTTGGATCAGGGCAAAGAGGATCCCCGCCACGACACTCGCAACCGCGAGCGTACGAAACGTCGTGAGCGTCCCGAGTTGGCGGAGGATCGCCTTGGAAAACTGGAGGGAGAAGAGAAACGCGCTCCCCACCAGGATCCCACGCACCGCAAAAACTCGCCCGCGAAACCGGTCGGGAACGGCACGCTGGAGGAAGGTGTCCATCGGGGTCAGGACCGTCACCGCGCAGCCGCCGATCGCGAAAAGAACAGGGGCTGCGAGCCAGGGATTGAAAACGAGGCTGAGCACCCACATCCCGGCCCCCGCCCCGACCATCATGAGCAGCGGCCAAAGGGCACCCTCGAAGTGCGCGGGGCGGCTCCCCATCCACACCGCGCCCGCACCCATGCCCAGGCCGATCGCTCCGAAAAGGAGGTTCACCCCCCCGACCGTCTGCCCGAGCACGTCCACCCCGTAGCTCAAAAAAGCTACAAAAAAAACAGCCACGAGCCCCTGCATGAGCGAGAATGCAAGCACACTCGAGGCGACTTCGCGATGCCGACCGAGGTAGCCCAAACCGAGGCGTAGGTCGCGCACGGGACGTGGCCGCGGAGCCCGCGTTACCCCCTCCCCTCGCCGCGGCAGGACAAGGCGCAGAAGAAACACGGCCGAAACAAGATAGGTCGTGGCGTTGATCAAGAAGCTCGAGTTCCGCCCGAGGTTCTCCACAATCCAGCCAGCGATCGGCATTGTGGCAAGGGTGGCGACTACGCCCGCCTGGGAGGCAATCGCGTTCGCGGGAAGGAGTCTCCCCGTCGGCACGAGGCTCGGCATCAGCGCCATCCGACATGGCGTGAAGACCGCCCCGCACGCGCCCATGAGGAAAACAAGGATATAGACGATGTAGTGGTGCGGGACCCAGTAGAAGACGAGGGGGAAAATTGCCGCGAGCAGTGCCCGCGCCAGATCCGCCCCGACCATCGTCCGCCGCCGGTCCATGCGGTCCACGAGCGACATCGCGAAGGGACCGAGGGCCACATACGGCAGGACGCCGAAGAAGATGATGTCGGCGCTGTACTTCGCCGTGTTGCCCGTGCTGACATAGACCACGATCGCGAGCAGGGCGGTCTGGTTGATGCGGTCGCCAAAAGCTGCTATGACCTGCCCGGCAAGGAGACGGGCGTAGTTCGGAATGCTGATCGTTTCGATGAGAACGGACCGCCGCAGACGGTCCAAAGAGATGCCGCTGTCCATGCCGCGGCCCAACTGTGCCATGCCCCTTCGTGCCCGGCGAGAGTTTTTCCTCGCCACCCTGTTTTTTACCGCACTCTCCGCACTGGCCGCTGGCCCCATGGACCTCCGCTTGCGTTGTGAAGACGGCCAGGCAACTCGCCTCGGGGCCTTTACGGGAAACGAGAAACCGTGTGTACTCATCTTCGTGGCCTCGACCTGCCCGGCAAGTTCCCTCATCTGGGATCGCCTTAAGGGGACCTGGTATAACCATCGCGACTCCGGCCTGCGCATGGCACTCGTCGGAGGCAACTCGGACGACACTCCCGAAGCGCTCCGCGCACTGCTGAAGGAGGCTCCCTCAGGCCTCGATCTCCCCATCCTCTGGGACACAGGACATGAGTTGGCGGCCGCGCTCGACGTGAACTCAACGCCGGTGGCCGTGGTCCTCGCCCCCACCGGGACCGTGCTTTACCGCGGGCCCATCGACGACCAGTGGCGGAACGGCGCGCGCGCACAACATCCATGGCTCGAGGAGGCAGTCCGTGCAGCCCTCCAAGGCCGGAAGATCGAAATGCATGCCCCTCCTCCCTTTTCCGGTTCGAGGATGAGGTAGGGGCGGGGCGATGATCCCGTCGGACAAACACCGTAGACCAGCGGCTGGGCCATGCTGAGCCGTACGAGGGTCAGGAGTTTGGTTCTGGTGACGTCGGGGTTGCTGTCCTGGAGTAAATCCTCCAGCGTGATGCGCTCGTGGCGTTTCATGCCCCAGCCTACGGAAGGGTTGACTTGCTAGAGCGAAAATGCGACGAACTGCGCGCCTCTATGACACTCCGCCGGACGTTCAGAAACAGGTCAGTTCCATTGCCAAGGACGATGGAAAACCTTCCCCGTTCAAGTCCAAGGCGCCTCGCGGTCGCTTTTTGCGTGGTCGCTGTTGCATTTTCCGCCCAGAGCCGAGCCTTGGACATCAGCGCCTCGAAGTACCAAGGCGGGGCAACCAACGCTCCCTATAAGACGGAAGGGGCCCCCTCACTTTTCCCCAACCCCTTCAAATGGATGTTCGGCACGGCCACAAGCACCGCAATGAAGCGGGTGCAGGCGCCGCCGAACTTCAAGGTCGATCTCTCCATCGAGCCCAAGCAGTATGTCCCCTCGACCAACACGCCCCTCCGCGTGCGCATGACGGTGCACAACCAGGGCAAGGACAAGTACATCCTCGATTTCGAGAGCGCCCAGCGATACGAGTTCCTCATCCGCGACAAGGGCGGGCAGGATATCTATCGCTCCTCGCAAAACAAGGAGTTCGCCCAGGTCGTGGCCGCGACGGTAATCAACCGCAACGAGAAGCTCGTCTTCCAGGAGGAACTCTTCGGTGGGGAAACCAGCGCCCCGCTCAACCTCGCGCCGGGGACTTACACCCTCGTCGGAAGGATCACTTCGAAACAGCCGGTGTCTGCGGAGGCGACGTTTCAGGTGGGACCCTGACGCTTCTCGCCGACCCCCCGCCGACGCGGACGGGAGCAACTTCCCGCTCCACGGTGGCCTCACCCCGCGTCTTCTTTGTGCCCGTCGGACCGACTTCCATCAGTGGTTTTGTGACGCGAAACCTCGATCGGGCATCCTCCTCGCTCAGGTCGGGAGGCAGTTCCACCATTTCCGCCGGAACCGATACGGGTTTGACCGCCGTCCCACGCGTGTCCAGTTCGCTCCGGGATGAGGCAACCGCGTCACGTTCAAAGCTTCCCCCCTTTTTCAGCCAGGAGGAGGGCGGTGTCCCATGCGCCTCGAAGGCCCCGGCCTGGATCGAGCGGGCATAGAAATCGCCCGGGGAGCCCGACCATGCCTTCATCGGCACGGACGGGGAGGAACCCGTCCATGCGCGCGTCTCGAAAGAAGGGGATGTGGAGAAGGATTTCATGTCGATGGTATTCTGGAACCCATCTGCGTTCTTTCGCTCGATCTGGCGCGAGGGATCGGGCATCGGCAGCTTCGACGCGTCGCCGCGAACCACTTTCGTCTCGGCGCGGGTGAGCACGGCGCCGAGGAAGAGGATCGCGAATGCCAAAGCGGGAATCGCAAGTTTCACAGCTTCTCCTGGTTCGGGCGCAAAACCTTCCGAACGCTCAACCCATCTTGACGGGCATCCACCCACCGACGGATTTAGACCAGTTGCGAAATTTGAAGTAGAGGCCGTTGACCTCTCCCATCGAACGAATCTGCTGCTCGATCAGGAGCAGGGTGCGGCGCGCCCCATGGTGGCTCTCGATCACGTCCCCCTCATCATTCTCCCGAGAAACTCCTCCCGTATTGGCAACCTCGAAGGTTCCATCGATATAAACGTTCCCGCCAATGACTTGAACATCGATCTTACGAGTGTCCACATAGCTCCGCACCAGCATGGCCTCGATGATCTTCTGCAGACGAAAGTCTTCAGGCTTCACCTTCAGCATTGAGTCGAATTGCCCACCAATTAGTCAAACTTAAAATATTTCGCACTCGCAGAGCGTGAAATATACGGGCTACGCTTTGACCGTGCGCTCCCTTCGATGTCTCATCACCGCAGGACCGACGCGCGAACCCGTCGACCCGGTGCGCTTCCTCTCCAACCGCTCTTCGGGGCGGATGGGTTACGCGCTCGCCGCCGCCGCGCTCCGCGCCGGCGCGCAGGTCACGCTGGTGAGCGGTCCCGTGAAGATTTCCCCGCCCATTCGGGCACATCTCGTCCGTGTGGAGACCGCGGAGGAGATGCGCCGCGCAACGCTCCGTACGGCGCGGCAGGCGGACCTCGTGATCATGGCAGCCGCCGTGGCGGACTACCGCCCCGCAACGGCCGTAAAGCGCAAGATCAAGAAGCGGACCGAGCGCCTCATCCTCCATCTTGTGAAGACCCCGGACATCCTCGCCGAGCTTGGTCGGCGTAAGCCACGTCGCCAGGTACTGGTCGGCTTCGCCGCCGAAACCCATGAACTCCTGGCAAACGCCCGGACAAAACTCGAACGCAAGAACCTCGATTTCATCGTGGCCAACCCCGTGGGGCGCCCGGACTCAGGGTTCGAGTCTCCTTTTAACCGCGCGACGCTCCTCGCCCGGTGCGGGGCGACCCTCGCGTTTCCCCGAATGCGCAAGGAGGTCCTCGCGCGCCGCCTCCTGCGGATTTTTCTCGATGCCCGCGCACGTTAGCCCAGCATTCGCCCTCGCGGCGCTCGTGCTGGCCTTTCTGAGCCTCGTCGCCTTCCTCTGCCTGACACTCTTCGCCCCGCGGCTCTGGCGGAATCGCCCCGGCAACCTCCCGTCCTGTCCCCTCGATCGCGACGGCCTCCTTATCCTCGGGGCGGCGATGCTCGCGATGGTGCTCCTGTCCAATGCTCTCGCCCTCCTCGCCACACGCATCGGTTGGCTGGAGGACCTCTCCACGAAAGTAGCCTTCCACATGGGATGCTTCCTCGTGGTCTATCCGCTGCTTCTCGTACTGATCCACCACCTCATCGGCAGAGACCTCGCGGGCCAGCCCCACGCCTCGCGGGGCTGGCGGGACGCCTTCGGCCTTTCGCAAACCCACGCCCTCCTCCTCGCGGGAGCCTCGCTCGCGGCGCTCATGGCGGTGATCGCCCCTGCCTCGCTGGTCGGTTACGGGTGGCAGCGCGCCTTGACGGCGCTCGACATCCCAATCACTCCCCAACCAGTGATCGAGTGGTTTCTCAAGCTGGAGGACCCCCTCCTGCTCTCCGTGTTGGTACTTTTCGCGGTCATCGGGGCCCCCGTGGTTGAGGAGATTCTCTTCCGGGGAATCCTCCACCCCTTCCTCCGTGCGCACTTCGGTTTCGCGGAGGCGCTTCTCCTCTCCTCCGCAGTCTTCGCGGGGTTCCATCTCCATGCGCCAAGTTTCGCGCCCCTGTTCGTCCTGGCCGTGGCCCTTACCCTCCTCTACGAGTGGGGGGGCAACCTCGCGGCCTGTGTCGCGATGCACGCCGGCTTCAACGCGATCGCGGTGGCGGGGCTTCTCGCCCGGCGTTTCAGCCAGTAGCTCCATGCGTGGAGGGGCGGCGTGTCGCCGTCCAATTTTCCTTGTTTGCGGCCGCCGATACGGCGGACCTCCAGCAGGATCATCTCTCAGATTCGCAAGCCGTCACTCCCAACTTCGGCACCCCGTCCCCCGCTTTTTCCTAAAAGCATCCCTCGAATGCACGGCGGCGCTTGATCCCGCCCCCCTCGTCCTTTACATGCTCGCCGCGCGTGATAGATTCGCGCACCTTCCGAACGAGCACTTGAACACCAATTCTGTTCGAACAAACATGACAGGGATCGCGGGCTTCCCCCCCGCGCAGGGCCTCTACGACCCGCGCTTCGAGCGCGACGCCTGCGGCGTCGGCTTCGTCTGCGACATCAAGGGCCGCCCCTCGCAGAACGTCCTGCTCATGGCGCTCGAAATGCTCGAGAACATGAAACACCGCGGAGCCTGCGGCTGCGAGCCCGACAGCGGCGACGGTGCCGGGATCATGGTCAACCTCCCGGACCGCTTCATGCGTGGCGAGTGCGAGAAGCTCCGGATCAAGCTCCCCCCCGCCGGACAGTATGCCGTCGGCATGGTTTTCCTCCCCACCGACGTCGCCGCTCGTTACGCCTGCGAGAAACTCTTCGAGAAGGTCGTGGCCGACTATGGGATGGAGACCCTCGGCTGGCGCGACGTGCCGGTGAACAACCGCTGTCTCGGCCACACCCCGCGCACCTGCGAGCCGAAGATCCGCCAGGTCTTCGTCGGGATGGGCGAGAGTTTCTTCAACCGCCGCGACTTCGAGCGCCGCCTCTATCTCGTCAGACAGCTCGCCGAGAACAGCATCGAGTTCGGCAACCTCGGCCAGGCCGCCGCCGACGATTTCTACATCTGCATCCTCTCCACCAACCGCCTCGTCTACAAGGGGATGTTCACCGCCACCCAGCTCCGCGAGTACTACCCCGACCTCCACGACCCCGATTTTGAGACCTCGATGGCGATCATCCATTCGAGGTTCTCCACCAACACCTTTCCCTCCTGGCGGCTCGCCCACCCCTACCGCTACCTCGCCCACAACGGCGAGATCAACGCCCTCCGCGGCAACCGCAACTGGATGCGCGCCCGCTACGCCTCCCTCGCCAGCGAGGACTTTGGCGACGAGCTCCAGAAGATGATCCCCATCCTCACCGAGACCGGCAGCGACTCCGCCACGCTCGATAACGCCCTCCAGTTTCTCTGCGTCAACGGCCGCAGTCTTGCCCACTCCGTCCTCATGCTCATCCCCGAGGCATGGCAGGGCAACGACCTGATGGACCCCGATCTCCGGGCCTTCTACGAGTACCACGCCTGCCTTATGGAGCCATGGGACGGCCCCGCCTCGATCGTCTTTACCGATGGACGCCGCATCGGCGCCGTCCTCGACCGCAACGGCCTCCGCCCCTCCCGCTACTGTGTTACCGACGACGGTCTGGTCGTCATGGCCAGTGAAGTAGGCGCGATCCCCCTCCCCGCCAACCGCATTGCCAAGAAGTGGCGGCTCCAGCCCGGCCGCATCTTCATGGTGGACACCGAGGAGGGCCGCATCATCGAGGACTCCGAGATCAAGTCCTCCCTTCTCGATCGCCGCCCGTGGCGCCGCTGGATCGAAAAAAACATGGTCAGCCTGGAGGACCTCTCGCCTCAGAAGGTTGCCCCACGCCCCGAGCCATCGACCATTATCGAGCGCCAGCACGCCTTCGGCTACACTGTCGAAGACCTCAAGCTCGTGGTTACCCCGATGGCGGTCAACGGCGAGGAAGCCCTCGGCTCGATGGGCACCGACACCCCGCTCGCCTGCCTCTCCGACCGCCCCCAGCTTCTCTATAACTATTTCAAGCAGCTCTTCGCCCAGGTCACCAACCCCCCCCTCGACGCGATCCGAGAGGACCTCGTCACCTCGCTCGTCACCTACCTCGGCCGCGAGGGGAACCTCCTCACGGAGACCCCCTCCCACTGCCGCCTCCTGCGCCTCAAGCAGCCGATCCTCTCCAACTCCGAGTTGGAGAAGATCCGCGCCCTCGACGAGGGCGCCTTCCGTGCGCGCACCCTCGAGATGCTCTTCTGCGCCAGCGAGGGCGAGGACGGCCTCGAGCGCGCCCTCGGGGAACTCTGCCGCCAGGCCGCGGAGGCCGTGCGCGATGGCGCCACGCTCCTCATCCTCTCCGACCGCGGCGTCTCCCGCGAGATGGCCCCCATCCCCAGCCTCCTCGCCTGTGCCGCCGTCCATCACCACCTCATCCGCGAGGGGACCCGCACCCAGGCCGGACTCATCATCGAGACCGGCGAGGCGCGCGAGGCCCACCACTTCTGCCTCCTCATCGGCTACGGCGCCGGCGCGGTGAACCCCTGGCTCGCCTTTGAGAGCCTCGCCCGGCTCCACCGCGAGGGGTTCCTCCCCCCCGAGTTGGCCGCAGAGCAGGCGGTGAAGAACTTCATCAAGGCCGCCAACAAGGCAATCCTCAAGGTCGCCTCCAAGATGGGCATCTCCACCGTCCAGAGCTACCGCGGCGCCCAGATCTTCGAGGCCGTCGGTCTCGGCCGCGACCTCGTGGACCGCTGGTTCACCGGCACCGCCTCCCGCCTCAACGGCATCGGCCTCGATGTCCTCGCCCGCGAGTCCCTCGAACGCCACCGCCGTGGCTTCCCCCCGATCCCCGTGGACGCCGAAACCCTCGACATGGGCGGCCTCTACAAATGGAACCGCGACGGCGAGCACCACATGTGGAACCCCGAGAGCGTGGCCCTCGTCCGACAGGCCGTGCGCGTGGACAGCTACGAGACCTTCAAGCAGCACACGAAGCTCGCCAACGACGAGTCCCGCCGCCGCTGCACCCTCCGCGGCCTCCTCAACTTCAAGAAGGGCGCCCCGATCCCCCTCGACGAGGTGGAGCCGACAAAGGAGATCGTGAAGCGCTTCGTCACGGGCGCGATGTCCTTCGGCTCGATCAGCAAGGAGGCCCACGAGACCCTCGCCATCGCGATGAACCGCATCGGCGGCAAGAGCAACACCGGCGAGGGCGGCGAGGACCCCGAGCGCTTCCGCCCCGACGCGAACGGCGACCTCCGCCGCAGCGCGATCAAGCAGGTCGCCTCCGCCCGCTTCGGCGTCACCGCCGAGTACCTCGTCAACGCCGACGAGCTCCAGATCAAGATGGCCCAGGGCGCCAAGCCCGGCGAGGGCGGCCAGCT
>CAZZBZ010000064.1:0-1491 GCA_964653025.1 uncultured Verrucomicrobiota bacterium
GCGGGTGCCTTCGAGGACGCCTCGGGGATCACGCGCCGCGCCTTGGAACTCACCCCCGGTGGCAACTGGATGCTCACCGGCACCCTCACCACCAAGGCGACCGGGGAAGGCGACGCGAAGCCCCCCGAAGGCGTCAAACCCGGGCGCCGACCCATCACGATCCAGATCCTCGCCTTCACTGAATGGGGACGAGAGGTCATTTACCGCTCGGAGCGGGAGGACCGCTTCGTTTACGGAATGCGCTTCGTCTTCCCGAAGGTCGGTAGCTCGGGAAAGGTGCGGGTCATGGAACTCGACGGCGTCACCCCCATCAAGGACGCGCACGCCCTCTTCATCGGTTCGGCCTTCACGGCGGAAGACCTCGGGCTGGGCTTCCTCGGGTGGAAGTCCCAGGAACTCCTCGGGCTCGACACCCACCGCGACCGCAACTGCTGGCGGATTGTGAGCCGCCCTGCGAAGTCCGACCGCAGCGCCTACGACCGCGTGGACTGCTGGATCGACCAGGAGTACTTCGCCCTCCTGCGCGCCATCGCGCGCGATGCCGCCGGTAACGCGTTGCGCGAGTTCGATGTCCGCAGCTTCCAGAAACTCGAGAAGGTCTGGATGCTCAAGCGCCTCGATCTCTCGGCCCCGCCCCTCGGCGTGATGAGCCGCCTCGATATCGTGGACGCGAAACGCGAAGAGCCCTGAAACGGGGGTGGGTTTTGACAACACCCCCCCCGCAATCCGAACACCTCCAAGCCCATGACCGCCTTCCCCCGCACGAAGATCGAGGGCCTCTCCGTTTCCCGCCTGGTCGTTGGCACGAACTGGTTCCTGGGTTTCTCCCACACCAGCGCGGCCAGGGACCGCTTCATCAAGGAGCGGCAGACCCGCAAGGAGATCGCCGCGGTGCTTGAGGTCTTCTTCCGCGCGGCCCTGCAGTCGACAGAGAAGCCACGGATGGTAGATGACGAGTGACAAGTCCGCTGACACGGACTTGTCACGTCTCAGCCGCCAGCGCGATCTGCTATCACCTAGATGGGACGCGCCGATTCCGTGTGGCGGAATCGGCGCATTCCTCCATCCGTGGGTATCCGTGTTTCATCCGTGGCTTCTTCTGGTTTGTCCCCACCCATCATACCGCCTCCGCCAGGGCCATTACCGCATCGTCTTCTCCATCCAGGACTAGGAGCCCGCCGTTTGGGTGGTTAAAATTGGCCATCGCCGAGATATCTACCGGTAACGGGTCGCTGAAGAATCAGGAGCGGCCAGCGGGGTTCCTGCGAGTCAAAAAGAGATGGAATCCCAGGGCTGCGGGAAGGATGAGAGGGGGGTTGATTTCAGGACGGGCTCGCAAACTGAATGGGGAATCGAACGCTTTTTCTCCGTTTCGGTTGCTCCAAAGCGAGATCACATCGGGGCAGGGGACAACTCCTCGTAGACGGCGAAGGTGCGGGCGGCATTCTTCTTCGCGTCGAAGCGTTCGCGGGCGAGCGCGAGGGCCTTCCG
>CAZZBZ010000064.1:1591-3672 GCA_964653025.1 uncultured Verrucomicrobiota bacterium
GGGCGGCATTCTTCTTCGCGTCGAAGCGTTCGCGGGCGAGCGCGAGGGCCTTCCGTCCCATGGCGTGGCGATGGGCGGGATCGGCGAGCAGGGCTACCACGGTGTTGGCGAGCAAGACGGAGTCGCCGGCGCGCACGAGCACGCCCGTCTCGCCGGGAAGGACGAGTTCGCGGACGCCGCCGAGGTCGCTCGCCACACAAGGGACGCCCATTGCCGCCGCCTCGATGACGGGGCGGGCGAAGTGCGGCACCGTCGAGGGAAAGAGGAGGAGCGTGGTGTCGGCGAGAAGGGCGGGAACATCCATCCGTACGCCGAGGAGGTGGACGCGACGGCGGAGGCCAGCGGCTACCCCGTGGATCCAGGTCGTGGTGAACTCGGGACCGGATTCCCCGGCAACCACAAGGTGGGCCTCGGGTGAGCGGGATAGGATTTGTGAGGTGGCCCCGATGAGGATGCCGGCCCCCTTGGTCAGGGCCGACCCGCCGAGGAAAAGGAGGATGGGGCTATGTTCCGAGATTCCGAGTTCCTTGCGGAGCGCGCCCTTTGGGCGAGAAGCGTCGAACTGGGTGAAGTCCACGAAGTTGTGGATGACATGGAGAGGAGGACGGTGGGTGCGCGAGTTGCTTGCAGATGGGCACGACGAAGCGTGCCCCTCCATTAGGAAAGGGGTAAGGCGTGGACCGAGCTGGGCGGCGTCGTTTTCGCAGATGGCGATCACGGCGTCGGAGCAGCGGCGGACCGTGGCACGGAGGAGCGCGCGACGGAAGCCGAGATAGCCCCGGGCGAGCGGCTCGCGGATGTGCCAGACGACCGGCAGGCCGAGCGCCCGCGCGGCAAGCGCGGCGACGGCGAGGGTGGAGGAGTTGAGATGGACGAGAGGAATTTCTGATTTCTGATTTCTGATTTCTGATTGTCGATCATCAGCGGAGGAGGAAGAAGGAACTGCAGATTTGGGAGAGAGACCTTCGACCTCCGACCTTCGACCTCCGATTTCGATTTCTTCTCGAAGCGTCTCCCTGAGTCGGAAGAAGAGGGGGATGGAAGCGGCTAGGCGGGCGAGGAGGCGAGGGAATTGCCACCAGCGAAACCAGACGAGTTCGGTGTGGCTGAGGTCGGGGCCGGGGACGATGCGGACGGGGAGACCTTCCTTGCGGTAGAGCTCGGCGGCCGGGCCTTCGCGCAGGCAGATCACCCGAGGCGACCACTTCGCGCGGTCCAACTGGCGGATGAGGTAAAGCAGGCTCAAGGGCGCGCCGCCGATTGCGCGCTCGTGGTGGACGTAGAGGATGGGGCGGGGCGTCATCGGAGGTTGGAAAGACATGGATGATGCTCAGGTTATTGCGTTCAACGGTTTAGCGGTTGCTGAACTTTCCAGCTGTGAACCTCTGAACCGTGAACCTGAGCAGCCCTCTTTCACAGCAGGGTCTTCCAGAAGTCGAGGGTGTCGCGGGCCACTTTCGCGTGGGTGTAGCGGGCGAGGACACGTTCCCGCCCGCGGCGGCCCTGGGCCCGCCGCTCTGAGGCCGAGGCAATGAGGGGAACGAGGCATTCGCGGAGCGCATCGCGGTCTCCCTGCGGAAAGATGAGGCCGGCGTCGCCGATGACCTCGGGAATCGCGCCCGCCGAGGAGCCGATGACAGGCACCTCACACGCCATCGCCTCGATGAGGACGTGACCGAACTGCTCGCGCCAGGAAGCGGTGTCGCATGAGGGGAGGATGAGGAGGTTCATTGCGCGGAGGTGATCGCGCACGGCGTCGTGCGGGACCGCGCGGACGTGGACGAGGCGGAGACCGAGGGCGTCGGCCCTGTCCCTCACGAGGCCGGCGAGGGGACCGTCGCCGACGAGAAGGAGGCTCGCCGGGCCGCGGAAGGTGGCGGCGGCCTCGACGAGGTCGAGGACCCCCTTCTCGGGGACGAGTCGCCCGACGTAGCCGAGAACGAGTCCCTCGAGGCCGAGGCGGGAACGAAGAGCGTCGGCGGGGGACGGGGAGTAGAAGTCGGGGTCCACGCCGAGTTGGGGGATCACGGCGGTTTTTCCACGGAACCCATGTTTGCGGAGGAGGTCCACGGCGTCGCGGT
>CAZZBZ010000064.1:3772-19401 GCA_964653025.1 uncultured Verrucomicrobiota bacterium
ACGGCGGTTTTTCCACGGAACCCATGTTTGCGGAGGAGGTCCACGGCGTCGCGGTTGCCGCCGATGGCGCCGTCGGAGCGGGCGAGGTTGAAGCGCTCGATCGCGGTCCAGGGCCAGCGAAGGCGGCCCTCCCAGTTGATCCAGGTGAAAAAGCAGGTGCGTGGTTTCGGGCCGCGACGGGCGAGAAGGGCCTGGGCGTACACGGCCGCGGTGGTGCCCTGTTCCACGCAGAGGAGGTCGAAGTCCCCGAGGTGGTCGAAGGTTCCGGGGGCGAAGAAGTACTGGTCCTCGCGGCCGGTGCGGAATGCGCGCGCAACGCGGACGCGAAGGTTTTCAGTTTCCGAGGGGATGGGACGGTAGGCCTGCTCCCAACTGGGCCATCGGTGAGGGAGGAGGAGTTCGATCGAAGCGAGCCCCTCGCGCGCGAGGGATTCCCACTTGGTGCGGTTATCCCGCGCCACGTAGGCATGGCCGACGACCAGTGCGCGCATGGCGGGGAGGGTGCGGAAAAAAGTGGCGGATGGCAATACGGAGAGAATGGGGAAGGATGAACGATCAGCGATGAACAAGAGGAGAAGGGGCTTCAGGGCATCCGGATCAACCTACCTTGGGAATCCGTGCGGGGGTCACCGATTCAGATCAGCCCTCTCAACTTCGCCACGAGCCATGGCGTGTGCTTCCGTCTACCTCGTGCCGAGGGAGGCGTGGTGTTCCTGGATGGATTTTACGGAGATCCCTCGGCGGCGGAGGGACTCGATGCCGCGGGCGGCGGCCAGGGCCCCCGAGGTGGTCGTCATGATGGGAACGCCCCGGTAGAGGGCTTCACGGCGGATGCGGAGCTCGTCCTCAACCTGGTCCTTGGTTCCGGGGGTGTTGATGATCAGGTTGATCTCGCCGTTCTTGAGCATGTCGAGCACGTTGGGGCGACCCTCGCGAAGTTTGAAGAGGGGGCGGGTCTTGACGCCCTGCGCGGCGAGGAAGCCGGCGGTGCCGCCCGTGGCGTGGAGGACAAAGCCGAGTTCGCCGAGGAGTTGCGCGGCGGGGAGGACGGAGGTCTTGTCGGAATCGCGGACGCTGATGAAGACGTTGCCGGAGGTGGGGAGGGGCGGCTGCGCGGCCATTTGGGACTTCGCGTAGGCGACGCCGAGGTCGGCGTCCACGCCCATCACCTCGCCGGTGCTGCGCATCTCGGGGCTGAGAAGAATGTCCACGCCGGGGAAGCGCGCGAAGGGGAAGACCGACTCCTTGACGCACCAGAAGTTCGGGCGGATCTCCTTCGTAAAATCGAGTTCCTTGAGCGTGCGGCCGATCATCACGCGCGAGGCGAGCTTGGCGAGCGGGACGCCGATTGCCTTGGAGACGAAGGGAACGGTGCGCGAGGCGCGGGGGTTCACTTCGAGGACATAGACCTTCTCGCCCTTCACGGCATATTGGACATTCATGAGCCCGACGACCTTGAGTTCGCGGGCCATGGTGTCGGTGTAGCGGCGCATGATCTCGATCACCTTCTCGCCAAGGGTGTGCGGGGGGAGAACCATCGCGGCGTCCCCGGAATGGATGCCGGCGAACTCGATATGTTCGAGCATCCCACCGATGACGACGGTGTCGCCCCCGGGCAGGCCAACGTCGGCGATGCAGTCCACGTCCACCTCGGTGGCGTCCTCGAGGAACTTGTCCACGAGGACGGGGCGCTCGGGGGAGGCTTCCACGGCAAAGCGCATGTAGTGGCGGAGTTCGTCGTCGCTAAAGACGATCTGCATGGCGCGGCCCCCGAGGACGAACGAGGGGCGGACGAGGATGGGGTAGCCGATTTTCGTGGCGGCGACGAGGGCCTCCTCCTCGTTGGTGGCGAGGCCGTTGGGGGGCTGGGGGATGCCGAGCTTGTCGAGCATCGCGGAGAAGAGCTTGCGGTCCTCGGCGATCTCGATGGACTGGGGAGAGGTGCCGATGATATTGACCCCGTTGCGCTGGAGGCTGAGGGCGAGGTTGAGCGGGGTCTGGCCCCCGAACTGGGCAATGGCGCCCCAGCACCCCTCGCGCTCGTAGATATGGAGGACGTCCTCGAGGGTGAGCGGTTCGAAGAAGAGCTTGTCGCTGGTGTCGTAGTCCGTGGAGACAGTCTCGGGGTTCGAGTTGACCATGAGGGTCTCGAAGCCTTCCTCCTTGAGGGCGAAGGAGGCGTGGACGCAGCAGTAGTCGAACTCGATTCCCTGTCCGATGCGATTTGGCCCGCCGCCGAGGATCATCACCTTCTTCTTGTCGGTGCGGCGGACCTCGTCGTCGCCGGTGTCCCATGTTGAGTAGAAGTAGGGGGTGTAGGCTTCGAACTCCGCGGCGCAGGTGTCCACGAGGCGGAAGGAGGGGACGAGCCCGAGTTTTTTTCTCAAGGCGCGGATCGTGTCCTCGGTCTTGCCGGTCAGGTGAGCGATCTGGCGGTCGGAGAAACCGAGCGACTTGGCTTTGCGGAGCAAGGCGGAGGAAGCGTCATCCATGGCGGCGATGGTTTAGACGGTTCGAGCCGACGGGAAAAGCCCGAAACGCGCGAAGATCAACCCCTCGCGGGGGTCAGCGTGGCCGATTGACGAAGGAGGCGAGCCAGGCAAAGGCCAGGAGAACCACCAGACGGTTGAGGGCGTTCCAGAGGACGACCCAAATTCCGGGGGGGTTTTCCAAGCCGAAGACGTACGCGACCGGCCAGATCAGCGCGCTCAGCGCGGCCATGGCCGCCCCATGTCGTCGGCCGCTAAACCAGGTCACGATCAGGACGGGCACAAGATAGAAGGAGGTAAACGAGATCTCGGTGTGCGCGAGGTAGTCCACAACGGCAATCCCGAGGAGCAGGATGACGCCGAACGCCTGCGCGGCCCGGCTCACAAGGCCGCGGGGCATCTGCTCCATCTCGTATCTCTCGGAAAGGGGATCGAAGGACGTATGCACCTTGCCCAGCGTGGACGTGAAAAAGCCCCCAGTCAACGAATATGGAAAGGTGGACTTGGGTGCGCGTGCATGGCAGCTCCGACGGGTCAGTCCTCGCAGGGAGGCTCGCGGCGGGCCTCCTGGGCGTCGAGCCAGCACTGGAGGATCTGCTGGGCGGCGAGTTTGTCCACGACCTCGCGGCGACGTTTTCGCGAGAGGTCGGCCTCGATCATCATCCGCTCGACGAAGCGGGTGGTCAGGCGCTCGTCCCAGAACTCCACGCGAGCAGGGACGCGGGCGGCGAGGGTCTCGCCGAAACGGCGCACGGCCTCGGCGGCGGGACCGTAGGTTCCGTTCATGTTCCTGGGCATCCCGAGGACGATCGTGTCGACCTGGCGCTCGGCGACGATCGCCACGATGCGGGCGAGGGCTTCCTTCGCGGGGACGACCTCGAGGGGGGTGGCGAGCATGCCGATTTCGTCGCCAAGGGCGAGGCCGACCCGCACCGACCCGAAGTCGATCCCGAGCGCGCGCATCAGACGTCGATCACGCGGTTGCCATCCTGCGCGCGCAAGCCGCGGACGGGAGAGTTGACGGATGGCGGATGAGAGAAGTTGGTGCGGCGCAGGAGCATTCCGATCAGGCTGCAGAGCAGGCTGCCGAGGAAGGCGGCGGTCCATGTGTGGACGACGAAGCCGTGGACCAGGTGGCCGGTGAGGTAGAAGAGGGCGGTGTTGATGGCGAGGAGGAAAAGGCCGAACGTGGCGATCACGAGGGGGAGACTGAGGAGCACGAGGAGGGGGCGCACGATTACGTTGAAGAGGCCGAGGAGAAGGGAGGCGGCGAGGAGCGCGCCCACGCCATGGTACTCGATTCCCGGCACGACGTGGGCCGCGGCCAGCACGGAGAGGGTCAGCACAATCCATCGTGAGAGAAAGCCCACCATCGCGAC
Source organism: uncultured Verrucomicrobiota bacterium (assembly GCA_964653025.1). Classification (GTDB taxonomy): domain Bacteria; phylum Verrucomicrobiota; class Verrucomicrobiia; order JABWAM01; family JABWAM01; genus JABWAM01. Next base: position 7,641 of record CAZZBZ010000064.1, read on the forward strand.
ATCCAACCCGGCCGCGGGAGGGCATGCAACCCCGAACGCCCGCGTGGGCGATATTTGCGGGGTTGGGCCGCCGTCCCGACCGAGAGTGAGGGGCACGGATGGACGGACGGGCGACCGAGAGGAGGGAGTGTGGACATGGATGGAAACTTTTCACTCGCGGAGCGTGAAATATCCGGGTTATCTATCCTATCCATGCCCACCATTGGCGAAATGTTGCGGGAGGCCCGCGCGAAAAAAGGAGTCTCCGAAGAGGTCGCCGCGCGCGCTTCCAAGATCAAATTGGAACGCCTGCATGATCTGGAACAGGATCGCTACGACCAGTTTGCGGCGTACATCTACGCGCGAAGTTTTCTCCGCCTTTACTCGGAATACCTTGGTCTCGACATCGAGGCCATCCTCAAGCGGTTCGCGGAGGAGTACCCTACCCCCCCGCCGAAGCCCGTGTTCGAGATCACGGAGGAGCAACGGGCATGCTCTCCCCTCATGTCGCGTCCCTCTGTTTCGCTGGGGGGAGATTCCCTGACTCCCGCCGGCAAGATCGTGCTTGGCGCGGCGATCGTCATCTTTCTTCTTCTCGCGGTGGCGACGTTTTGGGTGATCAAGGGCGAATCGACCTCGGCCGAGGGGAACTCGAGACTGCCGCCTTCCTCGGGAATCGTCGAACCGCCCTCTCCCGCCGCTCCGGAAACCCTGCCGTCCGTCCCTCCCGTCGCGATTCCTGCCTCCTCGGCCTTTTCCACGAACACCTCCCCGATCGCGCCCGCCGCCCGCTCCCGGTAGCCGTGAAATCTTCTGTCCACCTCGTCAGCCTCGGCTGTGCGAAGAATCTGGTGGACTCGGAAGTGATGCTCGGGACGCTCCTGCGCGCCGGCCATCCCATCGAGGCCGAGGCGCGCGACGCGGAGGTGGTGATCGTAAACACGTGCGGATTCATCGAGCCGGCACGGCGCGAATCCATCGACGCGATCCTCCGCGCCGCCGGCACGGACGGTCGCGGGGCGCGCAAGAAGGTGATTGTTGCCGGATGTCTCGCGCAGCGGAGCGCGAAGGAGCTTGCCGCCGAGATTCCCGAGGTCTCCGCCTTCATCGGAATCAACGAGGTTCCCCGAATCGCGGAGATCGTGGCGCGGGTGTCCAAGGGATTACTGGTCGCGGCGCGTGACGGCGTCGAAGATCCTCGTTTGCTCGTCAGCCGCAAGCCGACGTGGCTCTATGATTTTGCGGCGCCCCGTTACCAGGTGACTCCCTCCCACTACGCGTGGGTGAAGATCGCCGAAGGGTGCAACCATCCCTGCGCCTTTTGCTCGATCCCGATCATGCGGGGGCGGCACCGAAGCCGCCCTGCCGCGGACATCGAGGCCGAAGCGCGTGCGCTCGTGAAAGGAGGAGTGAAGGAACTCCTGTTGATTTCGCAGGACACGACCTGGTATGGGCGCGACCTTGGGGAGAAGGAGGGAATTGCCGGGCTCGTGCGCCGCCTCGCCGCGATCGAGGGGGACTTCTGGATCCGCCTCCACTACACGCATCCCGCGCACTGGACGACGGAACTGGTTCGGGCGATCGCCGAGTGCCCAAAGGTGTGCCGCTACGTGGACATGCCGCTCCAGCACATCCACGACGAGATGCTGTTGAGGATGAGGAGAGAGACGGATCGTGCATGGATCGAGCGCTGGGTCGGAAAAATCCGGGAGGGAATCACGGGAGTCGTCCTGAGAACAACGTTCATCGTGGGTTTCCCGGGTGAAACGGAGAAGCACTTCGATGCGCTGCTGCACTTTGTTCGCGACTCGGCCTTTGAGAGGGTGGGGGTATTCGAGTACTCGGAGGAGGAGGGGACCGTGGCCGCACGCATGGAGGGCCAGGTGGCCACCCGCATTCGGAAGGAACGGCGGCGGCGTCTCATGGCGGCGCAGTGCAGCGTCTCGGCGCGCCTGATGCGCGCCCGTATCGGAGGCGTGGAGCGCGTGCTTGTGGAAAAGGCGGGGCGCGGCGCGTGGGGGCGCACGATGCGCGAGGCGCCGGGAGTGGACGGGCGGGTCCTCCTGCGAGGGGGAGGCTGGCGGCGCGGGGAATTCCTCGCGGCCAAGATCGTCGGGTCCACGGACCACGATGTCGCCGCGGAAAGGGTCATCCCATGACGCTCGCAAACAAACTCACGCTTTCCCGTGTGCCGTTAGCGGTGCTCTTCATCGTCTCATTCTTCAACCATCCGTTTCCGCGATTGCTGCCGAACCTCCTCAACCCCGAGGGCCATTCGACCTTCGCCTTCCTCTGCTTCCTGGCAGCCTGCCTTACCGACTCCTTCGATGGCTGGGTGGCGCGACGGCGGGGGGAGAACTCGGTCTTCGGGGCGCTTTGGGACCCGATCGCGGACAAGATCCTTGTTTCCGCGGCGTGGGTGGCTTTCGTGGCGGCGCAGATCATGCCCGCGTGGATCGCCGTGGCCCTACTCTCCCGCGACTTTGCGGTCTCCGGGTTGCGGATGGTGGCGGCGCAGCAAGGGGTGGCGCTTGGCGCGGAGAGGGGCGGCAAGATCAAGACCATCCTCCACCTCATCACCATCGGGGAGGTCTGTGCGCGGGTTGCGCTGGTGAGTGAGTGGGGGGTGTCCCTCGACGTGACCGCGGTCGAGGCGTTCGAGTTCTGGGGACTCTTTCCCATCTGCCTCGCCGCGAGCCTGGGGTCGGGGTGGGTATATTTCCGAGGGGGATGGAGCATGATGCAGTCGGGAATGAATGCTCTCCCCGAAGGAGTGACCCGGAAAAAAGTGGCCGACGAACGAAAACGCCCGCCGACCCCGTGAATCGAAGAGAAGGGGTTCGGCCTACCTGCCCACGTCCTTATCCTTGTCTTTGCCCTTTTCCGAGTTGCAGGGAACAGACGGCTCGTGCCATCCCGCTCATCCGACCAGGGAAGGGGCGATGCGCTTGAGGTTGCGGAAGCTGGTGGTGATGGACTCGATCGGCGAGCCCTTGCAGGTGTCCTGCTCGACAATACAGCCCTCCACGCCCATGCCCTCGGCTACCGCGAGGATGCGCGTAAAATCCAGCTCGCCAGTGCCCACCGGGGCAAAATCGCCCTTGGCATCCATGTCCTTGAGATGGAGGAGCGGGCAGCGGGAGCCAAGCCGCTCCATCCAGGCCACGGGATCCTCCCCTCCTTTCGCGGCCCAGTAGACATCCAGTTCAAAAGCCACGTTCTTTGGGGTGGTCTCCTCCATCAGCCAGCGAAGGCCGCTGCGGCCATCGTGCTTCTCAAACTCCCAGGCGTGGTTGTGGTGGCAGACCCTGACCCCCGAGCCCTTCAGGGTGGCCCCCGCTTTTTCAAGGATGGCAGCCGTGGCGCGGTACCCCTCGGCGTTGCGCAGTTCAGGGGCGGGACCCGAGCAAACGGCGAACCCCGCGCCGAGGATCGCGCATTCCTTGGCCACAACCTTTGGTTCCTCGGCGAGGCGCCCGAGGTCGACATGCGCCGAGAACGTGCGAAGGCCGCACCGGTCAAGCACTGCGCGCATAGCGGACGGCTCCTGGCCGTAGGTGCCGGCCAGTTCCACCGCCTTGTAGCCGGCCTTCGCGACCGCCTTCAGGGTTCCCTCCAGGTCCTTCGCGCACAGTTCCCGTACGGTGTAGAGTTGGAGGGCGAGAGGGTATGGGAGGTTCATGGGGGGGGGGGAAGAAAAACACCCGCTTCCCGCGGGGCGGGAAGCGGGTGTGCGAACGGGCCTTTGCGGGTCAGTTCGGAAGCTTGTCTGCCGTTTCCTTGGTCACGACCTTGTAATACTGGTCAAACCATTCGCGGGATGTGGAGGGCTTTTTGGCGGCGTTCGGGTTCGGCTCGAAGTTCGGGACAATCGCGACCTGGATCACCCGTTCGTCGAAGAGTTTCTTGAGGCCCATGCCGAACGAGGCAAAGGCGATGATCTTGGGCATCGTCGGGGGAAGCTTGGCAATCTCATCATCCTTGAGCGTTGGGGCGCCCAGAAAAGAGACAACTGCCTTCGCGTCTCCATGCTTGGCAAGGATCTGGTGGAAGAACTCGCTGGGCAGCCCCATCTCAGGACCCACTTCCGCCATCTTCTCGGGCGGCATGCTTTCCGTGGCCGCGATGGAGATATTGCCCTTCTTTTTGATGGCAGTGGTGAAGGCGTTGAGTTGCGCCTCGACCGTGGGCATCTTCATCTTTTTTGTGTCCAGCGCGACGACGACGATGGATCCCCCGCCCGGTCCCAGCAACTTTGCCGTCTCGTCGGCAAGTACCTCGCTCACCGCGAGGTAGGGCTTGAGGTTCACCTTCGGGGCCTGTTCGCACTGGGTCACGAATATTGAAATGAGCGAAACTGCGATCGCAAGGATCGCAACCAGCGTGACGACCGGCTTCTTTTTGTCATCAATTTTGAGCAGGGGCATGAGGTCTCCTTGGTTGGGGTTGCTGAAGGGGATTGTGCAATTTTTGCCCCCCATGTCGAGAAGTTTTGGTTGAAGCCCTCCTCCTTCGGGATTAGCGTGTACCGGCGTCTGGGTCCGCTCAGCGGGCGCACGTACCGAAAAAATCATGATTCTTCCCACTTCCTTGGAGTTTTCGCTGGAGCTGGGGGAACTCCTTGCGGGGGAGACGGCGGCACGTGAATTTTTCGCCACCATGCTCGCCTGCGCCTGAGAGTTCTATGCGCCGCCCCACCGCCATCCTCCTCGGAACCCTTGCCGCCATGGGCTGGGCGCCCCACCCCGCGGCAGCCCTGCCCCCCCTGCTCCATGTCTTCGCGGAGTTTCCCTCCGAGGGCCTTTCCCAGCGCCCCTGCCTTCCCACGCCCAACACCAAACTTCTCGACGGAGAAACCGAGGGTTTCGCCGCGCGTACGCGGACCAATCCGACCTACGGTCTTCCCGGATGGACGCGCGGCCAGGGAGGGCGCTTCCACAAGGGAGTGGATATCCTGCCGATCAGCTACGAGCGCAGTTCCCAGACTGTCTGTATCGAGTACTACGATCCCAGGACCTCCCGCAGCTTTTCCCGGAACGAGCCCGTCCTGATCCCGCGCGACGAGATTTACGCCGTCCTCGACGGCAAGGTGGCCGTGGTCAACCCCCGCAGCGAGCGGAGCGGCTACGGTCGCTACATCATGATCGAGCACCACTTCCGCGACGGTTCCCCCTTCATCTCGATGTATGCCCACCTCGAAGGCGTAGAAGTGGAGGAAGGCCAGGCGGTCCATCGGGGAGACCGCATTGGGCTGATGGGATGCACCTCCTCGAAATCGGTGGGCCGCCGCTACCTCATGGCGATCCCACACTGCCATTTTGAGGTGGGCCGCGTGATCGACCAAGGCTTCGCCTCCACCAAAGGGGCTCGCGCACTCAGTCCCCCGATGCTGGGAGGTAAGTACGACCCGCGAAATATCCAACCCTACGACCCGATTGCCTTCTTCCGTGAGTTCCGTGCGCAGTCCTGCTCCGCCGCGATGCTCACGAAGGCCAACCCACCCCTCCGTGACAACTGATATGGGCGAAGAACCTGCCAGCACCCCCTCTTCTTCGGCCAATCTCGAGGAACTCATCAACCTCGAACTCCTGCCAAACTGGGCCCGTGAGCCCGCGCGCACCGCGAGCGAGTTTGAGCACCATGTTGAGGACCGTCCACGACGGGAGCCCGGGCGGGGACCGCGGGCAGGTCCTGGGCGACGAGATGACTTCGGGGGCGGCGCGCGTCGCGAGAACCGACGGGATTTTTCTCAGGGCGATCGTCGGGATCGCCCGCCAAGGGGTGCCGGTCGCCCCGATCGCGGGGGATCCTCCCGCTTTGCCCCCCGGGATCCCATTCCCGTCACGCCCCCGCCCGGTATCGATCTCGCCATCCTCCCCGAATCCCGTGCCGTCGAGGCCGTGGCCGCCCAGGTGAAGACCTCCGGCCGCGCCTACCCCCTCTTCGCTCTCGGGCGCATGTTCGTCGCCAAACCGGAACGCCATCGCATCCGCTTCCGCACGCTGGGAAAGGAAGGCGAAGCTTCCTCCCTGCTCCAATGCGTGACCTGCGGGACGGTCGCACGCACCGCCACCGACCTTGCGCGTCACGTCCTCGAGCGTCACCTCGCCGACCACTATCGCGAGGAAAAAACCACCGAGGAACCGCCCAAGGGAAACTTCGCCGCGGTCGCCCGCTGCTCGCTCAATGGCGCCCTGCTCGGCCCGACCAACCACCACTCCTACCAGGCCGCGCTCCTCAAACTCCACCGTAGCCGATTCCCCTCGATGTCCATCGAGCGCTTCAAGGCCAGCATCGTCCTCGACCGGACCCCCGCCGTCGTCGAGCAGTGGCGTCAGCAGGTCTCGACTCGAGCCATCTTTGTTCCCTTGCACGGAGAAAACCCGAAGCCCCTCGCCTCCGAGTCCGAGGTGGAGCGGCACTTTCGCGAACACCGTCTCGCGGAAGCCACCCGCAGCGGAAAAGAGTTTTCGGTGGATGGCCTCACGGGGCGCGATTGTGCCGACGCCGGGCTGAGGACCGCCGTTCGTGCAATGGTCGCAGAGGAGTCTCTCTTCCCGCGCCGACTCATCGGCATCCTCGCGGAAACCCTTTCCAAGGTCGGACTCGCCATCTTTCGTGGCCCACGCGGCATGCTTTTCGTGGCAACCACGCGCCCCACGCCCTTCGCGGCTGACCCCTCGCACGTCGCTCCGGGAGTCTGCGCCATCCTCGATTTTGTCCAAGAGCATCCCCGCAAGGGACGCAAGGACCTGATCCGGGCCCTTTGTCCATCTGCAACCACCCCCCATTCCGCACCCGCGGCCGAGGGCACCCCCGCACCGGTACCGGACCCAAAACTCGTGGCCTGCCTCGGCGACCTCGAATGGCTGATCCGCCAGGGCCACATTATCGAGTACTTCAACGGCGAACTGGAACACGTCGCCCCAAAACCCGCAGCCGCTGGGGGTGACCCCACCCCGCCCCTCCCGCGCCCGAAGAATCCGCGCCGCAGGCACCCCCGCGGCTCGGCACAAAACCCCACCGCGTCGGGGACCAAAACGGAAAAGACGTCCGTCAATGTCACCGCCACCGCTCCCGAAACACCGGTTCCGACGGAGACGCCCGCCCCCGCCTCGGAACCCCCGCCCCCCGAGCCACTCACGGAATCCCCGCCAAACGCGGACGGGCAACCGCCAAGGAATCCTTAACGGATACGCCGCCCGTCAGTCCCGCGAGAACGGACACGACCCCGGCGAGGATGATCCGCCTGCGTGCCATGGGGTCCGCGGTGCGCCGTTCCCGGGATCGGACGTCAGGTCTCTTTCGACCAGGCCCCTCCCGGGATCGCCATCTCAAACGGGGAGGCCGGTAGGCCGGTCCCTCCGTACAGGTTGCACACGGGGTTGTCAGCCCACGCGTAACGCACCCAGCGCGGGTCGGCCACGGACGGGCAGGACACCCTCACCCGATCCGGCTGCTCGATCAACGCCACGGCCCACCGATAAGAACGATCCGCGCCCGCAAGGGCGAACCCGACCAACTTCTCTCCCCGTGCCCGGAGTCCGGAGGCCGCGTGCCCGAAGTGAAGCGTCACCTGCCCGCCACGGGCCCACGCCGCCACGGGCAGCGGGCTCGAGCCGATGTGCTCCGGGAATCCATAATCCTTCGCCAGCGCGCAGGCGGCCAGGCGGCAGCCCACGTCCTGCTTGTTCTTGGGATGGATATCCCCCGCCTCGCCGATGTCGATGATCACGGCCATCCCGGTCTTCGGGACCACGTCGAGCGTGAAACGCTGGGCTTCGCGCAGGTGCGCCCAGTCGCTTTCGGATGGCATTTCCTTCACGGCCAGGTAGTTGGCCAACTGCACGAAGTGGAACGAGAGCCCGGGCTCCCCCCATTCCCGCCGCCAATCGCGGATCATGGCCGGGAACAGCGATCGATACTCGGCGGCCCGACCGACGTTCGATTCCCCTTGGTACCAGAGGAATCCGCGGAGGGCGTAGGGCACCAACGGGGCGATCATTCCGTTAAAAAGAGCCGAGGGCGTGTTGGCATTGCCATCCCCGTATTCCTGAACAGGGGGAGTCGTGACGATTTTTCCAAAATCACGTTCCACGCGGAATCTCCAGTCGCCGGCCAGGGAGATCCGGGCCTGGGAGGCAGTCGCGCTCGGTGCCGCCCACATCTCCGTGGCGGGCCCGGTCATGCCGCCCTGGTAGATGTTGCTGAACACGCGGACCGAGACCACGTTGCGTCCGGTCCTGACCAATCGGCCCGGCACCGTGTAGACCCGCGGGGTGCACCAGGCGTCCGGCCGATCCTCCATGCCCAGGCTGCCCACGAACTCGCCGTTGAAGTAGGTGAAATCGCGCTTGTCACAGGCACCCACGCGCAACTCCAGATCCTTACCCGCCCAGGCAGGGGGAATCGCGAGTTCCCTCCGAAACCAGAAGACCCCGCTGAGATCATGGCCCGCGGTCTGCCAGCTGGTCGGCAGGCCCATGGTCTTCCAGTCAGAATCGTCGAAGCCGGGCTCATGCCACTTCTTCTCAAGGCCCAGGTTGCCGGGGTCGGCGGGAATGGACGCATCCCATTCCTTGCGGGCCTTTGCGGAGGCATCTCGCTCGAGCTGTCCCTCGGGTCCCAGAAAACGGTCCAGCTTCTCGATGTAGGACTTCAGGCCCGGGTCGGCCAGCAACCCCTCGCGGCTCGTCCATGCCTCGGCCACGGTGCCCCCCCACGAACTATCGATCACCCCGATCGCCACGCCGAGTTTCCGATGCAACTCGCGGGCAAAATAGTAGGCCGCCGCCGAGAACCCACCCACGGTCCCGGGGCTGCAAACCTGCCAGGCGCCGCCGCCAAGGCTTTCCTGACGCGCGACCACCGCCACGCGCGCTGCGGTCAGCATGCGGATGCCGGGATGGTCGGCCTGCGCGATCTCGCGGGAGGCGTCCCTGCATTCGCGCACGGTCATGGCCATGTTCGACTGACCTGAGGCGATCCAGACCTCACCCACCTGGACGTCCTCGAACCGCACCTCGTTCCCTCCGCCCCGGACCTCCAAGAGGAAGGGGCCGCCCGCGGCCTGGGGGGGTAGCTTCGCCATCCAGCGGCCGTCCTCCCCCGTGCACGCCTCCGCCATCGCGCCGCGACCTTCCAGGGAAACGGAGACTCGGGTGCCCGCGGTGGCGCGTCCCCAGACCGGGATCGGGCGATCGCGCTGCAACACCATCTGGTTCTGAAAAATGAAAGCGACTTGCATGATTCTTTCTTGGCGCGGGGGGTTATACCGGCTGAAAGACATCCACGCGCGCGGGAGGCAGGTTGCCCCAGACAATCGAGCCGCGCAGGCGCTTGAAGCGGCTCAGGGTCCAGTGGGAAGGCGTCCTGAGGCTGTAGGTGAACTGGATGAGTACCCCTCCCGGACGCAGGAGCACGCGGAACTCCTCGGCAATCCGCGCCGCATCCTCGCGTGGTAGCGAGCGAAGGGGCAGGCTCGAGATCACCGCGGACACCCCCTCGCGCGCCAACTCCCCATGGGGGCGAAGCAACGCACGCAGGTCGCCGGCATCGCCGGTCACCACGTTCACCTGGGGAAAATGGCGGCGCAGGTGCTCGGCGAGGCGCTCCGAACGCTCCACCGCGATCAGGCGATCCGGCGGCACCCCGCGTTCGAGCAGCGCCTCGGTGACCGCCCCGGTGCCCGCGCCGACCTCAACGATAAAACCCCCGTTGCCGGGAATCACATGAGAGGCCATGCGCCGCGCGAGCGCCCGGGAACTGGGGACTGCCGCCCCGATATGGCGGGGATTGGCCACGAGCTCGCGACTGAAGGCCGCCAACGCCGCGATCGCACGCAACGGCGCGGGCCACGCGCGAGGCGCCTTCCTGGCTCCGGGCCGGGAGGATCGTGGGCTCAAGGCGAGGAGGGCCCGGGTACCGGGGGGGCCCGAGAGATGGCGAGGGGCCGCGGGAAGGAGGGCGGTCGCCCCCTGGGGAACCCGCATCGTGTCCGCGCCGTCGCGAACCTCGCAGGCACCCCCGATCGCATGGAGGACGGCGGGGACGTGTCCATCGAACTTTCGCTCCCGATCGAGCTGCCAGAGTTCGACACGGAAGTGCGGGCACTCGGCGAGGAGGCGGACCCCGTCCTTCTCCTCCCGCGGAGCAAGCGCAGGCTCGAAATCGTTGAAATCAATCGAGCGCAGGCTCTCCTCGATGTGGAGTTGGCGTGGCTTGCCGTCGAGCCCGACGCGCCCCCAGTCGAAAACGCGGTACGTGGTGTCCGAGTTCTGCTGGATCTCGAGGATGAGGCCGCCCGCGTCAATCGCGTGGATGCGCCCCGAGGGGATGAAGATCGCGTCGCCCTGCTTCACGGGGAGGCGGTGGATCATCGCCTCGAGCTTCGCGTTCTCCCCGGTGCGGAGGCAGCGCTCGAACTCGGCGCGGGTCACGCCCCGCCTGAAACCGGCGAGGAGCGCGGCCTCCGTCGCGGCGGCGAGGAGGAACCACATCTCGGTCTTCGGCTCACCGCCAAGCGCGGGGGCCACGGCCACCGGGGGATGCACCTGGAGCGAGAGCCGTTCCGCGGCATCGAGGATCTTCACGAGAAGAGGAAACCGCTGCCCGCGCGGCCACGGGCACCCCATAAGTTCGGTGCCGTGCGCGTCGAGGAGCACACGAAGGGTTTTTCCCTTGAGGGGGCCGTCGGCGACGACGCTCTCGTCGTCGGGGCGGTCGACGAGTTCCCACGATTCGCCGATGCGCCGGTCGGAGGGAATCGGCGGGTGGTTCCCGATGCGCGCGATCGCCTGCGCCCCCCAGGGACGTTCCTTGTAAATCGGCGCGAACAGGATGGCGGGGGGAAGTGGCATGGAAGGCAATGACCAAGAAACCAAGAGTCACGGGCGAAACAAAGCTCCAAATGTAACGGGAGGTCTCGCGTGGACAGGTATTTCAGGCTAGCGTTCGGGTGCGATGCCGACGGACGACAACATCTGGTGGGCGCTGGCCAACACGAAGGTTCTCCTCGAGCCACGCCAGCGGCTGGAGACCTTCGGGACGACCGTGATCAGCTACCGCCTCATCTCGGAGAAGATGGACACCGCGAATGAGATCTCCGTCCGCGAGGGGCAGGTCCACGCGGAGCGCCCGCAACTGCTCACCCCCGCCTTCTTCCAAAAGCTCATGCTCGAGGGCTTCGGCGAGGACGGGGCGCGCTTCTCGGATTGGCTGAACGACCACGCAAAAGACCTCGCCTTCCTCAAGTACGGCTTCCGCTTCCGCCGCGAAGAGTCCCGGGAGACCACCGTCCACGACACCCTCGCGAACGTGGCCGCGCGCGTGCGGGGGGATGTGGAACAGCGTGGCGACCCGCTCACCGCCGTGATCCAGGGCGTGGACGATGCCTGGGAGGTCTGCCTGCTCAAGTTCATGACCGACACGATCCGCAAGGCGGTGCCGGGACACGTGATGGACATGAAACAGCACCGAATGTTCGAGTTGCTCGATGGGATCCCTCGGGGGGTGCGCGAAGACCTGGAGCGAAACTTTGAAACGGTGGGGAACGACCGCTCGAAACTCAAGGCCCTCGCGGCAAAGCTCCGCGAGCTCGGCGTCTTCGATGCCTACGAGGACCGATTTTTCGCGCTTGTCCGTCAACTTGCGGGGTAGCCGTGGGCGATTTGGCCCCCAAGGCCAGATGCGGAGTTCAGTCAAGATTCTTGTACGGCCTAATATCCGCGCGTAACGAATGTCGCGACGCGCGTTTTTCCGGGGAGCACACGCGGCCCGCGTG
>CAZZBZ010000065.1:0-19153 GCA_964653025.1 uncultured Verrucomicrobiota bacterium
GACGGCTCCTACAGGCAGAGGTGTTCGGTTGTAGGAGCCGGTATTCCCCCGAGCCATCTCGGGGTTGCCCACGGCGGTCCCCACAGTCTACGGAGCCCGCTCGCCGCTAACCACGAGCGTGGACGCCTTCATGGCACCAGGAACCAACTGGGGGGCCAGGCGTTGTTTTTGGGCCTGGCGTATTCGACATGACCATCCACGAAACAGAAGTTGGCCCCGCCCCGGTGAATGGCGTAGGTGTCGGGGCCCCGGTAGTAACCCGGGCCGTAGGACAACTGGTCGGCGGGCAACCAACGCTTCAGGGCAACGTCCCATTCAAAGTAGGCGTCCGCCAGGAGCACCACCTGGGAGGGGTTGGTGATCTCGCTCATGCGATAGGGCCCCCATGAGATGCCGTTGACATTCTGCCGGCGGTTCCGCCAGTTCGGGGGCGTCCCCATGTCGTCCTGAATCACGCCGCCAATCTGGGACATCCCGTAGGTGGAGGCAGCCCAGAACCAGACGTGGGTGTCGGTGGACAACCGCGTGGCGTAGGCCCGGGCGCTGGGGCAGATGTGGACGGAATCCCGCTTCCAGTTGAGCGACTGGCTGCTCGGGGAGGGCAGCCCCGGGATCGGGATGGAGTTGGTAAGGTACTTGGGCCAGCAGACATACCCTTCCCCCCCCGCCTGCCAGCCGCGGGTCACCGGCAGCCAGTCCTCATTCTCGCTGCTGTAGCCATGGATGGCCGCCCCCAGTTGCTTCAGGTTGGACATGCACTTCGCCGAGTAGGCCATCTCCCGGGCGTTCTTGAGCGCCGGCATCAGGAGCGCGGCGAGGATCGCGATGATCGCCACGACCACGAGCAACTCGATCAGGGTAAAAGCTCCCGCTCCACGAGACACGTTCCGCGATTCACGTTTCACGGCAAAACCCGCACGTCGCATTGGGCGATCCGCCCAACCGCCTCGCTCCGATGGAGCAATCGCCCTAGCTTTGCCGCCGGCGGAGAGCAAGAAGGAGGGTGAGCCCCGCGCCGAGGGCGACGAGGGCCGAGGGCTCGGGGATCACGGTGAACAACACCACGTCGTTGCCGCCGGTCAGGCTGACTGAGGTATCGGTCACGTTGCCAAGGTAGGTAATGTGCAATTCGTAGACGCCGTTGCTGAGCACTACGGCGTTTTCCGCGAGGCCGTTGAAGCTGCCGCTGAGGCCGCCGACGGCGTCGAGGATGCCGAACAACTGGTTGTCGCCCAGACTGAAGCTGTCCAAGGAGACGCTCAAGCTGCCCGCCAGGGTGGTGGCCCCGGTCACCTTCAGGCGGTCGTACTGTTCGGTGCCGTTGAAAGTGAAGTTGGTGCCTGCGAGTTGGATCGAAAGGGTGGCGAGGGCCTGGAGGTCCAAGGTGCTGCCCAGTTCGAGGGAGCCGGCAGAAGCGCCGGGAGCGAGGGTGGCGTTGGCCTGGGCGGTGACGGCGCCGGCGACGCGGCCCGTGCCGCCGAGCGTGGCGTTGGTGACGGCAACCGCGCCCGAGCCGGTGGCGGAGCCGGCGGGGTTGTTGGCCAGCAGGGTGCCCTCGGAAACGGTGGTGCCGCTGTCGTAGGTGTTGCTGCCCGTCAGTTCGAGCGTGCCGGCGCCGCGCTTGAGCAGCGAGCCGCCGGTGCCGGAGAGATTGCCGACCAGCCGTCCCCGGTCGGTGGTCAGCTCGGGATTGTCGAAGACCACGATCGTGCGGGCGGCGCCGCCGAGGTTGATGTTGTTGTTGATGGTGACCGGATCGGTGCCGTTGGCGGAGTTGAGCTGGAGGTTGTAACCGGAGAACCCGTCGTACTGGTTGCCCCAGGTGAGCGTGCTGCCGGATTCGAGCGTGAGGGTGAAGGCGCCGCCGACGGCGGCGAACCCGCCGTGGCCGCCCCAGAACACCGAGCCGGGCACATTCTGGATCTGGCGCGACTCCGTCCCATTGGATTCCCAAATGGCCGGGTCGGTGCCGACGCTGTTGTTGAACTGGATGTAGCTGGCGTTCGGGATGCCGACGCCGAACGCGCCGCGGACGGAGCCTTTGGTGATCTGGGTCAGGCCGGAGAAGGTGTTGGTGCCGGTCAATTCCAAGACGCCGAAGCCCGCTTTACTGAGGCTGTTCCCGGGGCCGGAAATGACCCCGGAGAGCACGGCCTTGTCGGCGGCGGTGGCCGGGTTGTCGTTGACGGTGATCGTACGGTCGGCGCCCAGGCTGAGATTGTCATAGAATTCCACCTCGTTGTTGGCGGTGGCGGAGCCGAAGGTGAGCGTGCCCGGTCCCACGACGAAGGGCGAACCCCAGGAGATGGAGTCGCGGGTGCCGAGGGTGTCGAGGTCCACGGTGAGTTTGCCGCCGTAGGCCGCAAAGCCGCCCGACTGGCCGCTGTTCCACTGGACCTGGCCGGCGGCGGTGCCCAACGTGCGGTTGAACGTGCCCCGGGACTCCATGACGCCGCCGTTGAACTTGAGATTGGCGTTGGCGGAAAGGCCGGCGGCATCGTTGCCGGTGCGGAGAACGGCGCCCCCGCCGTCCCCGATGAGGACGGTCCCGGTGTAGTCGTTGGCGGCATTGGTCAAGCCAACCACGCCGCCCCCATTAATACTGATGTTGTCGGCCAGGGCATCGCCACCGGAGATTTTCCCCGCGAGAATGGCGATCCCGGTCCCGTTGTTGTTGAAGGTGATGCTGCCGGTGCCGAAGTTGAAATCCGCCGTGAGGGTGAGGTTCCCGCTGCCCCCAAAGCTAATGGTGCTGCCGGAGAGAGCGTTGGTATATGTGCGCGTGCCCTCGACCTCGAAGCGTCCGCCGTTCCAGAAGATCGTGCCGCTGCCCAAGGCGCTGTCGCTGGCGGCCCGGAGGGTGCCCCCGTCCATGTTCAGGAGGCCGCCCACGAGGCCCGAGTTGTTGCCGGCGAGGACGGTGCGTCCGCCACTGAACCCGATGTTGAGCCCGCTCGACTTGGTGATCGCCGACTCGACCCGCAGGTCCACGCCGCTGTCGGGCTGAAAGTAGTAGTTGCCGACCCAGTTCAACGTCCCGCCGGTGATGACGTAGCCGTTGGTATGGGCCCTGACGTTGTTCGGGGCGACCGTGCCGCTGATGGTGACGGTGCCCGGCGTGGCCTGCAGATGGACGATCTGGCCGTTGGCCCAGGCGGCGTTGTTGGTGCCGCCGTCGGCGGTCCAGTTGCTGCCGACATTCCAGGAGCCGGTGCCGCCATCCACCTGGTTGTTGCCGGAGATGGTGTCCCAATAATAGTCCGCGTGTGCGGCCAACGGGGGCAGGAAAAGCAGCGCGAGGAGAGGGAATAGGGCAAAGGCTGATTTTTTCATGGCAGACTCCTTGTTGACTTCCGAGGCCGTACCACGGGTCCCGAGTGGTGGCGACCAGAAAGCTCTGGGCAAATTGCTTGCCCGGTTCTGTTGAAGGCGGCGATCCGGCGTGTAGGAGCCGGTATTCCCCCGATCTATCTCGGGGTTGCCAACGGCGATCCCCATCATTCGGGGGTCCGGTCGCCGACGGCGTCGGCTCCTACAGGCGGAATTTTCTGGAATGCAGGAGTCCGCCTGAGGCGGACCAACCGCGATCCGGTCGCCGACAGCGTCCCGCCCGGCGCGGGACAAGTCGGCTCCTACAGGCAGAGGTGTTGGGTTGTAGGAGCCGACGCCGTCGGCGACTCGAAAGGGGCGCGACTGCGAGATGACGATACGTTTTCAAGGACGCGGCGCTGGGACACAAGTGAAGGGTTCGGCGCAGGAGGTAATGCAATAGGGTTATTTCCAGCCGGGTGTGCGATACACTCCGGCATTGAGCCAGTGGGAATTGTCCTGCTGATCTTTTGGATCTCGGCGATCTTCCACGGTTACCATCACTTCTCCCAACCCTTCGCCGGTGGCCCGAATCTTCCCTTGAAAGGTGGGTTGGGCAGGCAGAATCCATGGCGCATCCGTCGGTCCCAACGACAGGAGGTCCCCGGGCAAGAGGGTGATCTGACGGGCGCACAAGCTCACCAGTTCCTCCAGCGGCGCGCGGTAGTCGGCGGTGCTAAAAACGCGGGGTGGCTCCTCGCCCACCTGCAGGGTCAGGCGCCGGTTGGTCAAGTCCTCGTGGCGCTCCACGGGCGTGACCGTTCCCAACCGCGCGAACCCGTCGGCACACCCGCCCAGAAACCACGCGCCACGAGCCTCGAAATCAAACGGTTGCTCCAGCCAGTCGCCAAGGGAAAGGTCGCGACAGGAAAGCAGGATTGCTATGCCGGCCAAACAGCTACGGGCTTCAGTCTGTTCGAGGTTGTAGGCGGGTTGCCCGATCACCGCTGCAAGGTGCACCTCGATGTTGATCCGTCCCATATGCGGCTGGAAAACCAGGCGGGCAGGGTCCTCGCCCAAGACTCTGGACGGATAGAGCAAGGGGTTGAAGCGCGCCTCCTCCGGGATCCCTTCGACCACGGTGGCCCGTCGATAATTGCCGCGGCAGATCCATAGCGACCGGCCGGGCCGGGCACCCAACTGCTTGGCCACAGGCAGGTTTTCTGCCTGCAGCCGCTGCAAAAATGGGCTTTGCGGCCGTTGTGCATGCGTCCCCGTCCGCCGAATATGCGTCCGACAGGTGCCGAGATGTTCGATTTCAACTTCCAAATCCTGGGTGGCACCTTCGGTTGCGGCCAGCGTACAAGCTTGGCCGTCCCAGCCGGCTGCGCCGAGCCCGATGACGGTTCCCACTGGCAGAGTCATAAACCGGGAGAAGTAGGCAATCAAGTACTCCACCCCCTGGCCCAGGGCCGACGTATGGGCGCGGTCCATGGTCCGGTTGCCGGTTCGCGACCACATCAGCAGGTTGTAATACGGGGCAAAAGCATGGGTGCGATTGCGCATTTCCGTGAGCCGTTCCGCAGGCCATTGTTCGCGGAAATGTTCCTCCATCTCCTCAACCGTGATAATCCAGGGGCCCATCACGCCGTTGCCATCGGCTGACTTGGCGAGGGTATCGACGGCCATGTTGACGTGGGAGGAAACACCTTGATCGCGCAGGCGGTCGTAGAGTCCCAGCAGGCCGGCGATGGACATGTCGTTGAGCACCACCATACCAGCCACGTGGTCGGCGGCTTGGGATTCGGGAACCTGCCAAGCCTCCTTACCGATGACAAAGCCCACTTCGCAGCCGTGGGCCAGTTTGCCCTCTTGTGGCAGGTCAACGGTCGCACCGTGGCCGCTGAAGCTGCTCCACGGTCGCACACGGAAAACAGTCACCCGCGGAATGTTCCAGCGGAACTTGACGCCAAACTGGCGTTTCCACGTGGTGGGATTGTTGTTGTGGGCATAAATATACAGCGGGGAAAAGGGCACAGCCGGAGCCAGCGAGGAACAGTTGAAGACCGCCTGTTTTTGCCAATCGAAACCGGCGGCCAGTTCGCGGCGTTCCGCGGGAGACAATGCCAGCAGATATTTCAGCCGTGCCTCGGGAGCGATCGATCCCAGACGGGGATGGCCATTCCACAAGTGGACTTTCTCCTGACCATCCACCAGCCCGCAGTCAACAATTCCCTCCCGAACAAAGGATGCGATTTTCATGAAGTACCACGAAGCTGCCGGAGCGGTTGGGGCGGTTTATAAGGTGGACCCCATTGTCCGGCCAAAACCAGTGAAAGTTAAGCGATGGCGGTGGGGTGTGGAGATTGCGTAAGGGAAGAAGGAGAACAGGTCAAGCGCAGCAGTATTTTTTGGTCCACTTCAGTTTTCCGTGTTTTTCCATCCACTCGGTGACCCAGAGGAAGCGTTCGAGCGGGGTGGGGAGTCCGTCGGCTACGAACCACAGGCAGAGGTGGGCGTGCCGGATCCGGGGTGTGTACATTTCGTCCAGTGCCCGCCAGATTTCGTCGTGGGCCAGGCTTCTTTCGTAGATCTCCTCGTACAGACCCGGTCCCCAGTGCTGATGTACCTTGATGGCACCCCCGATGATACGCCTCGTAAGGTCCTCTTCGAGCATGTCCTCGTCTCTGCCTCGCCTCCCAGAGTGTCAAGGTCTGAATGACGGCGGGCTCGCATGCACACCGTCATTCAGACCCCTCCTTCGCCTCCATTCTCAGACCACGCTCGGTTTTCCCTCTGTGGGTCATCTCAACTCTTGAACCCTTGGCTTGACGCGCATGCGAACTCCGAAAGCCTTCGCGAGCAGACGCCTTCGGGGCGATTCGAGGCGGGCATGGGCCCCGGTGGGAAACCCACTTGCCCAGTGCATGGGGATTGCCGTTCGCCGCCGGGCGCGGGAGAGTCCGCCATGCCCTTGCGCGCCTTCGCCCCATTCGTCGCCTTCGCCTCCCTCGCCCTCGCGCTCGCCGCCCCCGGCGCGTCCTCCCCGCCGGGCGACTTCGAGGTCGGCGGGTCTCTCGCGGGCCTGAAGCTGCCCGCCTCCTTGCAGAACACGGGCCCCGGGCCGGAGGTCGAGCTTTACCCCGGCTCGATCGAGCACTTCCGTGCCTACTTCATGAAGTACCTGCCCGTGCGCAGCTTCTTCGACCGCCAAAGCCAGTTGAAGAACTGGGTGGCCCCCGCGATTCCGGGGGCGGACGTCTCGAAGGCGGAGTCCTACGCCTCGCCCATTTACGCGGTGGGCAAACAGAACTTCGGTGCCGATACGGGGAAAAAGCTGCCACCCGTGCCCGTGATTCGCTGTGCGTCCGGCGGCCCTGTCTTCAAGCTCGACCTTGGGACGCTCGATGCAGGTCTCTACACCGTGCGCGTGATCGGGGCCGTCGAAACGGCGAAGCTGCGGCCGTTCCGCGCGCCGCTTTTCGTCTCCATGCGCGTCAACGACGGTTCGACTTTGCTCACCGCGGGCGGTTCGACTTTGCTCACCACGGGCGGTTCGACTTCGCTTACCGCAGGCGGGTCCCCGGGCGGAACCTCCACCTACCGGATTCGCTGCGCCTACGTGGACGAGTTCTACAGCGTGGCGGAGATCTCCTTCCACGCCCCCGTGAAACGGCCCTACCAGGCGGAACTCTTCGTGGACCAGGGAAGCACGGTGGAACTTCTCGTCCACAACGTGAGCCTGGACGACTGCCTGGCCGGCACGGTCCGCCGCCCGATCAAGAAGCGGATGACCCTGACGACCCCCGAGGAGATCGCGGCGCTCAAGGAGGCCTTCACCGACGAGCGGAAGCAGGCGTTGGCCCGCTACAAGCCGCTGGGGCCAGAGGAGCGCCTGGCCCGCGACGCCGCGCTCTGGAAATGGTTCCCGCCGCTCAACGCGCAGGGCCTGTACATCCACAGCCCCCTGCCGCCGGGGGCCGTGCCCGGGACGGCGGACAAGACCGCCGCGGAGATCGAGGCCGAACACGGCGCGTGGGAACTGGCCGGGCAGGCGGAGCTTGGGTACTTCGACACCAATCTGGGCACGTTAAGCCTGGACCCGAAGACGTGGAATGCCTTTCTCGTGAACAAGAAGCTCGGGCTGGAGTACACGATCGACGACCTCTGGGCGCGCAAGCCGTTGCCCGACCCCTTCCCCTACAAGGACGACGGGGCGGGCCTTTACTTCCCCGACCCCTCGGACCCGGCCAAGGGCCGGATCTACGCCCCGATCGCCATGGGGGTCCATCGGCGGATCCGCCCCTCGCCCAACCTGTCGGGCGCCGCGAAGCTCTGGATCCAAAGCGGGAACACGGACCTCGCCCGCGACGCGGCGGTGGACCTGATCCGCTACGCGTACCAGCTGCCGGCGATTACCGACCGCGACTTTCTTAACGGCGTGATACGCATCCCCGGCGGTTGGAACAACCTCGATGCGGCCTGCCGTAACCGCAACATGGAGGAGTTGTGGCGCGGCCACTACGCGAACTACCTCGACGCGCTCTCCGTCTACGACAAGCTCTTCGACTACATCAAGGGGAACGCGGACCTCGCGGCCTCCGTCGGCCGTTTCGTCCCGTGGGTGAAGACCCCGGACGACGTCATCCAGCTCCTCGATGTCTATCTGGTCCAGACCTGCGCGAAGCGGATCCTGCGCTACCACACCCACACCCATCCCATGGGCATCGCCCACGCCGCAGCGGCGCTGGGGGACACGTCCGTCACCGATCCCTGGATGGAATGGCTCTTTTCCCGGACCTTCGTCTACCCGCTGCAGACCGCGGGGGCGCAGGACCTCATGATCGTGGGGCACGACCGCGAGGGGCCCCAGTACATCGGTTCCACCTTCTATTCGCAGGGGGAAGGCGCGCGGCGCATGGCCTCCGAGCTCGAACCCTACCTCAAGGCGGGAGGCAACCCGAAGTACGACCTCGGCGACCCCGCGCGCTACCCGAAACCGCTCGCCCACTGCGGGTGGCAACTCAACACGATCGTGGCCGGTGGGGACTTCCTCCGGATTGGTGACGTCTGCGGGCCGGATAAGGCCCCTTTCGCGACCACGACCGAGGGCCTCAAGGACGCCGCCCGTTTCGGCTGGCGCGCCTCCTCCGACGCGCGCTTCGCCTGGGTCCTCGCGAACGTTTTCGGCCGCAAGGACGAGACCGATGCCGAGTGGAAGAAGGTCGAGCAGGCGGCCTCGGGTGTGAAGCGGGCCCCGTGGCTCGACCTGACGTCACGGCACATCGAAAACTGGGCAGGAATCCTCGAAGCGGGTCGGGGACACGACGATTACCGCATGCGTCGCGCGGCGTATGTGCGGACCGGTGTCGGGAGCGGCCACGCCCACGCGGACACCATGGACCTCCAGTTTGTCGCGCAGGGCATGCCGATGACCATCGATGGCGGCCAGCGTTCCGGCTACTCGAAGCCGAACGACCGCTTCAGCCGCATCCACAACACCGTGGAGGTGGATGGCGCGGGCAACAACGAGTACGGCCTCTCGAGCTACGGCTGGCTCACCGCGCTCTCGGACGCCCCCGGCGCGGCGTACCTGCAGGCCGCGGCCCAGCCGCCCGCGGGCGCGAAGCTCTATCGCCGCCAGGTCGCCCTGATCGACGCGGAGGATGGCCCGCCGCCCGCCAAGCTGCCGCTGGAGGAGCAGATGCCGAG
Organism: uncultured Verrucomicrobiota bacterium; assembly: GCA_964653025.1. Classification (GTDB taxonomy): domain Bacteria; phylum Verrucomicrobiota; class Verrucomicrobiia; order JABWAM01; family JABWAM01; genus JABWAM01. The sequence goes on from CAZZBZ010000065.1 coordinate 9,022, forward strand.
GGCAAAACTCAAGCCCGGCGTCGCCGCGCCCGCCTCGTACCTCTTCGACGTCTTCCGCGTGGCGGGCGGAAAGGTGCACACCTGGTGCTTCCACGGTCCCGTGAGCGACGACTTCCAGTGGAACGCGATGAACGTGAAGCCCGTCGAGCACGTGGCGGAGGTCTACGGGACCGACACCGACACGAAGTACCTCAGCATCTTTTCGGCAGCCGGCGACAGCAAACAGGCGGGAGACAGCCCGGAGGCCTTCCATGCGACGTGGCGCGCCTCGCGGGACGAAAAAACCGGGTCCGAGCAGAAGATGCTCGGCGCAAACTTCGACGCGGCGTCCCCGCGGAAGTTCACCCGGGTGACGCTGCACGGGGCCGCCGGTCTCCGCGCGCTGAAGGCAGACACGGTTTGCCGGCAGGAACCGATCGTCTACCGCTTCACCTGCACGATGCTCCAGCGGAAGCAGTCGGACGGCGGCCTGCAGTCGGCATTTACCTCCATCATCGAGCCCGGCGCGGGGGAATCGGCGCTTGTCTCCCAGAAGACGATCGAGGTGGCCGACAACGAGGCCGATGCGCTTCGCGCCGTCGCGATCGAGGTCAAGACCAAGGGGGGGCGCACCGACCTCTGCTTCGCGGATGGGCGGCCGGAGAAGGTGAGGAAAGTGTCGGGTGTCGAGGGTCGAGTGTCAGGGGAGTTCGGATTCTTGTCCAGGGACGCGCAGGGACTGCGCCTAGCGACGCTGACCGGCGGGACCCTGCTGGAGACGTCCCAGGTCAGGCTGAAACTGGGCTCTCGCGAGCACGTCGGGAAGATCACGAAGGTGGATTATCCCGCGAAAACCTTCTGGCTCGACACCCCATGGCCAGCGGCCTGTTCCGGACAGGTATTCGAGATTGCGCCTCCGGGTTGCCCGACCAGTTTTACCGCCGCCTCGGTGACCCCCGAAGGGGTCGGCAGCCGGGTTGGCGTCACCCGCAGCGCCGATTACTACCGTGCCCCGATTACGAATGTGGTGCCCGAGAAATCCAGGGTGGACGGGCGACTTGGCGTGCCGGTGGGTCGCGCGGGGCTCAAGGGGATGACCGTTTCGAACGGGGCGCTCACGAAGTTCTGGCGGCTGAAAGGGGTGGAGGGCGGCAACGACTTCGTGGTCGAGGGGACCCTCGGCGCCGCGGACTTCGCCCCGGACCCGGTCGTGCGGCTCTGGGAGTACGGGGTGGGCGATGCCGTTCGTATGCCGACCTTCGTCTCACTGCGGCGGACGGCGCCGGGGATCCACGAGCTGCGCGCCAACGCGGATGTGTCCGTGGCCTTCCCCGCGAAGGGCCTGGAGCGTTCGGCGGACGGCCAGAAATGGCAACCGCTCGCCGGCAAGGGGGCGGACGGATGGGTCGAGGCCGCGTTGAAGGCCGCGGACTTCGCCGCCGGCCCGGTGTATGTTCGGATCGTGCAATGAACCAAATCGCGGACATGATTCGCGGAATGCGGAGCAATCGCGGGCCTCCCCGAATCAATCTGCCTGCAGGAGCCGACTTGTCCCGCGCCGGGCGGGACGCCGTCGGCGACCGGATACTCGAACGCCGAGGAATCGCCGTTGGCAACTCCGAGATGGCTCGGGGGAATACCGTCTCCTACTCCCGCTCCTCCCTCTGGTCATCGCCCGTTTTGCATTGGCCGTTCCCCATTTTACATCGCCCCCGCCCCCCGCTTCCCGCCCCCCACTTCCCGCTTCCCGCTTGCCGCTTGCCGCTCGCCGGCTTCACCCTCATCGAGCTTTTGGTCGTCGTGGCGATCATCGCCATCCTCGCGGCGCTTCTGTTGCCGTCGCTCCAAGGCGCGCGGGAAGCCGCGAAGCGGGTGACGTGTCTCAGCAACATGCGGCAACTCTACACCTGCTTCATGCTGTACGCCGGGGACAACAGCAACCGCCCGCCGAAGACCGGGAATCCTCTGAATACCGGCCACGCGTTCCCCTGGCCGCACTATCTGGACCGCTACCAGCCGGCTCCAATGTCCTCGGACGTCATCCGCGGTGTCACGTACTACGGCACCGCCTACCCAGCGAAGGGTTCCACCATTTACCGCTGCCCCAAGGTCCCGAACGGCTGGGGCGGCAAGGGAACCAGCGCGGGCAACTACATCTACAACACGTACCTTTCCAACGAACCCGAGGACACCAGTTTTGTTACCTACCTCGGAAACCTGGCGCAGGTGCGGCAGCGGCCAGCCGTCTGGGTCTTTAAGGACCCGGCCGGTTGCTTCGAAGGTTCTGGCGCGTACTATCTTTCCAGAGGGGTCTACTATGCGCTGGGTAGCTGGGAGCCCAGCCAGCAGACATGGCCCCATGGTGCACGTCCTGCGGTCGACGGCCAGTTCCTGCCGCTGCAGGACGGCACGGCGACCATCATGATGCTCGACGGTCATGTGGAGAACGCCACACGGGCGCAGCAGGTCGCGCTTCAGTTGCGGGGCGTTCTCAAGGATTTCGACTGGTGAATCCATGAACCTCCTCCTCTCCCTCCTCGCTTCACTGGTCCTCGCGCTCGCCGCGTCCGCGGCGGACACCGTCAAGGGCAAACCGCTCATGCAACTCGCCGGCGAGCGCACGCGGGACGCGGAGGTCATCGGGATGATCGACGACGGAGCGGACGTGAATGACGACGGGGGCGGCCAGGGCGAGTTCCCGACCCCGCTCATGATCTACGCCGTCTGGGGCCGCACGGAGGTGCTCGATGCGCTGCTCAAGAAGGGCGCGCAGTTGGATTACCAATCCCGGGCCGGGGCCACCGCGCTCATGTCCGCGGCCATGCGCGGGCGGACGGAATCCGTGGAGGTCCTCCTTAAGGCGAAGCCCGACCTCAATCTTCGCGACAAGCGCGGGCTGACGGCCCTGAGCCATGCGGCCCGGAACGGGTACGAGGAGATCTGCGCGATGCTCATCAAGGCCGGCGCCGATCCCGATGAGAAAAAGGCGGGCGGCTGGACCGACCTCATGGTGGCCGTGGCGGCGGGAGACCTCCCCGCCGCAAAGAAGGCCCTCGCCGCCGGCGACGATGTCCAGGCGGCCTCCAAGGAAGAGGGCAGCATGGCGTTGCATATCGCGGTGCGCCTCGGGCGCAATGAGATCGTGGGTTGGCTCATCGAGCAGAAGGCCCCGCTCGAGATCAAGGACCGACGCGCGGTCACCCCCCTTGCGGAGGCGGTCGCCGGGAAGAAGGAGGAGATCGCCGAGATGCTCCGCAAGGCCGGGGCGAAGGAGTAGCCCCTCGCCGTTGGCAACCCCGCAATGGCTCGCATTGGCGTGTCAGGCCAAGGCATCGGATTCGGATTTACCCACGGAGGGCAGTCCGAGATGTCGAGCACAGAGGGAGAACCGAGGGACGAATACGCGCCCCGACCAGAGTCGAGGCTCTCCGTATTCGGCCTGCCTTCGACGGGAGACGGATCGGGAGTCTGGGTTTCCAAGCAAGGGAGCCGAATACGGTGAGGCCCGATGCCCATCGGGTCGCGTATTCGGCACTCGGTTTGCCCTCCGTGGGTCATCTCAACTCTTGAACCCTTGGCTTGACGCGCATGCACGTGACGCGGCGCAAGCCTGCCCACCGTTTCCTGCTCACGGCTTACCGCTTACTGTTCAAGGCGCCCGTCCGAGAGTGTCGCCCTTGATGAACTCCGGGACGACGAGGGTTTGGCGCGCGGGAAGGTAGCCGGTGCGGGCGAGACGGATCACGAGGTGGGCGAAGCGCCGGGAGTAGCTGGCCCAGTTCATGCGATAACGCGCGACACTGGGAAAGCAAAACGGCAGCAGCGGATCGTCGAAACAGCACAAGACTGAAAAGTCATGCGGCACCCTCAACCCAGCGGCGGCGAACACGCCCAGAGCGCCCACGGTGCTCGCGGCATCGGAGCAGACCACGGCCGTTGGGCGCGGTTGTTGCGAAAACAGCGCCAGCAGGGGATGTGAGGCACTCTTGGGCGGGTGCATCACGACCAGGGCATGGAAAGCGGTATCGTCTTTCATTGAGCAGGCAAGTCCCTCCTTCAGTCCCTTCTCCAGTCTTTGGCGCCCTGCATCCTGGACGGGCGCCCTCAGGTAGACGACCCGGCGGTGCCCCAGGCCGTAAAGGACCCCGCCCGCGTGGCGTCCCATCGCTTCGTGGTCCAGGTCGAGGGAGGGAAGGGCGACGCCCTCGTGACGGCGCTTGGAGAGGATCGCGGGGATCCCTCGCTCCGCAAACCAGCTTTGAATCTCGAGTGTCCCGACATGGAGCACCCAGGCCGCGGCGCGGATCTCCCGCACCAACCGATCCAGCGCCGCGTGCGGGTGGGAGGCTGCGAAGCACCGTTCGGTGTGGATGGATAGATGGAAGCCCGCGTCAGAGAGATGGCGCTGGAGGTCGCTGAGTACAAAGAGGGATTGCGGGGTCAGGTTGTTCAGGGGAACTGGCGAGAGAAACCCGACCACCTCGGAACGGGACGCGGAGCGGCTGGCGCGCGGCCTTCGAAGGATGCGGATGCGACGGCCTGGCTCGCCGGAAATTACGCCCTCTTTCCGCAGGACGTCCGTGGCCAGTTGGAGCGTGGGCCGGCTGACCTGCAGTTCCTCCGCGAGGGCCCGTTGTCCCGGAAGATATTCCTTCCACAGCCCGCTGCGGATATTCCGCCGCGCGAGATCCACGACCTGCGTGACAAGGGACATCCGTACGGGAAGATGCTTCATGGATTTTCTTTGCTCATGCCACCGAAACCCAGGGCTCGGCGATCCGGTCGCCGACGGCGTCCCGCCCGACGCGGGACAAGTCGGCTCCTACCGGGGACGGCGAACGAAACATCGCGTGCATGTCCGCCAATCTGTCGCTGACGCCCGCAACTGGCAAGCCAAGTTTCCCGGTTCTTATGTTTCGACATGCGGTCGTGGAGACGGCAAGCAGCACGCATGCAAACCGTCCTCCCGCTCGCGATCCTCATCCTCGGCGTGTCCCTGACCCTCACGGTCACCGCCCAGGCACCCGCCGACAAGAACCCCGGTCATCTCAAGATGGCCATGGTCAGCATGAAGTGCGTGGTCTCCGACCTCGTGGCGCCCGGGGCCGGCGCCGCGGCGATCCAACAGAACCTCGACCGACACATTTACTTCATCGACCGCCTCGCCGCCGAGGGGGTCGAGTTCATCGGCTTCCCGGAGTGCTCCATCAACGGCTACCGCTACAGCGCCAACATGCTCTGGCTGAAGCAGGACGGGCCCGAGATCGGCGTGCTCCAGAAAAAGGCGATCGAAAAGGGCGTGTATCTCGGCGTCGGATTCGCCGAGCAGGACGCCGAGGGCAAGAAGTGGGAGATCCAGGTCGTCATCGGCCCCGACGGGAAGATCGTCGGCTGGCACCGCAAGAACTGGCTCACCAAGGAGAAGGGCTACATCGAGGCCAGCGCCGATCACAACGTCTTCGAGGTCAAGGGGACGAAGATGGGAATCCTCATCTGCGCCGACGGCACAGACTTCCGAAACCTCAAGGCGACCGTGGACGGCGGGGCAAAGATCCTCTACGGCCCGCATGCGAACACCACGGGGGGCACCATCGCCAAGTGGTACAACTTCCGCGCCAAATGGGGTGGCCCGTGGAACGAGACTCCCGCGGTCGTGGACCGGGACGGCGAGAAGGTCGAGATGCCCGCCGGGGGTTGGATCGCCGGGCTCAAGGTTCACGCGGCCCTCTGCAACCATGCCGGGCTCTACAATCCCGAGTTCAATCCACCGGCCGGACCCGACACCAACGCGGGCTGGGCCAGTGGCGCGTGGTTCATCGGTCCCGACGGGGCGACCCTCGCCCAGATGCCACCCTCCGGCGACAAGAACGACAGCAAGGAGTTCATCCTCGTCCACAACGTCCCCCTCGCTGCGCCCTGATCCGCACCGGGTTCGCGAACCTCCTCACCCGCCAACCCGCTTCGCACGGGCACGACAAAGCGTGCCCGTGCGAAGCTGGGCATTCACGAAACCCGGCAGAACCGAAATGCGCCCGCACGGGGAGGTTGCGCCCCCATCCGATCTTGACTAGTCAGACTGGTTAATATAGTCTCTCCCTGTATGAAAACCATGGTGAACATCTATGATACCAAGGCCCGTCTGTCTGAGCTCATCCGCCAGGTCGAGCGCACCGGGAGGGCCGTCACCGTCTGCCGCAACGGCAAACCAGTGGTCGACCTCGTCGCCCACCGCGAGGTGGCCGATCCCCTGAAATCCGACTCTTCCCTTCGCGGCGCGGTATTCCACGGCGACCCCTGTGCGCCAGTGGACGAGCGGGATTGGCCCGCCGAACAACGCTGACCGATGCTGCTCCTCGACACGCACGCCTTCGTCTGGCTTGCCTCGGACCCGGCGCAGTTGCCGCCGACCGCCCGCGGGGCCATCTGCCAGGAAGCGGCACGCCTGTTCCTGTCGTCCATCTCCGCCCTCGAAATCGGCCTCCTCATCAAGCGCGGGCGCCTGGAGCTGCCCCTGTCCCCGTCCGAGTTTATCGCGCGCGCCCTGGCGCACCACGGCATCCACGAGATTCCCGTGGACCACGAAATCGCGCTAGCCTCGACCGCGCTCCCCGACCTCCACAACGACCCGTTCGACCGGATCCTCGTGGCGACGGCTCAGGCGCGGAACCTGCGCCTCGTGTCGAAGGACGCCCAACTCACGCGCTACCCCGGCACCCGCGTGGTCTGGAGTTAGCGGGCGCGTTCATGGTGCTCGCTGGCCTGGGTTTCTCACAGTATCCCGATCCCGCCGTGGGCTTGCCACGCGCCACGCGTTGGACACGGCTTCGACCTATTTCGCCTTCGACGCGGATACCTGCTTCTTCACCTTCTCCCAGTACTCGTAGGGGCGGAGACCATCCTTGTGGGCGAAAAGCAGTGTCTCCTCGATGGTGAGGAGGCCGATGTCGAGCATCTCTTCGGCCGTAAAGGGCCACTCGGCCGCACCGCAGGGGAGCTCGGCCATGATCGGCATCGCCCCGGAGACATGGTAGGTCGCGGAGATCTGGTTGAGGTAAGGCCGCCCCATCCCCACAAGACCGGCCCAGCTCATGCGGGTGACCTTGTACCCCTCGCGCCAGAGGCGAGCCTGCACGGCGCCCGCGAGGCGTGAGAACTCGTGCTGGAAGCCCTCCGGCAAATAGGACTCCGGCGGCCCCATCATCGAGCCGTCGTTGCAGTGCCAGATGAGGACTCCGTCCGGACGCTCCGCGAGGTAGTAGCGCATCCAGGCCTGCGTCTCCGGCTGGCGCTCAAGCGAGGTCCAGTCGTACTGGAGGTTCACGCCGGCATCGTTGAAGTAGCTTCCCATGAAGGCGGTCTTTTCCGGCGGAATCGGGAAGATATCCTTCACGGCCGGGTACTTGTGCTTCGTGCCGTCCTTCGCCACGCCCATCATGCAGCGTGAGTAAGCCTCGATAGGGAGATTCTCCGCATTGCGAAACGGCCAGTGCTCCACCCCGTCGGGATTCAGCCACGGAATCATCGCGAGGCGCACCCCGCGCGCCAAATCCTGCAAAACGGGCCACTTCTTTCCCCGCAGGTCAGCGCCGTCCTCGACAATCTTGCAGAGGTTCATCATCGCGACCGTGCCGGTGAGTTCGCCGCCATGGATCCCGCCTTGGATGGCGAGCACGGGCTTCTTGCGTCGCGTCTTTCCGTAGAACGCGGAGGGAAACACCGCCGTCGGGTCGGGCGGGGCCTGCACGCTCGCGAGCGAGGAGGAAAGGTTGTCGGTTGTGGCATCGAGCGGCTCTTTCTCGCCCATCTCGACGGCGACAATCTCGCGCCCGCCGGCGCTCTTCCCGATCACATGGACGCGGGCGGTTTTGAGCGACGTGAGGAAGGGCATCCCGACATCCGGCTTGTCGAGCCAGAACGGGGCGCGCTTCTGCCAGCGGGAGAGGTCGCCGAACTCGGCGGTGATCACGGAGAGGTCATTCATGGCTGACTGCTGAGGTTCAGCGGTTCACGGGTCAAAGATTCATCCCCGACATGCGTCGGGGCGCGCGGTTCAGGGGTTGGGAAAGGCACGAAACCGCATTTTCACGCATGTGCCGCCCCCGGCGCAAGAAGTTCGATGCCAGCAAGACGAACCGGGGCCGGGGTCGTGCTCCAGACACGAAACGCGATCTCCCCTCCCCTCGCCGAAGGAAGATCGAATGCCGGCGAGGCGAGGCCCTCACGCGCCTCGGCGGGAAGCTCGAAACGCGCCCCTCCCACCTCGATCACGCCCGGGCCCGAGGGGCCCGCAATGCGGAGGAGGAGACGGTGCGCGGCCCCGTCACGAGCGCGGAGGGCATAGCCGAACCCCTGGTCGGGGCCGGCGCCGGTCGCGCGGAACATCCGGTCGGCGACAAATCCCGTGGAACCCGTGTGGAGCCGCTTGGTCACGCGATGCATCTCCGTCGCGAAGCCGCACAGGACGGCATCCATTACATCCCCCCTTTCGCGCAGGGCTACGCGGAGCGGGATCTCGAGCGCCCGTTCCCGCGCGAGCCCCTCGGCGACGCTTCTCATCGCTGCGGGCATCCTTCGGAAAAATTCCTCCCCGAACGCCGCGGCGATCCGGTCGGCAAGGGCCGTGAAGGCGGCGGCCTCCTCATCGAACGTCCCAACGCCGCATGATCCCTCCCCCGTTCTCTCGCGGACATGCGCGACGGTGGTCCGGCAGAGGCGCAGGAAGGCCTCGGCGAGGAGGGACAGTCGGTCGAGCGAGTCCGCGATGGCCTCGCGTGAGTCGGGGCGAAGCCCCGTCCCGAGTCGCTCGAAGTCCGCGCGGATCCCCTTCGCGAGGGCCAGCGCCTCCTCCTTCTCCGCGAGCATCGCGGCGTGGGTGAGGGTGCGTCGCGACGGGATCATGGACCAGTGGTCCGAAAGGTGCGCGAGGGAGATGTCCTCCTCGAAAAGTCCGAACGTGAGGATGTGCTTCCCAAAATCCATGTTGGTGAAGGCGCGGTGGGAGAGGCTCTGCTGGTTCACGTAGAACGCCTTCTTGATGACCTCGAACGTCTGCTCGAGGATGCCCGCCAACGCGGGATCGCCCCCGCCATGCCGCTCCCGCAGCCACGCCTGCCACGCGGCGTCCACGGTCTTCTCGCGCCCGAGGAGGACACGCGTCGGCGCGATGACGTTGACCTCGTTGAGCGGGTGGCCAAGGGCGTTGTGTCCCGATCCCCGGTCCACGCGGAGGGCGACCACCGTGGCACCCTTCGCGAGGGCGGCCTCGAGGCGCCATGCGATAAAGCGCGCGTAGCAGCACGGGAAGTCCGCCTGCCCGTAGTACTCGGCCCCCCCATCGGTCTCGGCACGCACCTCGTAGCGCGGCACCGAGCCGATGAGTTCCTCGTTGGGGAGGAACGGGTTCCAGTCAAAGGGCTCGGTCTTGTACATCATCGCCACGCGCCCAGCCTTGAGCGATCCGACGGCGTCGCGCACAAAAAGCTCGTCGGCGCGGATCGCGGAGAAGGGGCGGATCACGAGGGTGCGCCCCCGGGGCTCGGTCGCGTCGGCGACAGCCTGGAGGACGCGGCGGATCCGTTCCGCGGGCGGAGTTTTCGAGAAGGGCCGCTGGGCGACCACGTGCTCGGTTTCGGTGAGGGTGAGGACGATCTCGTTGACCCATGGGAACAGGTCGAGGAACTCCCCGCATTTCTCGCGGATGAGGTCGTAGAGAATCGGTTTCTCGAGGTCAATGAGGCCATCGGCGGCCCGCAGCTCGGGAAGGAGGTCGAGCAAGCCCTTCGGCCCCATGATCTCATGGTCCCAGAGGCCAAAGCGCAACCCGAGCGCGCGGCATTTTTCGCCGAAGCGGTGGAAGGTTGCCTGGCGCTCACGGAGCCCCACGCGATCCACGACCTTCGCGAGCGCCGGGAAGGCGCGGTACTCCACGAGCTTGTCCACCGAGGAATAGCAGAGCTCGATACCGCTCACCCCCTCGACGGCGGCGCGGTCCATCGTGCGAAGGACATGACCCTCATCCACGCCATCCGTGCAGCAGACGGTCCAGATGACACGAACGGTCTTCGGCGGGGGGGAAGAAGTCATGGGGAAAATCTACCCGCGCGCACCATCGCCAGCATCGTGTCGTAGTTGCCGAGTTGACCGTGCTGGCCAT
>CAZZBZ010000066.1:0-2933 GCA_964653025.1 uncultured Verrucomicrobiota bacterium
TGGTGCGCTGTAGAGGATTTGAACCTCTGACCCCCACCGTGTCAAGGTGATGCTCTACCCCTGAGCTAACAGCGCATGAATGACGGGACTCAACTTGCCAGAGACCCGGGCGCGAGGCAATCCCGAAGCGGCGCTACCCTTAAATCCACGGGGAAAAGTTGCGGAAGTCCTCTCCCATCCCCCGTTCTGCGAATGCCCACCTCATCGGTTGCCCCGCAGGAACAGTGCGGGTCTCACTTCGCCTCGTCGAGTGCCTTGCGGAGAACGGGGATCCAGAGCGCGTAGCCCTTCTCGTTCATGTGGAGGCGATCCTGCATCCAGATGTCGGGAAAAGGCCTGCCATCGGCTCCGAGCATCGCGGGGACGATGTCCACGAAGACTCGGTTCGGGTGCTTCGCACACTCCTCGCGGAAGCGGGCGTTGGCCTCCCGGAACGCAGGCCAGAGAGACTCGCGGCTGGGGGAGGGCTTGATCGAGACGTAGAGGATCACGACGTTCGGGAAGGTGGTCTCGAGGCGCTCGAAGAGGGTGCGCCCATCGGCGACGACGTGGTCGACGCTCTTTTTCGAGGCAAGGTCGTTCTCGCCGCAATAGATGACAACCTTCGAGGGCGCGTAGGGCTTCGCGACGCGGTCAAACCAGAAGAGTTGGTCGCTGAGTTGGGAACCCCCGAACGCGCGGTTGAGGACGGGGAGGTCGGAAAACACGGCACCGACGTCTTTCCACATGGTGAAGGTCGAGCTGCCGAGAAAGAGGACCGGATGCGCGGGCGGTGGCGTGCGGGCATCCTGCTTCGCGAAGCTGTCGATCGCACCCGCGTAACGGTTGGTGACCGGCTCGGCGGCAAACACGGCCCCCGTCGCGAGGAGAAGGGCGAGTGCGAAGGTAATGCGGCGAAGAAAGACGGGGAGGGAGTTCATCGGGCAAAGATTCTCCGAGTGCCGTGTGGGAGGATCAAGCGCCGACTCGCCTGAAAGGGCGATCGCCGATGGTACCCACGGCGCACCGGGGACACGCCCCATCCGAGAATCAGGAGGACGGAGGCTTGGTCTGCTTGGACCACGTGTCCTTGAGGGTCACGGTCCTGAGGAATGCGAGAGAGGCGCCGGGGACGCGGGTGAAGTAGCCGAGGCGCTCGAACTGGACGGGGGTGCCGGGGACGGAGTTCTCGAGCGAGGGCTCGAGCTTGCAGCCCGCGAGAACCTCGATCGATTTCGGGTTGAGCGTCGAGGTGATGTCCTCCGCCGCATCCGGGTTCGGGACCGTGAAGAGCGTGTCGATGAGGCGGACCTCGGCGTCGAGGGCGTGCGCGGCGGAGACCCAGTGGATGGTCCCCTTCACCTTGCGGTTTGCCGTCTCGCCCCCCGTCTTGGAGGTGAGGTCAGCGGTGCAGCGGATCTCGGAGATGTTCCCGTCGGCGTCCTTGATCACCTCGTCGCACTTCACGATATAGGCGTTCTTGAGGCGGACCTCGCCGCCCGGCTTTAAGCGAAAATACTTTGGGGGCGGGTTTTCGGAAAAGTCGTCGCGCTCGATCCAGAGCGTGCGGCCGAATGGGATCTTGCGCGTGCCGGCGGAGGGGTCTTCGGGGTTGTTGGTCGCGGTGAGTTCCTCGGCATGACCCTCGGGGAGGTTCGTGATCACGACCTTGACGGGGTGAAGAACGGCGAAGCGGCGGAGGGCGGAGCGGTTGAGGTCCTCGCGGACGAAGTGTTCGAGGAGGCCGAGTTCGATCGTATTCTCGCGCTTGGCGACGCCAATGCGGTCGCAGAAGGCGCGGATCGCGGCGGCGGGGTAGCCGCGCTTGCGCATCCCCGAGATCGTGGGCATGCGGGGATCGTCCCATCCCTCGACACGTTTTTCCTCGACGAGGCGGAGGAGCTTTCGCTTGCTCAATACCGTGTAGGTGAGGTTGAGGCGGGCGAACTCAGATTGCTTCGGGAGCGGGCGCGGGAGGTCGAGACTTTCGAGGATCCAGTTGTAGAGCGGACGGTGTACCTCAAACTCGAGGGTGCAGATGGAGTGGGTGATTCCCTCGATGTAGTCGCTCAGGCAATGGGCGAAGTCGTACATCGGGTAGATGCACCACCGGTTGCCGGTGTGATGGTGGCTCGCGTGGCGAATGCGGTAGAGGATCGGGTCGCGCATCCAGACGTTGGGCGAATCCATGTCGATCCGAGCGCGAAGTGTGCGCGAGCCGTCTGGAAATTCACCCGCCTTCATCCGCGCGAGGAGATCGAGGCTCTCGGCAACGGGGCGGTCGCGGAAATCGCTGGGCTTGCCCGTCTTCTCGGGGGCGCCGCGCATGTGGTCCACCTCTTCGGCGGTGTGGTCGCAGACATAGGCTTTCCCCTTGCGCACGAGGCGGACGGCAAACTCGTAGAGCGCGTCGAAGTAGTCCGAGGCGTGGAAGGGCTCCAACATTGCCAATGGAGAATTGCCAATTGCCAATTGGGGAGACCGGGGGACTTCCGATTGCGCGGAGTCGGGAATTGGCGATTGGCGATTGGAAATTGGAGATGGGACGGCCGCGAGATGAAAATCGGCGCCCTCGGCCCTGGGGGTGACCCCCTTCGGCTTGAGACCGAGGCGGTCGTCGGCCCAGCCAGCGATGAGCCACGTCACATCCTCGGCAATGGAATCCACATACTCGACGTCCTCCTTCGTCGGGTTGGTGTCGTCCATGCGCAGGTTGCAGGTACCCCCGAAGTCGCGCGCGACGCCGAAGTTGAGGCAGATGGACTTGGCGTGGCCGATGTGGAGCCAGCCGTTGGGTTCTGGCGGAAAGCGGGTCTGCACGCGCCCGCCGCTTTTTCCGGCGGCGACATCGGCCGCGATGGACTCTCGGATGAAATCGTGGGGGGGGCCGGATTCGGGGGTGTCCATGGCGAGAGGATGAAGGATGGGGAAGGGCCAATGCAAAATGTAAAATT
>CAZZBZ010000066.1:3033-16258 GCA_964653025.1 uncultured Verrucomicrobiota bacterium
CGACCAAGGTGCGACGAACCATCCAGCAAGCGAAAAACACAAATGTGGAACCAAAACTATGATCCGTTGAATTCCTGGTGGCTCTCGGCGCTGTGTGCGGCGCTCCCCACCTTCGTCCTCCTCGGGGCGATCGGAATTCTGCGTATCAAGGCGCATTGGTCGGCGCTTCTCGGGCTCGGCTCCGCGCTCGCGATCGCGCTGGTCGTCTATGGGATGCCGATGGAGCAGGCGGCGGGCGCGGCGCTGTTCGGCGCGGCGTACGGGCTGTTTCCCATCGGATGGATCATCTTCAACGTGATCTTTCTCTACACACTGACGTACGAGAAGGGCGCCTTCCAGATCGTGCAAGGGAGCCTCACGCGCATCACCCAGGATTGCCGCCTGCAACTGCTCCTCATCGCCTTTGCCTTTGGCGCCTTCTTTGAGGGGGCCGCCGGGTTCGGTACGCCGGTCGCGATCACCGCAGCGATCCTGGTGGGGCTGGGCTTCCCGCCGCTTACGGCGTGTGCGATGTCGCTGCTCGCGAACACGGCGCCGGTCGCCTTTGGCGCGATGGGGACACCGATCCTCGCCTTGGCCGGCGTGACCGGGCTCGACCCGCTCAAGCTGAGCGCGATGGTTGGACGGCAGCTTCCGATTTTTTCGGCGCTCATTCCTATCTGGCTCATCTGGACGTTTGCCGGTTTTCGGCGCATGGTTGAAGTGCTGCCCGCGCTCCTGGTGGCTGGGCTTTGCTTTGCCATCCCGCAGTTCCTGGTCTCGAACTTTCACGGGCCCTGGCTCGTGGACATCCTGGCATCCCTCACCTCCATGGGTGCCTTGACCGCATTCCTGCTGGTGTGGCGACCGAGGGAGATCATGCGATTGGAAGGACGTCCTCAGATCGAGACAACACCGTTCCAACGTTCGGAACTGGTCAGGGCCTGGTCACCGTGGGCGATTCTCAGCGTCGGGGTCTTCCTCTGGGGCATTCCAGCGGTGAAGGGTTCCCTCGACGGGATCTCATGCCTGAAAATTCCGGTGGCGTCACTCCACCACCTGGTCCAGAGAATGCCGCCGATTGTCCGCTTGCCGGCCGCCGAAGGCGCGGTATTCAACCTGAACTGGCTCTCGGCCACGGGCACCGCGATCCTGGTCGTCGCGCTCCTTTCGGCGGGGCTCCTGGGTTATCGACCGGCCGAGGTCGTGCGGGTCGCTTGGGCCACGCTCAAGCGGGTGCGCCATTCGCTGGTCACGGTGACGGCCATGCTCGCGCTGGGGTACACCACGCGTTACGCGGGCCTGGACGGGACGCTTGGCCTGGCGTTCGCGAAGACCGGCGGGTTCTACCCGTTTTTCGGTGCGCTTCTGGGATGGCTCGGCGTCGCGCTGACCGGGTCGGACACCTCTTCGAATGTGATGTTCGGGGGACTCCAGCGGGTGACCGCCGAACAGCTCGGCATCAGCCCAGTGCTGATGGCATCCGCAAACAGCACCGGTGGCGTGATGGGCAAGATGATCGACGCGCAGAGCATCGTCGTCGCGAGCACGGCGACGCGGTGGTACGGGCACGAGAGCGAGATCCTGCGCAAGGTCTTCATTCCCAGCCTTGCGTTCGCCACGCTGGTGGGCCTCCTGGTGACTCTGCAGGCCTACGTGTTCCCATTCACCGAGTGGGTGGTCAGGTAACCCCTCCACTCCCTTCACCTTGTTTTTATGTCGGCGCCACGCTGGATCCTGCACGTGGACATGGACGCGTTCTTCGCGGCCATCGAGCAGCGCGACCACCCCGAATACCGCGGGAAACCCGTGATGATCGGCTCGCCTCCCGACCGCCGGGGCATCATCGCCACGTGCAGCTACGAGGCGCGGAAGTTCGGGGTCCACTCGGCGATGCCCTCGCGCACGGCGGGAAAATTCTGCCCGCAGGGAATCTTCCTTCCGCCCGACATGAAGAAATACAGCGCCGAGTCGCGGATGATCATGGCAATCCTTCGGGATTTCACTCCGACCGTGGAGCCCGTCTCCATCGACGAGGCGTTCATGGATGTCACCGGCTCGCAGGGCCTCTTCGGCACTGCCGCGAGCATGGCCCGCCAGATCAAGGACCGGATACTCCGGGAACGAAACCTCACCGCCAGTGTCGGAGTGGCCTCCAACAAGTTTCTGGCCAAGGTTGCCAGCGACCTCGAGAAGCCCGATGGCCTCACCGTCATCACCGAGGAGAACAAGGTGGCGATCCTCGCCCCGCTGCCCGTGGGGCGGCTCTGGGGGGTCGGCAAGGTCACCTGCGCGGTCCTTGAGAAGCACGGCTATCGCACGATCGCCGACATCCAGAAGGCGGAACCGAAGGATCTGGAGCCCCTGGTCGGCAACCGCGCCGCGCACCTCCACGATCTGGCATGGGGCAGGGACGAGCGCCCTCTCGAGATGGGCGTAGCCGCGAAATCCATCGGCAGCGAGCACACCTTCGACACGGACACCGACGACAAAGCCATGCTGCGCCGTACCCTGCTGGCCCAGGCGGAATCGGTCGCCCGCCAGTTGCGCGAGGAAAAGGTGGCCGCCCGCACCATCACCCTCAAGTTACGCTACGCCAACTTCACCACCCTCACGCGTCAGGTGTCACTCGATCAGCCCACCCAGGACGAGATGGCCATTCACGACCACATCGTTCGGCTCCTGGAGAACGAGAAGACCGGGGGGCGCAAGATCCGTCTCATTGGCCTGACGGCCGGCAATCTTGTCCCGCCACAGATCCAACTCGACCTATTCGACCGTTCTGCGGAGAAGATGAGAAAACTCGCTCTTGCCGTGGACGAGCTACGCGCCCGTCTCGGACCGGAGGCTATCCGACGATTGGGGAACTAGGCCCCTGCCCGCCGAACCCGTCCCCGGGCGAGGGACGCCCCGATCCCGACGATGCAGAGCGCGGTGAGCACCACGAATGCCAGGCGCGTGCTTTGGAGGAACGCCCCGTGCTGCTCAGGGCGAAGCACCCCGCCGCCCATCGAGGAGCCGAAGACCAGCCCCACGAGCGCCATGCTCAGGACCATTCCGTTCGTCCGCATCGTGGAGAGGACGGCGGACGCCACGCCGAGTTGTCGCCCCCCCACGCTGCTCATCACGGCATTTGTGTTGGGCGAGGAAAACAGCCCGAACCCCACCCCGAGGAAAGCCTGCCCCACAAGGACGAGCGGGAGGGCCGTATCCTGCCCAAGGAACGCGAAGATCCCCAGACCGACCGCGCAGCAGGCCATCCCCAGCGAGGCGAGCCGCCCTGCATCCACGCGGTCCGACCACTTTCCTGCGAGCGGGGAGAACACCGTCTGGAGGATCGGCTGCACCACCATGATCACGCCGGCCATCGCCGGCCCGATTCCCCGAATCTGCTGGAGATAAAGGCTCAGCAGGAACCCCTGGGCGAAGGTGGCCCCATAGTTGATGAGCGCCGCGAGATTCGAGAACGCGAACGTGGTGTTCTCTCGGAAGAGATGCAGCGGGAAGACCGGGCTCGCGCATCGCGTTTCTCGGAAAAAGAACAGCGCCGCGCCCGCCGCGCCGGCCCCGAGGAGCGCCCACCCCCGCGGCCTCGACGCCTCAAGCAACCCCTCGGTCAGCAGCAGGAGAACGGCGGCGTAGAGCGCCGAGCCCGCCCAATCGAACCTCTCCCCCGCCGCGTCCCGCCACTCCCCCCGCAGCCGCCGCAAGGTGTTGATCAGGAGCACCACGCCGATCGCCACGTGGGAGACGAAGATCGCACGCCAGCCCCAGTGCTCGGTCACGATCCCGCCAAAGAACGGCCCCACCGAGATTCCGAGGTAGACCGCCGCCACGTTAAACCCCTGGGCCGCCCCCATCTTCCCCGGAGGAAAGACCGAAGCGATCATCGCGGTGCCGGTCGTCACCATGAACGCCGCGCCCACGCCCTGGAAGGCGCGCGCGACCAGCAGGGAAACGAGCCCGCCCGATAGCGCCGCAGCCAGCGAGGCTCCCGTGAAGATCACGATCCCGCCCACGAAGACCCGCCTCCGCCCGTGGATGTCCGCGAGCCTCCCCGCGGGCACGAAAAGCACGCTCACGCTCATGAGGAAGACCGTGAGAATCCGGTTCAACGTCAGGGCGTCGAGCCCCAGGTCTCGCCCGATCGAGGGGAGCGCCACGGGAATCGAGGACCCTCCGAACGGCATCAAGAACGACGACAACCCCACCACCCAGAGGACAGAGCGATTCTCCCGGTCGGAAACGGGAACATTCAAAACCTGGCCCATGATACTAGAACACGCCTGGTAAAAGGCGGGCGGTGCGGCGGCGGTAGGTTGCGTACTCCGGAAAACGCACGGCGAGCGCCTGCTCCTCGATCTGCATTTTGGCGAAGGCGACGGCGAAAAGTGCGGCCCAGCAGACGAGCCCAAACCACGTGAATCGCCCAAGCAGCCATGCGAGCGCGAGGGTGAGCACCGCAGCGTACATCGGGTGGCGCACGACACGGTAGGGCCCGGAGACGACGAGACGGGCGCGCGCATGGACCTCGGGGCGGGCATTGAAGCGGCCGATGCCGAGCAGGGTGATCGTCCAGCCCATCAAGGCAAACGCGGCGAGTTGCAGCGCGCCGATCGGGAGGTTCGGCGGGAGGATGGCCCCCGTGAAGGCGACCCCGACCAGAGCGGCGAACTGCAGGGCGACCAACCATCTTCCGCGCCAAGCTGGGGATGCGTCGGTCATCGCCCCCATCCTGTTCCCGGCGGGGGCTCGTTCCAAGGGGGGATTTCGACCACAAGGGCGAGAAGGGGGCGCTTCAGCGGACGCGGGGGCTCAGCCGCGCAGCAGGGAGGGACTCAGAACCGATGAGCCTCTGCAGCCGTCAGATCAAGGAACACGAAGCTGGATATGCGTCCCGTCTTGAAACGGGCTCACGAGGCACCGGGGATGGTCCTTCGTCCAGTGAGTCCGTGATCCACCACGGCAACCTTGCGTTGGTATTCGGGCCTGATAGGGTCGCGCAGTTGCACCCATGAACTTCGCCGTCCACGGCCTCTAAGGCCACATCGGCCACGGCGGCAGGGGCAACAGATGCTACAACGACCCGCACGTCTCATGCCTGAGCTGACCCCAGAACAACTCGCCCGCCAGCAGATTGACGTGCAACTCGTTGCGTGCGGCTGGGTCGTTCAGACCATTGAGGCGATTCCGATTCCATTGCCCCCGTTGGCGGAGCAGGAGCGGATCGTGGCGGAAGTGGAGCGGCGCTTGAGCGTGGTCGAGGAGTTGTCCGCACTGGTCGAAACAACCTTGAAGCGGGCCAACCGTCTCCGTCAGGCGGTCCTCCAGCAGGCGTTTACAGGGAGGCTGGTGCCGTCACTCGCATGACGATTACCCCTCACCCGCTGCGATCCAAGCTGGAGGAGCGACTTCAGGCTCTTGGCGACCGGATGGATCGACCCCATGCGTCAGAAGTGTTCCGATTCATCAATCCGAGATTCTCGAAGGCCGCGGACATTGTGAGCGGAGTCGGGGCGTTGCACGCGGAGGGCCGCTGGAATCTTCAAGGAGCCGCGAGATTGAGCTACACGTCACTGGCCCCGGAAACGGCCATGGATGAAGCGCTGGCTCACGTTCGCTACTTTCGTTTACCCATGAGCCGCGCCCTGCCGAAAGTTCTGGTGGCCTTGAAGCTTCAGGCGGGGCGGGTGCTCGACCTGCGGATGGGCGCCGTGCGGAGAAGTTTGAAGCTCTCGAAGAGCACGATCCAACACGGTGACTGGCGGAACGAAAACCAGACCGGCACGGAGGCCATCACCCAGGCCTGGGGGTTCGCTTTCGCCCGAGCGGGATTCGAGGCGGTGATCGTGCCCAGCGCCGCAGCCCCGGGAGGAACCAATGTGCTGATCTACCCGGAGAACCTCCTGCCGCGCAGTCGCTTTGAGGTTAAGACGGAGGTCGATTGGCCCAGAAGATAATCCTGCAAATTTGCAGGATTCGTCTTGCATTTATCCCGGTCGAGCGTAGAGTTCATCCGCATGACCACCGCGACCAAAACCAGAGCCGTAACGTGGCAGCGCGCAAGACAGAGCGGCACCGCGCTGTATTCGTGGCGCCGTTCGATGGGGATCAACCGCGTGACTTTTGCGAAGCTTGCGAATTTTTCCGAGCGTACGTTGGCCACCTATGAGAGGGGCCCGAGATTCCCAACCCCCATCCAATCGCAGGTGAATGAAGCCGTGCGGCTGCTCCATGCACTGCTGGAGATCATTCCCGCCGTTGAGCTTGGGCAATGGCTGCACACCCCCAACCCGGGTTTCAGGGGGCGCAAGCCCTGGACACTGATCGAGAGGGGCGAGCGGGACATCATCTGGCAGATGATTCACCAGACGCGCGCGGGAACCTTCGCCTGATTTGCCCATGCGGCTCCAATCTCTTCAGTACTCGTCAGCAGGAGACTCGAGGCAATCTTTGACTTCATGGATGGCGAGTTCGAGTTGGCTGACGATTTCGAGTATCTACTTGATGAAACAGTCGACGTGCGCGGTCTGAACGCTAATGACCTCGCGAAGACGGAAGATGGTCGCACGCGCATCCAGTGTCGGTTTGAGCATGAGACGATCTGGCTGACGCAGGCGCTGATTGCGGAGCTTTTTCAGGTGGCCGTGCCCACCGTCAACGAGCACCTCAAAGACATCTTCGGGGAGGGAGAGTTGGAGGCAGAAGCAACCATTCGGAAATTCCGAATAGTTCGATGGGAGGGCCGCCGGGAGGTTGCCCGGGAGATCGAACACTACCGGCTGGAGGCCATCCTGGCGGTTGGCTACCGCGTGCGCAGCCACCGGGGCACCCAGTTCCTGGATTCTCAGCCTCGCCCGGTAGATGCGGATTTTGAAAAGGCGGTGAAGGAACTGAAATACTACCCGCACCCAGCCGAAAGAAAATGAAGTCATGAGCCATCCCCAACAACTCGTTCAGAAACTTTGGAACTACTGTTCGATCCTCCGCGATGACGGGCTGTCGTATGGGGACTACGTCGAGCAGTTGACGTTCCTGCTGTTCCTGAAGATGGCGGATGAACAGGCCAAGCCGCCGTTCAACAAGCCTTCGCCCATCGCGGAGGATCTGAAGTAGGCATCCAACCGGGGACGGGGTGAAACAGGGGGAGCCGTGTTGTGACTTTCCCCAGAGGGGAGAGGAAGATCGGTTTTCCCCTCTGAAAACTGAAAATGGCGACCCCCAACGGGATTCGAACCCGTGCATTCACCGTGAAAGGGCACTTTCGGTATTGATAAAAGCATGATTTAGCGTTACGTTACGGTATATATGAAACATGGTTTAACGCGCGAAATGGTTGAAAAGGCGTTACGGCGACTGGGTGAGCTTGCAGCTGCGGATGAAATTCAACTGGAGATCGCGCTTTATGGAGGAACGGCCATGATGCTCGCGTATGATCGCCGGGTCATTACGAGGGATGTGGACGCCGTGGTGATTCCTTCGGATGTGGCGGCGCGTTATATCCGCCAGGTTGCTCAAGAACTCTCGCTTCATGAGAAATGGCTCAACGATGACGTTCGCGTCTATTTGGGTGCGCGCGGCCAGACCCGCCCTTTGCAACAGTTCTCCGATCACCCAGGCTTGCGCATCCAAGTGGCCACCGCAGGGTATTTGCTGGCGATGAAGGCATTGGCTTGTCGAGATGCCCTACCTGGATATGAGGGGGATCTGGGCGATCTCGAATGGCTGATCAGAAAAATGAATGTTCAAAGCGTGGAAGAAATCCAGGAACACATCGACAAGTATTATGATGATGATCCCGTCGCATTGGATAAGGTGAAAGTCCTACAGCAGATCATCGCAAAGGTTCGCCAGGGAGAAAAATGAGCGCGACGACACCGCGTGTTTCGAGGCCGAAAACCGCCGCTGAAGTGGTGGTCGAAGTGGAGAATCTGGAACAGTTCGGACGCGCTCTTCGTGACTGGCAGCATGAGTTAAAGCTGATCTCCAGTCGGCGGCAACTGAGCGAGAGATTTGGAGATTCGCCACGGAG
Source organism: uncultured Verrucomicrobiota bacterium (assembly GCA_964653025.1). Lineage (GTDB taxonomy): Bacteria > Verrucomicrobiota > Verrucomicrobiia > JABWAM01 > JABWAM01 > JABWAM01. The sequence goes on from CAZZBZ010000066.1 coordinate 11,045, forward strand.
GCTTCAGGCTTTCTTTAAAGACGGCGACATTGCGGACGCCTATCTGGCAGGGTACGTCTGTTTTTTGGCCGATAAGTCCGGGCTCCAGCGGCCAGAGTGGGCGCGTTCGGGTTCGCGTGTCGCGGAAAGGCCGTGGTTTTCCAACGCGGACCGGAAGCGGCTCCTGGTCACAACCCCCGGTTCACTGCGCGAGCATCAAATTTTTGCCGAACCCGAGAATGTGGTGACCCTTCGGGTCGGTCGCCCGCGCAAAACGGACCAGGAACGGCGTCGTGTCACTGCAGCGCGACAGCGCAGGTATCGCCAGCGGGTGCGTGAGAAATTGAGAGAACTCGACGAACTGCGTATCGCGTTGGCGGAGGGACGCCCCATCACGAACCGTCCCCCGAAACGTTTTCCCTGAAACTCGCCTCGTTTCGGAAGCGTGCGCAACGAGCATCCTCCGATTTTGAGAAGCGCACCGCCCCGCCACCGTCAGCCACGTTACCACCCAGAAATGGTGCGCCGTGTGGGATCAGTCCTGCCGTAGCGCCGGGTAATCGGTGTATCCCTTGGGGCCGGAAGCGTAGAAAGTGTCAGGGTCGGGCTCGTTGAGCGGCGCTCCCTGCGCGAAACGACGGGGGAGATCGGGGTTGGCGATGAAGGACTTTCCGAATGCCACCGCATCCGCTTCGCCAGCCGTCAGAAGGGCCTCCGCGCTTTCGCAGGTATGGCTCTCGTTGGCCACGTAGGTACCCGCGAAAAGCCGCTTGATCTCGGGTCCGAGTCGCTTCGGCCCGACCGATTCTCGCACGCAGAGAAATGCGAGGCGACGCCGTCCGAGTTCCCGTGCGACATACCCAAATGTGGCAGCCGGGTTCGAGTCTCCCGCATCGTGGGCATCGCCGCGGGGCGCGAGGTGCATGCCGACTCGATTCGCTCCCCACAAGCCCACCACCGCGTCGGTAACCTCCAGCATCAGCCTCGCACGATTCTCCACCGACCCACCATACTCGTCGGTGCGCCGGTTCGTGCGGTCCTGCAGGAACTGGTCCAGGAGGTAACCGTTCGCGCCGTGGATTTCCACGCCGTCGAACCCGGCGGCCCGCGCGTTCTCGGCCCCCTTTCGGTACGCCTCCACGATCCCGGGGATCTCACTCTTGTCCAGGGCGCGCGGCGTCACGAACGGCTTTTCCGGGCGAAGCAGGCTCACGTGCCCGGAGGCGGCCACGGCGCTCGGGGCAACGGGAAGCGCGCCGTCCAGATAGAACGGATCGGAGATTCGGCCGACATGCCAGAGCTGCATGAAGATCCGACCGCCGGCAGCATGGACCCCCTCGGTGACCAGCCTCCAGCCCTGGACCTGCTCCGCCGACCAGATGCCGGGGGTGTCGGGGTACCCCACCCCCATCGGCGAGACCGCGGTGGCCTCGCTCAAAATCAGGCCCGCCGAGGCCCGCTGCACGTAGTGGTCCCGCATCAGCGCATTGGGCACGCGACCTGCGCTGGCGCGGCAGCGCGTGAGCGGTGCCATGAAGACTCGGTTCGGCAGTCGCAGATCGCCGAGGACGATCGGTTGGAGAAGTCGCAAGGAGGGGGTCATGTGAGTTTGGTTATAATGAAATCTATAGCTCAACGAGATCACCGTCCCGTCGAGGACGGCATCTCCTCCGGCGGGTTCCACCAGCAGGAATGCAGTCAAGCCGTCGCCCGGACTGTGGGAAGCCTCGGTGACGCTGTCAACGCGTACGATGCCCTGAGGTCCGCGCCGCCTGGACGGTTCAGCGCAGCAGGCTTCGGACGTGCTCCTTCAGACCGGTGGAGAGGGGGGTCGACGGGACCTTCAGGCCCGAAGCGCGGAGCCGGGTAAGGTCGTAGGTCCGGTGGCAGAGAAAGGGCGCGCGGTCGGGCTGCTCGGCGAGGCAGGAGGCGACGGAAACTTTCTCAACCTTAAGTTTCAGGCCAAGTTCCGTAGCGATGAGGCGGTAGTACTCGTGCGACTCAACGATGTCCGGCCCTGCGGCATTGAAGATGCGACGGGTGGCGGCGGAGTTGCCCGGGCAACTCAACACGAGGTCGGCGAGGTCGCGGACGAAAATCGGCTGTTGGAGGAAGCTCCCGCCGTCCGCAAGGCGGAGCGCCTCGCCTTTGCGGAGGCGCGCGAGGAGGTCGGGGTCCCGCCCGTGAAAGGGGAGGCAGCCGAGAAGGGAGCCGGGGCCGTAGATGTGGCAGGGTCGAAAGACCGTCCACGGGGGGGATTTTGTCCCCGACGCCTCGAGGATGCGCTCGCTGGCCCGCTTCCGTGCGCCGTAGTCGCTTCCCTCGCAGAAGAACCCCTCCTCGGATTGGGGAACCCCTCGTCGCGCCGGGTCATAGACGAAGTCGGTGGAGATGAAGGCGAGGTGGCCGGCGCGACCGCTGAAGCAGGCAAGATCCTGCTCCGCATCGGCGGGGTCGAAGCCGATGCAGTCCGCGACAAGGTCCCAGGTTCCGCCTGTGGCGGTGATGGCTGCGGCGAAGGCGGGGCGGTCGTTGCGGTCGGCAACGATCGCGGAGAGGCCCTCCTCCACGGGGCGGCGGCCGCGGGTGACCACGGTGACGGCATGGCCGTCATCGCGCGCGCGCCGGGCGAGGGTGCCGCTCACGAAACCGCTACCGCCGAGGACGAGGACCTTCATCGGGTAAAGAATGGCGAGATGCGTTCCACCGCTCAAGACCGGTGATGGCAGGCGAGAGAGCCCTTCCCGGGGATTTGTACGCACGTAGGCTCTCTGGAGTCGATACGACGCGATCAGGGGGAGGGATCGATCAGGCGGCGTCACGGAGACGTGAGACGCACCTCAAATGATGACAGCCCTAAAGGAAGGGGTCTGGAATCAGCCGTCCAGCAACTGCCCCAGTTCGGACGGATCGGTGACCGGCACCTGGCAGACGCGCTTGCGGCAGACCTGGGCGCTGGCCGGGCCGTCAGCCGGTTGCCCGCGCAGGACGCGATTCGGCAGGTACCGTTCGTTAACGACTTCCCGCAATGTCCGCGTGTCCGCCGCGTCGACGCGCCCACTGATCGTGATCTCGACCGGGCCATTCAACGCCCAATCCAGCGCACAGAGCATCTGCGGCAGTGCGGTCGGCTGGCTTTCCAGCCGACCGGCAAACGCCGCCAGTGTCCGCTCGCCCGCCACTCGGTACAGTTCCTGGCCGGTCAACGCGGCCAGCCGAAGCAGCAACAGCGTCGCCATCGAGTTGCCGCTCGGCTCGGCGCCGTCGTAGTCGTCTTTCGAGCGAATGAGGACTGACGAATCGCGTCCGTCGGTCTGATAGAAACCGCCCCGACCGGTATCTCCGAACTCCGCCAGCATCTGATCGGTCAGGTCGCCGGCCTTGCGCAGCCAGGACGGATCGAAATCGGTCTCGTACAAATCAACCAGGCCGGTGGCAAAGTTGGCGTAGTCATCGAGCATCGCTGGCACAGTCGGCGTGCGCCAGAGACGGCCTTCACGGTAATGGTGGGCAAGCAAGCAGCGGGCAGCACGCGCGGCCGCTTGGTGAAATGAACTGGGGAGCGGAAGACCCGTCGCGGCCGGAAGGCCCCTCCCACCCTCCGGCAACAACTGCGCGGCCCGGGCCAGCGCCGAGATCATCAGACCGTTCCAGGCCGTCAGCACCTTCTCATCGCGCGCCGGCCGGACCCGTTTTTTACGCATCGCCAACAGCGCCGCGCGTTCGGCAGCAAACTCCGCCGCAACGGTGGCCGAGGACAGGTGCAGAATGTTGTTACCCTGCTCCCAGTTGCCGGCGGCGGTGACGCCGTAAGCTTGGCAGAAAGCATGGGGACCGGTCGCGGCGGGGACGCCGCTCCCACGAAGAACTTGCTCAATCTCGGCGCGCGTCCAGACGTAGAACTTGCCTTCTACCCCTTCGCTGTCGGCATCCTCGGCGCAGTAGAACGCGCCATCGGGACTGGTCAGGTCGCACAACACGTAGTCGGCTGTGCGCCGGGCGATATCGGCATGGAAGGGATCACCGGTGATCTGCCAGGCATCTATGTAACTGCTGATCAACAACGCCTGATCGTAGAGCATCTTCTCGAAATGTGAGACGAGCCAGCGTTCATCCACGCTGTAGCGATGGAACCCGCCGCCGAGCTGGTCGAACAGACCGCCGCAGGCCATCGCGCGAAGCTGGTGCAACGCCATGTCGCGCGCCGACGTGTCGCCGGTCCGCACGAAGTGGCGGAACAGGAAGTTCAACGCGACCGTGTGCGGAAACTTGGGCGACGAGCCAAACCCGCCATGCTCCGTGTCGTAAGCATCGCGCAACTGGTCGAAGCCCAACCGCAAAGGCGCATCATCGAGTGGGCGAGCCGGCGGCTCGTCCGTCGCCTGACCGGTCAGTTGCGCCGTGAGCACCTCGGTCAGTTGCCGGGCCTGGGCGACCACACCCACGTGATTGGCTTCCCAGACGCCGCGGATCCGTTCGAGCAGTTGTCGGAAACTGTCTGGCGGAAAGTAGGTTCCGCAGTAGAACGGTTCGCGATCGGGCGTGAGCCAGACGCTCATCGGCCATCCGCCGCGGCCGGTCGTCGCCTGAACGGCGGTCATGTAGAGCCGGTCGATGTCGGGCCGCTCTTCGCGGTCCACCTTGATCGCAACGAAACCGGTGTTGAGTAGGCTGGCGACCTCCTCGTTCTCGAAACTCTCGCGCTCCATCACGTGGCACCAGTGACAGGCCGAATACCCAATCGACAGGAAGATCGGCTTCTGCCCCGCGCGTGCCTTGGCGAACGCCTCGTCGCCCCAGGGAAACCAGTCCACCGGATTTTGCGCGTGCTGGCGCAGGTACGGACTCTGCTCGTGGATCAACCGGTTGGGTTTCACTGCCCAAGCTAACACAACTTTTCGTCGGCTGCCCGGTTTTGTCGCGTGCACCATCCATCTGGCAACCCCAGTGCACGCTCACCTCCGCCGTTGCGCGGGAGCTGATGGAAATCGAGGCGGCGCGGGCCTGTGGCTTATCGGCAGTTTATCGGCATTGGATACTTGACTGATTCTTAACTCAAGACTGACACACAGGCAAACTGGCGGAGCAGTTGCTGAAGCTGCTCGGCCAGAGTGGCGGAATGACTCCGTCCGAACTCTGGGCAGCCCTGGATGTGTCCAAGCAGGGGGCGATGGATCTGCTTCGTCCGCTGGTGAAGGCGGGCTTGGTCAAGCGGGTGGGCACATTGAAGAACGG
>CAZZBZ010000066.1:16358-18928 GCA_964653025.1 uncultured Verrucomicrobiota bacterium
TTCGTCCGCTGGTGAAGGCGGGCTTGGTCAAGCGGGTGGGCACATTGAAGAACGGTCGCTATGTCTTGAAATGAGCCCCCACGCCTATAATACCAAGCTGAAAGACGACACTTCGCCGCCGCCTTTCACCTCCCATCCCCGGTTGCGGGCGGGAGTTTCGCGAGTATATTGCCCGCCATGAGTTTGACCCAAAAGCCCAAGATCGTTGCCTACCTGAAGCCCACCTGCGGCTGGAGCACCGGTGTCCGTGCCATCCTCCGCAAGTACAACCTGCCTTTCGAGGATCGGGATATCATCAATGATCCGGTCCAGTACGAGGAGATGGTGCGCAAGTCCGGCCAGCCCCTCTCCCCCTGCGTCGAGGTGGACGGCAAGATGGTCGCGGACGCCAGCGGCGATGAGGTCGAGGCGTGGCTTGCGAAGAATCACTATATTTCGATGATCGATGCCCCGGTGGGTGTCTCGACAAACTCCTCCTGTTCCGAAGAAGACCACGCCAAGCAGGCTGCCGCGTCGAACGTCACGCTCCGGCCCTGATTCGGGCTGCCTCCGTCTCCTCGAAGAGCGCGAGGGAGCGTGGGGCGTTTGAGGTGGTGAAGAAGCGACCGAGGATCCTCCTTCACGGCCACGAGCATGTTCGTCAGGAAAGCCGGGTGGAGGACACGCAGGTGATCGGCGTCTACGAGCAACGGGGGATGAGCCTCGACTGACCTGATTGCTTGGCCAAGAGCTGAGGTGTGCGCTGTAGAGGGGGCATCGATCGAGTAAAACGGCGCAGGCTGAAGCCTGCGGCTATAAGTTTTGCGAGAGGATCAATCTACATTTCTCACCCCACCAGACGGGCGCTTGCTTTCGCCTTGATGAGGACGCGGAGGGGGTGGAGTTCCTCTTCAATGCTGAACGGCATCGCCTTGCCATCGAGGATTTCGTCCACCATGAAATCGAGGTAATCGGTCTCGGGTTCGGAAAGCGTGAATGGCCCGCAGTCCCGGTCGTTGAGAACGAGGCGGGTGCGCTTGCCGCCGTCCACGGCCTCGATGAAACCCTTCGTGCCGAAGATGCGGAGCGATTCGTTGCCCCAGCTTGGGAACTTCGGGGGGTTCAGGTAGTTCATGACCATCGTGCCGACGCCTCCGTTCTCGAACTGCATGAGGACGCCGGAGGCCATGCGGAGTTCGTCGTGGCGCGGGTTGCCCCAGCGCGTCTCGAAACACTCGGCCCGCGCGATGCGGACGCCGGCGACGTGCTCGACGAAGCGGGCCGCATGGATGCCGACCTGGAGCGTGAGCCCCCCGTCCACGCCCTCGTCGGCCGGGCGGGTGTCGCGGTAGGGGTAGGACTTTTGGACGATCACCTGGACCACCTCGCCGACCGTTCCCTCGCGGACGAGGCGGCGCATCTCGCGCCACGGCTGTGTGAAGGCGGTGCCGGCCATCTCGTGAAACTTGCGGCCCGACTTCTGGGCGGCGGCGAGGATGGTGTCGAGCTCGCGCTCGGAGAGCGCGCACGGTTTTTCGGCGTAGGTGTGTTTGCCGGCCTCGAGGCAACGAACTGCGTCGCGCGCCTGGTCTGCGCGCCGCGGGGAGCAGAGCGACACGAGGTCCACCGACTTGTCGCGGAGGAGTTCGTCGAGCGTGGCGTGGGCGCGCGCGGGCGGGTCGCCCGCGTTAGGGGCGGGGACGGCGGCGGCGGGAAACTCCGCGTACGCCGCGCAGTGTGCGCGGGGGTGCTTGGCGAGGTGGCGGGAGACCTGGTGTCCGTTGCTACCGTAGAGGGCGATACCAAGTTTCTTCATGGTCATTTGAGGAAGAGTTCGATGACCGGGACGGTCACGTTGGGCCGCACCACGGGGAGATTGAGGGTGAGCGTCTTCCCGCGGGTGGGGATGTGGTTGGCGTGCCAGGCGTCCATGCCGAGGCGGACCTCGCTGGCGTCGTGGAGGAGTTGGGCGTACTCGACGCGCGAGGAGAAGGCCTTGCCGTCGAGGTGGAGGAATTTGTAGGGCCAAGCGTAGAGGTGGAGGTACATCCGCTTTTTTTCCGGGTTCCAGGTGATGCGGCAGTCCTGTGGGCAGGGGAAGCCAACGGGCGCTTGCGTGCATCCGTAGATGGAGCGGGAATGGCGCCTCATCCACTCGCCGATCCCCGAGAGGCGGGCGAGGGCGCGTTCGTCGAACTCGCCGCGGCCGGTGGGACCGACGTTGAGGAGAAGGTTGCCCCCCTTGCTCACGGAGTCGACGAGCGTGCGCACGAGGTCGTCCACGCTGCGCCAAGTCATCTCGTCGCGGTGGTAGCCCCACGATCCCGAGAAGGTTTGGCAGGCTTCCCAAACCACGGGCTTGCCGTCGACCTTCACCCACTCGCGGGGCTGGGCCTGCTCGGGGGTCTTGAAGTCCCAGCCGCAGGGCAGGTCGAGACGGTCGTCGAGGAGCACGTTCGGCTGGAGCTCGCGGACGAGGCGGAGGAGCTTCTCGCTCTGCCAGTCGTCGCGCCCCTTGCCGCTCCCGTCGGGCTTCGGGTAGCTGAAGTCGAACCACATCACGTCCACCTGGCCGTACTCGGTGAGCAGCT
>CAZZBZ010000067.1:0-18386 GCA_964653025.1 uncultured Verrucomicrobiota bacterium
CCAGGGCGGCGCCCTCACGGTGGGCGGCGGCGGCTCGATGCTGGTCTCCAACACGGCGGCCACCATCGCCGGCATCCTCACGAACTCGGGCACGATCACCGTGGTCAACAGCCGGGTGACCTACGGGGCGCCGGTGGTGATCGGCGGCGGCTACATCAGCGATCCCTCGACCAACATCTTCACGTCCAATGTGACGGTGACGGCCAGCGGCTACCTGCAGGGCGGCGCCGGCGACGTCTTCCAGTTCGAGCGGAACCTCACCCTCCAGTCCACCAACGCCGGTCAGTACAACCTCTCCTCCGCGACGGTCCTGTTCACGAACGGCTCCGGCCAGCACGTGTTAGACCTGGCGAGCAGCTTTGCCTACGACCTTGGGACGAACTTCTCCGGCATCGGGGCCGTGGTCAGCAACTTCTCCATCGGCACGCTGATGCTCTCGCCGGGGGACACGTTCCGTCTCACGGGGAACGCGACCAACGCGCTCTACGTAGGGGCGTTAGACATCGGCGGGCTCCAGAACACGAACCACCTCGCGCTCGACGCGAACCTTTACTACGACGTCACACTCGCGGCGAATTTGTGGCTGGGGAGCAACAGCTTCACCTTTGGGGGTGCCGGTTCGCTGCTCCCGTACCCGGGATTCAGCACGATCCCCGAGCCGAACGTCGCGTTGCTCATCGGCGCCAGCGCGCTCCTGCTCGGGACCGTCCTCCGCCGCCGCCGCGGTTGACCGTATCCAAGCATTTGTAGGGCGGCCATTCCTGGCCGCCGTCCGCTTAAAATGGCGGCCAGGAATGGCCGCCCTACAGTCCTCCTTGGTCCACCGTCCAGCTGGGGTGCGTGAGTATCGGTCGTTGAATGGTGTGGCACAGGCGCCCTCGCCTGTGTCGCAAGGTAGAAAAAACATAGCCGGTGGCGGCTGTGCCACATCGTCAATTTCGAGAGGCAACCTAAGGAAACTGAAACAAAAACATTAGCGCTCGAGCGACCCGAAGAAAGCCAGGAGATCGGCGAAGGCTTCCTTCTGCTGCCGTCGGGTCAACGCGTAGAAGAAGCCGTGCTCGGCGTTGGTGTAAACCTTGCGCTCCGCGCGGCAGCCGGCAGCTTTCAGCTTCTCGATGAAGGCTAGATTGTTTCGGAGGGAGAACACATGCTCGTTTTCCGCTTCGAGGAAGAAGATCGGCGGGGACCCCGCCGTCGCGTAGTTCACGGGCGATACCCGTCGGTACAGCCCGGGATCGCGATCATAAGGCACCCCGGCGATGTCCTGCATGATCGTCCAGATCTGCGGAAAGATGTCTTCCCACGGCTCGAAGGAGTGAGGGACGGACTGGAGCGCGACGCCGGCAGGGCGGATCCAGTCCTTGCTGGGCTCGTAGGTTCCGCACTTCAGTTGCTCGCCGCACTCGCCGGGCCGGGCCAGGGCGAGCAACGCGGCCAGATGGGCCCCGGCGGATTCGCCGTAGAGGCAGACCCTTCGTGGACGCTTCTGCGCCGCCAGATGGTTCAAGAAGAGATCGTAGCCATGGCGGACGTCGGTGATCTGGTCGAGGATGGTCACGCCGGCGAGGCGGTAGTCCGTGGAGGCGCAGAGGAATCCCTCGGCATTGAAGGCCCGCATGATCCCGTGGAAAAACTGCGAGCGTGACCCCGCCCTCCAACCGCCCCCGTGGACGAAGAACAGGGCGAGGTCACGGGTGACCTTCGCGGGGTGAAAGATGTCGAGAACCCTACCCTCGATCGGCGTGTCATCGAAGTAGATGGAAGTGAAGGGGTAGGACATGGGAGCTACTCAGGTTGCTAGGTTCAACGGTTCACAGTTCAACGGTTGGTTTTTTGGGAGCACACGCGGCTCGCGTGTTCTGTTGGGCGGCCCGCCTAACAGTTTCCCGAAAAATCGGTGGGCCGCCGATTTTGAACACGCGAGCCGCGTGTGCTCCCCCCAGATTTATGAACCGCTGTGGGTTAACCATGAGCCTTGGCAGGCACACTGGGAAAGTAAATCCAGAGGTGCCCGAAATCGTCGTCCTCACCCAGGAGGATCTGGCCATCGCGCCCTGTCACCGCGTCCCCGAACGCGTACCCGTAGCGACGGTGGCCAAGGACCGAGACTGCGACCCCCATGTCCTCCACGGAGGTTGATCCGGGGCGCCAGACGAACATCCGTGCAATCCCGGATCCGCAGGCACCGAAGAGGCGGCCATCGAGGGTGACCGCCATGGGGCCCACGGGGGCCACCGGCGTGCGCCCCAGCCGTTCGCCGAAGCGCCTGTCGGGGCCCATCGCGTAAAGGTTCCCGGAGGCGTCGGCGGCGTAGAGGATGACGCAGGTCGGGTCCTGCCCGGACGCGAACGAGGCCCCGCGCCAGTCTCCCTTCGGCAATGCGATGGCCCTTCGGGTGAGCTTCTCCGCCTCCACGTCCCAGGACCAGAGGGCGTCTTCGTCGAGGCCGAGAACGGTGTTCCCCGGCCCCGCGGCGAGGCGGCCCGAACCCTCGAGCCGTCCGACCTGTCGCATCTTTCCGCTGGCGAGGTCGAGGACCACAAGGTGGTGCTCGGTCGCGATCACCGCGCGCTCGCGTGAGGCGTCGCACCGGGCATGGATGATCCGTTCGCCGGGAACGGGTTCGCCGAGATCCTGGAGGGGCGTCCGGGAAAGGCCCCACTCCTGGATGAAGTCCTGTGAGATGTCCGTGAAATCCCCGCGAATGACGCGTCCGGAAGTGGGCCCGTTGACGCAGGCGAAAAAGCCATTCCGACCGCAGCCGATCGCCGCGCAGCGATCGGCGCCGGGAACCGTCCCGAGGTCGAAGACGATGCCCGCGGGGCCGTGGAAGTTGGCGGTGAAGAGATGGGTTTGCCGGCCGCTCGTGCCGCCGTAGATGGCCCCGTCTGGAGCAATGTCGAGCGCGGTGATATGGCTCTCGTCGCCGGCGATCGGGACGGAGATCCCGGGGAAACCGAGAGGGCAGGCGACCATCGTCCCCTCGGTGAGGAAGGCGCCCTGCTCGATGCGCCGCTTGAGCGCGGCGGTTTCCGGGGAGCGGAGATCGAATTTCTTCCTGGGTTTCATGGGTTGTCGTTCAACCCCACATCCTGAGCGGGAGATGGGAATCCTTCCGCTGCCGCTCCGCGGGCATGTGCAGCTTGAAGAGGCCGGAAGGCCGGGCACCCACATTGCCGAAGAACAGGTTGCCGTGGCGATCCACGGCCCCGCGGGAGACGTATTGGGAAAAATCGTGGGAACGTTTCAGGGCCAGCACGTTCTCGGGGGCCTGCGGGGAGATGCGGGTCGGCGGCAGGAGGGCGACCTCCGTTTTTTTAAGGGTGGAGGGATCGAGCCGCCAGACCACCCCCTGCATCGGGTCGGGCAGATTCGGTTGATTGACCGGATCGCGCCAGCGCGAGGCCACATAGTAGAGCTGGCCGTCCCCGCCGAAGGTCAGCCCCCCGCAGTGGTCCAGGAACGTGCAGATGGGGAGGGTGAGATCGCGATCCTGCGTGGCGGCGCCGAGGTCCTCGACGCGCCCCCATTCGCCCTCGTCGGGCCAGATGCGCACGAGGCGGGGCTCGGCGATCCAGGTGACCGCGTAGATGCATCGGCCGTCGGGCGAGGCCACCGCATCGTAGAGAACGCTGTGCCAGCCGGTCTGGTAGGCGGGGTTGTGGGGCAGGAGGTATGGGGAGACCTCGATGCGGTCGCGTTCCGGGTCGTAGCGCACAAGCCGCCCGTCGTCGTTACTCGTCCAAACGCGGTGGCGGGCGTCCAGGAAAAGCGCCTGGGGATTCACGGAGCTGATCCGCCCGAGGTCGCGGGCCCGGCGCTTTTTCAGGTCCCAGGCGAAGAGATGATCGCGCGGGTAGCTGATCGCGTAGAGCAGGCCGCGTTCCTCGTCGTGGAGAAGGCAACGGCAGCCCTCTTTGGGAAAGAGGGTTTCCCACCCGAGAATGCGGTCCGTCCGCGTGTCGAAGGCGATGAGGGCGCTGCCGCGAAAGCAGCGCTCGGGATCATGCCAGAAGTTCCACGGCGAATAGGACGGCAGGTCAATGGGGGCCGCGGAGAGGTGCGTGGCCATGTACATGATCCCGTCGGCCAGGGAGGGCGCGAAACTGTAATGGATCTTGCATTGGGTGCCACGGCCAGAGTCCCGCGGGTCCTCCACGGCCTTATCCAGATCAAATAGGTATTCGAGGGAGTCCGTGGGCTCGTGATAGCGAACGATCTTTGCCGTCTCGCCCGGCAACAACTCGCAGCAGGATGCGGCATAGATCCGTCCGTCCGGGCCCGTGGAGAGCGACCAGCAGCAGTCGGAGACGGGGTGCTCGCCAAACGCATGCCAGGTAATCTTCAGGAGTTCCTTGTCCTGACAGCGAAGGTCCTGATTCACGGCAGGAAAGGATGGAGTCGGGGGGGAGGATTTTCCAGAGCATTATTGACGACGAGAGCAGGCTTGTTTCGGGCCTCCGCATTTTCTAATGTTCATGAGTCTTATTATGACCCCCCCCGAAATTCCGTGGTGGAAGAACCAAGGTTTGGTCGTGGCGGGGAGCTGGCATCCTCTCTGCGCCAGGATCCGGGCCGGAAACGTCTATGAAAACGACGAGGAGCTGTTTGCCTACGAGTTCACAAAGAAGAACTTTGACGCCCTCAAAAACCGCGGGGTGACTCTCTATGTCGGGCAGTTCGATCGCGGTTATTCTTTCCTCGACCAAGCGCCTTATGTAGCGCTGGCCCGGAAGGCGAGCGACGCCATGCACCGGCGGGGGATCCGTTTTGGCGTGTACATGGCGAACACGATCTACTTCGAGTCCGTGCTCAAGGAGGAGCCCCGGTGCGAGAACTGGGCGGTCCAGACCCACGATGGTCGCAAGGTTCACTACGGCGGGGAGCAAACCTGGCGCTGGGTGGCCTGCTTCAACTCGCCCGGCTGGATCCAGCGCATGAAGCGCATGGTGGAGATTGCGATCAGGGAGGTGAAAGCCGACCTGCTCCACTTCGACAACCTCGGGGTATGGCCCGAGCCGGATTCCTGCCACTGCGGTCATTGCCAAAAGGCATTCAAGGTTTTTCTGCAAGAGCGTTATCCAACGGCCCGTGCGCAGAAGCGGCGATTCGGCATCGCGGGACTCGCTCATTACTCGGCGCCCAACTTCTACCTGAGGTTCTGTCCCCCCTGGAGCTTCGGCCAGATCAACAATCCGCTCATGCAGGACTGGATCCGCTTTCGGTGCGCGACGGTGGTCCGCTACGCCACGATCCTTCGGGACCACGCCAAGTCCCTCAATCCGAAGGTGTGCATGGAAGGTAACGGGGCGGGGATCACGGGGCTGAACCGATCCTTCACGCACGGCGTGGACTCCGACCGCATGCTCAAGGTGCTGGATGTTTTCTGGGACGAAAATGCGGACGTCAAAATCGACCCGGCTCCGGTTCGTCCGGGCGAACCGCCCGTGTTCACCCACCCGCACCGCTCGGCAAACCTCTCCCGTCGGCTCGGCAAGCCCATGATCCGTCACTGCATGAACGCCAGGGATTTGTGCGCCAACCTCGCCTTTCAGGGCGCGGCCGGGATCGTGGCGCAGTTCGGCTATGCCGAAATGCGGACCATGAACCGTCAGCCGATTCCGGCGGATCTCCGTCAATGCCTCCAATACTATCGGAAACATCTTTCCCTTTATCGCGATGCCCTGCCGGATCATCGGATCGGCATTTTTCGGAACTTTGAATCGCTGGCCTTCAACTGCTTCGACACCCACCGTTCCGCGGCGGTCATGGAGCAGCTCCTCCTCAACCGTCGCATCGGGTATGACATTCTCCTGAACTCCGACCTGGAGAAGGGCGCCCTGGGTCGTTACCGGCTCCTGATTTTGCCCAATGTAAAATATCTCTCCTCACCGGTGCGTGATCGCCTGTTGAAATATGTGGCGGGGGGCGGGGCGCTGCTGCTGACCGAGCAGACCGGGCAATATAACGAAGAGGAGCGCATTCGCGTTCAGCCCGCGTTCGGCCGTCTTTTTCGGGGTCTGGAGGCCGCGCGGGAGAATCGCGTGGAGGCCATGGAGTTCGACCCGCATCAGCAGTTCAAGTCCTGTTTCTCCGAGGGGCTGCCCGCGTTTGCCTCCCATGGAAGGGGGAAGGCCGCCTATCTCCCGCGAATCCAGTTTGCCGAGATGATCGGCACAGGTGACGGGACCAACTACAATGTCCATTACCGCGGGGTGGACAGTCGCTATTGGCGCGAGCCAAAAAACTCAGCCGAGATCCTCGCGGCGATTGACCGTCTCTACCCGGGGCACAGTCCCAATCGCATCGTTGCCGGGCATGGTATTTTCCAGGGCAATGTCCGGTGGAAGGATGGGCGGCGGGGCCTCATGCTCTTCAATCAGAGCGAAACCGTTTCACATGGTGTCCCGCTCATTCTCAAAAAAGCGCGGAAGGTGACGATGTATGATCCGGAAAAGGAAAAACCCTTGAACCTGACGGTACGGAAGACCAGAAACGGTTGCGAGGCTGTCATCCCTTCAATCAAGCATCATCTGGTGATCCAGTGGCGGGAATGATCATGCGAGCCCGTATTCCTCGGGGCGAATCGGGACGGGGCGGTTCGTGCGGATGGACTCGTAGCCCTTGAGGGCGCAGATCGTCGCGCGCGCGCCATCTACCGCGCCGACCGAGAAGCGACGGCCGTCGAGGATGTCCCGCGCAAAGGCGTCAATGACCTGGTCGTGCCCCTTGTCCACGAGGATCTTGTGCGCGGCGATCTGCGTGGCATGGTCCTGCTTCGCTGGGGGAGGGCGCTGATCGAAAAGGCTCCGGTAAAGGGCGGTCATATCGCGACCGTTGCCGGGCAGGGGGGCGGATTTCGGGTCGAGAGCGAAGGTTAAGATCTCGTTGCCCGACGGGCCATCCTGCCGCAACTCGAAGAAATGGTCCGCGATCAGGCTGGTGCGATTGCAGAAAACCTCCATGCTCTCCTTCGGATAGAAGAGGCCCCCCTTGCCACCACAGATCACGCTGGCCAGCGAACCGCCGGAAAACTTCAGGATCAGGAGGTTGTCGGTTTCCAGGGGGCCGGCGGCATAGATCTCGACCGGCTCCTCCCCGAGAAACCAGGCGAGCAGGTCGAAGATATGGCAGCCTTCCTGCAATAGGTGGCCGCCGCCATCCTCCAGGTTGAAGATGTACCCGGGGCGCACGTCGTGGTCATCCACGATCCGGTAGATGATGTTTGCGGGGCCGTTTTTGTAGCCGTGGAAGCGGCGCCTGGCCTCGATCATGATGGGAGAGAAACGGCGGTTGAACCCCACACCGACATTCGCCGTCGAACCTTTGGCTATCCCGAGGATCCTCGCCGTTTCCGCAACGGTCATTGTCATGGGTTTTTCGACAAAGACATGCTTTCCCTTGGAAAGGGCCTTCTCGATGAACGCGGCGTGTGTCTGGCTCCGCGTGCCCACGAAAATGACATCAATGTCCGGATCGTCGAATACCTCGTCGGAATTTGAGGCGCATTTCAACGGTTTGAACTCTGCCGCCCGCTGGCGAAGCAGGTCGGCGTTCAGGTCGCAAAGGGTGTGGATGCGATAGGATGGATTTCTCCGGATGTTGGGCAGGTGCTGCCGCCCCATGAAAGCGCCCACGCCGATAACGCCGACATTCAGTAGGTCGTTCATTCTGGATTCCGTGTTTAAGCAGCACCCGGTTTGGAAACACGGGAGGGCGCGACGGTTCCAAGGAACTTGGCAGGGTGCCCCGCAACGCCGAAGTGGTTTCGCGCGCGGAATCGCCAGTCAAAAGACCCCTTCCGAAGGGGCATGGGGAACTCGGCCGGGATCCGTCGCCATGGCCCCGATGCGCTCATCTCAAAATGCGAGAAGTTTGGCATGAGGGTTTTTAGGAAAATCCGCGGCGCCTCGGTTTTGGAATGTCGGATCCAAACCGCCACGTGGTTGAGCGGCGGGTTGAAGTTGTCGGGGGAGGTGGTTTCCACCAGTCGGCGCTCGGAAAAGTAGCTGACGACCTTGTTCTGATGGCGCCAGGGGCGCTTCCCGTTCCACCGGTCCCGCCACAACAGGACCAGATGGCTGCGATCCACATAGGGATCGGTCAGGAAGCGGTTGCTCAGCAGGGCCACGCCCCAGAAGTACACTGAGGGATTCAGCACCGTGGGATGGCGGGAAGCGGGCATGGTGCGCTCCTCGCAAATCTCGTGGCGGCAGGCGTCTTCCTCTACTCCGTAATGGACCATGAGGTCCCGTCCTCCATTCGCGATGCCCGCTTGGCGGACTTCGAGGAATCCCAAGGGAACGCCCGGCTGGCGCCGATGGGAAAACCACGCAACGAGGAGGGGATCCAGAACGACCCATTTCTGGAACTCATCGTTCCAGACTTCGCAGACCATGTGGGGGTTGCTGTTGGCGGCATGGTCGGCGCCGACGTTGAGTATCCGCGCGACCCATCCTGCCGCTGCGGCAAAAACCGTGTACAGGTAGGCATAATGGCTGCAGAACCAGAAACGGTTGGTCCGGCAAACCGTCCAGAGGCCGAGATGGCGAAGAACAGAGGTGGGCGGGCGGCACGGGAATAGCTCGGTCCGGAGAAGGCGGAGCAGAGTGCGCTGTTGCTCCCACTGGGTCCTGCCCTTGAGATGGCGGACCACGGGATGGCGTTTGCGGAGCTCCTGGATTTTCGGCTCGTGAAAAAGTGCGTGCTGGAAGGGGAACTGCGGGCGAAATACGCGTCCCACCTCCCGCCGATGGAGGAGGATATGACGGTCGCTGGACGAGAACGCCAGCGGACGGGTTGAGGTCACGGGACGGATCCATGCGGCCCTGCAGGCGGGGCATCCCGTGCGTTCAGCCGAAACGGGAAAGCAGAGGAATTTTCCGCACAGCGGACAGGGGGCGTCCTCCCGTTGGGACTTGCGATCGGCGGCGAGGGCTGAAAACGGGCGGGTCATGAGTGGAAATGATAAAATCTACGGTCGCGCGATCCTTGGAAGAAGGGTCGAACCAATGAAAAATTTGCGGGTTGTCAGGGGGTTGCCTTGTTTCATCCCCGAGTGCATCATGATGTTCTGTGGAATGAGGGGCGAGGGCAAGGCAAAGGAGAGGGCTGAAAATTGAGATAAATCGGCAACCGTTGAACTCGCCAGAGGCGGGCAAACCCAACAACCTGATCAGATTTCCCGCGATGAGCACGATCCGTTGCGCGCAACCCGGCGAATACGACGCCATCCAACGCTTTCTTTTCCGATGAAATCGAAACTCCAAACTGCGGGTGCGCCCACGAACCTCCATTGCGAGTACTTTACGAACCCCCTCGGTCTCGACGAACTCCGGCCGAGGCTTTCCTGGCTCGTGAGCGATGAACGCCGTGGTGCGGTCCAGACCGCCTATCAGGTTCGGGTGGCTTCCTCCCAGGAAATGCTGGCCAAGGAGGGGGCCGACCTTTGGGAGAGCGGTCGCGTGAAGTCCAGCCAGTCCGTGCATGTCGTCTACGAGGGCGCGCCCCTGGCTTCCTGCCAACGCGTGTGGTGGCGCGTGCGGACATGGGATGCCGGGGGGGAGCCTTCGCCATGGAGCGAGCCGTCATGGTGGGAGATGGGCCTACTCGCCCGGAAGGAGTGGCAGGGCCAATGGATCGGATCGCCCCTCGTCGGCGGCGGGCGCACCAGCTCGCCCTGTCCCTATCTCCGACGAGGTTTCATTGCTGACAAACCCTTGCGCGCGGCGCGCCTCTATGCCACCGCGCTCGGACTTTACGATTTTTTCCTCAATGGACGGCCGGTTGACGACCGCGTCTTCGCCCCGGGATGGACCGAATACACGAAGCGTGTTCCCTATCAGGTATACGATGTGACGGACCTGCTCCAGGCCGGCGAAAATGTGCTGGGCGCGATCCTCGGCGACGGGTGGTATTGCGGCCACATTGCGTGGTGGGACCGCCAGGTCTACGGCGACCGCCCCCGGTTGCTCGCCCAGCTCCGACTCGATTTCACGGACGGCAGTCGCGCGACGATTGCCACGGATGGCGCGTGGAAATGGGCCGCGGGGCCGATCCTCGAGTCGGACATGATCATGGGTGAGTGTTACGATGCGCGCCGTGAGATGGAGGGCTGGGGGCGCATCGGGTTCGACGACGCGAAATGGTCGCCGGTGGAAATCTTCAAGGACCCGGGCATCGCTCTCGTGGCGCAATGCGGTCCGCCGGTGCGACGGATCGAGGAGCGGGCTCCCGTCCGAAAGACGGTGGCCGAGAAGGATCTCTACGGCCGGCCCGCGTGGATCTTCGACCTCGGGCAAAACATAGTGGGCCGCGTCCGCCTAAAAATCCGAGGCAAGCCCGGCACCATGGTGCGCCTGCGCTACGGCGAAATGTTGCAGGCCGACGGCTCGCTCTACACCGCCAACCTTCGCAGCGCGCGCGCGACCGATTACTACACGCTCAAGGGAGGCTGCGTGGAGACCTACGAACCGCGCTTCACTTTCCACGGCTTCCGCTATGTCGAGGTTTCCGATCAGTTTGACCAGATCGCCTCCGCCGACGTCACGGGCGTCGTGCTCCACTCCGACACGCCGACAACGGGCGAGTTTGAGTGTTCCCACCCGCTCGTCAACCAGCTCCAGAGCAACATCCGCTGGGGTCAGAAGGGCAATTTTCTGGAAGTGCCCACCGACTGTCCGCAGCGTGACGAGCGCCTCGGCTGGATGGGCGACGCGCAGGTCTTTACCCGCACCGCCGCCTTCAACATGGATGTGGCGGCCTTCTTCACCAAGTGGCAGCAGGACATCGCCGATGCCCAGTCGCGGCGCGGCGAGTTCACCAAGATCAGCCCCCATGTGATGGACACGGAGGACGGCGGCCCGGCGTGGGCCGATGGCGGCATTATCTGTCCCTGGACGATTCATCTCTGCTTCGGCGACACGCGTTTGCTTGAGCGCCACTACGCCTCGCTGGTCCGTTTCGTCGAATCGATGCGCGCATCGAGCCAAGACCTGATCCGCGCCCACGAGCGTTCCAAGGGCTTCCACGGCTTCGGCGACTGGTTGGCGGTCGACGCCGTGGAACGCGACAGGACCCCCACGCCCAAATCGCTGATCGGCACCGCCTACTTCGCGCACGACGCACGCCTGCTCTCGCGCATCGCGACCCGGATCGGAAAAAAGGCTGATGCTCACAAGTACGCCAAGCTCGCCTCGGAAATCCGCGCCGCCTTCAACCGCGAGTTCGTCACACCTGGGGGCCGTGTCGTCGGCCATACGCAGACCGGCTACCTGCTGGCGCTGGGCTTTGATCTGTTACCGGAAGCGAAGCGTGCCGCGGCGGTTGAGCATCTCGTCAGCGACATTGAACGCCGCGGCAACCATCTCTCTACCGGTTTTGTCGGTACGCCGCTGCTGGCGCCCGTCCTCAGCCGGTTTGGCAGGACGGATGTCGCCTACCGCCTGCTCTTGCAGGAGACCTATCCCTCATGGCTCTACACGGTGAAACAGGGCGCCACGACGATGTGGGAGCGGTGGAACAGCTGGACGAAGGAGCAGGGCTTCGGCGACGTCGCCATGAACTCCTTCAATCACTATGCCTATGGCGCGATCGGCGAGTGGATCTATGCCGTGGTGGGCGGGATCGACCTCGACCCGGAGCGCCCCGGCTACCGGCACATCCGCCTGGCACCCCGTCCGGGCGGCGGACTAACGCACGCCCGAGCGAGCCTGCGTTCGATCCACGGCCTGATCGAGTGTCGCTGGCGGATTCGCAATAAGAAGTTCTTTCTCGACGTGACGATTCCCGCCAACACCACCGCCACGGTGCGCGTGCCGACGAGGAGCCCGAAGGCGGTCACCGAAGGGGGCTGTCCCGCCGCGAAGGCGGCGGGCCTCCGTCTCGTCGCCATGGAAAAGGAGGCGGCGATTTTTGAAACGGGTGCCGGCCGCTACACCTTTGCGGCACCGGCCGCCGACGGATCAATATGAAAACCGGCGTCTCCTACATGGGGCACCACGATCCCGCGCACCTCGAAACCGACCTGCGGGAGATGGTGAGCCTGCAACTCGACGATGTTCTTGTCGCGATGCAGGAGAATGATTTCGTCCATTTCACCGGCAAGGTTCGTTTCGCCCCGGAGATTGCGCGTCGTCACGGGGTGCGCCCCATCGCCATCTTCTGGGGGGCGCTGAACCTTTTTGGTGGTGGCCGATCCAGCCAGTTTTTGCTGGAACACCCGGAGGGTTTTCAGGTTGCGCGGGACGGAACCCATCGTCCCGCGGGCTGTTACGTTAACCCCGCCTGCGTCGGCCGCATCCAGGAGATGATCGATCTTTCCGTTCAAGCCGGGTTTGCGGGGTACTTCGTGGACGAGCCTACGCCACTCGGCGACTGTTTTTGCAAGTCCTGCCGCCGTCAGTTCCAGGAATGGTACGACGCCGATCTGGCGGCCGCGACTTCCGCGCGGCAGGCGGAGTTCCGCCAGCGCTGTGTCGTAGACTACGTGAAGCGCATCGCCGACTACTGCAAGGCCCGTCACCCGGGGATCGAGACGATGACCTGCCTGATGCCGTGCGACCGATCGATGTGGGAAGCCGCCTCAGGGATCGGAAACCTCGACAACCTGGGTACCGATATTTATTGGGTGAACGAAAAGCGCGACGTCGAGGAGATGACTCCCATGGTACGCGAGCTCGCCGCCCTCTGCCGACGGACGGGAAAGATCCATCACGAGTGGCTGCAATGCTGGCATGCCCGGCGGGGAAACGAGTCCCGTATCCTGGAACAGGGTAGGATCCTGATCCGCGAAAAACCGGATGCCCTCTATGTCTGGGCGTGGAAAGGACAGGCGGGGACCACCGAGACCTGTGATGACCCCGCGACCGCATGGCAGGCTGCATGCAAGGTTTTGGAGTTGGCCAAGTCCTGATCCGCACCCCGCCCTCCAAACGTCCCGTTCGATTTACAGCAACCCAAGTATCCAAGGAGATCTCCATGCCCCTCTACGAATGCCGCAAGCACGCCCTCAACAGGATCCAGGTTAAACCCGAATGGCGCGATGCCGTAGTCGTGGGGCCACAGGCTGTCTGCCAGGCGATTCTTCGCCTCGTCAGCGAGCGCCAGATGCGCCCGTGCCCGCTGCGCATCGCCTTTGAGGGATGGTATGGCATTGATTGGCCGGCGATCCGTGCCACGCTGGAGCGCCTCGCCGCGGCTTCCGGTTTGAAACTCGATTTTCGTTCCGCCGTCGCGCTGTACAAGCCGGTCGCGGAACTCGATGCCTACAAGCGCCAGTTTACCGAGACCGACGATCCCGGGTTCGGGGTGGTTAATGCCGATGGCCATATCGTGGACCTGATGGACGAGGCCCGGCTCCAGGCGCTGGGCACCGTCCTCGACCAGGCGGGGAAGGGGAGCGGGAGCGTTCCGGATGCGATCATCGTTTACGGCCCGGGCGCCGCTGTCCCGACGCTGGGCAAGCGCTACGACCTGCGCTTTTACTTCGACAAGACACGCCAGCCCATTCTCTGGGAGATGTGGGAGGGGAAACTTATTCCTTTCGGCATGGAGACCCCCAAGGCGAACTACGGGTGGAAGGACTACTACTACTGCGATTACTACCTCCTCGACCGCCAGAAGGAGCATGCGTTGCGGGAGATGGATTTTTGGGTGGAGGGAATCACGGCCGAGAGTCTGAAGCTGGTGCCGCGCGCCGCCTACGACGGCATCCTGCAGACGCTCGTCCAGTATCCGGTCAAGGAGGTTCCCATCTTCCAGCCGGGACCGTGGGGCGCCTACCGCTACAAGGACCTGACGGAGCTGTTCGAGGTACCCGGGCTGGAGTGTAACGCGTGGAACGAGCTCGCCGGCCCCGAACTGAGCATGCTGGTGGATATCGGCGGTACCGCGCCGTTGAACATGCCCACCATGAACCTGATGCAGTACGCCGACCGATTTGTGGGGCCCTACCTGAACGCCACCTATCCGGGTCTCTTTCCCATGGACGTGTGGCTCGACGATGGCTACTTCCCCAAGCCGACCCCGGCCGAGCGCATCAGCATGCCGATCCATAACCATCCCGGGACCGACTACGTCCGCAAGCATTTCAAGGAGCCCCTTGGCCGCTACGAGACCTATTACATCGCCGAGGCGTACGAGGGTGCGAACACCTGGATGGGGCTCAAGGACGACGCCGACACCGAGGAGTGGGAGCGCCTCTGCCGCGATTCCAACAACCTGAAGATCATCCCCAACTGGAAGGACTACGTCGCCAATTGGAGTTCCAATGTCGGCGACCTCTACCTCATCCCGCCCGGGACGATCCACGCCCACGGGGGCAACCAAATGGTGCTGGAGATGGACACCTGTCCCAGCATCGCGGCCACGGAATATTCGTTCTTCCTCTACGACTTCGCCCGCCCCACTTGGGATGACAAGACCAAGACCATGACGGCGAAGCCCTGTCGCATGCACCTTGAACACGGGTTCGACAACGAGAAGTGGTGCCGGGAGTCCTGGGTGCGCGACCACCTGCGTCCGCGCCCGATAGTCGTTCGCTGGACCAAGGAGTATGCCATGGACCGCTACGGCTCCGATCCCCGCATGCCCTTCGAGATCGAGCGCTTTCATTTCGAGAAGCGGGCGGAGAACGACACCGAGGGGCGTTTCCTCAACATCGTCACCCTGACCGTGGGCAAGCGTGTGTTGGTTCGCTCGAAGGCCCACCCCGAACGATCGAACGAGATGGTGAAGTTTCAATCATTGCTGGTGCCTGCCGGTTTCGGCCCCTACGAGTTCGTCAATCTCGAGGGAGGCGCCTGCACGGTCGTACAACTGCGCTGGAAGCGAGGTTGAGGGATGAAGGCATGGACCCTGAAATTCTGGACTCCCGACCAGCCGGCCCCCGAGGACGGGCGGACGTTCGGTTGCGCCGTCCATGGCTGGGCCAGCGATGGAACATGGAAAGGACCCGAGGATTCGGCCACGGTCCGATTCCCCCGGGAACTTCACAGCCTGATCTTTGCAGGAAAGTATGATGATGTGGCGTCGCAGGCGATCGCAGCCGCACGGGGGCAGCGCCCCTCGGCAGCCATCGCCCTTTTTGCGCGCGGCGACGGGATGGAAGCCTTCCTGGCCCGCCTGCACGACGGGCTCGGGTCGGTGCCGGTGACGGGTGGGGGAGCCGCGCGTCGCGACGGAGCCCTTCATGGCGCGGTTCTCCCCGTCGCGGAGGATGTCGCCCTCCTGTTGCTCACTCAGGGAAAGTTCGAAATTATTTCCGCCAACCTGCACCTCCGAAAGGCGAACGCCGTCGAGTTTCAGCACGAGGGACCACGTCGGCTCATCGCGCTGCGATTCCAGGGGGAGACCGACTGGCATCCCGCCGCCGCCTTCTACCGCGAACTCCAGAAGGATGCCGGCGTGGGGGCGCGCGACTTCGAATCGCTCGCGATGAGCGACACACGGGGAAGGAATCTGCACGCGGCCTTCGAGGGGGAGACGCTGGTCACCGGCAGCGACCTACCAGAAGGTCCGTTGCTCCACGTTGGGCGGACGAACTCCGTGGCCGTGCTCGATGGAATGGAAACGTTCTGCTCTGATCCGTCCTCCCTGGTCTTTGCCTGCGCCGGATTGCGAGGGTTGCTGCCGGGGCCGGTTCGCACCGGAGACGGGACCGTGGCCGGCTTCATGTTTGGCGAGGTGGTTTGCGACGCGCAGGGGCCGTCCTTTGGAAACCTCATGCTCTCCAAGCTGGTGGTGCGGACTTGATGGCGGATCCCTCAACAGGTCGAGACTCCCAGTGAAGAAAACATCCACGAAACGCAGGACGGTCATCGCGGTCCCCGGACTCGAAGCTTCGTCTTTCCCCAAAAGAAAGCGGCTTCCGGTCGGGGAGAAGACCCGTCCGAGGTACGCCCTGGAAGGGCATGAGGACGAGGTCTACCACGAGCTCCGCATGGGCGCCCGTGGCACAGCGCCGGAGTACTGCGCCTTTTTGAACCAGTCGTGGACCTTCAACCGTTCCATGCGATGGACGACCGCCCCGCACGGCACCCTGATTTGCCATGAGGACGGGGGAAATCTCCGACTCACGGGTGTGCATCGGGTTTCGGACTGGTTCTCGGACCCGGTCAACACCATCGAACACCGCGGGGATTCGACACGGTTCGTCAGAAAGTCCGCGAGGCGACGCGACTGCGTTGCCCTGCCGGCCCTCCAGTTCAATCTGGAGCAACACCCCCGGGTGGTTCTCAAAGTGGATGACGTCGACGCCGACTGGCAGCTGTGTGTACTCGTGAAGGGGCGCAGCGGTCCACCGCTGCTCTCCAGCGGCTGGGAAAGGGGGCCGAAGACGGTTCGCCTCGATCTGGCTTCGGAACTGCGTCGTCGTGGATTCCGTCTCCATTTCGTCGAACTGCACTTTGTACTGGGGCTCTGGTCTCCACTCCCCGGGAAGTCGTCGGAGGCGGTCTTTTCCATGGAAATGCCCGGGCGGGCGGCGATGGTGCCCTGCCTGCCCGTCATTCGCAGTTGCCAGACCGCGGCGGCCCGGGGCGTACCACTTTCGGCCATGGTGGTTGACGAGACGGGGAAACTCCTCCGCAGCCCTTTTGCGAGGGTGCACGCCCTCATCGGTGGCCATCGGATTCCCCTTTCAGAGCGAAAAGGGATTTGGTCCGCGACCGTGAGGAGTCTCGGGCGGGGCACCCACGAGGGTAAACTCTATGCCGAGGGCGCCGTGAAAGTTCGCAGCCGCTTCACCCTCACCGTCACCGACGGGAAGTTTGTCTCCTACGATCATCGCCGAAGATCGCTCGTACGATCCGGGCAGGCGCTGGGCCCCCTGAGTGGGTCGTATCAGGGGATTGTTTTCTTTCGCAATGCGGGGCGGCGCGGCGAGGCCATCGTGCAGGGACAGAAGGATTGGACCGCGTGGCATCGCAAGGCACCCATGGATGAGCACTGGCACTACTGGGAGGCGCTTACTGAAGGGGAGTTGGGAAAACGGTTTGGCTATCTGGAGGTTTGCGGATGGGACCTGATCCACCTCAGCCAGCACTGGGGAATCTGGGAAAAACTTGATGCCGGCGGACGGATCGCCCCGCATGGTGCCGAGCAACTCGCCCTGGTGCTACGCGTGGCGGGGCGCCACGGCCTCGGGCTTCAGCAGGCACTCAGCCATTATCCGTACAGCAGCGATTTCACGCCGCCCTGGAGGCAATATCTTGAGGACGGCTACCGCGATACGGACTGGAAGAACCCCCGGCGACCGTTCACCCGCAGGTTCCACCAATACCTGCGCGACTTCGCAACGTTATTCCGGGAGGAAACCACCCTGGTTGCCATGTCCACCTCCGGGGAAGGTGACATTGCCGCCGGGCCGGCCCGCGTCAACGACACATTTCGTTTCATGGCCTCGGTGGACCCCAACCACCTTTTCGTCGCCGAGCCCGCGAACCGCACGCCCATGCCGCAGAAGCATGTGCGGGGTTGGAAGCCGTCGCTGTATGGGAGCCGGATGTACTGGATTGGCGAAAAACTCGATCCCGAGATCGATCTTGGGGTGGAGTTTAAGTTCATGGGGATGTCGCCTTTCTTTATGGGGGAAGGATCATGGTCGTGCCCACACCTCTACTCGCGGTTCATGGGCTCCAAAACGTGGGCGGGCACGCCACGCTACCGCCGACGGTTGCGCGACAGCCTCTACCTCGGCCTTGTTCACCGAAGCCCGATCCTCCTCACCTGGGAGGAGCAGTATGCCGAAGATGAGCGCATCATCTTCCGAAGGATCCGGGATGCGGTGGACTGGGGCCAGCGGTTCATGGAGCCTCCGGTCGCGCTGCGGGTGGACGATTCCTGCGTGATCGACCGTCGGGCGGTCCTTGGCCAATATGAGTCATTCTTTTCCGCCCTGCCGCTGGCCACGCAATACCTGCCTCCCGACCGCGCTCCAGGGCCATCCGTCCGGGCGGTGATCGACACACGCAGGCCCTATGTCGAACCCAGATTTGTCTCCAAAAGGGGGCGCCTGACGGAGGATCTGAAGTCCCTCATGCCGTTACGCGTGTCGCCGGGGTACCGTGCCAGCTACCTGTGGTCCGCCGATCGTCGGACGCTCCTCGCCTATATCTATAACTGTACCGGCCACGAACGGCATCAAAGCGAACGGGATTTATCGCGCAACCTCCACCGTGCGCCTCGCCCGGCAGCGCTGGAACTGTGCGTGCAGAATCTCCCGCCTTTCCTACTGGAATGTCGCGTTTTCGACCTGGATGAGAAATCCTGCATCGAGAGGAGGGTCGTTGAGAAGCGTGGGGTCTTCTCCTTTGCCAGAAGCACGCACGACTATTTCTTGCTTCTTGCCCCAAAACCGCCCGAGTTTCGTGAGCCTTGTTCCT
>CAZZBZ010000068.1:0-17508 GCA_964653025.1 uncultured Verrucomicrobiota bacterium
CCTTGTCTCCTTGTCTCCTTGTCTCCTTGTCTCCTTGTCTCCTTGTCTCCTTGTCTCCTTGTCCCCCTGTCTCCTCTCTCTTAGCCCCTCCCCCGCTGTCGGCCGACCTCGTAGAGGAACGCGGCCACGGCGCTTGCCACGTTCAGGGAGTCCACGTTGGGAGACATCGGGATCTGCGCGACCACGTCGCAATGCGCGAGGACCGTCTCGGAGATCCCGAAACCCTCGCTGCCGAAGACGACGCAGCAGTCCCGTCGAAAATCACAGTCCCACACGGGAACCGCCTCCGCACGCGGGTGGGCGGCCACGCAGCGCACGCCGGCCGAGCGCAGGTCATCGAGCGTCTCGACCAGCGAGGAGGCCTCGAAGACGGGAAGGCGGAAGACCGCACCCATCGAGCCCCGCACCGAGCGTCTCAGCCACGGACTGCAGGAGGTCTCTCCCGAGATCATCGCCTGGGCGCCGAAGGCCGCACCGGTCCGAAGGATCGCCCCCATGTTCTCCGCATTGGCCACGCCATCTGCCGCCACGAAGAGCCGCGGGCGCACGCTGCGGGCCAGCAGGTCGGGAAATGCGGGTTGGGGCGGCACGCGCCCCACGGCAAGCACCCCTTGGAAGAGCGGGTAGCCCGCGAGCGCCGTGAGCGTCGCCTGCGGCGCGAGGTAGGCGCAGAAACGGTCCTTCCGCGCATCGAGTTGCTCCCGCAGGGTCTCCGCCCAGCGTTCCTCCATCAGCATCGAAAGAATCTCCCACCCGCTCCCGAGGAGGCGGCGAACCACCTTCTCCCCCTCGGCCACGAAAATCCCCTGGCGACGGTGCTCCACCTGCCGCCGCAGGGTGCGGTAAGGGGCGAGCTCGGGCGCATCGAGGGAATCCACCCGCTGGAACGTCGGCATCTCGTCAAACCTAGCCCGTATATTTCACGCTCCGCGAGCGCGAAATATCCGCCCAGACATCGGAATCGCGGAGGGCATGGCGACCAACATCTTTGTCGTGCAACCTGCGCCCGTCACCCTCGTCAACCGGGCTTGCAGCCTGCGCTATTTTCGCTAAAATAGGGATGGCGTGTTCAATCGGCTTGTCTTCCTCATCACCTTCGCAGTGTTCCGCGCGCTCGCACGGATCTGGAAGCCCACCCCGCGCAAGCTCAAGGCGAGCGAACTGAAGACCATCCTTGTCTTCAGCGCCGCCGGCATCGGCGACACCCTCACCGACAGCGTCGCCATCCGCGCCCTCAAGGAGACCTATCGGAAGGCCACCGTCATCGTCATCACCCATCGCCGACGCGCGGCGCTCGTCCGCCACAACCCGTACGCCGACGAGGTGGTCGTCTACCACAAGTCCTTCTGGACCTTCCTCCGCCTCGTGCGCCTGCTGCGCGGAAAAAAGCCCGACGTGGTCATCATGCTCCGCGGCAACGATCCCGACCTCTGGCCGATGGCATGGCTCGTGGACCGCCATGCCGTGGTGAGCTGCCCGGTGATGACCCGCTTCGGATTCCTCATCGCCTACCCGGTGAAAATTCCAGACTGGGACCATCTGCACGGGGTGGAGCAAACCCTCCAGATCGTGCGGACGCTGGGCGCCGACACGAAGGACAAGCGCCTCGTGTACGAGGTCCGCGAGGTCGAGCGCTTCCAGATGCGGGAACGGCTCGAGCGGCATGGCCTGCGCGCCGAGGATCCCATGGTTATCTTCCAGGTCGGGGGAGGACGGCGAAGCTCCTGGCGCGACTGGCCGGTCGAGCACTACGTGGAACTCGGTCGCAGACTCCTCCGCCGTTCTCGCGCCCGCCTCGTGCTCACGGGCGGCATCGAGCACTGCGAAAAGGCCGCGCTCATCCACGCAGGCCTCCCCGATGGCGTCATCGACTTTACCGGCAAGGTTCGTCTCGAGGAAATGGCGGCCCTGCTCGCCTCCGCGCGAATCCTTGTCAGCACCGATACCGGCGTCATGCACCTCGGGTTTGCCGTCGGCGTGGACACCCTGGCCCTCATCCACTGCAACAACCCGGCCGCGCGCGTCGGCCCGTATGGCTACGCCGAACGCCACCTCGTCGCCCAACTCGAGCCACCGAAGGGCGTCTCGGTCTCCACCCAGGTCCCGATGGCCCTCCTCCGCCCCGATGAGGTCTGGCCAAAGCTCGAGGAACTCTGCAAGCGCCACGCCATCGGGGCCATCCCGACAGCCCAGCCCAAAAAGAATCCACGCGCAGGGAGCGTGGCGCCAACACGCGATCGGTGAACCGTTGTCTGCAACGAATCTCGGGGCGACCCTTCTGAGATGCAGGCACACGTCGTCGGACCGGCGCGGCCCGACGTCTTTCCTCCCGTACGGGTGGCGCGCCAACATTCTTATCTCGCTCCCCGTCGCAGGAGGTGAGAGAAGGAGGATCAGCCCCCCCAAGGGAAACCCCATGAGCCTTCGTCAGGAGATGCTCCAACTCGTGCGCGCACTGGATGCCGCTCGCCTGCCGTATGCCTTGTGCGGAGGCATGGCGATGGCCGTGCATGGCTGGCCCCGCGCCACCATGGACGTAGACCTTCTCGTCGAAGAGGCGCGACTCGCGGAAGCCAAACGGCTGGCAGGGTCCCTCGGTTTTACCCATGACGCTGGCGAGATATCCCTGGCCGCGGGACGGGTCCGTCTTTGCCGCCTCGTCAAGGTGGTCGGCGAGGAGTTCTTTCCGCTCGACCTGCTGACCGTGACGCCGGATCTGCTGCCCGCGTGGGAAAGCCGCGTCCAGGCATCGACCGACGACGGGCCGATCACCGTGGTGTCGGGCGAGGGACTGATCCGTATGAAATCGCTACGTGAAAGCGGAACCGATCGGGACGACATCCGACGACTGAAGGGAGAACCCAATGAAGCCGGTTGACATGTCACCCGCGGCGGTCACGCTCCGACTCAAGCAGGTGGACGAACTGCGCGAGGCATGCCTGGCGCTGGCCGGTCCCCGTCTCAAACGGCCATGGGGCGTGCCGGTCACACCTGGCGCATCGACCTCGGTGAAGGAAGCTCCCACACCCTACGAGGCGCGAACGGGCAAGTCGGTGAGGAAGCCTTGACGTCGTCGCAATAATCCCGGCCGTCTCTTCCTCCTCTCCGCGTGTCCGACGCTAGGCCGGGACCGCCTCGCGCATGGGGCGGGTGCTTGACGGAGGCGAGAAGTTGAGTTTCGTTCGACCAGACCTCGCGGAAGCGGTTCTCGGCTGCGCAGACGGGACGAGGGCGTCCCATCTCAAAGATCGATGATTCGTTGTTTAGTCCGCCGCGAGCCACCAGAACTCGAACGCGACGGCCTTCCCACCGGAAGCACGGCGGAGCGCCTCCGTGTAGATCCGTTGCTGACCCGCATATTCCTCAGGTAGCGGGGAGGGTTCCTTCATCGTCTTGAAGTCCACCCCGACCACGCGCCCCTCCTCCTCCAGGACGAGGTCGATCACGCCGTTCCACGCCCCGCCCTCGTCACTCAGGTAAACGGGGGTCTCCTGGCCAAGCACCCGCGCCGCCCGCACCCGAGCGTGATTGGGGGAACCGAAGAACTTTTCCAGAATCGCCATCGCCTTCTCTCGACCGAGGGCAACCTCCCCCTCCCCCGCGCAGGCGTCCATCACCTTCGCCAGGTGGTCCGCGACGAACGCCTCCTCGCGCGCATGGCGTTCCAAATAGGCGTGCACGAGGATACCGACGATGCGGGCGGCCTCGCGACCGTCCTCCCGCCGCCGCGCCACGAAGTCCTCGGCGTCAAGGCTCTCCTCCTCCTCGGGATGCTCGGGCCCCGAGGGGCGCCTCACGAGCGGTCCCGGATCCCGCTTTGCGATCGCCAGTCGTTCTTTCCAGAGCCGCGCGTACGCCACGGCATCGCGCACGACTCCCGCGCGTTTGCCCCCTGTGCCCTCCACCTCCATCTCGGCGAAGTTCCCGAGGATCGCGTGCGCGCCGAGCGTCTTTGCGAGATCCCCGTCCTTCACCGTCTCCGCAAGGACCCCCTTCTTGAGGTCAGGCTCTTCCTCCGACACGAGCACAAGACGGTCGCGCGCGCGGGTCACCGCAACGTAGAGCACGCGCCTCCCCTCCTCCCTCTGGCCCTTCCCATCTTCCCCGAGGGCCGCGGCGTGACCCGTCGAGGTCACCGCGAGCCCTCCCCACCCCAGCGAAAACCCGCAGAGCGGCTTCCCCTCTTTTCCGGTCACGCGGACCACGGATTTCTCCCGTCGGCCCGACGGATCGCATTTTCCGAGGATCTTCGTCCAGCCATAGGCAATGACGAACTTCCCTTCGAGCCCCTTCGCCTTGTGGATGGTCATCACCCGCACCGCCGGGGCGCTCTCGTCGCTGACGCCCACGTCCTCGCCAAGGTCCGCATCAAAGCGCCCGGCCTGGTCCGCACGCGCGCGCTGGTCGAGAAGCCAAGTGAGCGGCGAAAGCACCCCCGATTCCGCCGCCCGACGAAAGGTCTCGATTACTCGATCCATTCGCGCCATCGCGCGGCCCTCGCCATCGCCTGCGGCATACACCCCTTCGGGGATGAAGGCACGCACGCGCCCGAGCCATTCGCCGAGGGCGAGGTCGAGGCGGTCCCGCACAAGCGCGCGCACCCTATCGAGGCGCGCCACGCACGCGGGATCCCATCCCTCCGGCAAGGGTGCGTTCCCGTAGAAGACCTTCTCCTGCTTCGCGAGGAGGGCGTGAATTTCAGGGTCGGATAGGCCGACCAGCGGGCTGCGGAGCAGCCCCGCGACCGCAACGGTGTCGAGCGGGTCGTGGAGCGCGATGAGGAGGTTCAGGACGTCGAGGACCTCCGGCTGGGTGAAGAAGGTTCTCGTACCGACACTGATTGCGGGGATGCCTGCCGCCTCGAGGACGGGGAGCAAAGCGTTGATCTCCGCGTGGGTCGGCACGAGGATGAGGACCTCGCGGAGCGCATCTGCGGGTTTCGCCCCGGCCGCGACGTGCTCCCCGATGATCCGCGCAACCTCGAGCGCGGCCGCGCGCCGACGCTCGTCGACCGTCCTTTTCTCCTGCGTCGCGAAGACCCGCCAATCGACGGACGGACCCTCCTCGACGCGCACGGCGTCGAGCCGCTCCTCGCGGTAACCGGGCAGGGGCACGCACTCCTCGAAGAAATGGTTTACGAACCCGAGGATCCCCGGCTTCGTGCGGAAACTCGCACGGAGCGTCACCTCCGCCACCCCATCGGCGGGAATCCCGACCAGCGACGGATAGTCGCGGACGAATGCCTCGATCGCCGGGAGGTCAGCGTCGCGAAAACGGTAGATGGACTGCTTGCGGTCCCCGACGAAGAATCCGAGGATCTCCTTCTCGCCCGGGCCCCGCCCCAGCAGGCTGCGCAAGATGTCGAGCTGGAGCGGGTCGGTGTCCTGGAACTCGTCCACGAGGAGGGCCCAGAGGCGCTTGCGCTCGTCTTTCCGCGCTGCCGCGTCGGTACGGAGAAGTTCCGCCGCCCGGCGAACCATCTCGTCGAAGGTGACGAGGTTCAGCTCGCGGATCGCGGCGTCCTTCGCCCACTCCCGGAACGCGAGGCAGTGCTCTCGCCAGAGCTTCCACTCCGGCGCCCGATCCGTCGCGAGAACCTGGCGGAGCAACAGGGGACGGACGGCCTCGGATTCCCCAAACCACCGCCCCTTGGGGTCGATGCGGTCCATCTCCTTCCGCACCGTTTTTCCCGTGCCGAACCAGGTGTCCGCGTGCCCCTCGATCGAGCGGTAAAGACCCAACCACGCCCCCTTCCCTCCCTTGAGCGCGGCATCGCAGGCCCGCGAGAGGTCCTGGCGGGCGGCGAGGATCTTCGTGTAGCGGGCCGAGGCGGCGGCAAGGCCCGCCACGAGCTGGCGGAGAGCCCCGACGAGCGCGTCGAGGTCGGCCTTCGCCGGCCTCCCAAAATCCAGCTCGTCGGCGATCCACGGGTCGTCCAGCAGCGCGGCGAACCACGCGCGCTGTTCCCCGAGAGGAACGACCGGGAGCAGCTTCTCGATCTGGCCGACGAGCTGTCGGTCGCCGAGGACGTGCTCCATCCAACGCTCCACGACCCGCTCCGCGGGATCGGGCAGCAGGCCATCGTCGTCCTCCGCAAACACGACATTCGGCGGAATGCCCGCGGCGATCGGGTGCCTCCGCAGGATGGTCGCCGCATAGCTGTGGAGCGTGACAACCTGCAGTTCCGCCGCGCGCTCGGCGAGCGTCGCCGCCCCGCGCGCCAGGGTCTCGAAATCCGAAACGTTCCTGAGGGCCGCGCGCACGACCTCGAGAAACTGCGCATCCCCGCGCCCCTCGTTCGAGGCGTTGACCTCGGCGACAAGCTTCTCCTCGCTCTCCGCAGAACCCAGGCGCTCGAGGTACCGGTAGAGTCTCTCCTGCATCTCGGCGGCTGCCTTTCGGGTGAAGGTGGTCAGGACGAAGCGCCGGATGGCCGCGCGCGCGGCCTCGAGTCGGGAAGCGCGGTCCTTTCCGGTGTAGAGGTTGGACTCCACCTCCCCCCGAGCCTTCGGGTCGAAGGGCGCCTGGAGCAGGAGGTGCAGCGCCCGGAGGGTGAGCGTGTGAGTCTTGCCGGTGCCCGCGCTCGCCCAGACAAAGGCGTGCCCGGGCGTCATCACCGCCTTCGTCCGCTCTCGCGCGTCGGGAATCATCGTTTCCTCCCCTTCGCCGGCTCCTGCCCCATCCCACGGATCGTCGCGGAGCGCCTCGGCGCGTGTTCCTCAAGAAGCTTTGCATGCCGCGCGGCGTGGCCCATCTCGAAGCGGCGGCACACGGAGGCCATCTCGCAGAACGAGCAGCCGGGGACGTCCTTCTCGGGAAGGCGACCGAGGGCGGCGACCGTCTGCAACGAGGTGGGCGGGTAGAAGCCCTTCTCGAGAAACGGCGCGAGCTCGGCGAGAAGCCCTTCCGCCGCGGGCGCTCCCGCGCTTTCCCCAACCTGCGCCTTCTCGTCGCCGAGATACAGGTAACGAAACTCGACCGCCTCACCGCCGTGCAGCCACGGGTAGAGCGTCGCCTGGACGTTCCATCCCAGCCGCGCCGCGGTGGCGTAAGGTCGCCAGCCGGGGTGCTTGCCGCTCTTGAAATCCACAACCAACTCACCGCCGGCCTCCTTCTCAACCTGGTCGATCTTCCCCACCACGCAGAGCCCCGGCCACTGGGGCCACTCCCCGTCGACCTTCACCTCGACCTCCTGCGGCACGCCTCCCTGCTCCTTCGCCCAACGGAAGTAGCGCGCCGCCACCCCGGCGATCGCGAGGGCCTCGCTCTCCCGAAAAACCTGCGGGATGAGGCCGAGGGCAAACTTCAGCCTCTTGTCGCTGACGGCGGCCACGCGCGCCAGTTTCGCGAGCGCGGCCCCGTCATTCGCCAGCGCCTCCTCGGCGATCTCGGAGAGCTTCCTCTGCTTGAGGTGCGGGCGGATCGCCGCCTCGAGCACGAGGTGGAGCCATGTACCGCGCGCCATCCGATCAAGCTCGTACGCGGGAGAGAGAGAGTCGAGCGCCACCAGCTTCTCGATCTCCTCGCAGCGGAAACGAAAGGGGCACTCCGCGAGCCACCCGATCCGCTTGACGCCGAGCCGATTTCCCGAAAAACGCTCGTGGATCGCCCCGCTCCAATCGGGCTCTCGTCCCCGCCGATCCATTGAGGCTGAGAGCCGCTCCTCCCCGACCCCCTCGCGCGCCGAGGCGGCGAGCTTCGCGTCGAGATACAGGGCGAACGACGGGGGAAGCCAGCTCCCATGCTCGGGGTCGAGCCCCGCGAGCCACTCCGCCTGGAGCCTCGTCGAGGGTGGGATCCTCTCCTTGAAGAGAGCCTCCCTGCCCACCTTCCAGCGCTGGAGATAGCGCTGCACCCATGGCGTCGGCGCCACCGCGCGCCCCGCCGCGTCGGTCTCGGGCACCACCCAGTGAACGCGCTCCGCCGAGGTATTCACCAGTTGGAACAGCAGGAGCATCTCCTCGGGGACGCGCGATTTCAGCGGCAGGCGATGCCCGATCCCCTTCGCCGCGAGCGCGATCCGACGGCACGCGGCATCCGAAAGAAGCGGGTTGTCATCCACCCGGCGCGGCATCTCCCCCGAGGCGAGGCCGAGGAAGACCACGGCCTTCGCCGTGAGGCCCCGCGCCCGCATCACGGGGGCGAACTGCACGCTCCGCGAGGGCGGATCGCGCAGCGTTTGTCCCGAGGCCTCGCCGGCGAGGAGCGCCACCCACTCGCGCATTTCCAGGCGCAGGCCCTTCGCGCCCTGCGCGGCCTCCCTCACGTCGTCGAGAAGCGCCCCCATTGGCGACGGGTCCGCCAGCCAGTTCTTCGCCATGTCTTCAAAGATCGCCAGCGCCTGCTTGATCGAAAGCTCGTCCGAGGCTGCGGGGCGGTCCTCGCCGAAGACAAGGATCCCTTCGACCAGGCGCCGCTCCGCCGGGGTGGGAGCGCCATCGCCCGTCAGGTCGGCAAAGGCACGCCATGTCGCGCCGCCCCAAATCCCGAGTTCGCGAACCTTCCTTTCGAAGGCGTCCACGTCCACCCCTTTCGCCACGGGGGGAAGCGGTCCCGAACGGAGGAGGGCGAAGACCCGTTCGGCCGGCGCCTTTTCTCCCCAGATCCGCGCGAGGGCCCGCAGGACGTCGTCCGCGGGCGTGGCCCCCGCGGGCAGGTCGCTCACCCGCAGTGGGATGGCAAACTCGCGAAAGACCCCGCGGAGCGCATCCCCATAACCTTCGGCAACGGAGGCCGTGACGAGAATCTCCTCGGGCGGGATCCCTTCGTCCAGCCAGGAACGCACGCGCACCGCCGCGGAAATCGCCTCCGCGCGAGGCCCGGCCGCGCGCTGCCAGGTGAGAAACGGCGGCGGATCTTCCACTCTTCCCTCGGGAAAGCTCCCGATGAAGAATCGCGCGCACGCGCCGGGTTCGTCCCCGATTTCCTCGAATTCGAGAAATGTAAACCTGCGCCCGAGTTCCTCGAGGATCTCCTCCCCGAAGGCGTAGGCGGGGTGTGGGGATCGTCCCACCTTGAGCCAAGGGTAGTAGATCCTCGTCGGGACCTTCTCGACCATGGCCGCGAGCCAACCGAGGTTCACGTCAAGCCACTCATAGAATCCGTGGACGAACACCTGAGGACGCTGCCCTTCCTGCGCCCCGAGCGTCTTCACGATCTCCTCCCCGGTCGCCGCCTCGATCTTCGCCTGCAACTCCTGGAGGATCATCGGTCCCCAGGAAATCTTTCGTTCGCGGAGACGTTCCACGAAGTCGGCGAACAGGCGCAGCACCGCCCGCTCGCGCTCCTCGAACTCCGGGACCTTCGCCAGCTCCCGGACCTTGTCCGGGTCCTCGATCCCGAACCCCCCATGCGCGAGGTCGACGAAGGTGTCGTGGAGCAACCCCGCCCCGCCCGTGATCCCGCGCAGCGGCGCGAGAGGAGAGGACTTCGGCAGGCCCGCGACGAGCTCCTCGAGGACGAGGTCGTGGATCACGCCCCAGCGAACCGCGTCCTTACGGAGCATTCCCACGGCCAACCTCCCGGCAAACGTGGGCAGGTTCGCCACGCGCACCCCGACG
Source organism: uncultured Verrucomicrobiota bacterium (assembly GCA_964653025.1). Classification (GTDB taxonomy): domain Bacteria; phylum Verrucomicrobiota; class Verrucomicrobiia; order JABWAM01; family JABWAM01; genus JABWAM01. Next base: position 9,561 of record CAZZBZ010000068.1, read on the forward strand.
AGCGCCCCCTCGCCGTCCGCCAAGGCCAGCCGCGCACGCAGGTGGTTCGCGAGGGTGGCGTTCGGGACGACGATCCACTTCGGCGCGAAAGGGTCCTCCAAGCACGCCGCCGCGAGGTCCGTGAGCAGCCGGCACTCCAGCTGCGGAAAGGTCGGGGCCGTGATAAGCCGCGGGTTCACCGCCTGCTTGAGTAGGCCAACCCGGGGCGCGGGGCAAGGACGGCCCGTGCCATCACGCCGCGCCCGCAGCCCGACGGTAGACCGCGAGGGTCTCCTCCATCATCCTCTCCATCGAGAGCCGCGCCTTCGCGGTCGCGTGCCCCGCCACGGCAAGCCGCTCACGCAGGGAGGAGTCATCGAAAAGTCGCCGTAGGGCGGCCGCGATGGCCGCCCCGTCGCACGGGGGAACGAGCAGGCCGTTCGCCCCGTCCTCGACCAGCTCAGGAATGCCGCCGACCCGCGTCGCGACCACCGCCCGCCGGGTGGCGAACGCCTGCGGCACAATCCGCGACTGGGCCTCGACCGCGACCGAAGCGATCACGACCACGTCAAGCGCCGCCATCACGCGCGGGACGTCATCGCGATAGCCTGCCATGAGAATGCGCTTCTGCTCGCCCGCCACGGAAATCCGCTCGCGGCACTCCCGCTCGACGCGCCGCCCCCCGATCCCCTCGCCGACAAGGACGAATCGCGCTTGGGGATGGGTCTTCAGGACCTCGATCGCGGCGTCGAGAAAGTAGCAGTGGCCCTTGTCACCGCGCATCATCGCGATGATCCCGACGAGCGGGGCCTCCGCAGGAATGCCGAACTCGGCGCGAAAGGGAATGCCGTCCACCGAGGGAGAATACTCATCGAGTTCCACCCCCTCGCCAACGACATCCACCCGGGCGGGGTCGAGGCCGTTCACGTGAACGAGGGTGTCGCGGATGATCGCGGCGGTGGCGATCACGCGGCGACACCCGTGGCGGTAGATGAACCCGTGTGCGAAGCCGGGCTTGATCGGCACGGTGATATGGCGCGAGCGGACGACAGTCCGTCCCGCGAGGTGGAGTGGCCAGCACATCCACGAATCCTTGGGGCCGTGGGTGTGGATGACCTCGACCTTCTCCCGGCGGCAGTGCTGCCAGAGCGCGGAGAGGCCAACGAGATCGGCGTTGTTCCGCATGGAGACGGGGAGCATGGCGGCGCCGCGCGCGCTCCCGCGGCGGAAGAACTCGCTCCTCGGATCGCAGGCGACCCAGGCGCGGTGACCGTGGCGGTTCAGCCACTCGACTTCGAGGAGCGTGCGGTACTCCTGCCCGCCCCAGTTCAGCCCGCACTCGGTGTGGAGGATATTCATCGGTGAGCCGTAAGCGGTGAGCAGGAAGCAGCAGGATCAGGAAGAAACTCGTGCAGACGCACTCTGCCATGTCGCCCTCTCATGACTCCACCTCTTTGTCCCACACCCGCCGACTCACGGCTCCCTGTTCGCCGCTCGCCTACCCGCGATACTCTGCGCTTGCGGTGCAGGTCTCGGCGACAATCACCGCTGTCAGCATCGGCAGCGAGGGTTTCAGCCGGTCCCAGACCCACTTCGCGAGGTTCTCGGAGGTCGGGTTGTCGAGGTCGGACACCTCGTTGAGGCAGCGGTGGTCGAGTTGCTCGAAGAGCGGCTCGAAGGCCTTCTTGATGTCGGCGTAGTCCATGAGCCAGCCGAGTTTTGGGTCGCACTCGCCCTCGACCCGCACCTCGATCTTGAAGCTGTGGCCGTGCATCCTCTCGCACTTGTGCCCCTTGGGCAGGCGCGGCAGCCGGTGTGCGGCCTCGATCTGGAACATCCTCGTCAATGCAACCTTCATCCCTCCCACGATGACCGAACCGGCCTTCTCCACGCAAAGTGAATTTCAGCCTGCCGCAAGTTCTTGCAGCAGGCTCACTCCCCCATTCCGCCAAGAGGGGGGCGGCTCATGCATCCTCCCAATCGCGGCCATCCAAAGGTCGGGATGACTGCGAAAGGCACGACCCACTCGGACGGTCTCCGAGGCGTCCGCCAAACCGAGCACCGCCAGTTTTGCCGGCCAATGGGCGCAAAGACGCGCCGCTTCCCCCGGTCCCGCAACGGGGCGAACGAACACGACGCGCCGCAGCCCCGACGGCGCAAAGTCATGTTCCCCGTGCAGGATCACGTGCCGCCCAAAAAACTCCGCCCGCCCTTGCGCCGCACGGAACTTCCAGAGTTGGAGAAAGCTCTCCCCTGCCAGGGCATCCTCGCCCCGAACCGTCCACGCGCGATCGAGGCGGGCGATCTCCTTCGCCACAAGGGCCGCAAAAGCCCTAGGGGACACCTTTGCCCCTCGGTCAACAAAGATGCATCCGGGCGAAAGGCATCCCTGCGTCTCGTAAAGGACCACATCCCGCGCAAGCCCCCGAGCCAGATTCGCGGCGTTCTGATGGGACAGCGCCCGACGGGAGATCCAGGCCGCACCCACCTGCGTGCCAAAGCCGAAAATTTTCCGCCCCCTTTCTGTCGTCGCTCGCAACCGAATCACGGTGGGATCGGAACCGTAGGCCACAACCGCGCGAAACTTTTTCCTTCCGTTTACAGGGGTTCCCGGTGCAAGGAGGCGAAAGGGGAGGTCACGGCCGCCCATGGCACGGGCGCTTTCCGCGAGAAGCCGTGCAAAAATCGGCTCGCGCCGCGAAGGACGGAACACGGGGACAAACCCGGCCAGCCAAACCGCCGCCGCCGCCTGCCACGCAGCGGCAAAGACCGTTGAGGGAAGCACGAGAAGCACCTCGCGCGCGCGAAGACCCCGCGCGCAACGCGCCGCAGCCCGTTGGCGGAGACGGGAGGGCAGGTCGTCATGCACCCATCGAGCCACGGAGGCGAGGGTCCACCCTGCGAAAGTCGTCCGCAGGCAGGCTTCTACCATCGGGCTGGAAAACGCGAAGGCCGTCGGGATTTCGCGCCGTGCGCGACGCATCCATGGCGAACGGGGTGACCGCCAGGCATCCGCAAGACCGGCGAGCGCGCGAACCCGCCGCACCAACGCGGGGAGAGGATCCGCACAGGCGGTTTTTCGATCCACTTCGGAAAACATCGTTGAGGTGGGATCCTCTCGACTCTCGACCCTTTTCCTTCCTCACACCTTCCCCGGCGGGGAATCATCCGGCGGGGGTTCGTCCACGTTGGGATTCGAGGGCGAGAAGCCTTCGTCGGAACCGGGCATATCCTCGTCGCCCTCGCCCTCTTCTTCGTCATCCCCCTCTTCCCCGGGCGAGCTTTTCTCGGCCTTTTCCAGGGTCTCGGAAATTTCCTTGAGCTCGTCAGAACGGTCCAATGCCGCGTCGAAAACGTGCTTCGCCACGAAGATCGGGACCTTGGCCTGCAGGGCGATCGCGAGGCAATCGCTGGGGCGCGCGTCGAGTTCCACGAGCTTGGTGCCCAACTCATTCTGCTGGCGCAGGATGATCCTTGCGAAGTAGGTCTCCTTTTTCAGGTCATTGATCACTACCCGCTCGGCCTTGATGCCGAAGCCCGTAAACATGTGGCCGATCAGGTCATGGGTCAGCGGACGCTCCACGCGGACGCCCTTCAGATGCATGAGGATGGCCTGGCCGACCCCCGAATCCACGAAGATCACGATCGTCTTCTCGTTGTTACCAAGAAAGACGGCGCAACCCCGGGGGGTTGGCACCACGGTATGCACCTGGATCGGGACAAGGCCGTTCTTCACCCGGCAAGACTACCAGAAGCCCGCCTCGGTGCAACCCGCGCAGGGAGGGTCAGGCCGCCGGGGGCGCATTTGACATCCCCCCGGGGTGCGCCATAGTTCCCGACGCCCAACACCATGAGCAACGAAGACCCTGGGGGTAAAGCGCGCGGCACCGCGCGATTTCTCCCCGCACCCCGGTCCGACTGGCAAAGCGTCACGGACGAGCAGTGGAACGACTGGCACTGGCAACTCAAGCACCGCCTGGCCTCCCTCGCGGACCTTGAGCCGCGTCTCCGCCTCACGGCCCGCGAGCGCGCCGGCGTGCTCTTCTCGGCCCAGAAGCTCTCCCTCGGGATCACCCCCCACTTCTTCTCCCTCATCGCGAAGGACGATCCCTCCTGCCCGGTCCGAAGGCAGGTGATCCCCGTCGTTGACGAAAGCCTGGCCGACGACGCGGAGATGAGCGACCCCGTCGGAGAGGACACCACCTCCCCCGTACCGGGACTCATCCACCGCTACCCGGATCGCGTGCTCCTGCTGGTGACTGACCGCTGCGCCGCCTACTGCCGCTACTGCACGCGAAGCCGCCTCGTGAGCGGCGCGGGCGGCTACGACTTCCACCCCGACCTCGAACATGCGATCGCGTACCTGCGCAAGCACACGGAGGTGCGCGACGTCCTCCTCTCCGGCGGCGACCCGCTCCTGCTGAGCGACGACAAGCTCGATCACCTCCTCGGTACCCTCCGAACGATTCCTCACCTGGAGTTCCTGCGAATCGGATCGCGCATCCCCATCTTCCTGCCCCAGCGCGTGACGCCCTCGCTCTGCGCGGTGCTCCGCAAGCACCACCCGCTCTGGATAAGCGTCCACACCAACCACCCCCGCGAACTCACGAGTGAGGTCCGCGAGGCACTCGGACGGCTCAGCGACGCCGGCATCCCCCTCGGCAACCAGAGCGTGCTCCTCGCCGGGGTGAACGACTCGGTCGAGGTCATGCGCGAGCTCGTCCACAAGCTCCTCCTCTGCCGGGTGCGCCCCTACTATCTCTACCAGTGCGATCTGATCCGCGGCTCGCGCCACCTCCGCACCCCCGTGGCGCGCGGGATCGAGATCATCGAGGGGCTGCGCGGCTTCACGAGCGGCTATGCGATCCCCCAGTTCGTCGTGGACGCCCCCGGCGGCGGCGGGAAGGTGCCGATCAACCCGGACTACATCATCTACCGCGACGCCGAGCGCGTCGTCTTCCGCAACTTCCAGGGCCGCGTCTTCGAGTACCCCGACCCCGTCAAGCCCGGCACCGCGCGCCCCACTCCCGACCCATCGTACACCGTCGCTAACTAACCTCGGGAAGTGGAACACGCAGCACTTACCGCGACCAATCCTCGACCGCGAGGCCCTCGATGCCTGCGAAGTGGCGGAGTCAGTCGAGAAGTTTCCTGCGCGGGTTGACCCTGCGACGGGGCAGATCGAGATCCACTTCGGGCGGGCCAAACTTTCGGCGGTCGTTTTCCACCCGGTCCCAGATGGCGGAACCCGCCGCGGAGGGGGCAACCGGCTCGATCCTCGCAATCGGCTTCCCTCGGCGGGTGATCGTGTAGACCTCACCCGTCTCCGCGACCTTGCCACAGAGTTCCGAGAGGCGCGTCTTGACCTCAAAAAGCCCGATCGTCTTCACCCCGCGAACCCACCAGTAGACTGGTTCTATGTCAAGGTCCCTCCGAAATACTAAAAAACCTTCCGAACATCCATCCGTCAGATCGACTCCCCATTCAGTTTGCGAACTTCGAGAAGTCTCCTCCTTGAAGCCTCGGGATTCCAGTGCGTTTTCAACGAGCAGGAACCCCGCGGCCACATCCCTCGGTCTACGCGACGGACAGCCTCTTTCCAGAAACGGCTAGAAGTCCGTTTTGACGCTCAGTTGCACGTAAGGCGCGGGATCCACTTTCTGGCTATAAGCGGTATCCTTAAAATCAAAGTTGCGGTAAACTACGGCTCCCGCAGTCAATCCGACCTGAATGCTCTCCGTGACGGCGTAGTTTGCGCCGGTCCCGACCCGTACCTCTTGGTATTGCAGTTTCCGGTCGTTGAGTTGGGGCCTGCCCATCGCGTCCCCATAGGTCTTGCTCGTATGGAAGGAACCTCCCTCGAAACCAACCTTGATGAGCGAAAGCGTAAGATTGGGGAGCAGTTGATGGTCGATCGAGGTCCGCGGAAAGCCGAAGTTCAGCGTCCAGAGATCGGCAAACTCCCATCGAACACCCACGGCAGGAAGCACAGGACTTCCGAGGGAGTCAGGATTCACGGCCACCCCAAACTGCAGGGAAAGGGTTCTGCTGGGGTTGTACGTGGCACCCAGAATTCCACCAACTCGAAAATCCTGGGAGCCAATGTGGTCCCCATTGTCGATCATCGACAGACGCGGCGAGATTCCGCCGAACACGCTCCACTGGTCCAACAGTCGGTAGTCGACCCCGAAGCTTGGGGAAATCGTTTGAAGATTGTTGGGAAGCAGCGCCCCTTCTGGCACGCTGAAATCGAGGCGCTTGTATTGAAGGCCGACACGAAAAGACCATCGCGCGTCCACCGGAACCTTCAAACTGTATCGGAAAGCAGACATTTGTTCCCCGAGATGCCCGTCGGAACCAGATTTGATTTTGGCGCCCCCGACATACGAGTAATCAAGCGACACGTCCTGCCGAAGCTGAAGGTTGGGGCCACGAGGGCGAAGGCCCTTGGAGAGATTATGATTTGTCCCCACTCTCTTCCTGACGACGATAGGCTTCGCTTGATCCACCGTGCTTCCATCAAGACCCGGGGCAGGCATGGGCGAAACCATTCCCAGAACGAGGAGGCTGCAAACGAGAGATATGGTTTTCATGGGGGGTGTCTTTCAGTAAAGGGAGAGAACCCGAACATTGATGGCAGAATCCCCGTGTGGAAATCGATCCCTGACTTTATGCCCGGTGGGATCGGGAGCCGAGATGGATCGAATGCGACCGTGGATGAAGGGGCTCTGGAGAAGGTCCTGGGTTCGTCCCTCGTGGCGCTCGAAACACACCTCGATGCCCATTGCGCATCATCGCAGTGGCTTGGCTGCCCGAACTGGATTTAAATCTTTACCTGTCGCGTGAGGTGAGCTTCGCGGCGAGGCGGATGGCTTCGATGAGGCTCCGGGGGTCGGCGCGGTTTTTCCCGGCAATCGCGTAGGCCGTCCCGTGATCGGGCGAGGTCCGCACGATCGGCAGGCCGAGGGTGAGGTTCACCCCCTCCTCGAAGGCCACCATCTTGAGCGGGACGAGCCCTTGGTCGTGGTACATGCCAACGATGGCATCCACCTTCCCCTGCCACGCATCGCGAAAGATTGCGTCGGGCGTATGCGGCCCCGTGACTCCCGAGCCGAGGCGACGACGGGCGTCGCGGACCGCGGGGGCGATGACCCGCCGCTCCTCGGTCCCCTCTTCCCCCGCCGAGCCGCCATGGGGATTGAGCGCCGCAACCGCGATCCGTGGACAGCGGATGCCGAAGCGACGCAGGCCCTCGTGGGTGAGCAGGATCGCATCGAGGATCCCCCGACGCGTGAGGAGCGAGGGGACGCGCCGAATCGGCTCGTGGATGGTCGCGAGGGTGACGCGCAGCTTTCCCCCGACGAGCATCATCGCGAACTTCTTCGTTCCCGTGCGCCAGGCGAGCCACTCGGTCTGGCCGGGGAAGCGGAACCCGACGGCCTTGAGGGCCGCCTTGTTCACGGGTCCCGTGACGAGCGCCGCGTAGCGGTCGGAGAGGCATCCGGCGACACCGGCTTCGAGGGCGGCGAGCGCAAAGCGGGCACCGGCTTTCGATGGCTTGCCGAGGGTGACCCGGGGGACTTCATCGGCAAGAAGGACTTCATAGCGAAAGCGACGGTCGAGTTTGCCCGAACGGAGGGCCTTGCGAACAATCTCTGGGCCGATGCCGGCCGGGTCGCCGAGGGTGATCGCGATCGTGCGTTTCATGGATATGGGACAGGGTCAGGTTGGGCCGATGCCCTCTCCAATTCAATCCATCCTATGAGAGGAAACCACAAAGGCACAAAGCAGACGCAGATGGCGAAATCAGCCACGGATGAACACGGATGGCAGAAGCAGAATACCAGGTCCGCTACACGGGCCTGGTATGCTCCATGGGAAGAACCCCAACATCTTCCCGCGAAAGACGCGCCGATTCCGTGTGGCGGAATCGGCGCAGTCCTCATCCGTGATTCATCCGTGGCTTCTC
>CAZZBZ010000069.1:0-17274 GCA_964653025.1 uncultured Verrucomicrobiota bacterium
CCCCAGGATCGGACGCAGCTTCTCCACCGTGGCCGCGGGCCAGAGCTTGCGGTCCGTGATGATCGCCAGGTCCAGCGCGTGGTGCTCGGGCCATTGCGCGTCGGACGGGATCGTCGGCACCACCGCGCGCACGATCGCGCAGGCCGTGTCCGCGTTGCGGTGGAGGCGTTCGAGGATCATCTCCACGGTCACGTGCGCCTCGTCGGTCTTCCAGCAGTCGTAGTCGGTGACCATCGCCATGCTTGCGTAGGCGATCTCCGCCTCGCGCGCGAGTTTCGCCTCGCCGAGGTTCGTCATCCCGATCACGTCCCCCCCGAGCAGGCGGTACATCTTCGACTCGGCGCGTGTCGAGAAGGCCGGCCCCTCCATGTTCACGTAGGCCCCCTTCGGGTGGACCTTCGGACCCTTCTCCCCAAGGATTTTCTTCGCCGCCGTATGGAGGAGCCCGCGGAGCCCCGCGCTCACGGGATCGGCGAGGGCAATATGCGCCACGATGCCGTTCCCGAAGAAGGTGTGCTCGAGCGACTTCTTCGTGCGGTCGATGAACTGATCGGGCAGGACGATATCGAGCGGGCGCAGCTTCGCGCAGAGGCTCCCGACGGCGCTCACACTCACGATGAAGCGCGCACCGAGGGATTTCAGCGCCCAGATATTCGCACGGTGGTTGAGTTCCGAGGGAAGGATGCGGTGGCCGCGCCCGTGACGCGGGAGGAAGGCCACCTCGCGCCCCGCGAGTCGCCCGATGTAAAACTCGTCCGAGGGATCGCCAAAGGGGGTCTCCACCTTCTTCCACGCCGCCCCCTCGATCCCCTCCATCGCGTAAAGTCCCGAACCGCCAATGATTCCAATCATGCGAGGCATTCTGGTCGAACGCGGGCAACTCCGCAACCTGATCGTCACCCTGCATCAGGGAATGCGCTTGAGCGGCCGCTGGCCGCGCTGATAGGCTCCCCGGGTCCATGAAGTTCCTCGAGGCGACCTTTGAAAAGGTTCGCCGCCATCCCAAGCGCATCGTCTTCCCCGAATCTGGGGACGAGCGGATCCTGCGGGCCGCGGCGGACTATGTCCGCGCCGGGCTCGGCAGCGCCATCCTGCTCGGCCCTCGCGACCTCGTCCGCGCCCGCGCTCGGGGCTATGGGCTCCCCATCGAGGGGGTCGGGGTGATCGACCCGGAGCGCGCCGACGACCTCGAACGCTACGCTTCCATCTACGCCCGCATGCGCGGCGCGAGCGCCCCGAAACCCGAGGAAGCCATCGAGGCCGTGAAGAACCCGCTCCTCTTCGCGACGATGATGCTCCTCGGGGGGAGCGCCGACGGGATGGTCGCCGGGCTCCACTGCGGCGCCGCCGCGATCTACCGCCCTCTGCTCCAGGCCATCCGCCTGGAGCCGGGTACCCGGGCCGCCTCGGCCTGCGCCGTGCTCCAGTTCGAGGATCCCTCGATCGGCGAGGGAGGCATCCTTTGCTGCGCCGACTGCGGCGTCATCCCGGAGCCCAACGCCGACCAACTCGCCGACATCGCCGTCTCCGCCGCGAAACTCGCTCGGCAGATGCACGGTGCGAAGCCGCGCGTGGCATTCCTGGCCTACACGACGCGCGGGGCAGCGCGTCACCGCTCGCTCGAAAAAATCCAGGCGGCGATCGCTCTCGCACGCGACCGGGCGGCGGCGAAGTTTTTCGAGGCCGAGTTCGACGGCGAGTTCCAGGCCGACGCGGCGCTTTCGCTCGAAGCTGCCGAGGCCAAGGGCCTCATCGGGCCCGTTGCCGGCCGCGCCAGCGTACTGGTCTTCCCCGACCTGAACTCGGGGAACATCGCGGTGAAGCTCCTCCAGCAGATCGGCCGCGCCCACACCTACGGCCCGCTCCTGCTTGGGCTCTCCAAGCCGGCGAGCGACCTCGCCCGCAGGATCGGCGTCAAGGAAATCGTCGGCGCGGCCGCTCTCGTCGCCCTCCAGGCCATCGAGTACCGCAAACTTTACCCCGACAGCGGCCGCGCCTCCGCGGCAAAGCTCCTTTACTGAATGAGCACCGAGTCCATGCTCCTCTCGCTCCTCGTCAGCGCCTCCCTCGGGGCCCTCATCGGGCTCGAACGCCAGTGGGCCGAGCAGCATGCCGCCGGGGAGCACGTCGAGATCTCCGGGGTTCGCACCTTCGCCCTCTGGGCCCTCCTCGGAAATGTCGCAGCGCTCCTCTCCTCCTCCCACGCCCCCCATCTTTTCTCCGCCGGCTTCCTCGCGGGCGCGGGCCTGCTTCTTGCCCACCACCTCGTCCTCGTGCGCGTCGAGGGGAAGTCTGCCGGCCTCACCACCATCACCGCCACCCTCCTGACCTACCTGATCGGCGGGTTGGTCGCCTGGGAGCGCGCTCGCGTCGGGGTCGTCCTCGCCGTCTCCCTCATCCTCCTCCTCGCCTCCAAGCGTACGATCCACCGTTGGACGGAGCGTTTCACGCGCGCGGACGTCCTCGCCGCGCTCCAGTTCGCCGCAATCACGGGGGTCATCCTCCCGATCGCCCCAAACCGCGACTTCGGTCCCTACGGGGCCTTCAACCCCTTCTCGATCTGGCTGATGGTGGTGCTCGTCGCGGGGATTGGCTTCTTCGGCTACGTGGCCGTTCGCCTTCTCGGCCCCCGCGCCGGGCTCGTCTCGCTCGGTCTCCTCGGTGGACTCGCGTCGAGCACCGCGACCACCCTCGCCTGCAGCCGCCAGAGCCGGGAACGTCCCGAGCTTTCCGACGGCTTCGCAGCGGCGATCGTGCTCGCCTGCACGGTGATGCTCGCCCGCGTCGCCGTCCTCTGCTTCGCCGTGAGTCATGAAGCCTTTCTGGCCGTCTGGCCCGCCCTCCTCATCATGGCCATTCCCGGCCTCGCCTTCGGGGCATGGACTTTCCTGCGCCGTGAGAACCGGGGCGGGCAGGACCACGCCCCCGCCATCCCCAACCCACTCAGCCTCAAGCTGGCCCTTCAGTTTGCCGCCCTCTATGCCCTCATCGTCCTGCTCAGCCGTGCGGCCCGCGCCCACTACGGCGCCGCGGGCTTGCAAATCGCCAGTGTCATCTCGGGCCTCACGGACATGGACGCCATCGCCCTCTCCGTCAGTCAGATGGTCTCGGGAAGCCACCTGTCGATCGCAACCGCCACCGGGGCCATCGTCCTCGCGGTAATCAGCAACACCGCGTTGAAGACCACCCTCGCGCTAACCCTCGCCTCCCCGCGCACACGGCGCGGCGTCGCGCTCGTGATGGTGCCGACCCTCCTCCTCGGTGTCCTCGCATGGTGGGTCGCCTAAGGGTCCGACCTGCCGCCGTCCCGCCGTCGCGGGACTTTGGCAGGGCAGGCTGGCGTTTTCTTCCCGGCTTGTCTTGAATCGATCGCCATGAAGCAGCCCCACCCCCCCCGCGACGGCAGCGTCACCGCTCTCCACTGGCAAACCTGGAAGCCCGTCGAGGTGATTTGGCGCGATGGCGTGATCGCCTCTGTGGCCCCCTCCCCCACGGGCGCGGGCGCCGGGCGCTGGATCGCCCCCTCCCTCTTCGATATCCAGGTCAACGGCTACGGGGGCGTGGACTTCCAGCAGGCCGGCCTGACCACTGACGACCTGCGACGCGCCGCCCGCGCCCTGCGCCGTGATGGCTGCACTCGTTTCTTCTTCACACTCGTCACCTCCGAATGGAAGGGGCTCCTGGCCCGCCTCCGCCACGCGAAGGCGCTGCGCGACGCCGACCCCGAGCTCCGCGACGCGATCGCGGGCTGGCACATCGAGGGGCCGTTCATCTCGGGCGAACCCGGTTTCGTCGGCGCGCATCCCCCGGAGCATGTCCGCGATCCGGATCCCGCCGCGATCCGCGCCCTCCGCGAGGTAACGGGTTCGGATCCCGCGCTCCTGACCATCGCCCCCGAGCGCAACGGTGCGGCGGAAGCGGCCGCCCTCGCCTCCTCGCTCGGGATGACGGTCTTCGGCGGGCACAGCAACGCCGCCGGCACGCAACTCGACGCGGGGGCGGCGAGCGGGTTGACCGGCTACACCCACCTCGGTAACGGTTGCCCCCAGGTCCTGGACCGCCACGACAACATTCTCTGGCGCGTGCTGGAACGGGGAGACCTGATCGCTTCCCTGATCCCGGACGCGATTCATGTTTCTCCCGCACTTTTCCGCGTGATGCACGCGGCGCGAGGTGGGCACAACCTCATCTATACCACGGACGCGATGTCGGCCGGCGGCGCCCCTCCCGGCCGCTACTCCATCGGGACCACCGTCCTCGAAGTGGGACCGGATCAGGTCGTTCGCCTGCCCGGGCGCACCAACTTTGCCGGCTCCGCCCTGCGTCCGGTTCAGGGCGTCTTCCGCGCGGCCGAAATGCTCCGTCAACCCTGGCAAGAATGCTGGACAAGGCTGTCAACCGCCGCGGCAGAAGCCGTCGGCTGCCGCCATGGCCTACGCCCTGGGGACCGCGCCGACTTCTGCCTCGTTCACCCCTCGGATGGCGACGAACCTTCCGCGTTGGAAACCTGCTTCGCAGGCGAGATGCGGTCATCCGCGGAGTCCGCGTGAATTGCACGCGCCATACACCCGGGCAACCGTTCGAATGGTGGGCTTATCCATGAACTGCCGAGGGCACGCTCCGTAGCGCCCTCGACAGTCCGCAGGGAGGCGCCCGCTTGATGTCACGGCCGAACGGGTCGAGAAAAAAAACCGTTGGAGTTGTCATGCCGCCCCGTCGTCTTCGGACTTGAAGTCCGTCTGGCAGCAGCGTACTTTTTCCGTTAATGCGTTCCTTTGTTGCCATGGTTGGGGTTGCCGTCGCCCTGTCGCTCTGCGGTTGCTTGTTCAACCAGTCTTCCGGGCCTGCCCCCACACGCCGCAACCCCGACCTCCTCAAGTCCAGCGGGGGCGATGTTGACTCGGAAGCGGCCATTCGCCACGGCGACACGATTTCGATTCGTATCACCGGCATCACCCCTGAAATTAATCAGGTCGAAGAGATCAACGAGTTTGGCACCGTCACTCTCCCCTATATCAAAGAGGTCAAGGCCGCGGGACTCACCCCGGGCGTGCTCGCCAAGAAAATCGAGCGAGCCTTCATCGACGGGGGGTACTACACGAAACTCAGCGTCAGCGTCATCCCAGGCCCGCGCGACCTCTACGTGCGAGGCGAGGTTCGCGTCCCTGGGCGCGTCCCGTGGACGCCCGGGCTCACCGTCGTCAAGGTGATCTCGCTCGCAGGCGGCTTCAGCGATTACGCGGACAAGTCGAACGTGGAGATCCGCCGCCGGGACAGCATCATCCGAATCAACTATAAGGAAGCCGAGAAGGACTCGAACAAGGACGTCGAGGTCTATCCGCGCGACGACGTAAAGGTCGGCCGGACCATTTTCTGAGCCACTTGGTGGGCTCGTTCGTACCCATGGAGAGGGTTCTCAGCGGGGTGGCGGCGGCGCTGGTCTGTAGTGCCTTGGTATTCTCCCTTGTTTTCTTCGGTGCGGTACACGCGTGGTTTGCGGCACCCGTCTGGGCGGCCGGTCTCCTGATGCTGGTCCTGTTGGCAGCCAGCCTCGCCTTCGGGCAGGGATTCTCTCGTGCACTCTGGGTGGATGGCGCAGTCCTGCTTTTTCTTGGGGTCGCGGTATTTGGCTGGCTGCGCTCTCCTAATGAGTTTCAGAGCCGCCAGGAGGCGCTCAACCTCCTCACCTGCGGCGCGTTCTACTTCGGCGTGCGCTTCCTGCTCCAGCGCAACTGGCATCTGCAACTCGTGGTCGTCGTGCTCTTTCTCGTTGTCCTCGGGGCCTCGATCTGCGCCGTCTACCAGCACTACGCGGAGGTAAAGATGGTGCTATGGCGACCGCAGGTATACCTCGGGCGCAGCAGCGGCACCCACATCTGCCCGAATCATTACGCGGGGATGCTCGCCCTCGTGATGCCGCTGATACTCGGCCTCCTTCTCTGGAGCCACCTGCATCCTGCCTGGCGCATCCTCGCCGCGTATGGATTGGCGGTCATGGCGGCCGGCCTGGTGTTTTCCTACTCGCGCGGCGGCCAGATTGCCGCAGCCTTCGGCCTCGCCGTTGGTCTCTGGCTCGGGATGCGGCGAAAGGGCATCGCCGCGCTGCTCGTCGGGCTCGGGCTCGCCGCCGCCGCTTTCGCCCTTTACACCTATCTCAAGGGGGCCAGCCCGGAACAACTCGGGCGCTACATGGATCCGCGGGGCGGCGCTTTCAACCGTATCCAGATGTGGACCAGCGCATGGAAAGTTTTTCTCGATCATCCCCTCTTCGGCGTGGGCCCGATGATGTTCGACTGGTGGCACGGAAACCACCGGGTGGGCCTGCTCAACCGGGCCGTCTACGCTCATAACGATTACCTCCATCTCCTCGCCGATTACGGGCTCGTCGGCGGGGCGGCCATGGCATTCCTGGTCGCCCTCCTCCTGCACCGCTTCTTCCTGGGCGCCCGCAAGTACGACCTTCTCGTCAGCCTACGCCACCCCCACGGGGAGATTCTTCCTGATCGTACCGCCTTCCAGCGAAGCGTCTTCATCGGCGCGGCCGGGGGGTTGGCGGGGGTCCTCGCCCACCTCGTCGTGGATTTCGACATGCACATTTTCGCGAACGCACTGACCCTTTCCGTGGTGCTCGGTTTCGCCGTCTCCCTGAGTTTCAACGCCTCCGAGTGGGATGGCTCGCACAAGGCATGGCCCGCATGGCTCAGGTTCGGGACCGCGGGCGCAGCGCTCGTCGCCGTCGGACTCCTGACCCCCATGGTCCTCCGCTCCTTTTACAGCGAGATCTGGAGGGATCGCGCCGTCCAGGCAGACAAGGCCTTGGACTGGAAAACGGCGGAGATCGCTTTTGCCCGTGCCCTCGCCGCCGACGCGAACAACTCGCACGCCCTTGCGGACTACACCGAGCATCTCTACCGCCGCACCCAACTGAATGTTCTCCAGCGAGAGAAGTGGGGCACCCTCTTCCTCGAAACTTGCGCCCGCGCCCTCGCGGCCAACCCCGTAAATCAGCAGGTGCGCATCCGCAAGGGAGAGATCCTCGATCTGCTCGGCCGCCCCACGGAAGCCGAGGACAACTATCGCGTGGCGTTGGCGTTCGACCCCGACAATCCCTTTTTTAACAATCGCGCCGGTCTCCATTACCAGCGCCGCGGCATGACCGAGAAAGCAACCTTCCACTTCCAGCGGGCCATCAAGCTCCAGGGCAGCGACGACGTGGCGCGGGAAAACCTCAAGGAGTTCAAGCCGCTTTGACGCCGCGCACGATGCTTCGCTACGCGATCAAACGGCTTCCCGCCGCGGAACGCCGCCGCTGGCTTGTCACCTCACGGCGCCCCCAACGGGGACGATCGGCCCGTCTTACTTCTGTCGGTTCAGGAGGTAATCGGCCAGTTCGCGCAACCGGTCCCCACGCCGCCTGAAGGGTTTCAGCGCATTCACCGAGCCCGCCGTAAAACGCCGCGCCTCGGCCTCTGCCCGCTTCATTCCAAGGATGGAGGGGTAGGTCGCCTTGCCAGCCTTCGCATCCTTTCCGGCGGTCTTGCCCAGTTCCACCGAGGTCTTGGTGGCATCGAGGATGTCGTCGATCACCTGGAAGGCCATCCCGAGATTTTCACCGAAACGCGTGAGGGCGCGGAGTTCGGCGGGCGTCGCATTGGCGCTCATCGCCCCGAGGCGGATCGAGGCGGTGAGCAGTGCCGAGGTCTTGCGCTCGTGGATCCAGCGGAGTTGCGAGTGCGAGGTCGGCTTTCCCTCACCCTCAAGATCCGCGACCTGCCCGCCGACAAGAAAGAGGCTGCCCGAGGCGACGGCAAGGTCGCGCACAAGTTCGGCAGCCGGCCAGCGGCGCGCAGGCTTTGCGCGCGCGACGAGTTCGAAGGCGAACGTGAGGAGTGCATCCCCCGCAAGGACCGCGACTCCCTCGCCAAAGACCTTGTGCGAAGTGGGGCGCCCGCGCCGAAAATCATCGTCGTCCATGCACGGCAGGTCATCGTGGATGAGCGAGTAGGTGTGGATGCACTCGACCGCGCAAGCCAGAGGCATCGCATCGGCCTCGCGCCCGCCGCAGGCCTCTGCCGCGGCGAGGCAGAGCACGGGGCGCAGGCGCTTGCCGCCGGCGAACAGGCTGTAGCGCATCGCCTTGTGCAAGGTGTCGGGTTTCTCGACAGCCTTCGGCAAGAAGCGCCCGAGTGTGGCATCCACGCGACGGCCGCGGGAGGAAATGTAGGCATCGAGAGACTCTTTCATTGGGAAACGAGGGTGGTCCTTACGCGGGGTCGATGAATGAAAGTTCTCTACCGCTGTTGGCCGAGCTTGCGGGATTTTTCCGTGGCCGCACGGACGGCGCTCATAAACGCGGCGCGGACGCCGGCCTGTTCGAGCGCGCGGAGGCCCTCGATCGTGGTGCCGCCGGGGGAGGTGACCATGTCCTTGAGTTCGCCGGGGTGTTTGCCGGTGGTGAGCACCATCTGGGCGGCGCCGAGGACGGTCTGCGCGGCGAGGCGGAGGGCCACACCGCGGGGCAAGCCCATCTCGACGCCCCCGTCGGAGAGCGCCTCGATGGCGAGAAAGAGGTAAGCGGGGCCGCTTCCGCTGAGGCCCGTCACGGCGTCGAGCATCTTCTCGGGCAGGCGGAGGGCGATCCCAACGGAGCCGAGGATCGACTCGACGAGAGTGAGATCGGCGTCGGTGGCATTGCGACCGGCGCTGAAGGCCGAAGCCCCGCAGCGGACGAGGGCGGGGGTGTTCGGCATCGCGCGGACCGTGCGTGCGGACTCCTCGAGTTCGGCCTCGAGAGAGGGGAGGGAGATGCCGGCGGCGATGGAAAGAAGGAGTCGACCTCCGAAGGGCTTGCGGATCTCGGCGAGGACCTCGTGGGCATGGTTGGGTTTCACGGCGAGCACGGCCACGTCGCACCATTCTGCAGCCTCGGCGTTGCGGGCGACGGCACGGATTCCCGTTTCCTTTTCGAAGGCGGCGCGTTGCGCGGGATCCACGTCGCTCGCAAGAACCTGCGAGGCTTCGCAGAGCCCGGCATCGAGGAGGCCGCGCGCGAGGGCGGTGGCCATGCGGCCTGCCCCAAAAAATGCGATCTTTGCGCCAAGGTTTGCCATGGCGTCAGTTTCGCCATAGACGCTTTGGAAATCCAACGAAAACCTATCAGGCCTTCGTCGCGGGAAAGAGCGTCAGGAGCATTGAAAAGCGCGAAGTGGCCTTGGCGGCGTGGGGGAGGCCCGGCGTCATGTGGACCAGGTCGCCGGCCTTGAGGTGGCGCCACTCGATGCCGAGAAGGAACTCGCACTCCCCGGTAAGGACCTGGACGAAGGCGCGGTAGGGCGAGGTGTGTTCGCTGAGTTCCTGGCCTTTGTCGAAGCCGAAGAGGACCATGCGACCGGTAGGGCCCTGGAAAAGCGTGCGGCTCACGATGCCGTTGGCGGCGTACTGAGTTTCCGTGTCGAGGGAGAGGACGGCGTGAGTATCGAGCTTGAAGACGGGATCGTTCATGGGAGGAACCTAGCACACTTCGAGATGGTCGGCTTGAGGAAGGTCAAGACCTGAACGTTTGCCTCAGCGCCTCATAGAGGGCGATGCCGGCGGAAACCGCGAGGTTCAAACTGCGGGCCTTCGGCTCGGCCATCGGGATGCGGAGGACGCGGTCGGGGTGGCGGGCGAGGAGTTCTTCTGGGAGGCCT
Source organism: uncultured Verrucomicrobiota bacterium (assembly GCA_964653025.1). Classification (GTDB taxonomy): domain Bacteria; phylum Verrucomicrobiota; class Verrucomicrobiia; order JABWAM01; family JABWAM01; genus JABWAM01. The sequence continues at coordinate 9,690 of CAZZBZ010000069.1, forward strand.
TTCGTTTCTCGTCCGAAGACGAGGGAGTCACCCGGTTGGAAATCCGCTTCCCACAGCGGTCGGGTCGCCTTCGTGCTGAAGAACCATGCGCGGGCGCCGTCGGGGAGGGCTTCTGCGAGGGAGCGGTGCTCGCGGATCGCCGCGAGGTCGAGGTAATCCATCCCCGCGCGCCGCATCGCGGCGTCATCGAGGCGGAAGCCGAGTGGGTGGACGAGGTGGAGTTCGTTCCGCGTCGCCGCGCAGAGCCGCGCGATCGAACCGGCATTCGATGGGATCTCAGGCTCGACGAGGACGATCCTGAATGGGGGACGCGATGTGCTCATGAACGGGGGCTGGAAACATCATGCCATGAGGGTGGTGAAGAGAAGAGGAAGAAGCCACGGATAAAACACGGATGGCGAAGGATGAGTACCAGGTCCGCTGACACGGACCTGGTGCGCTTTCGTCAAAATCCCGGCGAGTCTCCCTGCGGTGACGTGCCGATTCCGTGTGGCGGAATCGGCACATCCGCCATCCGTGGCTTCTCTGGACTGAGCCACTGGAACACTGTCTGCGCGGTTTTTACGCGAGCGCGGCGCTGATTTGTTCCCGCGGGGTGCGCGAGCAGAAGTCGGTAAAGCTCTCCGCGCCCTTGCGGTTTGCGAGGTAGAACTCGATCGCCTTGCGAACGGTGAGGTGGAGGGTCTTGGAGGGGACCTTGCTCTTCACGAGTTCGTTGAAGCGACGGCCGTCGCCGAGGCGCCCGCCGACGAACATCTCGAAGGCGTCCTCCTGCTGGCCGTCCATCTTGATCTTCGTGCCGCGGAAGCCGAGGTCGGCGACCTGATGCTGGCCGCAGGAACTGGGGCAGCCGCTGAAGTGGATGCGGAGCTTGCCGGGATCGAGGCCCATCGCCTCGAGCTGCTCGATGAGGACCATCATCCGGTTTTTGGTCTCGACGACGGCGAGGTTGCAGAACTCGATCCCCGTGCAGGAGATGCCGCCCTTGCGGAAGGTTGAGGCCTCGTAAACGAACCCGGCGACATCGAGGGCCTTCTTGAGCGCGGGGAGTTTCGCCTCCGGCACATCGAGGAGGACGATGTTCTGCTTGTTGGTGTTGCAGAGGCGGCCGCCGCTGAACCCGGCAGAGATCTCACAGAGTTTTTTTAGATTCTCCGCGGAGATGCGCCCGCCGAGGCAGGAGACGCCGACGCAAAAGAATCCCTTCTGCTTTTGGGGAGTGATGCCAAAGTGGTCGCCTTCGGCATCCTTCGGGCGGACCCACTCCTCGCCGGGCTCCAGTTGGTACCCGAGGCGCTTCTCGAGTTCTTCGATGAACTTCTTCGGACCCCAGTCGGCGACGAGGAATTTCAGGCGCGCTCGGGTGCGGTTGGCGCGGTAGCCATCATCCCGGAAGATTTGCGTAACTCCACGAACCACCTCGAGAACCTTCTTCTCCTCGAGGGGGAGGAAGACCGGAAGAACCTGTGCGAGGTGCGGGGCCGTGGAAAGGCCGCCACCGACCATGACACCGAAGCCCACCATGCCATCCTTGCGCTTCACCCCGAAGAGCCCGAGGCAGTTGATGTCGGGCTGGGCGCATTGGATCGCACAGCCGCTGATCGAAATCTTGAACTTGCGGGGAAGGTTTGAGAACTCGCGGTTGTCCGTGAGCATCTTGCTGACGGCAAGGGTGAAGGGGGTGGCATCGAAAAGTTCGTGCGGGTCGACCCCCGCGACGGGACAGCCGACCACATTTCGGGCATCATCGCCGCAGGCGCCGCTGGTGGTCATCCCGACCGCTTTGAGGCGTTTCCAGATCACGGGGAAGTCCTCGACCTTGAGCCAGTGCATCTGAAAGGTCTGGCGCGTGGTGACGTCGAGGAACCCACGGGCCCGCTCGGCGGCGATCTCGGCGATGACCTTTCCCTGTTCGGCGGTGAACTGGCCTCCGGGCATCTTGAGGCGGAGCATGAAGATCCCCGCTTCCTTGGGTCGCTGGCGGTAAAAGCCATACCACTTCATCCGCTCAAAATCGTCCTCGGGAATCGCGGCGTATCCTTCCTTCGCGAAGCGGCCGAGAAGGTCATCGAGGATGTCCATGCCATCCTTCTCCTGCTTGATCCGCTCCTGGTTCGTGAGCTTGATCGTGCCGGCCTTCACGGCGAAAAAGTTGGGAATGACAGCGGGGACCGCGGGTTCGGTCATGGAGATGAGACGATAGCGAAGGCAGCGCGGGGCGTCAAACGGGGGGGAGGAGGCGGAGCGAGCAGCCACGGATGAAACACGGATGGCAGAACATGAGCACCAACCCCGAAGGCGTTCGGGGCTGGCCCGTTTAAGCCGATCAAAGAATGCCAGGTCTCCTCAACGGAACGTCCCGATTCCGTGCCTGCCCCGCGCCGGGCGGGGTAGCGGAATCGGGGCATTCTCTATCCGTGGTAATCCGTGTTTCATCCGTGGCTTCTCAGCGATGACCGGAAGCCAGACGCGCCCGACGGCCCGCCAAAGGCGGACTCTTGCCATGGAGGGGGATGCGCGCTCGTGGAGCCAGTCTTTCGACACATGACCTGTATCCTCTGGACTCATCGTAGGAAACGTGTAGAAACACGGCGTCAGGGCGCTGGCGGAGACCGGTTTTTGGAGGAAGGACGCGATGAAACACACGTTTGCCTGCACGAACTGCAGCCTCAACCTCGAGGTTGAGGCCATCGCGGTCGGCACTTCCGTGGAGTGCCCCGGTTGCCATTCCGTTGTGGTCGTGCCCCGTCAGGAACTGGGTCCCGGCACCACGGTCGGGGGGTTCCGGATCCAGAGACTTCTTGGTCGGGGAGGAATGGGCGAGGTCTGGCTGGCCTCGCAGCTTTCGCTTGAGCGGGACGTGGCGCTCAAGATCTTGCCTGCCCAACTGGGGATGAACCCGGACGCCGCCAAGCGCTTCCTCCAGGAGGTGCGGATGTTGGCGCGGCTGGGACACCCGAACATCGTGCCGGCCTGGGAGGCGGGGGAGGATTCCGGGATCTTGTTCTTCGCGATGGCCTACGTTTTGGGAGAGTCCCTCGAGGCGCGGCTCCAGCGGCAGGGGGCGATGCCGGAGCCGGAGGCCCTACGGCTTGCGGCGAAGGTGGGAGGGGCCCTGGCTTACGCGTGGAACCAGCACCGGCTGCTCCACCGGGACATCAAGCCTTCGAACATCCTCCTCGATGCGAACGGGGAACCGCAGGTGGTGGACCTTGGCCTGGCGAAGAGCCTGACGGATTCGGTGAACCTGACCGTTTCCGGCGGGGTGATGGGGACACCGAACTACATGAGCCCCGAACAGGCACGCGGAAACGGGGAAATCGACTACCGCACGGACATCTATTCGCTGGGGATGACGCTCTACCACATGGTGACGGGCCAGGTGCCCTTCGAGAGTCCCAGCCCGATGGAGACGATGCGCAAGCAGATGATGGACCCGCTGCCCGATCCGCGGGAGTTCAACGCGTCCGTATCGGAGCCTTGCGTGAACCTGCTGGAGACGATGCTCGCAAAGTCCCCGTTGGCGCGCCACGAGACGTGGGAGATTGTGCTCGAGGACTTGGGGTGTGTGGCCGTAGGCCAGTCCCCGAGCCGGATGCTGGGAGGGGCGGGTGGCTCCATCCTGATGGTGCGTGGAAAACGCGCGCGCACGGCACCGGTGGCCCGGGGTCGGGCGGCAGGGCTTGAGGGAAGGCCCGGCAAGAAGAACTGGTTCGTCCCGCTGATGGCAGGGGTTGCGGGGGTGGTCGTGGTGCTCCTGGGAGTGGGGTGGTGGTTGATGGAATCCAAGGGGCCGAAGGGTTCGAAGCCTGACGCGCCGCCCACGGCACCCAGCGTCGCAAAAGCGCTCCCTGCTGCGACGAACAACACGCATGAAGTTTTCAGCAAGGGTCAGAAGGAGTATTTCTCAGCGTTGGAGTATGTGCGCTCTCATCCGAGGGATTTTCACGGAGCCATCTCCTCGTTTGAGAAATCGCAGAGGGAGGCACCAGGAACAGTCTGGGCAGACAAGGCGGAGAAGGAACTGGTGCGTTTGAAGTCGGAGAAAGCCAAAGCCGTGGAGAACCTGGTCACCGCCATGGAGAACCTGGTGGTCTCCTTCAAGCTGGAGGCGGGACGGGCGTCGGCGAGCGGCAAGTTTGAGGAAGTGCTAAGAAAGCTGGAGAACAACGCCATGCCATTGGCGGAGGAGACCGCGAGCGCACGGGCCGAACTCGTGGCAGAACTCAAGCAGTTCCATGCGGAGGCGAATCCGACCAAGCAGGACGTGGCACAACCCGCGGAGATGGCAAGGGAACCGGAGGCCGAGGCTCAACGAAGCCAAGCCACGCAAGCCACCCTGAGCCGGGCGATGGTCGAAGCGGCGAAACCGATAGAGAAGGCGCCAACTTCAACGAAGTCGGTCGAAATCGAGGCCGCGACGGCCATGTCCGAGTCGTCTGGAACATCTTCCGCTCTGGCCAAGGAGGAGCCATCCAGGCCTGTGGCGCTCAAAACGGCGACGGAGGAAAACGTCAAACAGGCGCTGGCGGCGCTGCAGGCTGCCAACAAACTGGACACTCCGCCAAAATACACCCTCGGTCCCGAGGGGATTGTCCTGAAACTGGGACAGAACCCACGCCTACAGGATCTCCGCGCCCTGACCGGGTTGCCGGTCGTGGACCTCGACCTGCATTTGACGGACGTCAAGGATCTTTCCCCCTTGGTAGGCATGCCCTTAAAGAAACTGAATGTGTCGCAAACCAAGGTTCGTGACCTGACGCCGCTCAGCAAGATGGTCACCTTGGAGGCCTTGGGTGCCATGCAGGCGCCGGTTTCCGATCTTGCCCCTCTTCGAGGGCTGCCTCGGCTGAAGTGTTTAATTGTGATTTGGTGTCCTATCCGTGACCTGACTCCACTGGCGAGCCTGCGATCCCTGGAAGAGTTGAATCTTGGACAGACCCAGGTCACCAACCTTTCTCCGCTGCACGGACTGTCGAACTTGAGGCGGTTGACCGTACAGAACTGTTCGCAGTTGAAAGACCTCTCACCGCTTGCCGGCCTGAAGATCGAATGGCTGGATATGGGCAGGCTGGAGGTCAAGGACGTTGCCTCTCTTCGAGGGATGCCTCTCAAGACGCTGATTGCGGATAATACGTCCGTGAACGATTGGACGGCTCTGGCCGTCCTGTCCCTTGACGAGTTGCATATTGGAGGCAAGGCGATGAAGTCGCTTCATCTGCTCAAGGGGCTTTCCGTGAAGAAACTGGTCATCGAAGGAGCGTGGCCTGATGGCATTGAGAAACTGCCGGAGATTCTGCCCGATGTTCAGAAAGTGGTGTTCTCCAGGGCGCCCTGCCCGCCGTCGGCCTGTCCCGCGTTCGTGTTCCGGTTCCCGTCCCTCCAGAAGATCCAGTGGGGCGCCTACGGAGGAGTTGAGGTGTTTTCGCCAGAAGACTTCAAGGCGAAGTACCTGAAAAACACGGCGAAGTAGCGCGAACGGGGGCCTGCCTTCGTCAAGCTTTTGTCAAGGGGGCTGAAACCGAATCGTCAGGCGCCCGGCGGCTCATGGGAGCGAGGGACGGTGGGACATTCCGTGTCGTGATCTCGATGGACGGGTGGGTGCGGCGGAACACGCGGAACACCTCGTCGGCGAAAGCCTGGCCGAGGGATTTTGAATGAAAGGCCAAGCTCCGTCGTGGCCACGGGTCTTCAAGGAGGGCACGATCCCGCGGCCGCGGGATGCCCCTCCATGGTTTAGGGGGAAACAGACTCAGGCCGTGGCGGCCTCGCGGAGGAGAGCGAGGATGCGGTCGGGGGCGGCGGCGGGGTCGAGTTCCTCGCTCGCGCCGGTGGCGCGGATGCGGAGTTCGAGCTTGCCGCCCTGGAGAAAGGTCCGTCCAATTCGGAGCTGGAAGGGAAGGCCGATGAGGTCGCCGTCCTTGAGCTTCACGCCGGGGCGCTCGTCGCGGTCGTCCACGAGGACCTCGATTCCCTTCTCCTGAAGCGCGGCCTCTATCTTTGCGACGCACTCGACGGCGCCGTTATCCTTCGTTTCGAGAAGCTGGACGAGGACGGTGTAGGGGGCCACGCCGACCGGCCAGGTGACGCCATCCTTGTCGTGGTGCTGCTCGACAATCGCCTGCAACGTGCGCGTGACGCCGATCCCGTAGCATCCCATCACGCAGGGGTGGCCTTTGCCCTGGGCGTCGAGGTAGTTGGCCTTGAAGGCCTCGCTGTACTTCGTGCCAAGCTTGAAGACGTGGCCCACCTCAATCGCGCGCTCGACCTTGAGCGGCGCGCCCGAGTTGACGTCGAGTTCGCCCTCGGAAATGGTGCGCAGGTCGGCCCAGCGAGTGACCGCGATGTCTCGCGAGAGGCTGACGCCGCGGAGGTGGAAGCCGTCCTCATTCGCGCCGGTGGTCATGCCCTCATGGTCGCGAAGCGCCTCGTCGGCGATGATCGCGGAAACCTTCGCACCGACATTGATGCCGACGGCACCGAGGCTGCCAGGATGGGCGCCAAGGGCGGCGACGATCTCGGCCTCCGTGGCGGCGCGGAAGTCCTTGAATCCGAGCGCGCCGACCTTCGCCTCGTTGAGGGGGTGGTCGCCCCGGAGGAGGAAGAGGACGAGCTTCGAATCGCAGAGGTAGATGAGCGTCTTGATCTGGTCCGTGGCCGCGACGCCATGGGACTTCACCAACGCCTCGATGGTCACGACCCCTGGCGTGGCAAACTTCTCGGGCTGCGCGAGTCTCGGGGCCTTCCCGTCGCGCGGGGAGGGGCGGCTGCGGGCCTTCTCGATCGAGGCGGCGTAGGAGCCGTCCTCGGTGAAGGCGATCTCGCTCTCGCCGACGGCGCACGGGACCGCAAACTCGTGGGAGAAGCTGCCGCCCATCACGCCGGTGTCGGCCTCAACGATGCGGTACTTGAGGCCGCAGCGGTCAAAAATCTTCCGGTAGGCATCGTACATCTTCCGGTAGCTCGCCTCGGCGGCGGGGTCGTCCACGTCGAAGCTGTAGGCATCCTTCATGAGGAACTCCTTGGCGCGCAGGAGACCGAAGCGGGGGCGGAGTTCGTCGCGAAATTTCACCTGGATCTGGTAGAAATTCTTGGGGAGCTGGCGCCATGAGCGGACCTCATTGGCGACGGTGGAGGTGATCACCTCCTCGTGAGTGGGGCCGAGGACAAGGTCGGCGACGGCACGGCGGTCGCCCGAGAGGGGCTGGGCGGCGAACATCACGCGCTGGGTGGCCTTGAAGCGGGGGCCGCGCTCCCAGAGCTCACGCGGCTGCATCGCGGGCATGAGTACCTCGAGGGCCCCAGCGCGGTCCATCTCCTCGCGGACGATGTGCTCGACCTTACGGAGGGCACGGAGGCCAAGGGGAAGAAAGGTGTAGACGCCGCTGCTGAGCTTGCGGATGAAGCCGCCGCGGACGAGGAGTTGGTGGCTTGCGATCTCGGCGTCCTGCGGGGCTTCGCGGAGGGTGGGGATGAGGGCTTGGGTCCAGCGCATGAGGGGGTACTTCCTAGCAGGCTGCTCCCCGCGGTGCAACGATGGGGCAGTGAAAATCAGAGGAAGGAGAGAAATCCACGGATGAAACAC
>CAZZBZ010000070.1:0-10620 GCA_964653025.1 uncultured Verrucomicrobiota bacterium
TTCCCGTCCGCCCTCCGCCCCAGGCGGGGGGACCGCAGGCAACCGCGGGGGATGAATGAGCGGGATGCTCATCTCCCCCAGCAAGGCGCGTCGATGGGCCCTGGAAATCGCCAGGGCTCATCGCGCGCACAAGTTCACACGGGTGGGACGTTCGTTCCTGGACGCGGCGGAGGCCCATGCAAGGGCCTTCGTCCGTGCAAGGGTCATGCAGCACCCCTCCAAGGGACGGACGCTCACCTGAAAACATCAAACCGAAGAAACCAAGGAAATCGAAATGAGCAAGCAAACTGGAAGTTGGGTCGCGCTGGGCATCGGCCTGGCCATCGCCCTTGTCGCGGGAGCCGCCTACGAAATACTCCGTGGGACCTGCTACCTCGCGGATCTCGCGGCGGGACGGAGGGCGAAATGAACCCCGAAGAACATGAAAACGAGAGGCCGAGGTTCTCCGTCGAGAGATACCTCACGATCTCGAAGAAGGAATGGGAAGAGGACCCCGGCGCCTGCGCGGTAAAGCTGGGCACCCTGGCCGCGGTCGTTTTGACCGCAGGACAGTTCGCACCCCTCGTCGCCCTCTGCGCGGGACTGGTCATCGTCGGGAAGGCGGTGAGGTCATGAGCGCGGCCGACACCCCCGAGGTAATCGGCAAGGCCCTCGTCGTTGGCGTCATCGCCATGGTGGCCTGGAGCTCGGCTCCCGCGTTGGCAGTGGCCGCATCCGCGGCCTCGTGCTTTTGCGCGGGCCGCTGGATCGTTCGCAAGTGGCTCCGTCCGAGCTGATGCCCTGAACCCCGCAAACCCTTAATCATCCCGGCCGTCCTTGCGCTGAAATGCGCGGGGCGGTCGGGGGCGGGCTTTTCTTTACCTATCAGCAGGAATCGTGACGAGGTGCAGCAGTCGAAGACCAAGAACGAATCCGATTTAACCAATCAGGCAGACGGCGTTCGCGAAACATTCGCAGCTTCGGGTCCAAGGATGCCTCAATCTCCTTCGCCGGCAGCACGCCTTCCCATTGAATACCATGTCGTTTCGTCATCTGTTTGCCGCGCTCTGACTGCGCCAACGTCATTGCCCGCTCCATTGCTGAAAGCGTGGCGCGGCTTCCCACGGATTTTAGGGAATCCCGAAGAAATGCCCGCACACATGGAACAAGAATGCGAAGGTGGGCGATGTCACCGCGTGTCGTTTGGTCGTAATGTTGGACGTTGTAGGCCTTGGAGTAGAGGAGTGAAATAGGCTCAAGAACGCAAATTGTGGTGGCACCAAACCTGGCTCTGACGCCGAGTTTATCCGCATCCACTTTGTCCAAACCCTCAACGGAAAAAACGATCTCGATGTTCGAGAAGGCACCGCCAATCTCGAATGGAATAAAACCAACCAGTTTAGAGAATGCCTGTTCGCCAAAACGCGGAGTCACAAGCTTCTTCCCAAGAGCCGTAGCGATCTTCCTGGCAGTGTCGAGGTCCCCCTTGAAATCAATGTCCCGGCTCGTAAATGCCGTTTTCCGAGAAAGAGCGCGCAACTCCGGTTCTTCATCCAGGTACCGAGTGGCCCAGAAGTTGACGGCTTGCCCCCCGATCAGGAGGGGAAAGATCCCATGCGCCTCCCACGCATCAAGAGCCGCCTGAAATGCCCCGAGGGGGAAACCCTTTTTAGCGGTTTCCACGACGCGCCCCATGTCGGTGCGCAGAACCCATGGCCTCCACGACGGAGGGCAGGTTGAGCAAAGTCCAACGGCTACCATCCCCCACCACGGACACCTTCCGTTGGAAATCCGAAAAGGACATCCGCCCGCTGCGGTAGGCACGCATCAGATTCATTCGGGCACGCCCTTCGGCGGCCTTGATCTGGGAAATCGTCGAGTTCATCGCACACACCTCCTGAGAGGTAATCTACACTCTCCATGTGCCACGATTCAGCCGCGCTGTAAAGTTCAACATTCTCAAGGGAGCTGGTGTGTCTGGCAACCCATTGTGAGGTTGAGTTCAATATCACGCATTGGATTTCTCCGTTTCCTGGTCCACCGGCTCGGGACCGAGTTTAATTTCATGGACCCCTTCGGGCATCGGAGGCGGGTTCTCGCTCCTCGTAAATTGCACGACCCGGATGTCGCCGAATATGTCGGGCTTGGTGGCCTTTGTCGCGGGGGGCTCCGGAGCTTTAAGCAGCGACTCGTCCCCTTTGCTCCCACGCTCCCAGGGCTCGCTCTTGTCGCGGGCAGCCGTTGACCCCGCCTCGGCCGCGAGAGCCTGGAATGCCTCGTAAATTATCCGCGTCGCAATGGGCATGACCTGCGAGCACCAGTGGTCCATCAGGCTCGACAGCTCGTTCCACCGAAGAACGTCGGAGAATGAAATTGCAGTGTGATCGCGGCGCAGGATATTTGCAGGCGGGAGTATTCCGCTCGAATCGGGCGGCAGCTTTTCCGCGAAGGTCCAATTAAATGTAAGTTCGAAGTTTCTCATATATTTATTCTGGTAATTGATTTCGCTGGGCGCGGCGCCGTCGAATCCGCCCGCCCTTGAAATAGGCGCCGCGCTCGAAAAGGGCCTGGTCCCGGAGCTGTTTCCAGGACGGGCGGCATTTAACTGCCGCCGACCACGCGGGAATTATTTCCCGCAGGGTCGCGTCGGAGCCGAAATAGAACTTCCGGATCTCCGCGGCGTAATTCAAAATGCGATCGCGTAATTCCGGCCGTGCGCCGAGGTAGAGGCGGTGAGGGCCGAGGCGGATCCACCAGTACCGCCGTTGGGTCTCGGGGCGCCCCTCCGACCACGCGCGCACGCGATTGCGCAGCACCTCGGGAGTGTGGCTCTGGAGCCAGGTCTCAATTTCAGATTCCTGCTCCATGACCCCCCCCTTCCGTGTTGCCCACGTTGACCTGCACGGCGAGTTGCTGAAGCTGGCCCTTGGTATTTCCGGTCGGTTGCCCCTTGAGCATGCGCAGAAATGAAAGGGTCTCTCGGAACTCCTCCGTACATCTCGCCGCCATTTCCCCAAGCTTCTCCGCCGCTTGAATATCGGCCTTCGAGCCGCCGGCGAACCGAGCTTCGATGGCCCGGTAGAAATAGACGCCTGCCAAGGCGAAGAGGGCCGTGTCGAGAAGGGCCAGTTCGGAAATGGTTGAGAGCCCTAATTCGCCGATCATCACGGGTCGATAAATATTCACCGTTTTCTCCATGACCTCTTGGCGGAACTCGGTCGCCTGGTCCGCGACGACGGTAAAGCTGGCACCAACCGTGGCGAGGCGGGTAATGAAGGCCCGATATTCATCGGGTATTTTCCGGGACAGGTGGGCGCGGCGAATGGCATTCTCGCCGCAGCTTTCGCCGAGGATGCCCCGCACAGGTCCGCTGTCGAACTTGGCCATGAACTCCTGGCTGTAGCCGAGCGCCTCCGGAGGTGGTGGCGGAGGCGGGGGCTTCGGCCCCAGCTCGACGGCGAAGCTTCCGGTCGCCACCAACTCGGCAATCGAGTGTTCCGACGAGGGGTCTTTTTTGCCCAAAGGCAGCGGGATATTGGCAAGGCCGAGGTTCATGGCAGGGAGAATTGTCTCAGGTTCGCGGGGGAATGTCCGGCAAAAAGAATTCAATGAGTGCGATTGTTCGGTACTCCGTGGGATCAGGTGGTACGTGGAAGCCGTGCACCGACCGGGGTTCATGGATTTACAGGACTCCGTTGACCTCAAGAATCCTCCGAATCTCCTCCGTCGCTGACAACCTCTCCGCAGTCGTTCCTTTTATGGGAGCTGGCGAGAGGTGTTTTGGACGCGTCCTCGGACCACCAAGCCTCGCCAGGTCCGGGAAACTGCCTCGAAACCGATCCAGCACCCATAGCCCCCATAGCAGCCGCAGCATCCATCCTAGGGGTTCCATATATACAAGAAGTTGTTTGGAGAGCATTTCCGTTGGCAGATTGAGTAGAAAATGCTCCGTCCACTACTTCTCCAGACGGAACCTGAATCATACTGACTCTGTAGTCGTCCTTGGGTGCTATGGGTGCTGACGGATGCTGATGGGTGCTAGCCCCTTCGGCAGTAGCGGTTCCCGTCCCAACCCTTCGAGACTCGGGCGGCAAAGTCGGAATGGTCTGACTGGCCCCGAAATGGGCGAACTCGAACCGGTACGAACGGCGGGGCGTCGTCCCGAGGCCGTCCGTACGCTGTTCGAGCTTCTCGGTGCGGGTGACACGAATCTCCCCGGTTTCGACCACGATGAGAGGATCCTTCCCGGTAAAGCATGCCGCCAGCTTCCGTCCCATAGCCAAGAGACGCTTATTGCCCGGATCGCCCTCGCCAGACGCCGCCGTATCGCTGAGGACGCTCTCCAGGAGCTCCGGGCGTTTTTGCTCCAAGATCTCCACGATCCTAGCCGCCTGCAGGTCCTGATCGCCGGCACCGATTCCCAGCACAGCCAAGCCCACGTCCCGGAGCCAGGTCAGGTTCGGGTTTGCCAATGTCCACTGGGTCTCACCGTGACCCTCCATGAGGGGAGCCGTCCCAAGGAGGTTCTCGACGATCCAGCCCACCCGCTGGGCCCAAGCACGAAAATCGTGACCGGTCTTCTCGAGTTCGGGTTTCCCGCGTCGGTGCCATTCCCGGACGATGGCAAATACGGCGCCGAGGTATTTCGGCTGGTTGGCGCGAACGTGAGCCAGGATGTCGCCCGCCGGGAATTTCGGGAACAGATAATTCGACGGTTGCTTGCGGATGCGCACGATGGAAGACCGGTTGAGGGCATCCGTCGTCAGCGTTGCTCCATTCGAGGTCAACAGGACGGTCGTCCGCGTGGGATCGACGGCTGCATTGGTTGAGTAGGAGCTCCGAGTCAGCACCCAGTCCTCCGTGAGGACGCTTTCCAGCTTTTGCGAATCTACCTGGCCCCGGGCGTTGTCGATCACGATGAAATCGCTACCCACACGAAGGGCGGCGTCGATCGATTCATCGAGGCCACCGACACCCCGGGTCCGGCAGTTCAATGTGATGGCTTTGGAGTTGGAAATTGCCGTGATGAGCTTATTTCGAAAACCTTTGCCGGCCTGACTCTGATCACCGAACGTTACCTCCATCGGCGGCCTTCCGCCCACACCCAACAGGCCACCTGGCACGAGCGCCGGGGTGATGACCCCCGCGATGAACCTCGCCCTATCGCCGGGGGTTTCGAAAAGGAAGTCCTCTGCCAAGCCATTGATCAGTGCGACGGCCTCCTCGAAGGCACACTCCTCAACCGGCACACCTCCCGCGTAGACCATGGCCTCTAGGTCAAACCCTTGGACGGCAACCAGGGTGCCATCCGCGCGCTCGACCAGAACCGGACAGTTGGTGACGATACGGATCTCCGGCAGCACCCTCAGGAACTCGGCCGCGTGAATCGAGATCTTGGAGTCCTTTTCCGGCCACAAGGCGAGAGTCGGCACGCCCTTCACCAACTTCTGCAGCCGGGCGACCTGCTCGAAGAGGGTGGACGCACGCGCCGGAATGATCGGTTTCAACACCGGCGAGGACGCCGTGGTCGCCACCTCCACCGGCTCTCGACCGTGCTGAAAGACGGTCCCCGTCTCGGCCAGCAACTTCCCCATTTTTCCTGCGAATACGCTGTGTGGCCCGCCGTGAGGAGCGACGAGGACCAGCGGCTTCCATCCATACTGCTTGGCGATGCGGTAGATTTCGGCGAGCCCTTCCCGGGCGTCAGGACCGGCTCCGGAGCTTGCCGCCGCTTCGGATGCAAAGCTTGCCCACTCACGGTCGACAAACTCTCGCTCGATATTCGAATCGGCCTGCGACCACAACTTCCACAGATCCCTTGCGGCTACGGCCCCTAAGATGGACTGGGCGGCGAATAGGGCCGCTCCCACTTGCCGACACAAATCGGGGTTGTCGGAGGGAATTGCGGTCAAGGCGTCGAGAACCTGCTCGCCCTCCGTCCTTCGCCACTCAACGCGCTTGGGGTCTAGAACCACGGAATACGGTGAAACCTTCTGCTGCTTTAACACCTCGTTAAAGTTCTCGGGTGTCGCACCAGACTGGAGCCACGCGGCAAACCCCGAATACTCGATCGGAGCCATGACCTGGTAGAATTCCCTACCTTCGAATGCCTTCCCCAATGCGGCCAGCCAGTCTGCGGCCTGCCTCGAATTTGTGGGCAGCGCCAGCACGGCGGCATCCGGGTTAATCCCGAGGCCAGTCAGGCTCAGCAGCGGGTCTTGCCCCGTCGAAATGAAGGCGGTGTCCTCGGCAAACCCGCCGTTGTGCCACCCGAGCCAGTACATGACGGCCAGCAGGTCTCCGGGATTCGAGGCGATGAACGCATACGCCGCGGTCTTCGGGTTGCCGAAGACGAGTGGAAATACCGGATCCCCCTGATAGACCCAGTCGCTACTTCCGATGCCCAGCCTAAATGCCCCAACCTCGGATCCATTACGGTCGGGCACTGACATGCTGAACACCCCACCGTCGAAGCGGAGTCGGCCTTCCGTCTGGAACTTCTCCACAAACCGCAATGGTAGCTTCGTTTGTACCGTGAAGAGCTCGAGCCAAGCAGGCAGTTCCCCGCCGGCGACAGGAACGGCGGATGTTGGAGGAGCATCAGACGATACGCGGAAATTGCTCGGAGAAAGGTTATCGTTTAAAGTTTGCATGTTGGTATTTGGCCCACGTTTCATCCGGCAGGAGGACGTGGGCCAATTTATTTAATTATTGGTTACCGACCGAGTCGACCTTCCACTCCTCTAGCATGGCATCGAGGTCCACCTTCTTGAACCTGACTGAGGCATTGCGACCACGCCCCAGTTTGTAAAATGGCACCTGCCGTCGTTGAATGAAGCCATCGAGCGTGCGCAGCCCGAGGCTCAAGTAGTGCGCTGCTTCGCGTTTCCGCAGCAGCCCATCAGAATCGGCATGAGTCGTCGTCATGCCGTTGAGTCTGGCACGCCCTTAGTCGACTTGATTGGTCAGGGGGGTGGCTTCGTTACCACCCAGTCTACTGTTTCACCGGCAGCCCGATCTCGCGACACAGACGGGAAAAATTACTAAAATCAAATTCGCCGAATTTCGGATCCTTAGTCACAAAATCGTAGATCTCCGTGACCGTCCTAAATCCGGAAATGTCCTTCTCATGCGCGAACATGAAAGTGTAGAGCGACGGCGCCAGGGCGCAGTATTCCCGCCCGCCCACCTCAAACCCCCGCAAGAAATCCTTTAGGAAACCGATGTCCTGACGCCATACGGCCGTCATGATGGTGCTGGTGGCATGCTGGCCGAACTCGCTTTCGCGCATCTTCTCGTACGACGGGTTTTGCTCGAGCTGGATCAGAATCTCGCGGGCCAGCAGGTACCCGGGAGGAAAAAGCTCATCGGCTGAAAGAGAGAACTCCCCGCCCGGTTTTTTAGCCTGCGCATCGCCCCCTTTGCGCTGCAACGCGGGAATCTGTGTGCTGCGCGGAACCCAAACCTTTTGGAGTTTAAGGTTCAGCCTGACGGTCCAAGGCACCGGCATGGGCGGTGGACGTCTTCCGCCCCCGGCCCGACATGCTTTCCGATTTGCGACCCTTTTCACGTTTCTTTTGTTCGGACCGGTACTTCGCCACCTGCTTTGGGTCAATGGCGAACCACGCCGCGGCCTGCTTCTCGGTTACCACCTCGCGGTAGTTCCGAAAGATCATCGCGGGGCTGTTGCCCATTTCCAGCGCAACCTGTGCAGCGCTTTTCACCGCCGCGAGACGGTACGATGCAAATGAATGGCGGAGACCGTTGTGTGGCCACACAATTTTAGCCTTCGAGGCGAGCACTGCGAGATCTGGGGCTGTGCGCTTGCCTGCGGCAATCTTGACTGCGCCCGGCATCACCAAGCCAGTTCGATCTCGGTAGTCCATCAACCACGTCACCGCGTTCGGCGGAAGCGGCACAATCCGCCGTTGGGCGGTTTTCGCCATGTCTGCGCGGACCTCAATGTGCCCCTCCTTGAGATTGATCTCCTTCCAATCAAGGCGCTCGATCTCGGCCGACCGCAACCCGGTGAATCCGCCCACCACGAGGAACGGAATCAGGAAATCGTCAGCAACGCCCAGCAGGTCCATCATTTGCTCCGGGGTCAGGATACCGATCTCGGAGGGCGTCTCCTTGGCCTCCGGAACAGTCTCCGCCTCGGTCGCACGATCTTTGGGCAGGTAGCCGCGCCCCTTGGCAAAGGCAAACAGCGTCGTGATGAGGTTGCGATAATTGTTCCGTGTTCGCCCGGTGACTTTGAGCCCGTCGAGCCAATCCTCGATCTCCCGAGTGGTGATGTTGGCGATGTGGCAGTTAAAGGTGCCACCGAAGCGCAGGACCAGGCGTGACCTGATGTCTTCCAAGTAGCGGGCCGACAGGTTTTCCTTCTGCTTCCGCGCATAGAACTCGCGGGCAACCTCCGGCACAAGCATCGGCTTTACCTTCCCATGGTGCCGAGTAAAAAACCGGGCAGCCTCCAACAGAGTCCCGGTGCTCCCGAGGGTTTTCCACGCTTCGACGTACTCCGCCACGGCGAGGTTGATGGGTTTGCGAGTCACCCGGAGAAGGGTGCCCGCTTGCCTGTACCTCGCCGCGTCCTCGGGCGCGAGTTTCAGCAGGGCGTGCTGGCCCCGCTGGAGGGCATCAGCCTGCTTCTTCCCGGCGGCAATCGCCTCGTCAAGGTCACGAAAGGTCTCCCGAAGCCGCTGCCCGCTGGCATCGTAGAATGCCAAGGTGTACAGGGGTTTTCCGCCACTCATCCCGTGGTAGATCTTCAGGACGACGGACCCATCCTGAATTTTGGTCGGCACCTTGCTCATGACAGAAGTTTGTCATATTTCTGTCATACGGCCAAGACTTTTCGTGACCAAACCGCCATTTCCCCTCTGAAAACGTATGGTAGCCCGTACGGGAATCGAACCCGTATTTCTGCCTTGAGAGGGCAATGTCCTAACCGTTAGACGAACGGGCCATGGACGGTTAGAGAATACAAGTATCCCCCACCCCACGCAAGCCCGCTTTGGGATCGCGCCTGCGGGGAGAGTTGACACCTTAAAGTTCAGGGCGAAGATAGCGGCATGAAGAAAATCCTCATTGTCCTCTTGGTGGCCATGGTCGCGATCGGGGCCGTGGCGTGGTTCTACGGCAACGTCATCCTCGGCAGCGCCGCCAAACGTGCGATCGAAGCCTTCGGGCCCAAGGTCGCCCAGGTCGATGTGCGTGTGCACAGCGTCGGCGTTTCCCTGATCGGCGGAAGCGGTTCGTTGAAGGGACTCTTCATCGGGAACCCCCAGGGGTACAAGTCCCCCTCCGCGATCAAGGTCGATACGATCCGCATCGCCGTGGCCCCCGCTTCACTCTTCAGCAAGAAGGTCCATCTCCGATCCGTTGTCATCGATTCTCCCGAGATCACCTTCGAGGGCGGGATCGAGGGCAACAACCTCACCACCCTCCAGCAGAACATCCAGAAGTTCTCCGGGGGAAGCCCTTCGAAGTCCGAGACCCGCCTCCAAGTGGACGAGTTTGTGATCCGTGGCGCCCGCGTGAGCGTCGCGGCCGTCCCGCTGGGCGGGAAGGCCATGTCTCTCCCCCTCCCTGACATCCGCCTCGAAAATCTTGGGAGCCAGGGCGATGGCATCACGGTGCCCGAACTCTCCAAGCAGGTCATCGGCGAGGTCGTGAAGGGGACCATGGTGGTCATCGCAAAATCGGCCGACCAGATCTTCAAGGGCGCCAGCGAAGCCGCGAAAAACCTCGGGGACGAGGGGAAAGCCGCGGCTGACGTAGTGAAGGGAATCGGGAACCTGTTCAAGTAACCCGCACCCCTCGGCAGCCAGCCTACTTCGACTGCGGCATGGACTGAAAGATGCGATCGAAGATCGTGCCGCCGATGGCGCGCATCTGGAGCGCTGCGAAGCGGGCAACGAGGTCGTTCTGTGGGTGATCGAGGCTGCCCCAGATCTTGAACGGGATTTCCACCCATCCCGTGGTTCGCCTCGGAAGACCCTCGAACAAACCGGGGGGGAGTGCCGCCGCCAGCGCCGGGGCAATCCCAAGCTTCAACTGAAACTCCTGGGTCCTTCCCTCGAAGTTCAGCCAGCCGGTCCCCGTCAGGTCGATCTCGGCGGACGAGACCATGATACGGGAAAGTTCGAGACGGTTGGCCTGGAGGGTGAAGTCCGCTTCGCACGCCGTGAGCGGGAGGTCGTAGAACTCGGGACGATTCAACAGACCGGCCAGTTGCGCCAGTCCCGGCGCGCGCACGAAGCGACCATCGCGAACCTTGATCTGTCCAAGGCCATTGGGTGTGCCGACCGCCGCAAGCGTTCCCTGCAGGCGGATCTGGGCCTGAAGCTTTCCGACCAAGGGCAGATCGGCCACCCCCGCCACCCGTGCAATTTCGGAAATGCTCAAGTCCTTCAGAACGACCGTTGCATCGAAGATGGGCGCCTCCTTGGGCCGCTCGAGCCGCAGGGTCGCCTCCGCGTTCCCCCCACAGAGCTGCGCGGTGAGCGAGGGCACCGTGATCGTCTCCTCCCGCCAGAGGAACTGCCCGCGCATGGAGCGAAGGAGCAGATTCCGTGGGAGTTGCAGCGTGGCCGCCCCAATGTTACCGGTTCCCGTCGGCACGGGGTCGCTGGA
>CAZZBZ010000070.1:10720-16835 GCA_964653025.1 uncultured Verrucomicrobiota bacterium
CGGCGTTCCCGTCGCGGGTTCAGCCGTGCCCGAAGGCGGGGTGATCTCCACCTCCACACCGCGCGATGGCTCCGGGATTGGCACGGAGAGGTCGAGCGTGATGTCCGGTTTGCTCAAACGAACATCCGTGAGAACCACCTTGCCCCGGAAGAGTGCCTGGAAGAGATCGTAGCGCAGGCGTAGACGCTCCGCCTTCATGAAGTCCGTCGGGCGAAGGTCCTGTCTGCTGGCGCGGATGTCCACCCAGTCGAGGCCTCGGTGGAGGCGGATCTTCATCTTCCCGACGCGGAGATCGCAACCGAGCTTCCGCGAGACCTCCTCGATCAAGCGAGCCCGGAAATCGCGGGAGTTCAGGTAGCCCTGGGCGGCTCCAAAAAGCCCCCCCATCACCACCAGCACGGCGAAGAGTACGGCGAAAAACTTGATCCAAGTGCGGCGCACATGAAAGGGTTAAAGAGAGAGCGCCCTCTTCGCAAGCACGGAGAGCGCCCCTCCTCCTCCTGGGATAGAAAAGTTCGCGTTCTCCCCGACTTCGGCCATATTTGGAAGCCGTTGAACGCCCCCAAAGCCAAGTCTGCCTCCACCGAGCGCCTCCATGCGCTTTTTCGCGAGCGCATCGTCATCCTCGATGGCGCAATGGGCACGATGATCCAGTCCCACCACCTCGAGGAAGCGGACTATCGGGGCACCGAGTTTGCCAACCACCCCGCGGACGTGAAGGGCAACAACGATCTCCTCTCGATCACCCGCCCCGCCCTCATCGAGGAGATTCACGCCTCCTTTCTCGCCGCCGGAGCCGATCTCATCGAGACGAACACCTTCAACGCGAACCGCATCTCCATGGCCGATTACCGCATGGAAGGCGAGGTCCGCCGCCTCAACCTCGCCGCCGCCGCCGCCGCGCGACAGGCAATCGCCGCCGCGATGGCCGCCGACCCCACGCGCCCCCGCTTTGTCGCCGGCGCCCTCGGACCGACCAGCCGCACCGCCTCGATGTCCCCAGATGTCAACGACCCGGCGAAGCGCCTCGTCACCTTCGACGACCTCGTCGGCGCCTACGAGGAGCAGGCGCTCGCGCTCATCGAGGGAGGCGTGGACCTGCTCCTCCCCGAGACCACCTTCGACACGCTCAACCTCAAGGCCGCCCTCTTCGCCCTCGAAAATGCCTTCGCGAAGTCCGGGACGCGGCTCCCCGTGATCGCCTCGGTCACCGTCACCGACGCAAGCGGGCGCACCCTCTCCGGCCAGACGGTCGAGGCCTTCTGGGTCTCGGTTTCCCACGCGGACCTTCTCGCGGTCTCCATCAACTGCGCCCTCGGCCCCGACAAGATGCGTCCGCATATCGAGGAACTCGCCCGCCTCGCGCCGACATGGACCGGGTGCTACCCCAACGCCGGCCTCCCGAACGCCTTCGGCGAGTTCGATGAGACCCCCGAGCGCATGGCCGCCTTCCTCCGCGAGTTTGCCACCCGCGGCTGGTTGAATTTCGCCGGCGGCTGCTGTGGCACCACCCCTGACCACATCCGCGCCATCGCCCGCGCCGTCGGGGACGTCGCCCCGCGCAACCCCTCGCCTCCCCCGCGGAGACCCCGCTTCAGCGGACTCGAACCCACCACCCTCGGCCCCGAAACGGGCTTCGCCCTCGTCGGCGAGCGCACCAACGTCGCCGGCTCCCCGAAGTTCGCCAAGCTCATCCGCGAAGGCCGTTACGAGGATGCCCTCACTATCGCGCGCCAGCAGGTCGAGGGCGGCGCGAACATCATCGACGTGAACATGGACGAGGCCCTCCTCGATTCCGAGGTTGCGATAACCCGCTTCCTGCACCTCATCGCCTCGGAGCCCGAGATCGCACGCGTCCCCGTGATGATCGACAGCTCGAAGTGGTCCGTGATCGAGGCGGGTCTCAAGTGCACCCAGGGCAAGTCCATCGTCAACTCGATCAGCCTCAAGGAGGGGGAGGAAGCCTTCCGCGAGCGCGCCCGACTCGTCCGCCGCTACGGCGCCGGCGTGGTCGTCATGGCCTTCGACGAGCGCGGGCAGGCCGACACCCTCGATCGCAAGGTCGAGATCTGCGAGCGCGCCTGGCGCATCCTCACGAAGGATCTTGGGTTTCCACCCGAGGACATCATCTTCGATACGAATGTCCTCACCGTCGCCACCGGGATCGAGGAGCACAACGCCTACGCGGTCAACTTCATCGAGTCGATCCGCCGCTTGAAAGCCTCCTGTCCCGGCACGCTGGCGAGCGGGGGGGTGAGCAACGTGTCGTTCTCGTTCCGGGGAAACAACCCCGTCCGCGAGGCAATGCACTCCGCATTCCTCTACCACGCGATCCAGGCCGGGCTCGACATGGCCATCGTGAATGCCGGCCAGCTTGCCGTGTACGAGCAGATCCCCCTCGACCTTCGCGAGCGGGTGGAGGATGTCCTTCTCAACCGTCGCCCTGACGCCACCGAGCGCCTCGTCCAGTTCGCCGAGACCCTCAAGGGCAAGGAACCCGGACCCGCAGCTGTGAAGGAGGAGGCCGACTGGCGCTCGCTCTCCGTCGAGGACCGCCTCGCCCACGCCCTCGTGAAGGGCATCGCCGACCATGTCGAGGCCGACACCGAGGAGGCCCGCCAGAAGTTCACCCGCCCGATCGAGGTCATCGAGGGTCCCCTCATGCGCGGCATGGGAATCGTGGGCGACCTCTTCGGCGCCGGAAAGATGTTCCTCCCGCAGGTCGTCAAGAGCGCTCGCGTGATGAAAAAGGCCGTCGCCATTCTCCTTCCCTTCATGGAGACGGAGAAGAAGGGGGGCGGCACCGGCTCGCAGGGCCGCATCCTCCTCGCGACCGTCAAGGGCGATGTCCATGACATCGGCAAGAACATCGTGAGCATCGTTCTCGCCTGCAACAACTTCGAGGTGATCGACCTCGGCGTGATGACCCCCTGCGAGAAAATCCTCGAGACCGCACGGGAGAAGAAGGTGGACCTGATCGGGTTGAGCGGCCTGATCACCCCCTCCCTCGACGAGATGGCCCACGTTGCCGCGGAACTCGAGCGCGAAGGTTTCAAGATCCCGCTCCTGATCGGCGGGGCGACCACCAGCAAGGCGCACACCGCGATCCGCATCGCCCAGAAGTACTCCGCCCCGGTCGTCCATGTCCTCGACGCCTCGCGGGCCGTGGGGGTGGCCAGCGGGCTCCTCAATGCGCGCACGCGGACCGAGTTCGACGCCAAAAACCGCCGCGAGCAGGAGGAGTTGCGCAAGGAGCACGCCGGGCGCCGTGCCGCGACCAAGCTCCTCCCCATCGAGGCCGCCCGCGCGCGACGCTTTCAACCGGACGGGAAGGCCCATCCCCCACCCCGTCCCGCCTTCAACGGCGTTCGAGATTTGAAGGAGATTCCCCTCTCCGACCTCGTGCCGTTCATCGACTGGTCCCCCTTCTTCCACGCATGGGAGATCCGCGGTCGCTACCCGAAGATCTTCGAGGACCCGAAGGTTGGTACGCGAGCGCGTGAGCTTTACGACGACGGACGGAAGCTCCTCGACCGCATCATCCGAGAGAAGACCCTCACCGCAAGCGGGGTCTACGCCTTCTTTCCCGCCGGCTCGGTCGGCGACGACATCGAACTCTTCACGGACGAGACCCGGCGCTTTCCCGTTGCGATGATCCACACCCTGCGCGAGCAGGTGGAGAAGCCCGAGGGCCAGCCCTACCGCGCCCTTGCCGATTTTGTGGCCCCGCGCGAAAGCGGGGTTCCCGACTGGCTTGGCCTCTTCGCGGTCACCGCCGGCCACGGGATGGAGGCCCTTGTGAAATCTTTCCAGGCAGAAAACGACGACTACCATGCGATCATGGCGGAGGCGCTCGGGGACCGCCTCGCAGAAGCCTTCGCCGAGTGGATCCACAAGAAGGCGCGCGACGACTGGGGTTTCGGCGTCACGGAAAATCTCTCTCCCGAGGAACTCCTCGCGGAGAAATACCGCGGCATTCGCCCCGCCCCCGGCTACCCCGCCTGTCCCGACCACTCGGAGAAGCTGAAACTCTTCGAACTGCTCGGGGCGACGGAG
The DNA here is from genome assembly GCA_964653025.1 of uncultured Verrucomicrobiota bacterium. Classification (GTDB taxonomy): domain Bacteria; phylum Verrucomicrobiota; class Verrucomicrobiia; order JABWAM01; family JABWAM01; genus JABWAM01. The sequence goes on from CAZZBZ010000070.1 coordinate 14,777, forward strand.
CGCACCGGCATCCGCCTCACCGAGAACATGGCGATGTGGCCCGGCAGCTCCGTCTGCGGCATGATCTTCTCCCACCCGCAGGCAAAGTATTTTTCCGTCGGGCGGATCGGCCGAGACCAGGTGGCCGACTACCACCGCCGCAAGGGCATGGACCTCAAGACCGCCGAGCGCTGGCTCCGTCCCAACCTCAACTACGATCCCGACGAGGGATGAGTCACGCCGCAACACCCCGTCTCTCAACCTGTCCGATAGGCCCGAGAACGTCGTTGAACGCGATGGGGGTTGTGCTTTGATACGGCACCCATGAGCAAGACCACGCTGACCGGACGGGAGCGCATGAACCGCGCCTTCGCGCGACAGGACCACGACCGTATCCCCAGGATGGAGAGCTTCTGGAACGAAACCATCGAACGCTGGCAGAACGAGGGGATGCCGGGCGACGCCCAGGTCGCGCTCGACATCCTTGGGTGCGACCTAGCCGGCCTTTGCTGGGCCTGGCCCAAGGCTTTCGGCAGCGACTTCAGGGAGTTCGTCCGCCAGGACAAGGAGACGATGGTCTTCCGTGACGGCAACGGCGCCCTTCTCCGCTACTGGCGCGGCAAGGCCGGCACGCCCGAGCACCTTGGCTTCGACTGCGACTCCCGCGAGAAGTGGGAGAAGGTCTTCAAGCCGGCCTTCCTGGCCGACGGCATCCAACTGGACCCCGAGGCCGCGAAGCGCAACTACGCCCGCGCGCGCGCCAGGGGTAAATGGACCTACCTCGCCGGGGCCGAAAGCTTCGAGTGCACCCGCTCCCTCATGGGGGACGCGATCACGATGATCGCCATGGCCGAGGACCCCGATTGGGTCCGCGACGTCTCTGAGACCTTCACCACGGTCCTCCTGCGCAACTTCGACGCGGTGATGGCCACGGGAATCGAACCCGACGGCCTCTTCATCTACGGGGATATGGCGTTCAACCACGCCACCTTCTGCTCGCCGCGGATGTACAAGAACCTTATCTGGCCCGACCACAAGCGCCTCGCCGACTGGGCCCACGCCCACCGGATGAAGTTTATCTACCACACCGACGGCGACGTGAACGCCGTGATGGACCACTACGTGGCCGCCGGGTTCGATTCGCTCCAACCCCTCGAGGCGAAGGCGAACATGGACATCCGCAAGCTCTGCCCGAAGTACGGCGACCGCCTCACCTTCTTCGGAAACGTGAACGTGATGGTGATGATGACCAACGACCGCGCGAAAATCGAGGAGGAGGTCCGCTCCAAACTCGCCGCCGGGATGGCAACCAAGAGCTACATCTACCACTCCGACCACTCGGTTCCCCCGCAGGTGAGCTGGGAGACCTACCAGTTCATCATCGGCCTCCTCGACAAGCACGGCCGCTACGCTTGAGCAGACAGTCAACCCGTCCAGCCCTGAAGTTCAATAGATGTAGGGCTCAGCCATGGAAAAAGCGTCGGGCAGGTGACGGCAGGTGGGGACCGCCAGATCATCGAGCACCTCCACGATGTCGAAGCGCACCGGAATCTGGGGATTCCCGATTGCGCGCAGGTAGTGGAGCGCGACGCGGCTGATGTGGCGCTGCTTCTCCGGGGTCACGGCCTGCGCGGGATCGCCAAACGCCGCGGAATGACGGGTTTTCACTTCGATGAAGACGAGGATGTCCTTGTCCCGGGCGACGAGATCCACCTCCCCGTAGCGGCACTGGTAGCGACGGACGAGGATCTTGAGACCCGTACGACGAAGGAAGCTCTCGGCGGCCGCCTCGCCCGCGGCACCCCGCTTCTGGCGATCCGTCGCCTTCGGCGAGAGCCAGCGCTCCCGCGCATCACGCAACCGTGTCAAGATCGCCATGGCCGTGGAAGAAGTTGTCTATTCAGGTGTTGGTTCAACGGTTCACGACTCACCGATTGCCAGTTCTCCCATTGGATTTCCCAACCGTGAATCCAAGTGATTCAGAAAAAGAAAATGGTGCCCGGGACAGGACTTGAACCTGCACAGCCTTGCGGCCACTAGACCCTGAATCTAGCGCGTCTGCCAGTTTCGCCACCCGGGC